>NZRP01000035.1 GCA_002693775.1 Crocinitomicaceae bacterium | reverse complement strand
GCTGCAACAGAATCTATGATTAGTAGGTCAATAGCTCCTGATCTTATTAGGTTGTCAGCAATCTCAAGAGCTTGCTCACCATTGTCTGGCTGAGAAATAAGTAGGTTTTCTGTGTCAACACCTAAAGATTCAGCGTAGTACTTGTCAAAGGCGTGCTCAGCGTCAACGAAGGCGCAGATTCCGCCTTGTTTTTGGCATTCTGCGATAGCGTGAATAGCTAGTGTAGTTTTACCAGATGATTCTGGACCGTAGATTTCTACTATTCTTCCCTTAGGGTAGCCTTGAATGCCCAATGCTAAATCAAGAGTAAGTGATCCTGAAGGAATAGCATCTATCTGCTCAACAGGTTCATCTCCTAATTTCATTACGATTCCTTTTCCATAAGTCTTGTCTAGGCGCTCTAGAGTGAGCTTAAGTGCCTTTTGCTTTTGTTCTTGTTCTGAAGCCATAATTATTTGTTTTGAGCGAAGGTATTTATATAGGAACGTAATGAACTTACGTTGTGGCTATCTATTTGTTTATGAGGGTTTTTAGTTTGTGTTCGACGCGTATTAAAGGTTGAATCCAGCTAAGATTTCAGTAGAGTGATCCTTTACCTTAGGTTTAGCGATGATATCTACAATGGTGCCTGACTCGTCGATGAGGAAGGTGGTTCTGTGGGTGCCGTCGAAGATTTTACCCATGAACTTTTTTTCACCCCAAACCCCAAATGCGCGATGGACGCTCTTGTCTTCATCTGCTAATAGGTCAAACGCGATGTTGTACTTAGCTATGAATTTTAAGTGCTTCTCAGGTGTGTCTGGACTTACGCCTAGGATCTTGATGCCTTTAGCAGTAAGTTCGTCGAAATTCTCAGTGAGATTGCACGCCTGAGATGTGCATCCAGGAGTCATGTCTCTAGGGTAGAAGTAGATGACAAACTTGGAGCCTTTGTAATCTGCAAGGCTGAGAGATTTGCCGTCTTGGTTTACCGAATTAAAGTCCGGAGCAGTGTCACCAGGACTTAGGTGTGAGATACATTTTGTCATAATATAAAATTACTGAATTTTAAGGCGTAAATGAAGTTCAGAAGATGGTACTTTGTACCGAAATTGTGAATGTTATCAAAAGTCCAGTAACATATTTAGACGTTGCCCTGCCAACGGCCTTGCCTAAGGTGCTTACTTATAGGTGGCAGGGTGAGCCCCCCCTCCCGTCTGTAGGCATGAGAGTGGTTGTGCCACTGGGGAATAAAAGGATGACGGGCGTGGTTTGGCATACTCATAATAATAAACCTAAAGCCTATCTTCCAAGAGATGTAGAGGCTGTTGTGGATGATAGACCTGTTGTGACTAAAGCCCAAATCGATTGTTGGTCATGGATGGCTCAGTACTACATGTGTCCTTTAGGTGAGGTGGTTAATGCTGCAATGCCGTCAGGGATGAAACTGGCGAGTAAGACTAGAATACTTCTCAATCCAGATTTGAATCAGGCGAGTGCTGATGGATTGAGCGATTCAGCTATGCTTTTGCTCGATGCATTAGAGGCTAGGAAGGGGATGGATTTGAAAGAGATTTCTGAAGTGCTCAATATTAAGTATCCCCAGCGAATAGTGAGGATGCTAATTGATAAGGGCATAGCTATTAGTGAGGAGGAGCTGAAGGATAAATACAAGGTTAAAAAGAAGGCGTTTGTTAGTCTTGATGAAGAGTTAAGGGGAGATGATGAGGTGTTGAAGGCTGAGCTGGATGCCTCTGAGAAGAAGGCGCCAGCGAGGGCTAGGGTCTTGCTGAAGTATTTGGAGATGGCTCCTGATGGTGAGGCAGTTGATAAGATAGAACTGCAGAAGAATGCTGATGTTAGTTCTGCTGTGATTAAGAAACTTGTTGATATGCAGGTCTTCTCAATTGAGATGAGGTCTATGGAAAGGGTTGAGGCATTTAAGGGCGAGACTAGTCCTTTGCCAGTTCTTTCTGAAACCCAAACCACAGCCTACAACGCCATCCGCCAGTCATTAGTGAAAAGAGTGCCAGCCCTACTTAATGGAGTGACTGGATCAGGCAAGACGGAAATTTACGTTCACCTTATATCTGAAGCTATCAAAGCAGGTCAACAGGTACTATTCTTAGTCCCTGAGATAGCGCTAACGACACAACTTATAACGAGACTCCAAAGATTCTTTGGCTCTAAGGTGACGGTTTATCATTCAAGATTTAATGCTAGCGAGAGGACGGAGACTTGGCTTAAAGTTCTCGATGATAAAGGAGGGAGTTTAGTTGTGGGGGCTAGGTCAGCGATGTTCATGCCTTTCACTAATTTGGGACTCATTATTGTTGATGAAGAACACGAGCCTAGCTATAAACAACAAGACCCTGCTCCACGCTACCACGCACGCGATGTGGTGCTGTGGATGGCTCACAAGGGCGGAATACCCTGTGTATTGGGATCAGCTACTCCTAGCGTGGAAACGATTTGGGCTTCAGATAATGACAGAATCACTAAGGTCGATTTAACCAAGAGATACTCTGGAGTAATGTTGCCTGAAGTGCTGGTTGCAGACTTGAAAAAAGAACACAAGCATAGAAGCATGAAGGGAGGTTTCTCAAAGCTTCTTCGCGACAAGATGGAGACGGCAATTAAAAACGGCAAGCAGATCATCCTATTCCAAAACAGAAGAGGATATGCTCCGTCACAGCAATGCGACTCTTGTGGGGACACAGTTATGTGTGAGAGATGCGACATACCACTAACAGTACACAAGCACATGGGTGGCCTACACTGCCACCATTGCGGATACCACATCACGCCCACACCTAAAAACTGCAGTGCCTGCGGAAGCCACTCTGTGAGCGCTAAAGGATTGGGCACAGAAAGGATAGAGGAGGAAATAAGCGAACTGTTCCCAAGGGCTCGAGTAGGCCGAATGGACCTCGACACCACACGCTCACGCACCGCCCACGTTAAGCTTCTCAACGATTTTGCAGACAGAAAGTTCGACATACTCGTCGGTACTCAGATGGTGAGCAAAGGACTCGACTTCAAGGACGTAGCTCTTGTGGGCGTGATGAGCGCAGACAATATGTTGACCTTTCCCGACTTCAGGTCCTTCGAGCGCGCGTTTCAGATGCTCACACAAGTGGCAGGAAGAGCCGGGAGAGCTGACGAAAGAGGAAAAGTTGTAGTCCAAACCTTTTCGCCAGACCACTGGGTCATCCAAAAGGTAGTGGCCGCAGATCACGAGTCTCTCGTTAAAAACGAGCTTGTAGAAAGAAAGGAATACCTGTATCCACCCTACGTTAGGCTTATCAGGATATCCCTAAGACATACTGACGCTGATAGGGTAAAAGCCGGAGCTGAAGTGCTTGCAAAACGACTTAGGCAACGATTTGAAAACAGGGTAGTAGGACCAGATACTCCTCACTTAAGCAGGGTGAACGATTTATTCAAACTTGAACTTCTTTTGAAATTTGAAAGAGAGCTCAGTCCCGCAAAGTATAAGTCTGTTTTAGAGCAAGACCTTGAGGACTTTATTACAGACCCTCGATTTAAAAGGCTTAGACTTAAAATCGACGTAGACCCAGTTTAACTGACTTAGTTTGTTCTGGATTGCTTGAAGAAGTGATGCTAATAATAGCTCCCTCTTTAAATCCATCAGGCAGTCTATCTAAAGCTACCCTTGTAGTTCCAGCAAGAAGAGAAACAGAATGCTTAGAAATAATCGCTCCATTTAAGCCGTAAGAATTCAACTCGTATTCTCCACCCTGATTTAACGAGAACACTAGCATGTCGCCTTGAAGCTCTACCCACATATCTTCAGAGAACACCTCACGTACGTTTTCAGTGTATGCAAAACTGTGGAAAGTAACTTGACTGCTACCGCTATTAGCAACAGCTAGAGTGTCAATTTCAACCCCGTAACTTATATCAGCAGGACTTGAAAGACCTGAGCTAACCACAATTTCCGACTCGCTGAAGTCCGGTGAAAACCTGGTAATTCTGTTAGGCGTCCATGAGCTCACATAGTAGTTGCCCTCTGAATCGACGTCCACTCCGTCGCAGTTACCCAGTCCTGATCCATCAAGTAGGGTAGTCATTGCGCCAGTCTCCACATCAACTCCCAGAATGTCCGCATTACCTCCCCAATTCACAACAACAGCCCTCGAGCCGTCAGCGTCAATAACAACACCATTAGGAGTAGTGCCAGTGTATGCTACAAGCGTTGATACAACCATGTTCATAGGGTCTGAGATGTCCACCTTTAGTAGTCGCCCAGTTCCAAAATCGCTTATTACTAGAGTGTTGCCGTGCGATCCCATTCCGTTAAGGAATCCTGCTCCAGTTACTGATTGAGTGCTAACTGTGTAGCCACTTGCCAGATCGTAGCAGGCAAGAAGATTAGAGTTTATGGCGTACAAATAATCGCCTACTACTTCCATGCCGTGAGTGGCGTGCGCAGCACCAAAGTAGTCCCAACTCTGACCAGCGTCACTAGTTACGAGCATGGTTTGGGAGCCGTTGCTGACGTACCAGCTATTAGAAGCGGGGTCGTATTCGACAGCTTCGATGCTAGAAGGGGTTTGTGCTAAAGAAGGAAAACAAATCGTAAGGGTGATCAAACTGAAAAATAGTGAAGGTAGTTTCATGCACTCAAGTTACGCCTGCTTCTACCTTAGGCCAAAAATCGCACTACCTACCCTTACCATAGTCGATCCTTCGTCTACAGCTATGCGCCAATCGCCACTCATCCCCATGCTCACCGTATCGAATTCTGGACCCATTGTGGGTTTCAGTTGGTCGTACACATTTCTAAGTGCACGGAACTCACTAGCCACCTGCGTGGTGTTGTTTGTGAAAGTAGCCATGCCCATCACACCTCTAATATTTAGGTTGGGGCTCGATAGTAGGCTTTCGTCCAGTGCTTTAACAAGCTCGTCCCTTGAGAAACCATGCTTAGAGCTTTCGGTAGCTATGTGCAATTGAAGAAGCACGTCAAGGCTATCTGAGGCGTACTTAGAAAGAGCTGAGTAAAGCCTGGTTGAATCAACAGCATGCACGAGGTGGGCAATCCCTGCGACGTGCTTTGCCTTATTAGTTTGCAAGTGACCTATGGCGTGCCACCTTATGTCATCAGGTAGTTCTCCGTGCTTCTCAACAAGCTCTTGCACCCTGTTCTCGCCAAAATCTCTTACACCCTCAGCATAAGCCTCCCTAATGTCTGAAACAGGCTTAGTCTTACTAACGGCAACAAGCGTTACATGATCCGGCAGTTCAGCTCTAATTGCGTTTAGAGCATCAAGGTTGACCATAAGGCTTGTCTTTAGGATGGTCGTGATTGCCAAACTCATACACGAATAAACCAGACCTGAGTTTAGGTTCTACCCAAGTGCTTTTGGGAGGAAGGTGACCTCTCTGGTCAGCTGTGTTTGTGATTTGGTCTACAGGAATGGGGTGGAGGCAGAAAACTAGATTCTGCTTTTTCGCAAGTAGATCCTTACGAGTAGCCGTTCCTGGTATGTACTTCAAGTTGGGATTATTGCGAGGGTCTGAGATGTTTAATAGTTTCTCAATAACCTCTTCTCCCAGCCAGCTAGCATCAATTCTATCTCCAGAAGAATCCTTAACGAGTTTGATTCTGAAAACCTCTCCGCCATACATAAGATCGATGGCCCCTAATTGTGGCTCGCTTTTTATTCCAGGACCTTCAAGCTTGACTACAGACTCAACAGAATCGAGTGCTGAAATTTCCCCAGTAAAAGTCTTGATATTGCCTTCCCAATTAAGAACCTCTCTGTGGAATGCAAGGATGTTGAGTTCCTCTGCAGGTATTAAAAACGCTAGTATTCTATCTACGCCAGGCTCATCGTTATAACGGTGCATTAGCTTCAGCGAAGAAGCAAGTCTGTGATGTCCGTCGGCAAGGTAAACCTTGTCCATTTCCTCTAATGCCGAAGATAATCCATGGTCTACATCTCTGTTCACCCACCAAATCGAGTGGCGGATTTTATCAGTAGTAGAAAAATCACATGTAGCTGGTCTTCCAGAAGTTATCTCCTCAACACAAAGATCTACTTTAGATTCACCAGGGTGTCCAGTCTTGCGAGCGCAAAGAATGGGCTCAGCGTGGAAGCCAACATTCTCAAGGTATTCCACGAATAACTCTTCTCTGTGTTCTAAAGTTTGCTCGTGGATTTTAATATCTCCATCCTTAGCCCTCTCCAAATCAAGCACGCACACAATGCCAGTGTAGGTTTTCTCTGGAGTTGTTTGGCGATAAATCACATAACCAGGGCCATCAGTTCCCTCTAGCCAGCCCTTTGCTAAAAACTCATCATACTCATTGCGCACCTCACGGAAAAAAGGCTTTGTGCCTCTTTTGCCCTTAATCTCCTTTTTAGCATCAGGATTGATGACCTGCAGGTAAGAGTATGGGTTGCGGTCAAGTTTGTCCTGCAATTCAGATTTGTCATAGCTCAGATATGATCTAGAGGCTACTAAGTGGGCCAAATGCCTTGGCGGCTGCACTAATCTAAATGGGCGGACAAGTTTTCTCATAGAATTTATTTTACAAGTTCAGCAATTTGGGATGCAAGTTCCAAGCCTATTCTGTCTTGAGCTTCACCTGTAGCTGCTCCTGTGTGTGGAGTAAGAGATATGCTCGGGTGAGCAAGTACGTCCGCTCTTGGAGCAGGCTCCCCAACAAATACGTCTAGCGCGGCTCCAGATATCGCTCCCGAATCAAGTGCAGCAAGAAGTGCATCCTCGTCAACAACACCTCCACGCGCAGCATTCAGTAGAATTGCGCCAGGCTTCATCATCGCAAGCTCCTCAGCCCCTATAACAGCACCTCCATTTGCTTGAGCAGGAATATGCAAGCTCACAGCGTCTGAATTCTTAAGCACATCCTCCATAGACATCATCTTGCAGTCTACGCTAATGCTAACATCACCTACATTTACTTCAACCTCACCGTTATCAGTATTTCTATCGTGAGCAATAACATTCATTCCGCAACCAAGAGCGTAAGAGGCCAGTGATTTCCCAATCCTGCCAAACCCTACAATGCCCAGAGTCTTTCCTCTCAGCTCGCTTCCCTTAGAGTACTGCTTCTTCAAAATCTTGAAGTTATCAGAACCCTCAGCAGGCATTGCCCTGTTACTGTGGTGTAGTGATCTGGAAATAGAGAACAGATGTCCCATTACTAGTTCTGCTACACTCTGAGAAGAAGCTGCTGGAGTGTTGAATACTGCTAAGCCCTTATTGCGCCCGTATTCAACGTCGATATTATCCATTCCAACTCCGCCACGTCCCACGAACTTCAGAGTAGAGCAAGCATCCATTAGGTCTTTTCTAACCTTGGTAGCAGACCTTACTAGTATGCCGTCAATGGCGTTTTCATTGATGAAGGCCTCTAAATCACCGGCTTCAACAAAGTCTGTGTAAACTGTGTGTCCAGCTTCTTTAAGAGCTGCTAGTCCTGAAGGGCTTATCCCGTCGTTTGCTAAGATGTTCATCAATTATCAGATTGTTCGTTCAAATTCTTTCATTACGTCCACAAGAACCTGAACTGAGTCTAGTGGCATTGCGTTGTACATAGATGCTCTGTAACCACCTACGCTTCTGTGACCTTTGATTCCGCTAATTCCTGCGTCATTCCACAGGGTGTCGAACTTAGAGCCGAGGCTGTCGTCGTTAAGGCGGAACGTAAGGTTCATTTTAGATCTGCAGTTCACGTCGGCGTGGCCAGAGAATAATGGGTTGCGGTCAATCTCTGAGTAGAGAAGAGCGGCCTTTTCGTTATTGATCTTTTCAATTGCTGCCACGCCTCCAAGGTTCTTAAGCCAACGCATAGTTAGCATAGTAGTGAACACAGAAAAAACAGGAGGGGTGTTGAACATGCTGTCCTTTCCCAAGTGAACTCCCAAATCGAGGTATGAAGGGATGTCTCGACCTGTTTTTCCTAAGCAGTTCTTGTCAATAGCATACATCACGGTTCCGGCAGGACCCATGTTCTTTTGGGCTCCAGCATAAATAAGTTGGAAAGGAGTAGTGTCAAACTCGCGGCTCATAATATCAGAGCTCATATCAGCAACAAGAGGTACGCCAGTGTCCGTAGGCATCTCTTGGTACTGAGTGCCGTAGATAGTGTTGTTTGTTGTGAAGTGAAGGAAGCTGTGCTTAGAGTCCACTGCGCCTAGCTTGGGAACAGATGTGTAGCCAGAATCCTTGGTAGAAGCAACAACTTCGATTTCGCCAAGGTGGCGAGCTTCTTTGATTGCCTTGTTAGCCCAAGTACCCGTGTCAGCATATGCCGCTGAACCTCCCTCAGGAATCAGGTTGTAAGCTGTAGTTAAAAACCCCAGGCTTGCTCCACCCTGTAGGTAGAGAATCTCAAATCTATCAGATAGATTCAATAGCTCTTTAGTTAGACTTCTTGTTTCATCCATAACCTCAACAAAAGGCTTAGATCTGTGTGACATCTCGATAAGAGATAATCCGTGATTTTCCCAAGACTTTACAGCCTCAGAAGCTTCCTTAAGCACCTCATGTGGGAGTATGCAAGGTCCTGCAGAGAAATTGTGAATCTTACTCATCTGGTTTTGAAAATTTGGCGCAAAGGTCTTACTTATTTTTCATCTTTCACTAATGAAAGTATCTGATTATCCATGGGATCGACTCCGCTCTTAAAAGATCCTATTAAAGAACCGGCTTCGTCGACTAAAAATTTGTGGAAATTCCATTTCACTGAGTGGTCCGCTACGCCGTTTTTGCTCTTGCTTTTAAGCCAAATATAAACCGGATGCGCTCCCTCGCCCTTGATGGTGATTTTCTCCATCATTTGGAAGGTGATGCCGTAGTTTTCAGAACAAAACGAGCTTATGTCGTCTTGGGATCCCTGCTCCTGGGCGCCAAAGTCGTTGCACGGGAAGCCGAGGATGGTTAGGTGGTCGCCCATTTCTAGGTGTAGCTGTTGGAGAGCCTTGTATTGTGGGGTGAAGCCGCAGGCTGATGCAGTGTTTACAAGGAGGACCTTTTTTCCGCGCAAGCTCTCGAAGGAGAATTCGTCACCGGACAAGGTACTGCACTTAAGGCTGTAGAAGTCGATGGTTGAGGGCGAAGGGGTGTAGGTAGAACTGCCCTTGATGATTGAATAGCCGGCAATGCCTAGGCAAGCCAGGAGGACGCCAATTACAGCTAGGATAATGAGTATTGTTTTCACTTCGAAAGTCGTTGTTTAATGAACGAAGAGGGGAGTTTGCCGGCGATGGAGTGGCGGAGTCCAGGGTAGCCCCCGTCGAAGGCAGTAGGGAACGCAAGGGCCAGGATTAGGGATAGGAAGCCCGTTAGTAAGATGTGGCAGGCTATGATTATTGCCATTTGTAATTCTATGACCGTGTCGGGGAGAAGGGGTGAGATGGTGTCGCCGCCGATTAGGTAGAATGTGGTTAGGACGGGGAGGCTTAGGATCGTCCCCGGGATGAGAGTGCGTAGGAGTTTGAAGAGAGAGACCTTGAGGTCTGCTGTCATCCAAGCAATCATAAGGAAGGCTTGGAAGGCAGTGGCAGCAACAACTGCTTTACCAGCTCCAATTAAGCCTTCTACAGAAATAATTGATTTACCTGAGGCATAGTAAACGCCTGCTGATATGGCAGTAAGGAATGCGACTTTGATAATGATGCCTACAACAAGTGAGTCTGTTGCTCTAATCGAAGCGTCGCCTACTTTAATGAAGCTACGAAGCCCGACGCAGATGAAAAGCACTGTGACTATGGCGCTCGCTTCCTTGTAGTCTTCCCCAAGAAGAAGTACAGTGAAGCTTTCAGCATTAAGAACAAGTAAAACAGTGAGGGGAATTACAATGAGGAGAATTGTGTGAGACGCTTTTAGGACGGTGCTGCGAAGTCTTTCAAGATCAGATTGCAACATGCTCATTCCGCTAAAGAGTACGCTGTCTCCTAGTTTGCCAAGGACTGTAACGGGTAGGCCCATCAGGTATGATGATCTATCGTAAAGACCTGCAAGTTTCAGGTTAGTGTTGTAGGCTACTATCATGTAATCAACCTTTCCAGCTGCGTAGTTGATTATATTGAAGATGGTGCTTTTTAATCCGTATTCGAGCATTTCGTTTAAAGCAAGGCCGTCGACTTTAAATCCAACGGGTCCAGGCTGAGCTATCCAGTAGCAGATGCCTAAAATGGCGTTTTGGGCTAAAAGAGCAAATACATAAGACCAAACCCCAAATTCCATAAAAGCCATTCCTAATCCCAGAATGATGTTTCCCAGTATCATGGCAATCGTAGAACTGAAGAACAGAGACTTGAACTTCATGTGCTTTATCAGCAAGCTTCTTGGCACGACAGATGCGCCTGATATTATAAAGCTCAGAGCTGTCACCCTTAGGACGCTTGTTAGCTCTTCGCTGCTATAGCTTTCAGCAACAAACGGAGCAAGGACGTATGTGAAGGTGAAGAAGATAATTCCCAGTCCTATGCTGATTACAAAAGCTGTTCTCTTGTGGCTGTCTGTTATTTCTACTTTCTGAATAAGGGCCGGGCCTATTCCTACTTGAGCAAAAATCTCAATAAACCCTACTACAATCAGGGCTATCCCCATAAGCCCAAAATCATCTTTGGTTATAAGTCTAGCTAATGCTGCAATAAATAAAAGCTGAAGGACAACTTGAACCGTCACGTTTACGCTCTGCCACTTGAGGGAAGAGGTGAACTTGGGTTCTTTTGTTGTCTCTGTCATTGTTATCTAGCGATGTTTACTGCTCGCTTTTCTCTGATTACTGTAACGCGAACTTGACCAGGATATGTCATCTCGTTCATGATTTTTGTGCTTATGTCGAGAGAGATTTGGTCTGCTTCTATGTCGCTTACTCTTTCACTTTCTACAAGAACTCTTAGCTCACGGCCTGCCTGAATAGCGTAAGCCTTAGTTACTCCGTTGAATTCTAGAGCAAGGTTTTCTAGGTCTCTTAGTCTTTGGATATAAGCCTCAATCATTTCCCTTCTTGCCCCTGGACGTGCACCAGAGATGGCATCACAAACCTGAACAATTGGAGAGATAAGATTAGTCATTTCAATCTCGTCGTGGTGAGCTCCAATAGCATTTAAAATGTCAGGGCGCTCTCCGTATCTCTCAGCTAGCTTCATTCCAAGTAGTGCGTGTGGAAGTTCACTTTCCTCATCGCTTACCTTTCCTATATCGTGAAGAAGTCCTGCTCTCTTTGCCGCTTTAGCGTCAACGCCTACCTCAGCTGCCATTGTAGCACAAAGGTTTGCAACCTCGCGTGAGTGCTGAAGAAGGTTTTGGCCATAAGAAGAACGATACTTCATACGCCCCACCATTCTAATAAGCTCACTCTTCATGTTATGAATACCTAGGTCTATGCAAGTACGCTTACCTAGCTCCATGATTTCCTCCTCTAGCTTCTTGATAACCTTTGCTACTACCTCTTCGATTCTAGCAGGATGAATTCTACCATCAGTCACTAGTTGGTGTAAAGAAAGTCTTGCAACCTCCCTTCTAACTGGGTCAAAACAGCTAAGCATTATCGCCTCTGGAGTATCATCAACAATGAACTCTACACCTGTAGCAGCTTCAAGAGCTCTGATGTTTCTTCCTTCCCTACCGATAATCCTTCCCTTGATGTCGTCATTCTTTATATTGAAGACACTAACTGAGTTTTCTACAGAGTGTTCTGTGGCAACTCTTTGAATGGTTTGGATTACAATCTTCTTAGCATCAGTGCTTGCCTTGAGTTTAGCTTCTTCAATGATTTCGCTAGCCTGAGCTGCTGCAGCAATCTTCGCGTCCTGAAGTGTTTGCTCTACCATATTTTGCTTAGCTTCCTCAGCTGACATGCCAGAGATTTTCTCAAGGAGTTCAATTGCTTTAAGCCTATCCTTCTCAGTTTCTTTAACCTTGTTGTCAATAGCGTCTATACGCTGACTGAGATTCTGTTTCTCTTTGTTGAGCTTCTTTTCTAGTTCCTTATTTGAAGAGATCTGTTTGTTTAGATTCTTCTCAGTATTTCTGATTCTATCTTCTCTGTCTTTAAGCTTTCTGTCTAAATCCTTGCGCTCAGACTTTTGCTTTTCCTTAAGCTCAAAAAACTTCTGTTTAGCTTGGCTAATCTTCTTTTCCTTGATAGCATCGCCCTTGAGCTTTGCTTCTTTCAGTATTCCGTCAGCTTTAGACTTAAGGCCAAACTTGAATCCAAGTGCACCTACCACAATTCCTGCGACAAGTGCTATGCCTGCGTATAAAAATTCCATAGAGTGTAGCCTACAGGCTTACCCTTCAATGGCCGAGTTTAATCTTTGGAGAAGGTCTTCGACGCTTGCAGCTAGTTTTAGATCCTCTTCTGATTCAGCAGTAGGAGTGGAATTAACAGCCGATGAGCTGTTAGATCCTGTTTCTAATTCTTTAATCCTAAGTGACAGTTGTAATGCTGTCATAGCTAGTAAGTCATTCCTATCCTGGACAGCAAACTGCGATTTCAGCTGAGCAATCCTCGCATCAATTTCTTTAGCAGCACTCTGAATTCCCTCTACTTCCTCTGGCGATACTGTCAGCGGGTATGAGCGTCCTGCAATTTCTATGTTGATGGTCTCTTGAGCCATTTAAATCTTCAATAAGTTGAGACAGGTGTCGATTTCCTCTACCAAAGCGTCAATATTCTGGGCCTGAATGGCTGCTGTATTCTGGCTTTGATTTTGGGGGTTAGATATATGTTGATTTTCACTCGCCTTAGCATCATCCAACTCAGACTTTAATTTCTGAACTTGTTCTTCTAAATCTTTTATTTTCCTATCCGACTCCTCTTTTTCAACCTTCTTCTGCGTGCGTTCATTCTCCAATTCTTGAAGTAAACGCTCTGTCGCTTTTACAAGTTTCGTGGTTGTTGAGTTGAGAGTATTCATTAGGCGAGCTTCGAAACAAATATAAGAATGTAGATTTGTGATATGACAAAAAAGCTGGCAATTTATTCGAGGTTGATTTGTGTGCTAATTACAGCTCAGATAGCAAATTTTTCCATAGCCCAAACCTCCCTCGAACTCATTGCTCCTCTTAATATTCCTCTTATTTTATCTGGGAATTTTGGAGAATTCAGAGGCAGTCACTTCCACACTGGTATTGATTTAAAAACTCAGGGCAAGGAAGGATTTCCAGTTCTTGCAGCAGCTGATGGCAAGGTGAAAAGAGTAAAGGTCAGCCCGTGGGGATACGGAAACGCTCTTTACCTAGAACACTCAGACGGTTCGCAAACAGTGTACGCCCACCTCCAGAAATTCGCACCAGAAATCCAAGCTTGGCTCCTCAAAAAACAGTACTCCGGACGAGTATTCGCCCTAGACCTCAGACTTGACCTTGAATTCACTTTCGCTAGCGGAGACACCATAGGCATCTCAGGCAACTCTGGCGGTTCAGGCGGTCCGCACCTTCATTTCGAAATCCGCGACAAGCATCAGCATCCAGTTAACCCTCTCCACTTCGATCTCCCCATTTCTGACAAGCGCCCACCAGAAATAGGCGCCCTCACAGTCGTTCCTCTCAACAGGTGGGGCGTTGAACAACAAGAAGATGCAATCTCAGTCTCACCAAGTGACACTGGCAGAGTTGAACCAGGACCAATCCACCTTGGAGTAAAGGCAATCGACAGGTTAGACGGCGCCTCTAACGTATGTGGAGTTTATAAAATCGAAGTGTACATCGACGGCTCACCCCATTTCGAGTGCACTATCGACACCCTTGATTTTTCAGTAAACCAAGACATGAACGCCCACGTTTACTATCCTACATGGAAAAACGGTAGGAGCAACGTGCACAGGTTTGATGTCCTGGAAGGGGATAGGTTGCCCATTTATGATTTGGCCCCAACTAAGCCCCTCAATCTTGAGCACGATAGCATACTAAATGTCCAGGTGAAATGCTATGACGCCCACGGTAACAATTCGTCGAAGAACTACATCCTTAGGGGAGACAGCGATTTGGAGTCGCCTCCAGCTCCTGGCGTTATGGGTAGAAAAACCAGAACTACTCTGCCTACAGCTGCTTTTGAGCTTGTATCTGGAAATCTCAAGCTAAAGGCGTCTAATAAGACCTTCTACAGCAAGGAAGATGTGTTTATCCAAGAGGTAGATTCTTTGGAGCTACTCACTGGGCCGTCAACAATTCCGCTTAAAAAGCCTGTAGAAATCAGTTTAAAGACTAAGGGCGATTTGCCAGAAGATTTATGGGTAGCACGATCGGTTGATGATAAGGGTAGGTTAAGTGGAGCCATTAAATGCGAGATGGAGTACGACAGGCTGATTTTTAAAACTAAAAATCTTGGTAGATATAGGTTTGAAAGGGATACTATTCCGCCAAGACTTTTGCCTAAGCATTCAGCAACTCCAGTTGTGAAATCTGGCGACCTGATTTTCCACGTTGAAGATGCTGTTAGCGGGGTGGAAAAAATAGAAGCAACGATGGATGGTGAGTGGATACTTTTAAGGTGGGATCCTAAAAAGAAAACTGCCATTTACAAATCCTCAGATTCATTTCACGAACCTGGTTCGAAGGTGAGGGTAGAGGTCATTGCCACTGACGCAGTAGGGCTAGAATCAAAGTGGTCTGGAACAGTCCAAATGAAGTGATTTAGTACTTCAGGTTATCTTTTAAGAGTATTGTAATCAACGTAAAACAAAGCTTTGAAAGACAGTGAGTTAGAGAATTGCTCTTCAAGCATTTGTTCCCAGTTGTTGTAGTAGTTGTCTGGCAGAGCGTTGCCCTCTGAGTAAAGGGTGTTTTTCCAAACAAAACTCAGCTCGCTACCAGGAGAGAAAAACCATCTTAACCCCAAATCCACACTCCACGCATTGTAGTTTCTTTCGAACTCTGAAGTGCCGTCCGCATTCACATTAAAAGTCTCCGAAGGAAGTAGCATTCCATCACCCTGCAACTCGTACAAATCCTTAATGTCCACCATGCTCCAATAATGTCTAATTCGAGCATCTATTGTAGCCTTATTTGAAAGCGCATATGTGCCTGTCAGAGTATGCACTCTGGTGATGAAATCCCTCTTTGCAAAAATGCTCGTCATACCCACACCCTCAACCGTTTGCAAAGAGGTAAATCCATTCTCATTGTACTTATCATCAAATCTCAATGAATAGATGAAATTGAGCTTGTCGTTGACTCTAAATCTAGGTGACACCCTCGCCTCCATAATACTCCAATCATTATCCTCAGACTCCACAAATCCCTTTGTGTATTTAAGATCTATGGCAAACCTCTTCCTATAATCTGTAGAAATTATCCCCGTAGGCCCTATCCACTTAGGCGTAATCCAATGCATTCCAGCTATTCTAGGCTCAAAAAAGTCTTGGCCATTAAAAGGCTGAGCTTCCAGAGTAAGTTTCCCAAATTGAAAACTCTTTGTTAAGCCAAACACCTCCAAGCTCACCATATTAAAGCTATGCTCACGTGGAGACTCTAGCATGGAATTTAAAATAAAGGCTGACCCGCCCAGTCTTATAAACCTCTTCGTAGGCTCAATATTTCTATACGTTACCTCAAAAAAGTCAGTCATCTCATTTGGCGCTTGCAGATACCCCATGTCGTTGGGGTTGAAGTATTCGCTCTCCACTGAGTGATTAAACTCAAAAGTCAGCTTCCCAGTGATTTTACTTATTCCAAGCGAGTAAGAATACCCATTGTTTTCAGGTGAATCTGCTAACGAGTAGATTCTGTTGTACACCCCAGAACCAGTAAACTCATAAGTGTTCTTCTTATTTCTTATTCCCACCATAGCGCCCTGCACCAGTGCGTCATCTCTTTCTCCCTGCCTGCCAACAAATGTGCTAATTCCGTTGATGTAGCTGTTGTTGGGAAGGTTTTGGTCTAAGACTATCATAGAATAACTATTAAGCCCGTTGACAGCAGAAGTGTCATTTGTAAATGCCTGGAAAGCACCCACGCCCAGCCCGCCAGACGTCCTGCCCGACAGCTTTGTAGCGTTGATCAGATTTCCCTCATCACCAACTCTTCTCGAATAGAAAAGCCCAGTCTTATTAAATATCTCAGTCCCCTCAGTGAAAAATGGCCTGTTATCTGCCAGTTGCACCTCATATGGACTCAGGTTCAAGACCAAATTATCCGCCACCACCTGCCCAAAATCCGGAATCAAAGTCATATCCATGGTAAACGCCTCACCCAGCCCGGCCTTCACATCCACTCCACCATTAAAATCGGTAACAATTTCTTCATCCCCCACTTTATTAGCATATGCAGACACGTACGGATACAGTGTAAGCCTCGGCGGAGGAGTCACCCCTCGAAGCCCCAACAGCTCCCCACTATCATTCACCTCAGCCCCCTGCCTAGCCGGATCCACAGCATGCCAGTACTCCTTCTCCCTCAGCCTCCTTACGTCTCTCCAAAAGTTCACACCCCAAACCTGGTCCTCCCCATCCTCCATCTTCGTAAACCTCACAGAATTCCAGGGAATCCAAAACTCAGCCGTCCATCCCTCATCATCTCGGCCAGTCTCGACCCTCCAAACGGCATTCCACTGAACATCGTACGCCCCAGGCGATATCACCACATCACGCTGAACCCCGGCCGGGTTCACGGCGAAGCTAAAAGCGTTATTCCCGTCGTTATACGGTGAAAGCCATAGTCCAAATTCGTCAGTATTATCGAAGTTGTCCCTCCCTGAAATCTGCTGCAAAATCGAGTCGGGCGCTGTGTCGAACATCCTCGCGTAGACATACATTGCCTCGTCGTTGTAAGCGATTTTTACCTCTGTCCTCTGCGATGGGGCTTCCCACGGAGAGGGCATGTACTGAGTGAAATCGCTGGTTGATTCAGCGAATGCCCATACTGCATCGTTGAGTTCTCCGTCCACAACGATTTCTTCGCCTTCAGCCATTTTATGAGCCTTGAGGGTGCGGGAAGGGGTTTGGGCTAATGCTCCCAATGAAATAATCAGAGAAACAATCAACGCAATACAAGAAGCTAGAAACTTCTGGTGCATTACTTGTAGATTCCTTGTGAGTTAAGCCACTTTTGGAATGCTTTAGCGTTTTTCTTGTGTTGGCGAAAGGTCTTTGCAAAAGCGTGAAGTTGATTACCTCCAGGCTTAGCACACATGTATAAGTATTTGTGATTCTCTGCGTGCAAAACAGCATCTACAAAAGTTGGTTCAGGAGTTAAAATTGTCCCAGGAGTGAGCCCTTTGTACAAGTATGTGTTGTAGGGAGAGTCATATTCCAAATGATCTTTCAGAACTCTCGTTATTGTAAAATCTCCTACGGCGTATATCACAGTTGGATCAGCTTGAAGCTTCATTCCCTTTTTTAGTCTATTGAGATATAGGCCAGCCACTGTTCGAGCTTCTTTAATATTTTTAGTCTCGCTTTGGACTATTGAAGCAAGAATCACAGCCTCTTCAGGAGTAAGCCCCTTCTTTTTAGCGAGAGTAATCCTTTCTTCTGTCCACCATTTGTCGCTTTCCCTAAGGAGGCGGTCAACTACGGCGTTTGCGTCGCTTTCCCACCACATATTGTAAGTGTTGGGTATAATTTTCCAGCGCATATCCTCATCCTTGATAAGATCTAATACCTCTGCTGAATCAGCAATTGTGTAAGAGGCGATTTGGCCTGCTACAATTTCAATATTTCGATGAGAAGGAACTATGACTTTTACGTCGCTCCTGTCTCCTATGGCAAGCTTTTCTGCAACTTCACCCATAGTTAAAACATCGTTTATGCGATACATGCCAGGCTTTATCCTATCGTCCCAACCCCTCATCCAAAGAGCGTTGCACAGCACGCCACCATAACCTCCTGCTTCACTCACTGTGTTTTCAATGAGTTCCAAATGAGATTCATTAGAACTATCCGGATGTAGGCGTAGGATAACTTCTGTGCGAGGATCTGTCTCTGGTAGGAGTGTTGAATTCCAAAACCAATACGGTATCCCCACAAACACTGTTGTCATAGAAATGATTTTCCCGATTATCCCTATTATCACGACTTTAAGTCCGTACTTCTTTACTTGTTTCCAGAAGTAATTCTTGAAAAACTGTATCAATTTCTTGCGATTTTCTGCATCAAAATTACGTCAATCCACTCGCCGTCCTTCCTCACCCAATCGGTTCTATTTTCAGATTTAGTGTATCCAGCTTTTAAAAAAAGATTAACGCTCGATTCGTGGATAGCTGGAACTTCAGCAAAAAGCTGGTGAACCCCTAGGTGCCTAAATGCATAATTAGCCAGTAGCATCAAACCTTCTACAGCATGTCCCTTTCTTCTGTGTGGTTCCCCTACGACTATCCCAACGCCAGCTCTATTGTTACGCGGATCGAACTCGTATAGATCGACAGCCCCAACAGTCTGCCACTGGCTATAATCAGTTTTCACATCTAGCATAAACCTCAATTGCTTATCACTGTAAATATCGTGGTCTCCCTCAGCAAACTTCGTCATCGTAGCCTCAGAGTATGGAGCAAGGGAAGCCCCTAACCACCAGGTAGTTGCGTCGTTCTCCCAATCAAGGAGTTGTGCTACGTCTCTGGGTTCAATAGCTCTTAGTCTATGTGTGCTAGAAGAAAGCATTCTTCAAAGTTAGACACCCTATATTTGTCCTAGTGTCTTTAGAAGTGAAAAATACAACGATAGAAGGTCTTGTGCTGATACGCCCAGCTCGATATGAAGACGAGAGAGGATATTTTTCAGAGACTTTTTCTGATAGAGATTTTGCCTGTGTTTTAGGTGATGGCGCTGAGCCAGTAGATTTTGTTCAGGATAATGAAAGCGTATCGAAGGCTTCAGTAATTAGGGGTTTGCATTTCCAAGTTCCACCTAAACCCATGGGGAAGCTCGTTAGAGTACTTTCTGGATCTATTATTGATGTAGCGGTGGATCTGAGGAAAGACTCACCAACTTATGGTAAGCACGAGGCCGTGAGGTTAGACACTGTTGAGGGATGGCAGTTTTATATCCCGCCTGGGTTTGCTCACGGATTTGCTTCTCTTGAAGAGGATACAAAAGTGGCATATAAGTGCACGGAGTTCTACGCTCCTGAATGCGAGCAAAGCATATTGTTTAACGATGAGGATTTGGCAATTGATTGGGGAGTAAAAGAGCCCATCGTTTCTGAAAAAGACCTCAGGTCTGTTAAGTTCAGCGATTTTAAATCTCCATTTTAGATGAAGAAAAACCTGTATTCAGTTGTAGCAATCATCTCTTTTAGTTTTCTACTAATCGCAGCAGTTACAACATCACCTTTTTCTCATTCTATTGTTGTTGCTCCCGTGATTCCTACTTCTATGTCTCTCGCTGGAGAGCAGGTGCCTATGGAGGATTTTATGGTTAAGGAGGCTGTCGATAGAGAGCTAATCGTAAACACTTATAGGCATAGCTCTACTATTCTTTATTTGAAAAAGCAGGCTAGATGGTTTCCAGTAATAGAGCCCATTTTAAAAGAGGAGGGCGTGCCGGAGGACTTCAAATATCTGTGCGTTATTGAAAGTGGGATGAGCCAAGTGGTAAGCCCTGCTGGTGCTAGTGGTTTCTGGCAGTTTATGAAGAAGACAGCCCCTGAATATGGCCTTGAAGTAAGTTCAACTGTAGACGAAAGATATCACGTTGAGAAATCTACGAGGGCTGCTTGCATGTATTTGAAAGAAGCATACGAGAAGTTTGGGAGCTGGTCGCTTGCTGCTGCTTCCTACAACATGGGAATGGCTGGTGTGACAAAGAGACTAGAGGAGCAAGGAGTAGAGGACTATTGGAATCTTCACCTGAATTCTGAAACTGCTCGTTATGTGTACAGGATGCT
>NZRP01000034.1 GCA_002693775.1 Crocinitomicaceae bacterium | reverse complement strand
GAGGGTCTTCACGGTGCTTATATAAAGAAGGGTCTTATGGATTGGTTCGATGCAGGAGCGTCGGATATCATTGAAGGCGCTCTTTGGGTGCATAAGGCAGCAGATCCACTTCTCGATGTTGAGGCAGCGAAGAAACAGTATGAGAAGTTGAGAAGAGATGTTTGGCTTGAAATGAATGAAGAGCTTACAGCTTTAGAGCAAGTTCGAATTCTCAATCATATCTTCTTTAGCTCTGAACAATACAAAAACTCTAGATCTGGACATCCTAATCCTAAGGATGCACTGATGGGAGATGTGATGAGTTTGAAAAAAGGTAATCCACTAGGTTTAGGAACACTTTATTTGGCAATAGCTAGAGATTTAGATCTGCCTATTCACGGAGTAAACCTTCCAAACCATTTTATCCTTTGTTATTGCGATAAGAACCATGTTCACGACGGATCTAGACCTTGTGATGATCATAGTATTCCAGGAGGAATTCTATTCTACATCAATCCTTTCAGCGAAGGGACGGTGATTCATCCTAGCGACGTTAGTGAATTCTTAAGCCACTTAGACCTGCCTGTTGATGAACGTCACTGTGGACCTTGTGCTCCGCTTGACATCATTAGAAGGCTTATTGGTAACGTGGCTTACGCATTTGAGCGCAACGGACTTATTTCTCAAGCTGAGAATATGCGCAAGCTCTTAATGTTTGTAGAAACAGGTGCAACAGAAAATCTAGCAGAACCATCAGCAGATTCAGAGGGTAGTAGTTTTGAGGATTTGGTCTAATTAGAAAGTAGTTGAGCATAAAAAAGAGGCCACTTAGGACCTCTTTTCTTTTAATGCTTGTAGTACTAATTATTACTCAGTAGGAGCAGGAGTAACCTGAGCGTTGATAGTGAGGATAGTCTGGGCTGGGTCAGTGTTAGCAGTAACTGTAACTTTCTTTGTTTGCTTGTTCTTCTTTCCCTTAGAGTTGAATTTTACTTCAATAGAACCAGTTCCGCCTGGAGCGATAGGGTCTTTGGGGCATTCTGGAACAGTACAACCACAAGAACCCTTACACTTGTTAAGTACTAATGGCTCAGCTCCAGTGTTAGTGAATTGGAATCTGTGAACTACTACATCTCCTTCGTCTATTACTCCAAAGTCGTGTACATACTCATTAAAAGCGATGGAAGTCATAGGACCTGTTGGCTCTTCAGCTTGAGATTTAGCTGGGTCAAATGTACTTGGCTTAGCGTTTACTTCAGGAGCTGTAGCTTCCTGCTTAGTGTTTTCTTTGATAGGCTTAGATAAAGCCTCCTCAGATTCACAAGAGAAAAGTAGAGTTGCTGAAAGAACTGCTAATACTGCAATTGAGAACTTGTTCATTTTAATTTATTTATAGGGATTTATTTCTAGGTATCTCTTACAAAGAGGTTACAAAAGTAATGATTTTCTTTAGAAGGTTCTGTGGGCTAGTCTAGCCTTCTCAAATCTTCCGTCTTTTAGAATTTCTATTGCCTCTTGAAGAGTCTCATTTAAGCCGGCAATAACTCTGTAAAAAGTGCTGGGCTCATATAGATTTCTTCCAATAAAGGCTGTTATTCTGATTTTAATAGCTTCTCCTGATACTTTCCAGTCTTCTTCTGTGATTTCAATTTTAGAATCCTCATACACAAAGGCAATGAAATCAGCAATCTCTCTTTCAGAAAGTGAGTAGTTATTGATGAAATCGTCTTCAGTTGGGTACTTTTTGCTAAGCTTGATTCTCTTAGAATCCACATACTCGTGAGCATACTTATTCATAAGGCCTTTGTTCAGTGTTTTTCTAAATGACTCGCTATTTGATGTGGTGTCAATTGGGACAAATATGTCAGGTATGATACCTCCACCGCCGTAAACAGTTCTGTTTTTAATGTTGGTCGTGTATTTGAGAGAATCAGGTAGCTTTAAGCTGTCTAAACTATGAAGTTCACCATTTTCAAATCTTGTAATGGGGTCATTTCTATACGCTTCTATGCCCTCGTCGTAGGGCTTTTGGATACAGCGCCCAGAAGGAGTGAAGTACTTTTGTACAGTCATTCTCACTGCTGATCCGTCGCCTAGGTTGATTGGTCTTTGGACTAGACCCTTGCCAAACGATCTTCGCCCCACAACGAGCCCTCTATCCCAATCCTGTACAGCGCCAGCCACAATCTCAGAAGCTGAAGCAGAACCTCCATCCATCAGCACCACTAGCCTTCCTTTTTCAAAAAGTCCTTTATATGAAGCGTGAGTATCTTCTCTTGGGAAGGCTCTTCCTTCTGTGTAAACTATGAGTTTGTCACCTGAAAGGAATTCGTCAGACATATTGATTGCTGTTCTTAGCATTCCTCCTCCATTACCCTGCAAATCCAGAATCAAATCCTTCATTCCCAAAGCGTTGAGATCTGATAGTGCAGTTCTCAACTCCTCCATTGTAGTCTTCGCAAAGCGATTGATTTTAATGTACCCAATTTCATCGTCTATCATATGAGATGCTACAACGCTGTAAATAGGAATCTTATCTCTTACTATGTCAAACTCAAGAAGATCCATCTCTCCATCTCTCTTTATGTAACACTTCACCGTAGTGCCTTTAGGGCCCTTAAGTAGTCTGATTACGTCTTTGTTTGTGATGCCAACGCCTGCAGTAGGTTCTTCATCAACCTGTACGATTCTGTCACCAGACATAATGCCAAGCCTTTCAGATGGGCCTCCAGTAATAGGCGTGACAACCATGATGGTGTCTTTGAAGATGTTAAACTGAATTCCTACGCCTTCGAAACTTCCGTCAAGAGGCTCGTTTGAGGCCTTCAGGTCTTCTTCCGAGAAGTAGATAGAGTGGGGGTCCAACTCTTCAAGCATCTTCTCAATTGCCGTCTCTACTAATTCGTCAGCATTGATACTGTCTACATATAATCTGTCGAGCATATTTAACAGTGTGTTGAACTTCTTAATCGCATCGTTAGTGGTGCTTTGGGCTGATGCTGTTGTTGAAAACACAGTACTTAAAATAGCTAAGGCAACTAGACTTATGTAGTTTAAAATCTTCTTTTTTTTCATCATCGCTAATGTATTGACGTAACTTTATAGTATGAAATTTCAACCCCACAAATCGGCAGTGTTAGTGCTTGCTTTAACATTGTTTTCGACATTTTTTCAGCTTAATGTTTTAGCCCAAACCATTTCTTACGAAGCGCCTGACTTGGAGCAGGTTTGGACTAGAATAGATAAAGAAGCTCAATACGAAGGAAGGGAACTCATAGGCGTAGTCCTTGAAGAGCATCACGATTTTTTCGAGTACGCAAGCCATGCGGTCCTTGATAACGGCGTCGACGAGTGGAGATTAACGCTAGAAAGCGAGGCAGCAGACGGCCTATGCGTATACTTCAACGACTTCCACATCCCTGTGGGCGCGGAACTCTACCTAGAATCACCAGCAGGCCAGTGGGGCACAGTCTACAGCGAGGGCCCTATCGATTTCAAGGAAAACAACGACCACGGCAAGTGGGCAAGTGGCGACATTCCCGGCGAACAAATCGTTATCGTTTACCGAAGCAACTCTTCTGTTATAGGCCGTCCACACCTGGGCATCATGGGCCTAGGCTACTTCGTTCAAGGAGTAACTAGAGGGTCTGATCCATGTCAGGTAGATGTGATGTGTCCTGAGGGAGATTCTTGGCAATGTGAGAGAGATGGCGCTGTGAGACTCCGCGTAACCCAAAATGGCGGCATCTACTACTGCTCAGGCTCCATGGTAAACAACACCAACCTCGATTGCAGGCAACTTATGCTTTCTGCTTTTCACTGTGCTGACGCAGTACAGGATGATGAGTGGGGATATTTCAAGGTTAGATTCAACTACGAGTACTTAGAGTGCGGAGGTACTACTTCTGTGAACTCACACACGAGAACTGGAGTTTTCCTTCTAACAAGCAGTGACGACAGCTCGCCTCAGGGATTTAACGGGTCGGACTTTCTTCTTGTGGAAGTTGAGGATCCTATTACTGAATCTTGGAATCCATTCTACTCAGGATGGGACGTAAGCGGAGTAGCTGGAAATGAAGGCGTGGGTATCCACCACCCATCTGGAGATAGAAAGAAGATCAGTACATACACTAACACACTCATCAACTCAAGTATAGGTGCTCCTGGTTCGCACTGGAAGGTATACTGGGCGGCGACTCAGACTGATCATGGTGTGACTGAAGGTGGTTCTTCTGGTTCACCTATCTACGATGAGAACCACCATATCGTTGGAACGCTTAGTTCAGGCGCTAGTGCTTGCTCTAACGGCGGAGCAGGCCCGGGTACTGGTCCATACGCACCTGATTACTACGGTAAGATGAGCTACCATTGGGACGGAAACAATCCCATCCCTGAGCAGGATAAGCTAAAGTACTTCCTTGATCCCAACTCAACAGGAGTTGAGTACCTGCATGGTTCATATGTGGGAGAGGGAGCACAGCCATGTGGAGGGTTTGGCGCGTGTGATGAGACTGAAGTTTCGGGTCAAATTTTAGAAACATTTGGTTGGGATATTTCACCTAACCCTGCATCTAACTCAGCTCTAATTACTATGCCTAACGGAGCACCTCTTTTAGAGGTCCGTATCTACGACGCATCAGGTAGAATTGTAGAAAGCAATATTCCTGGCGATGTTGAGTTTTTTAATCTAGATTTAAGCAACCTCAATGTAGGCCTACACTATATCACTGTTCGCACAATTGGCGGTGCTTCTTCAACTCAGAAGCTGCTAGTTTATTAATCTAGGTCTACTATTCTATTTGACGAAGCTTAGTTTTTCGAGGGCCACCACGGTCTTGAACTCGCCAAACAGTACAGTCACCTTCTTTCCCTTCACTTGAAGGACTTCACCTCGTTCTTTAGCTGTTCTTAGGCGAACAGTTGAACCGACTTTGATGTCCTCAATCCTGTGATTGGGGCGCTTCTTAGCTGGGGAAGGAGTAGAAATGGGAGAGGCCTCAGCTTGTTTCTTTCGGGGCTTTTTCTTCAGAGCTTCCTGCCTAGATTTTTCTAGAGCTAAATACTTGATGATCTCTGCTGTGAGCTTTTTATTAGACTTGCTAGGGTCGTAGTTGTCGAGGAACTTGCCCATTTTTCTACCCCTAATGACATCTTCATTGTGGGTTTCAATGGCCTTGTTGAGTGATTCGGTTTTCTCCTCGGATTTCTTCGAAGCCTTCTTAGCTCTGATTACTGCCTTTTCAGCTTCCACTTCAGCTCGTAGCTGTCGTGAGGCAAGCTTAGCAACTTGATTCTTCTCCTTCTGCAGATCACTAATTAGTGTGTCGAGTTCCACTTTGCGCTTATCAAGCTTCGACTTAGCTCGGTTGATAAGCTTTGCTGTTATGCCGTTGTTTCTGGCAACCTCGAAAGTGAAGGACGAACCTGGAGGGCCCACCTCTAATTTGAACTGAGGGCTGAGAGTTTCCCTGTCAAATAGCATTGATGCGTTGAGGGCCTGCTTTAGTTCTGCCGCTCGAGATTTGATGTTTGCGTAGTGGGTGGTAATTACCCCATATACACCTCTGTCGTACAGTTCTTCGAAGAATACTTCCGCTAGAGCTCCCCCTAATTCTGGATCTGAACCTGTGCCAAACTCATCAAGCAACAACAGTGTTTTATAGTCACTAACCTTTAGAAAATGCTTCATGCGACCCAGTCTATAGCTGTAGGTGCTGAGCTGATTCTCTATGCTTTGATTATCTCCTATATCTGTCAGGATGCTATCAAACAGCCCCATTTCAGATGCGGAATTAACCGGCACTAATAAACCGGACTGAAGCATCACCTGAAGTAGTCCCACTGTCTTCAGAGTAATACTCTTTCCGCCGGCATTGGGCCCAGAGATCACCATCAACCTACCGCCCTTAGAAAGCTCAAAACTCTGAGGATGAGTCTTCACGCCTAGCGCCCTATTCGCCCTAACCAGTAGCGGATGATAGGCCTTGATGAGCTTCATGCCTGTAGCTTTAGGTAGATCTGGAAGCGTGCATTCTAACTCTATAGCAAGGCTTGTTCTAGCCCAAACAAAGTCTAGCTCCACCAGCAATTTATTGTACTCCCTTATCAGATCTAAATTCTCCCTAACCTTCCTTGTGAGCTCTCGAAGAATCTTCCTTACTTCCTTTCTCTCGTCGTCCTTTATCAGCTCCAACTCGTGATTCAAACTCACCACAGACGAGGGCTCTATAAAAGTAATGGTACCAGTATTAGACGACCCCAGCACCGTTCCCTTCACGCGCCTCTTATACGTGCTCTGCACAGCCAGCACCCTTCTGTCATTCAAAAACCCCTCCCTGGTATCAGCGAGCCAGCCTTTCTCAAGCAGGTGCTTCATAGCCTGCGAAAACTTCTTGTTGATGGACCTCTTAAAGCTCACCATGTCCTCGCGGATATATCCGAGCTCTTCCGATGCTTCGTCCTTCACTTCACCCTTAGCGTTGAATACTTTGTCAATGGGCTCGACGATATCGCGGGTAGGAAAAACGTTCTTCATAAGCCCGTTCAATCTTGGCGCCTCCATACCGCAATTCTTCATCACTTCTAGAATCGAGTTTACTAGACGTGAGGCACCGGCTATGCGCCAGAAGCCAGACTCAGTCAGGACTGAGTCCTTCACCTCGAGGAGCCTGAGTTCTTTGTCGAGCTCTTCGAAGTCTATCGAGGGGAAGGGAGCGCCCTCGACGCGAAGGCGGCGGAGTTCCTCTGTTTCTTCGAGGAGTCTGATGATGGACTTGCGGGCGTTAAGGGGGCGGAGCGAGTGCGCTCTGGCTTCTGCTGTGGGTTGCACGCACTTTTCAGCAAGCATAGCTCTGATGACGTCGAATTCGAGGTCAGAGGCTACTTGTTCGTCAAAGTGTTTCAGAAGAATGTCCTTACGCATGGTCCGCGAATTTATGGATGTGGGCGAGGATTTTGTGGGCGCCGTCTTTTGCCTCGAAGAAGTCAAACCAAGTGATGGTAGGGTCTTTTTTAAACCAAGTCATTTGGCGTTTTGCAAACTGGCGGGTAGAGATTATGATGCGCTCTTTTGCTTGTTCTAGAGTCATCTCTCCATCGAGGTGGGCAAAGAGTTCCTTGTAGCCAATTGTGTTGAGTGAGTTGTGATGCCTTAGGGGAAGTAGTGCGCGGGTTTCCTCTAGCCAGCCTGCGTCGAGCATGAGCTGGGTGCGCATCTCAATGCGCTTGTTGATTATTTCGCGTGGAGCTTCAAGTCCTATTTGAATGATGTCGAAGGGGCGGGCAGAGGTGTTTTCAGTCTGTTGAGATGTTTTCGAGTGGAACTCAGAAAAAGGCTTGCCTGTAAATAGCGTTACTTCAATTGCTCGGACTACTCGTTGAGGGTTGGAGGTGTCCATCTTAGAGTAGTGCTCAGGATCTAGGGCTTTAAGTTCTGCTTGGAGGGCGGGGAG
>NZRP01000033.1 GCA_002693775.1 Crocinitomicaceae bacterium | reverse complement strand
TATCATCTGTAACTGTCATTTCAGTCTTAATGTTGAAATGGCCACCACTTCCGTGAATAAAGTGGCTCCACTCCCATGCTTGAGAGCCTAGGAAAAATAAACCACCAATAATTGTAGCTCCCATCCAACGAAGAACCCCTTTCTTATCATTTCTGTGTCCAGCTTCTACCGCTAGTACCATAGTTACAGAAGAGACAATCAGTATGAATGTCATTAATGCTACGTAGATGAGTGGGTATTCACCTTCTAGTCCTGGAAGAGCTCTAAATACTTGCTCGCCAATAGGCCATTCAGTTTCGCTCGCAGAACGTGCAAAACCATATGCAACCAAAAGTCCGCTAAAAGTCAGTGCATCGGAAACGAGAAAAAACCACATCATCATTTTTCCGTAACTAACCCCAAATGGAGAACGACCTCCGCCCCAGAGTTCTTCTTTCGATAACTTGTCGTTTGAATGTCCAGCCATTGTCAAATATGATTGCTAATTTGTGTGCAAATTTAAGGTACTGCAGCCTAATCTACTTAATAATGATTCTAAACTGAGAAGAGGATAAAAAATAACACAAGCCAGAGCCCACCAAGGAAGTGCCAGTATATACCTAAAGCTTCAATTTGAACATTATTCTCAGTATTAATAACACCATCATTTACTCTTCGAATATTCACAACTAAGTATATGAGCCCTAGTACTAAGTGAAGGATGTGCATCACGATTATAACCGCCATATAACCACTGCTTGAGTTAGTCAATACCTCAACTTCGTTAGTAATTGGGACTCTTTTTAGGCTATCGTTTGGTGCGTATAACTCTTTAGTCTCAACGTCAAAAATTAGAGCCTGACCGTCAACTTTTATTTCGTAGTCCTCACCGTAAATGGCATTTTCATTGTTTAAAACTGTTTCAAGGCGATTCCAAGACCCTTTCTTGCCAGCCTCAGTTTCTAAGATTTTACCCCCAAAACCCATGCCGTCTAATTCGCTCCAGCCCTTATATTGAGTAACTGCGAAACTCACACCTAGGATTAGAGTTAAGAATAGAAGAAAAAGTGATTTTTTCTCTGCTCCTGCTCTAATTGCTTTAAGCGCAAGCCAAACAGTAAGAGAAGACACCACGATAATAATATTTGATGCAATGATCAAGTTTGGAGGAGTGATATGCATCCAGTATTGGCCCATACTACTTACGATGTAAGCACTAATAAAACCGGCAAACAACATTGTTATTGCGAATACAATGATGTACATCAGCATTCTCTTAGTTGAATCTCTATTTTCTTGTATTTCCATTTAAATTTTGTCTAGTACGTATGTGATTTGAACAATGGGGAGGTAGGCAAAACTCGAAAACATCAAGTTTTTCGCTGCCTCATTTGTCTTGTTAATTTTTAGTTTAATGGCGAACCATGTAAACCCTAATCCACACAATATTGCTATTACTAAAGCAGTAGTCCCTACCATAGGACTGCCGTTAGGCATGGCCCAAGGTAGCATACTAGCTGGGATACAAAAAAGAGTGTAGAGTAAGATTATTTGGGCTGATCTATCGCTAACACCTTCTCCATAAGGCATCATTTTGTAACCCACTTTAGAGTAGTCCTCATCCTGAAGCCATGCAATTGCCCAAAAGTGAGGAAATTGCCACATGAATTGCACTGCGAATAAAACGCCAGGCTCTATCCCAAAATTACCTTTTGTTGCAGCTACATATCCTATCATAGGAGGAAGGGCACCAGGTATGGCACCAACAAAAACGCATAGGTAAGTCTTAGACTTTAGAGGTGTGTACACAAAGGCATATAGGACTAATGCAATAAGACCTAGAAGTGCAGCTATTGCATTAAGTATATAAAGACAGCCTATTCCAATAACACCAGCAAGTATGCTCCAAAACAAAGCTTGTGACACAGTCATCCTGCCAGATGGGAGCGGCCTATTCATGGTCCTCTTCATTTGGTCGTCGATGTCCTTTTCGAAGATTTGGTTTAGGCCATTTGAGGCACCAGTTAGCAAGTAGCCACCAATAGTAAGAAGCAAAGTCGATGTGACATCGATGAATTCAGTACCCATGAACCATCCCAGAACGGCAGACATCACCACAAAAAAGCCCAACCTGAGCTTGTAAAGTGCACCTATATCTTTAATTGTACTGTGACCCATTTTGCTAGTGCAAAACTACATCAGCAAGCACCGTCTACAGCGTATTTTTCGTAAACAGATTCAATACCTTTTCTAAGGTTTATCTGCGCCCTCCAGCCTATTGAGTTTATAAGGCCAACATTCAGCAATTTCCTAGGTGTTCCGTCAGGTTTCGAGGTGTCCCACTTAATTTCGCCCTTATAACCTACGACCTCTTTTACCATATTGGCAAGATCTTTAATTCTAAGGTCTGATCCAGTTCCTACATTAATCCACCCCTCTTCATTATAATTCTCCATCAAATATAGACACGCCTTAGCAAGGTCATCTACATGTAGGAAATCCCTCCTAGGTTCGCCAGATCCCCAGCAAATCAAATCTGATAAATTTTTCTTTTTTGCATCGTGAAATCTTCTAATTAGAGAAGGCAGAACATGAGAATTTTCAGGATGATAGTTGTCGCCAGGACCATAAAGATTTGTGGGCATTGCACTAATAAAATTGCAGCCATATTGCGCTCTGTATGCCTCGCACAATTTAATGCCGGCAATTTTCGCAATTGCATAAGGTTCGTTAGTTGGCTCAAGTTCACCAGTTAATAGTGAATCCTCAGAAATGGGTTGAGGAGCAAATTTCGGATAGATACATGAGCTGCCTAAAAAAAGTAGTTTCTCAACGCCGTATTTGTGTGAAGACCTAATAACATTTTGCGAAATAGCCAGATTGTCAAACAGGAAATCAGCAGGGTATTTCATGTTGGCGAGTATTCCACCAACTTTAGCAGCTGCTAGGTAAACTAATTGTGGTTTTTCTTTTTCAAAAAATTCATTTACAGCTTCCGCATCTCTTAAGTCTAGTTCCTTGAAAGTTCTAAGAATAAAATTTTCATGCCCTAGCTTTTCAAGCGCTCTCACAATTGCTGAACCCACCATGCCGGTGTGTCCTGCTACATAAACAAGCTTGCCTTTAGTATTAGGTCCTAACTCTTCCATACTCAAATTTACTTATTTACTTCAAAAGCTACCCTTAATCCGTCACCTAACCAGGTAAAGGCAAGAACTAAGCTTGCAATAAGAGCGCCCGGCAAAATAGCTAACCATGCTAGGTCACTTGTCAGCAAATGATAGTGCTCATTGATAATGTTTCCCCAGGACGGAGCAGGAATTTGGGCTCCAACTCCTAAAAAGCTTAAGCCAGATTCAATTAAGATAGCTGCGGCAAAATTTGATGCTGCCACCACAATAATGGGCCCCATAGCATTGGGCAACATATGCTTAAACATTATTCTGAAATCACTAACGCCTAATGCTTTTGCAGCCTTCACATATTCCAGTTCTCTCATAGAGATGAATTGGCCTCTTACAATCCTTGCTACTTCTACCCACATTGTGAGACCTATTGCTACAAAGACTTGCCAGAATCCCTTGCCAAATGCTACGGTGATAGCTATGACCATTAATAGAGTAGGTATAGTCCATACCACTTGAAAAAACCAGCTGATCACAGCATCGAGAACTCCACCAAAGTATCCGGATATTGCTCCCATAAAAAGCCCGATTATTAAACTAATTAGGACTGATATACCAGCAACTGATAGACTTATTGATGAGCCAGCCATAAGTCTACTCATGTAATCTCGACCGTATTTATCGCTTCCTAGCCAATAGGTAAATTTTGTACCATCTTCTAAAACAGCCTCGGTTCCTGGCTCTGAAAAACTATATGCTTCGTGCTGGGTGTTAGTATTAGGGTCTTTATCAAGCCTGAGCAGTGGGCCAGCGAGAGCTATGCAAATCCAAAAAGTAATCCAGGTTAAACCTGCCATTGCAAGTTTTTCGCCTAGAAGCTTTTGTTTAAAAGTGAGCTGGGTATTCACGTTACTAAGTTCGGGATTTATTACTTTAGTCCGGTATGAAAAATAAAGAGACGATCATTTTAGGTATTGACCCAGGCACCACAATTATGGGTTATGGCATTATCAGAACTAGTGGTAAGAACACTATTGAGATGCTTGAAATGGGGGCTCTTCATCTTTCAAAGATTTCAGACCACGCTCTCAAACTGAAGAAGATTTATGATAGATGCGCTCAACTTATTGACTCTCATTCTCCTGATGTGATGGCAGTTGAAGCGCCATTTTTCGGAAAAAACGTGCAGTCGATGCTTAAGTTAGGTAGGGCACAGGGGGTTGCATTTTCCGCGGCTTTGAGTAAGGAAGTTAGTATTGCAGAGTACGCTCCTAGGAAGGTTAAGAAAGCAATTACTGGATCAGGTTCAGCTTCAAAAGAGCAAGTCGCCGCGATGGTGCAAAGGACTTTGAAATTAAAGGATGACCAAATGCCCAAACATCTTGATGCAACAGATGGTCTTGCAGTTGCTCTTTGTCATCATTTCCAATTAATTTCTCCAACAATGCAGAAGGGAGGTAGTGGTTGGAAGGCCTTTATTAAAGATAATCCTGAAAGAATTAAGAGTTGATCACTCTTGTAAGCATGTCCTTAATAGAAATGCCTGCTTCCTCAAGTTGCTGAGGAAGTATGCTCATTTTAGAAAATCCTGGTACAGTATTTACTTCAAGTATCGCTGGTTTTTCCGCATCAACTAGGATGAAGTCAATTCTAACCATGCCCCGACAACCTAGAAGTTTGTATGCTTTCACTCCTGATTCTTGCATAATGGTTCGTTGAGCATCACTTATGTCAGCTGGAGTGATTTCCTCGGAAGCTCCTTCATACTTGGCCTCATAGTCAAAGAATTCATTCTCGGTGATGATCTCAGTAATAGGCATTGCGATTGCCTCATTATTTGCTCCTGGTACAATACCCATTGAAAACTCTCTTCCCTCTAAAAGTGCTTCAACTATGATGCTATCAGCACCAGTGTTTCTTGCCGCTTCAATAGCTGGCTCAAGCTCTTCAATAGAGTTGACTTTTGAAATCCCTAAACTTGAACCGCCTTGATTTGGCTTAACAAAACATGGAAATCCAACATTTGAAATGATTTTTTCATGGCCGACGTCGCTTAATTCTGATGCGCCAACGACAAATCCAGCATCTCGCAGCTTAGATGTGGTTTTAAATTTATTGAAAGTTCCACTTACGGACTCTGATGAACCTGTTGTGAATGGGAGGTTTAATTCTTCAAAATATTTTTGGAGGATTCCATCTTCTCCTGGTGTTCCGTGCACCATGAGAAATATAGCGTCGAAGGAAATTTGCTTTCCTTCAGAGTTAGAAAAAGTAAAGTCACTTTTATCTATCGAGGGATTTCCGTTTTTCTCGTCAACTACCCACCATGATTCTGGGTCTATTCTAACTAAAACAGGCTCGAAAAGGTTTGTGTCTAGATTTTCTATAACTGTAGCAGCACTTTGAAGTGAGATGACTGCTTCGCCAGAGTAACCTCCTGCTAATACTGCAATGCGTTTTTTAGAACCTAAATCCATGTAGCTAAAGTACCCTTATTCGGTACCAGTCACGCGAACTAATTTTTGAAGTTTCAACAATTTGTTTTGGACCTCTTCCATAGATAAGCCAGTTACTGTGATATGCCCCATTTTTCTATGAGGTTTAACAGTTGATTTACCGTATAGATGCGGATTTACACCCTCCATTTCAATAGCAGTCCCAAGTCCTTCATATACAGGTTTTCCATGAGCTCCTTCTGCTCCAAGCAAGTTTATCATGCCTGCTGCATTGTGTAATAAAGCAGTTGATCCTAGTGGAAATCCTACAACAGTTCTAAGGTGCTGGGCAAATTGTGAGGTGCTATTTCCTTCAATAGTATGATGCCCGCTATTGTGTGTTCTCGGGGCAACTTCATTGACAAGGATTTCGCCATCAGTGTTTAAGAATAACTCAACAGCCATAAGCCCTACAAATTCCATGGCATCGACCACTTTAATTGCAATTTTACGTGCTTCTTTTTCGGCAGCTGCATCAATATTTGCTGGAGCAATTAGAGAAGAAACAAGATTTGCTACAGGGTCGAATACTGACTCAACAACAGGATACGAAGTGATATCTCCATCAGCGTTTCGAGCAACGATTACACTGATTTCTTTATCAATGTCAACAGCTTTTTCAATCAAACTTTTTTCAGAGAATCTTTTTGTATCTGCTTCAGCTTCAGTTTTAATAATTGAAACCCCTCTTCCGTCGTAGCCTCCTTTTCTCAGCTTCATTACTACAGGAAATCCAAACCTGTTAATGTCGCCTCCCTCTTCAACTAATTGGAAGTCAGAAGTAGCAATTCCATTGTCTACAAAGAACTTCTTTTGAATCCCCTTATCTTGGATAAGCTCAATGTGTGCTGGCTTTGGGATAACTCTTACACCGCTGTTTTCAAGTCTCTTAAGACCCTCTACACTAACGTTTTCAATCTCGATTGTGATAACATCAAGCTCCTTACCAAATTCGTAAACGGCGTCTGCATCATTTAAATCACCGCAAACAAAGCGGTGAGTCAGTGAGCTACATGGGGCATCAGGAGCGGGGTCCATGACTTCTACTCTGACGTCGAGATTTATAGCAGATTGGATCATCATTCTGCCTAATTGACCTCCCCCCAGTACTCCAATTTTAAGTGAAGGGCCTGTGAAGAGGTTTGTTGAAGCTTTTTTCACCATATTGCAAAGATATCATCCAGTATTCCGATTTTAGCCATATGAATTTATTAGAGTTCGAATTTTTAGGTAACCCACTTTCTGAGTGGGGAATAGCACTTGCATATGTTGTCGGTAGTGTTGTAGTTGCAAGAATTTTCTATAAACTGTTGAGTAGTAGACTTAAAAAGTTGGCTGCATCTACTGAAACTGAAGTTGATGATGTGATTGTTGACGCAATAGAAGAGCCAATAAGTATTGCTATCGTGTTGTTTGGTTTTTTCCTTGGCTACTCTCATCTACACTTCGATTTAACGGATGAGTATGTATATAAAATTTTTAAAATTGCTACAGTACTTAACGCAACTTGGCTAGCTGCAAGGCTGCTTAATTCGTTGGTTGCTCATCTGATGTCGTCGCTTTCTAGTCAAGAGTCTATGATTAGTGATATGGCACCTATTTTGAAAAAGACATTAGCATTCAGTATCTGGTCTTTGGGTGTGATTATGGCAATGCAAAATGCGGGCTATGATGTAGGAGCTTTGCTTGCTGGTGTTGGAATTGGAGGTATTGCTATGGCTATGGCAGCAAAGGACTTCGTCGCTAACATCTTTGGTGGTATAACGGTATTTATCGACAGACCTTTCAGAGTTGGAGATAGGGTGAAAGTTAGCGGGATCGATGGTACAGTTACTGAAATTGGAATAAGGTCTACTAGAATCAAAACCCTTCAGGGGAGGACGGTGACAATTCCAAATAATCAGTTTACAAACACAGTAGTTGAAAATGTAACAGCAGAACCTGCAAGAAAGATTAGCATAGTTCTAGGTCTAACATATGATGCTTCAACAGATGATATTGAAAAGGCCTTGAGCATTTTAAAGAAGATAGTTGATAATCACCCTCATACTGAAGAAGAAGTGGTGGTGTGGTTTTCCGGATTTGGCGACTTTAGCCTCAATATTTCTTGTAATTATTTGATTAATAAAAAGGGTAATTGGGCAGAGACACCCAGTGAGATAAACCTTGAGATTTTAAGTCAGTTTGAAGCAAATAAGCTTGAGTTTGCTTTTCCAACCCAAACCATAATTGTTGATAAATGATGAGTATTCAATTAAATTCAACATTACCTACAGAAGAGGTTGGTAGAGTGGTTGAGTTAGGCGAGCCGCTATATTGGAAGATGATGGTAAGCGCAATAATTTGTTGCTACTTAGTATTCAAATTGTTTGATTCTCTATCTGAAAAAAAGAAAGTAGATTTTTTAAAAGTATTTGGAGTTTTATTACTGCTTACTCAGTTTACTATATTAACACTTTCCGCGCTATTTGCTGAGAATGGATTTGCATTAGATCACCACCTCCCACTACACTTTTGTTCTATTAATTATCTTTTTATTTCACTTAATTGTTTTTTAAGAAATCGCATGTTGTTTTATGCGACGGGTTATATGGGGATTACAGGTGGACTTCATGCATTTTTGACTCCTATTTTAACTGCTGGAGATTCAAATATGCAGATTGCATTTTTTGTATTTAGTCATTCAATAATAATTATTATGCCTTTAATCATGATTAGGCATTTTAATATGAAGTTTAGAAAATTTGATTGGATAAAAACTGTGTTTATTGGGATATTCGTTTCTACTCTAATGATGGGTATCAATGCTCTTATTAACATAGACCCTTCAGCCGAAGCAAATTATATGTTTGTCTCAGACAAACCAGAAGTTGATAATCCATTCTTATTAGACCTGCCATTGCCATATTACATATTCCCACTTTATGTCGTGGCAGGAGCACACATGATAGTTATCAATTGGATTTATAAGAAGGCGATGGGAGTACAGTTGGAAAGGTGACTCCACACTTTTCACTAGTTCTTAACTACGTATCAACGACGCTTTAATTGACTCTCTATTCTAATTATTTTTGAGGGTATGAAGGCTTATCTAAATTTATTAGAGCACATCATGGAAAATGGTGTGAGAAGAGACGATAGAACTGGTACTGGAACAATAGGTTGTTTTGGATACCAAATGAGGTTTGACTTGAGCAAGGGTTTCCCTGTTCTTACGACAAAGAAGCTACACCTTAGGAGCATCATACACGAATTACTTTGGTTTTTAAAAGGCGATACTAACATCAGTTACCTAAAGGAAAATGGCGTTAGGATTTGGGATGATTGGGCAGATGAGGATGGAAACCTTGGACCTGTTTATGGATACCAGTGGAGGTCGTGGCCTAATCCGGATGGATCTGCTACAGACCAAATTACAAAGCTTGTAGACTCAATTAAAAACAATCCTTACTCGCGCCGTCACGTTGTGAGCGCTTGGAATCCTAGTTTTATAGATAAGATGGCATTGCCTCCTTGTCACTGCTTGTTCCAGTTCCACGTTAGCGAAGGAAAGCTTAACTGTCAGCTCTACCAACGTTCAGCTGATACCTTTTTAGGAGTTCCGTTTAACATTGCATCGTACTCATTGCTTACAATGATGATTGCCCAGGTTTGTGATTTAGACCCAGGTGAATTCGTTCATTCTTTTGGTGACGTTCACCTGTACACGAACCACCTTGATCAAGCGAAGGAGCAACTGACAAGAACTCCTGGCAAGCTTCCTAAGATGCTTCTTAACCCTGATGTGAAAGATTTACTCGATTTCAAATACGAGGACTTTACACTAGTTGACTACGAAGCTGAACCTAACATCAAAGCTCCAATTGCAGTATGAGGGTCAGTCTAATTGCTGCAGTTGCAGATAATGGGGTAATAGGAAAAGATAATGATTTGGTTTGGTCTTTACCAGATGACATGTCATTTTTCAAAGCATCTACAGTAGGAAAACACGTAATCATGGGTAGGCGCAACTATGAAAGCATTCCTCAGAGATTTCGACCATTGCCAGGTAGGCCCAATGTGGTCTTGAGTCGCAATGCTAAATACGACACAAAGGGGGCAGAGCTTTTCACTTCAATGGATGAAGCTCTTAATTTTGCAAAGGATGCAGGTGAAACTGAAGCTTTCATCATAGGGGGAGGCCAAATCTATACCATGGCACTCGACGCAGGAGTCGTGGATACCATGTACATCACACACGTTCACGGCACGCCTGAAGGCGATGCGTTTTTCCCGGAATTCGATCCTAGTGAGTGGACGCTAACGGTAATCGACGACCACCCTGCAGATGAAAGACACGAATATTCATTCACCATCTGTCAATACGACCGCAAGTCATGAATGTCATAATTGACGGTGCTAAGCACATCCTTGACCCAGCAGGTTACGACCACATTCTTTTTCTAATTGCTCTTGTAGCATCGTTTGACCTGAGTAAAGTGTGGAGGGTGATCCTGCTGGCAACGGCGTTTACTGTTGGGCATAGCCTGACATTGTTGCTTGCAAGTATTGACTTTCTGAGAGTAGATACAGGATGGGTTGAATTCCTAATTCAAGTGAGCATTGTAATAATGGCTATAACTGCTACCCTTGGAGTTTCTATAGATAAGTCCTTCAATAAGATTTGGGCTTATTGTCTAACTCTGGGAATAGGATTGATTCATGGTTTGGGCTTCTCTAGCTATTTCAGAATGCATGTAGATAAAGGAGAAAATATCTTGATGCCTCTTGTGAAATTTAACCTTGGAGTTGAAGTAGGCCAAATCATTATCCTCCTCGTTGCACTATCTCTATTCTCTATGGGGCGTGCTATGGGAGTAAGTGTTAGACATCAGCAAATTTTTGTTGGCGGTCTAGCCTTAGGTCTTTCTACGCTCGCTGCAGTACAGAAGTTCCCGCTTTAGTACCTTTGAGGTATGCGGCACATTCTAGTTGCTCTAGTTAGAGCATACCAAATCCTATTAAGCCCACTTTTAGGCTCCAACTGTAGGCATGAACCAAGCTGTTCAGCCTATTCGATTGAAGCTCTAAAAGTTTGGGGAGCGGGGAAGGGTTTGATTCTAACAGTAAAGAGAATAGCTAAATGCCACCCTTGGGGAGCATCGGGTCCTGATCCAGTGCCTCAGAAGCCTAAAACAGATAACAAACATTAATATGAAAAACATAAACGCCTTTACACTTTGCGCAGTCTTATTTGCTACTGCATTTACTTCATGCTCAGAAGACCATTCTCATTCTCATGAGGTAAGCGCCGATAAGCAGGCAGCTATTGACATACACGAGCAGTGCAAGGTTGATGCTGCTAAATTTAGAAGCGAACTAGCTGGAGTATTCAAAGTGACAACACAAGATGATAGCACATTCTTGCACCTAATTGCTCTTGACGTTAGACTTCAAGAATGGAGCAAAACTCTAGTTAAGCTTCCCGGTACAGCATGCAATCACGCAGAGGGAGAAGAACACGTTCACGACCACGTAGCTGAAGCAGCCCTTGCAGAGCTTTCTGATGCTGAACTTCACGAATTGCAAAAGGAAATTCGCTCTGAGCTAGAATCACTCATCTGCGACCTAAAGAAACTAAAAGGAGAGGAATGCTAATGCATACTTCAATTTTTCAGGTTGTTTGTGCTTTAGGCCTTAGCGTTGTATCTATCACTTTTGCTCTAGCCCAAACCCCTTCAACCCTCGCCCCCAACATCAGAATAGGTCCTGCTAAAGTTGCTGGCTACCAACCATGCGAACCTAGCATTGCTATCAGCATGGTAGACCCTAACATCATGGTAGCAGGTTCAATACTAGACAACGTCTACCGATCTAAAGACGGCGGATTAACATGGGACCACGAAAAGCTGACTTCATCACATGGTGTCTTTGGCGACCCATGCGTAATATCTTCTCCAACGGGCGACTTCTACTACTTTCACCTCAGTGACCCAGAAGGCCAAGGCTGGAGAAGCGACATGCTCCTTGACAGAATAGTTTGCCAACATTCAACTGACGGCGGCACTACGTGGTCTGACGGTGGAGGAATGGGGCTTCAACACCCTAAAGACCAAGACAAGGAATGGGCTGTAGCATCTCAAGACGGTTCAAGGGTACACGCTTGCTGGACGCAGTTTGACAAATACAACAGCACCGTGCCTGAGGACTCTACAGTGATCCTTTGCAGTTTCTCTGACAGAAAGGGAGAGGAGTGGAGCGAGCCGGTAAGAATAAGCGAAAAGGCAGGCAATTGCCTTGATAGTGACATGACAACTGAGGGCGCAGTTCCCGCAGTTGGCCACGAAGGCACCATCTATGTTGCCTGGGCTCTAGATGAAACAATTTGGTTTGATCGATCTGAAGACGGCGGGAACACATGGCTTGAAAAAGACATAGCAGCCACTGCTATCATAGGAGGCTGGGACCAAAACGTTGAATCCATCGGCCGAGTAAACGGCATGCCAGTCACTTGCGTTGACCTATGCCCATCATCTGAACACTACGGCCGAATCTACATCAACTGGACGGACGCTAGGAACGGCGACGACGACCTTGACGTATTCGTGTGCTACTCAGACGACGGAGGCTTCACTTGGAGCAAGGCCATAAGAGTAAACGATGACGAGGAGGGCTCACAACAGTTCTTCACTTGGATGACAGTCGACCCTAGAAACGGCGGCGTGCACATCGTCTTCTACGACAGAAGGGCCCACAATGATGCTCACACAGACGTCTACGTAGCAAGCTCATTCAATGGTGGCAATAGCTGGACTAACAGACTCGTTTCACAGAGTTCATTCCTTCCTGGCGGTAAGGTGTTCTTTGGTGACTACAACAACATATCAGCTGTAGACGGTCACGTTCGCCCAATTTGGACTAGGGAAGACAACGGGAAATTAACGGTTTGGACTGCGCTATTAGAACTAGTAAAAGACTAAAGCTCCTTTCTAATAAGTGAAGCAATTTCACTTAGCTCCTCCGTGCTCATATCGAGCTTGGGACGCTCAAAATTTATGTCCTCCACTGAATTCAGTGGAATAAGATGAATGTGCGCGTGCGGCACCTCTAGCCCTATCACTGCCACGCCAACTCTCTTACAAGGCACAGCAGATTCTATAGCTCGGGCGATCTTTTTTGAAAATACACTTAGCTCAGCTAGCACTTCCTCATTCAAATCGAAGTATCTATCTACTTCAACCTTAGGCACCACTAGCACGTGCCCCTTTGCAAGAGGCATGATATCCATAAAGGCGAAACAATGCCCATTCTCAGCCACCTTATGGCAAGGAATTTCACCAGCTATTATTTTACTAAAGATGCTTGGCATTATTCGGTTATCGGCTAATATCTAATATTTCAAACGGAATGATACCTGCTGGAACTTCTACTTCAGCAATATCGCCTACGCTCTTACCCACAAGGCCCTTGCCTATTGGAGATTCAATAGAAATCTTTTTCTCAGCTAGGTTAGCCTCGTTTTCAGCAACAAGGGTATAAGTAACCTCTGCTCCGTTCTTTTGGTTTTTAATCTTTACTGTAGAAAGAATGTAAACCTTTGAATCATCAATATTTGTATCGTCAATAACTCTAGCATTTGCTAGAATGTTTTCAAGCTTTGAAATTTTAGCCTCTAAATGACCTTGTGCATCTTTTGCAGCATCGTATTCAGCATTTTCACTAAGGTCACCCTTATCTCTAGCCTCACTTATCTGCTCACTAATCTTAGGACGCTCTACAGTCTTCAGTTGGTGTAGCTCGTCTTTTAAGGCCTTATAGCCCTCCTCTGTATAGTATGAGATTTTAGACATGATTGTAATGTATTAAAAACAAACGAGAGGGCCCGTAGACCCTCTCGTATTGTTTAGGGGTGCTATTTTCTTAAATCGCGATCTTTAATCCCACAGTGTGAGTGCCAGAGAAAGGATTTGTTGTTCTGTATGAGTAGTCTACTCCTATCATTGAACCATTTGAACCTGCAGGAACCTGGAAGCCAAGACCTCCACTAGGACCTGTGTATGCTGTAGTAGCATCGTCATCAGAAAGGATACCAGCTTCGTATAGGTAACCAGCTCTAAGAGTTAGGTAAGTTCCAAATCTAGCTTCTGTACATAGGCCAAACTGATCTTGAGTAAATGAGTTAGATGTGAACTGTCCGTTCATTTCAATTACCATGTTGTCGTTCTTCACGATATCGTAAGCGATACCGATGTTTACTAGAGATGGTAATTCGTAACGCTCTGAACGTTGCATCATAGTTAATGAACCAGCAGATCCTTGAGGTGTACCAGTAACAGTTAAACCGTCACCGCTGTATCTCATAGGAGCTCCTACGTTTCTAAGAGCGATTCCAAAACGGATTCTGTCGTCTTCACCAGTAACGTATCTAATACCCGCGTCAAAACAAACACCGCTTGCTTTAACGTTTGAGATAGACTCACTTACGATTCTCAAAGTGAAACCAGCGTAGATAGAGTTAGAGAACTCTTTAGCCATGCTAATTCCAATGTGTGAAAATGCTGGTGAGAATGTACCAATTCCGCCTTCAGGGAGATCTTCAGTAGTTACTGGGATATCACCAAAGTTCATTGAACTTACAGTTAACCCAAGAACACTTGACGATCCGATTCTAGTACCAAAACCAACTGAGTTGATAGAAATTCCTGATCCACCTAAGTACTGAGAATTAGATGTGATGATTTCGTTTTGATTTACGAAAGCAAGACCTGCCACGTTGTTATACGTTGATTCAAGTCCAAGAATACTAGCCATATTAGCTCCAGCTAACCCATTAGACGCAGCCCATGGATTAATCAAAAGCTGTCCAGCACCAGCAGAACCTGCTCGGTCAGGATTACCAGCCTGTACAGTCCCTAAACCGAGGATGGCGATTAAAATTATGCTTAGATGTTTCTTCATATTAGAAATTATCAAGGTCAATAGGTCTCATAACTCCAAACCACTTAAGAACTCTCTCTCCAATTCCAGGTACGTCTACGTGTATAATGTAAACTC
>NZRP01000032.1 GCA_002693775.1 Crocinitomicaceae bacterium | reverse complement strand
TTAGAACTTTTTTACGGCGAGCTCTTGACGCCACTGCATTCGTTGAACGAGGCATGATTTATAATTATTTTGGTATATGGTGAAGTTTCGTTAGAAGCTTACTTTTAGAACCAAAGACCGGGTTAATAATACCAGTATTGAATAAGATTAGATACAAAGCTGACGCTTGATGTTAGGCGTATCAGCCTTACATACCGTCGTGCTGTGAGTTAAGTTACGCTTTTGCTTAGTGCCCTTCTTTGTAAGAATGTGGCTCTTAAAAGCGTGCTTTCGCTTAATCTTACCCGATGCTGTTAGCTTGAAGCGCTTCTTTGCGCTTGATTTAGTTTTCATCTTTGGCATGGCCTCAGATTTTTATGGGTTATTAATTATTTTTTACTTCTTCTTTGGATTGAACATGATAGTCATACGCTTGCCTTCCAACTTAGGCATCTGCTCTACAGAGCCTATATCTTCTAACTCAGTAGCAAAACGTAACAATAGAATTTCGCCGCGTTCCTTGAATACAATGGTTCTACCTCTGAAGAAAACGTAAGCTTTTACCTTAGCTCCATCCTCTAAAAACTTTCGCGCGTGCTTTAGTTTGAATTGGAAGTCGTGATCATCTGTGTTAGGACCAAAGCGGATTTCTTTAACGACAACTTTCGCTTGCTTTGCTTTAATCTCCTTTTGCTTCTTCTTTTGCGCATACAGGAACTTCTTGTAGTCAATGATTTTACAAACTGGCGGGTCTGCATTTGGAGAAATCTCTACTAGATCTAACTCCATCTCATTTGCTAATGCTAAGGCCTTATGTGTTACCATAACCGCTGTCTCAACATTATCACCTACAACTCTCACTCTACCAGCAGTAATATACTGGTTAATCTTGTGCTCGTTTTCTTTTCTAACCCTACCACGGTAAGGAGTACGTTTCCTGCGTATTGCTATAACTCTATCTTTTTAGTGTTCAAATAAACTATTTAACGGCAAGCATTTGAGCAATCTCTGAACGAACTCGCTCAGCAAAAGCTTCAATACTCATCGTACCGACATCTCCTTCGCCTTGCTTTCGCACGGATACAGTTCCTTCGGATTTTTCGTTTTCTCCCACAATGAGCATGTAGGGAATCTTTACTAATTCGGCGTCGCGAATCTTTCTTCCCACCTTTTCAGAGCGTGAATCTACGAGTGCGCGAATATCGTAATTTTCTAGGACTTTTGAAACATTTTCTGCATAGTCGTTGTGTTTGTCCGATAATGGCAGTATTCTCGCCTGTTCTGGCGTTAACCAAAGTGGGAATTTACCCGCACAATGCTCAATAAGAATAGCAACAAAACGCTCCATCGAGCCAAAAGGCGCTCTGTGAATCATCACAGGACGATGTTTAGCGTTATCAGAACCAACGTATTCCAGCTCAAATCTCTCAGGTAAATTGTAGTCGATTTGAACTGTTCCAAGTTGCCACGTTCTACCTATTGCATCCTTAACCATAAAGTCAAGTTTAGGACCATAGAATGCAGCTTCACCGTATTCAACTACAGTCTCAAGACCCTTCTCTTCAGCAACCTCTTTAATTGACTTCTCCGCCTTATCCCAGTTCTCGTCTGAACCAATGTATTTCTCAGGCTTTTCCGGATCTCTCAAACTCACTTGAGCGATGTAATCTTTAAAGTCAAGTGTCTTGAAAATGTAAAGAACAAGGTCTATCACATTTCCTACCTCCTCCTTCATCTGTTCATTAGTACAGAAAATATGAGCATCATCTTGAGTAAATCCTCTAACACGAGTAAGACCGTGTAATTCACCACTTTGCTCATATCTGTATACACTACCAAACTCCGCAAACCTTATAGGCAGATCCTTATAAGTTCTAGGCCTTGACTTAAACACCTCACAGTGGTGAGGGCAATTCATAGGCTTAAGCAAGAACTCCTCTCCTTCTGACGGTGTTTGTATAGGCTGGAAGCTATCCTCTCCATACTTAGCATAGTGACCAGACGTCACATAAAGGTCCTTAGACCCAATATGAGGAGTAATAACTGGCTGATAGCCTGCTTTTCTTTGGGCTTCTTTAAGGAAATTCTCAAGACGCATCCTTAAATCAGCTCCCTTTGGAAGCCAAAGTGGAAGACCCTGACCTACTCTCTCACTAAAGTGAAACAGATCTAGCTCTTTACCCAATTTTCTGTGATCACGCGCCTTCGCCTGCTCAACAAGTTCAAGGTATGCTGTAAGCTCCTTCTTTTTAGGGAAAGTGATCCCATACACCCGTGTAAGCTGCTTATTGTTTTCATCACCCTTCCAGTAAGCTCCAGCAATAGCTGTCACCTTCACAGCTTTCACAAATCCAGTATGAGGAATATGAGGACCTCTACACAAATCAGTGAATTCGCCTTGAGTGTATAGCGAAATATTACCGTCATCTAATCTCTCAAGAAGATCAAGCTTATACTCATCACCCTTTTCCTGAAACAACTTAATTGCTTCTGCCTTACTAATTTCCTCTCTTACATATGGATTCTTCTGCTTAGCAAGCTCCAGCATCTTTTTCTCCAATTCTGGGATATGCGCATCCGTAAAGGTGTGCTCTCCAAAATCTACATCATAGTAAAAGCCAGACTCCACCGGAGGCCCCACCCAGAATTTAATTCCAGCGAATATTGATTCCAGAGCCTCTGCCATAAGATGGGCAGAACTGTGCCACATGGTGCTTTTCCCCTCTTCGTCATTCCACGTAAGGAGTTTTAAAGTAGATGATTCATTAATCGGGCGCTGAGGATCTACAACCTCCCCAGCCACTTCGGCAGCGAGCACATTTCGTGCTAAACCTTCGCTAATGCCAGTTGCGATATCGAGAGCAGTTGTTCCCTGCGCAACTTTTTTTATCGACCCATCTGGTAATGTAATTTCAATCATGACTGGCAAAGATAACTCCTCTTCAGCCCAGTCAAGGCCTACTTGACAAGGACTTTTTTCCAAGACTTCACTTGCCAGTGAATTGTCGCCTTAGCAACAATTTCATTTTTTTTAGAGTCAGTAACAGTAGACACCATAGCAAATTTGGCTACACCTTCAGCATCTAACCATTTATTTATCAGGTTCAAATTAGACTTACTCAAACTACTCTCAGCAATGCATGAACCATTAGGCCTTCTTAGGTAATCCACCTCCATTTTACTCATGATTAGCCTGAACTTACTCATATCAAAAGCCTCTACTATATTCAATCCGCTTACATATTCAGATGCAGTAGCAATAGCACAAGCGTGCATAGTCCCCAAGTGATTTCTGTTTCTTCTTCTATCTGGCAGGAACACCTTGCAACCTTTGGCAGATAGTTCAACTACAGAAATTCTATGAGGCCTATTGAATGGAATGACCTCCTGCATGATTCTGCCGAAGAGCCAAGGCTTTCCACTCTGAGCCTTTGAAATAGCGTATTTGAGAAACATTCCTCCCATTTATCCTTCTATCACTTTAGAGATGTTAGGTTTGAAATAGTTAGGCCCCTTTAACACCTTACCATCCTCCCTGTAGATAGGCTTACCATCAGCGCCAAGTTTAGACATATTTGAAGCCTGGATTTCTGTGAACACATCTTCAATAATATCGTGCATTCCATGCCTTAAAATTGTTCCACAAAGTATATACAACTGATCACCTAAAGCATCAGCAATTTCTACCATATCACCCGCTTTAGCTGCCTCTAGATACTCATCGTTTTCCTCAGCCATAAGCCTGTATCTAAGCATCACCTCTTCTTCCGTTAAACTAGCGTTAGGCTTATCTGAATTAGGAATCTTAAATGCGTCGTGAAACTCTCTCACAGCGTTAATCACGTTTTGTAGCGATAATTTTTTTTCCATGGAACTAAAGTCAGAATACATATTTCCGCCACAAAACTTCACTTCCACATGTTTCCCACGATGCATTAACAAGATTTTAAATTATTAAAGTAAGCAAGTAAAAGCGAAAACATATTTTTGGGTTTCGAATTTGAAAAAAAATGATTGATACAGCACCAGATATTCAATTGCTTAATGAGCAGGTAGAAAAGGCAAGCGCAACAACTGACCTTATTAGATCAGAGATAGGAAAGACTATCATAGGTCAAACCCAAATGGTAGACAAGCTGCTAATAGGCCTATTAGCTAACGGGCACATCCTTCTCGAGGGCGTTCCCGGCCTAGCAAAAACACTAGCAATAAACAGCTTAAGCAAGACCATTAAAGCTGATTTCAGCAGGATACAATTCACTCCAGACCTTCTTCCGGCAGACGTTGTCGGCACCCTGATTTACAACCCTAAGGAGGAATCATTCAAGGTGAAAAAAGGACCTGTATTTGCAAACTTCGTACTTGCAGATGAGATAAATAGAGCTCCAGCTAAAGTGCAATCAGCTCTCCTCGAAGCCATGCAAGAAAGACAGGTAACTATAGGCAGTGAAACTCACAAAATGCCCAAACCCTTCCTAGTACTAGCTACCCAAAACCCAGTAGAACAAGAAGGCACATATCCCCTTCCAGAAGCTCAAGTAGATAGATTCCTTCTTAAAGTTGTAATTGGATACCCTACAAAAGAAGAAGAGCAAGCAATCTTACGAGCAAACCTTCAAGTCGGAGGTCTTCACACACCTAAAGCTGTAGTCACTAAAAAGCAGATTCTTGAAGCAAGGGAACTTGTAAAGAGCATATATATGGATGAAAAGGTTGAGAAGTACATAATCGATTTAGTATTTGCTACTCGTGCCCCTGAAAATATCGGGCTAGGCCATTTGACGGAGCTAATCTCATTCGGTGCATCACCTAGAGCTAGCATAGGCCTTGGTATAGCTGCAAAAGCTCATGCTTTCTTAAACCACAGAGGCTATGTAACTCCTGAGGATGTAAGAGCTGTAGCAATGGACGTTCTACGTCACAGAGTTGGTTTGACTTTCGAAGCTGAAGCAGAGAATATCACTCAGGAACAAATTGTGACTGAGATTATGGACATGGTAGTAGTGCCTTAAAAAGCCTAAATGGATACTGCTGAATTACTAAAAAGAGTTAGAAGGGTTGAGATCAAATCTCGCGGCCTAAGCGACCGGATATTTTCCGGTCAATACCACAGTGCCTTTAAGGGTCGTGGCATGGCTTTTAGCGAAAACAGAGAATACGCTCCTGGCGATGAAATAAGAGCTATCAATTGGAACGTTACCGCAAGAATGGGCACTCCTTACTTGAAGGTTTTTGAAGAGGAAAGAGAGCTCACGGTTTTCATTATCGCTGACGTTAGTGGATCTATTGACGTAGGAACAAAAGGAGCAACAAAGCGCGACAGAATAACTGAGCTGTCTGCTATTATAGGATTCAGCGCACTTGGAAACAACGACAAGGTGGGAGCAATTCTGTTTTCAGATAGAATAGAACAATTCATTCCTCCTAAAAAAGGAAGATCTCATGTTCTGAGAATCATCCGAGAGCTATTAGAAATACAACCTATAGGACGAGGCACAGATATCAGCGGGGCACTAGAACAGTTTCTATCTGCAATGAAGAAAAGAACAGTAGCCTTTATGCTTAGCGACTTCATGGGAGATGACTATGAAAACCTACTGAGAAGAGCTGGCAAGAAACACGACTTTGTTGCATTACAAATAGAAGATCCTATAGATACAGACCTGCCAAATGTTGGATTCCTACCCATCATAGACCCTGAAACTTCTGAAGAAGAATTTCTATTCACTCAATCGAAAAAGAAAAGAGCAATATACAAGGCTGAAGAATTGAGAAGAAAAGACGCTCTAGAAAAGATGTTCTCTAAATCCGGAGTAGACCATACTGTTATCAGAACTGACAGGGATATTGTTAAACCACTTATGCAGTTATTTGATAGACGTGGATAACAAAATAATTAAATATTTAGCCATATCCGTATGGTTTTTCATGTCTTCAAGCTTTACTCATGCTCAAGTGAAATTCTCCGCTGATACGGGAAGAATTGGCTGGGGTGAAAGAGTCACTATAACTGCAAGGCTTGGAGTAAGTGCTGAAGAAAATACTTTGAGTTTAGACAGCTTTCCAACTTGGATTGATTCTATTCCTGGAGGGTTAGAAGTGCTTGAGATTTTAGGGCCTGACACTGTTACTACTAGCGAAAACGATCCTGATGAATGGGATTTTGTAATTGAAAAGAGCTGGGTGGTAACTGCTTGGGATTCAGGGTTTGCGCAGCTTCCTGGACTGCAAATTCAAAAGGTACCAACGAGAACTGAGGACCCCAACGCTATTGCACAGCACAGGGATATAATTGAGGTGGACTGGACTTTAGAGGAACGAGTAAGACAGTTGTTGCCGTATTTGGTTTACGTGTTGTTGGGGTTAGTATTTGTGTTGGGGATGGTTTGGGCTATTAGAAAACTTGTGAGAGGAAGGGCTAAAGGAGTTTTAGAAAAACCTGAAATCGTTATACCTCCTCATGTTATAGCATTAGAGAAGTTAGAAGCAATGAGGGATAGTAAGGCTTGGCTTATTGGCGGCGAGAAAGACTTTCAAGTAGAGTTAAGTATGACTTTGAGGGAGTATATAGATTCAAGATTCTTCATCAAATCATTAGACAAAACATCTAGTGAGGCTGTCGCATTGATTGGAAATATTGATGCAAGCGAAGGAGATAAGCAAGCAGTTATTCAAGTGCTTCTTATGGGCGACTCTATCAAGTTTGCTAAGAGTAAGGCTCCGGATGATCTGCATGTAAAGGCGCTAAACACAAGCATAGAGTTTGTGAAAAACACAATGAAGAGAGATGAGGTGGGTTAGAGTGCTTACTCCACATATAATTTCTGCACTTGCAGTTTTAGGAATTGCTCTAAGAGCAAACTCTAGATATGAATGGGAAAGCTTGTGGGTCTTTTATTTAATGGCACTTCCACTGCTCTATGTAGTGTTTAGGGTTATTTCAAGAGGAAGATTGACAGAAACTAGGGCGAGGCTCAATGTGAGAACCGTTGGGTCAGTTTTGAATAATGTAATTGTTGAGATTCCCTTTGCTTTAAGGACTTTCACTCTTGGGGTTCTGATAATTGCTATTGCTAGACCCCAAACTTCTGATAGCGTAGAAGACCTAACTAGTGAGGGTATAGATATGGTTATTGCAATGGATGTTAGTGTGTCCATGCTAAGCCAAGATTTTTCTCCAAACAGATTAGAGGAATCGAAAGCTGTAGCTATTGAATTCATCGATAGCAGGCCTCACGACAGAATTGGAATTGTTGCTTATGAAGCTGAGGCATACACTCAGGTGCCAGTTACAACTGACCATGTAGTTGTAAAGAATGGTATTAATTCCCTACAAACCGGACTGCTCGAAGGCGGGACAGCAATAGGAATGGGGCTGGCAACTTCGGTAAACAGGCTGAGAAATTCTGAAGCAAAAAGCAGGGTTATCATTCTACTTACTGATGGAATGAATAATGCTGGAAATATCGACCCTCTTAATGCAGCTCAACTAGCAGAGTTGAATAACATCAGAATCTACACCATAGGAGTGGGATCGATTGGAAGAGCTTATAGCCCTGCTTATTTAAGGGGTGATGAGATAATCTTTGATTGGGTTGACGTTAAAATCGACGAGGATATACTGATGAATATTGCCGATAGAACTGGAGGTAAATATTTCAGAGCTACAAATGCTGAAAAATTAGGAGATATCTACGAAGAGATTGATGTTCTTGAAAAGACGAGATTTAATGTTTTAAGATATCAACGTAAGACTGAGGCCTACATAGGCTTCATGTTGATTGCTCTAGGAGCTTTACTGCTTGAGAAGGTGCTAAGTTTTACTTTAATCAAAAGCATTTCATGATGAGGTACAAGTACAGCGTCATAGGTTTGGTTTTAGCTGAGATCGTTTTCGCAGTGACAATTGTGGCTTGCGCTTTAGTTTTAGAAGAATTTGCTCCTCACCTTGAATGGCATAGAGGCTATTGGTGGTGGGGTCTTACGGTGATTCCTGTAATAACGGTTGCATATCTAATACACTTAAGGTGGAAGGTTAAAGCTGTAGAAAGGCTTGCTGACCATCATCTTCTTAATGGAGTAATTAGAGGGTTTTCAGTGGGAAGGCAGAGTTGGAGATTTTTTATTTGGCGTGTAGCCTTTGCATTTGGAGTATTAGCACTTCTGGGGCCCAAAGTGGGTAGCAAACTCGTAGAAATCGAATCTAAAGGATCAGATATCATTATAGCAATAGACGTCAGCAACAGCATGATGGCAGAGGATTTGGGTCCGCCTAGATTAGAGATAGCACACCAAACTGTAAACCGCATCCTCTCAAAGCTTGGCTCAGACAGAGTGGGAATTGTTGTTTTTGCAGGCGACGCCTTTGTGCAATGTCCACTCACTTCAGATTACACTTCGCTTAAGATTTTCTTAAACACCGTATCTACATCATTGATCTCAAGCCAAGGCACAGCAATTGGCAATGCCATTGATGTGGGCATGAAGGCGTTTGAGAACGCCCCAGCAAACGGCAGAGCAATTGTGGTTATCACCGATGGCGAAAACCACGAAGACGATCCCGTAGCTGCTGCGGCGGCGGCACTTGATGCGGGAACAACTGTACACGTAATGGGACTTGCATCCACTGAAGGTGGCCCCATTCCTAGGTTCAACAGGAACGGAAAGAAAATAGGATTCAAAGAAGACAGTTCTGGCCAACCAGTTGTCTCTAAACTAGACGAATCAACACTCCTTTCTACTGCTCAAGCAGGCGGAGGCGTTTTCACTAAGGCAAGTAATTCATACTTAGACATTACTCCAACAATTAACGCAATCAACAAGCTTGAAAAGAGCAAGTCAACTGACCTAAGATTTACTGACTACGATCATAAATTCCAGTACTTGGCAATCTTATGCATAGCTCTACTAATAATTGAATCTGTAATACCTAAACCGAGAATAAAGGCATGAAAAATTGGGTTTACATAGTTGTTATGATTTGGGGTTTTGCCCCTACTCTTTCTTTATCCCAAACCAATATGGAACTAAAGAAAAAGCTCATCGATGGAGTTGAACAGTTCAGGGGCAGTGAATTGGAAAAAGCAACCATGTCGTTTGCATCGGGCTCAAACTTGGAGGGTTATGAAGACATCGCCACATATAACAGAGGAAGATCCCTACTCGAAGCAGAGCAATTTGAAGACGCTTCCAACGTGTTTTCTGAAGCGATTGAGATGAGTGAAAACTCTGACATCATTGCAAATTCTTGGTACAATAAGGGCAACATATCTCTTATGAACTCCGACCCTTCATCAGCAATCGATGCATACAAGTCGGCTCTAAGAAACAACCCCAACTTCCCAGAAGCTCGTCACAATCTTGCAAACGCATACAAAATGCAGCAGCAACAAGAACAGCAACAAGAACAGCAGCAAGAACAGCAGCAAGAGAAGCAGGATGACGGTGAGCAGGGTGAGGATAGTGAAGACAGCGAGAATGAGGATAATGGCGAGCAGGAAGATGACGGCGAACAGGAAGATGACGGCGAGCAGGAAGATGACGGCGAGCAGGAAGACGATGGCGAACAGGAAGATGACAGCGAACAGGAAGATGACAGTGAACAAGAGGACGAGAGCGAGAAAAATCAGCAGGAATCTAAACCTCAGGAAAAGCAACTTTCTATGGAAGAGATGGAGCGTATCTTAGAAAATTTAGAAAACGAGGAGGGAAAAATCCAGGAAAAAGTTATGAGAGCTCGAGGCAATGGAAAGAAAAAGAAAATTGAAAAGGACTGGTGATGATAAGAGCACTGAAATATATTGGAGCTTTAGCAGTAGTGTTACTCCCTTTTAACTTCGCCTTAGCACAGGACGCTAGCGTTAGTTGCACCATTGACAAGAATCCTGTTCAACAAAAGGCAAGAGTTAACTTAACATTGAAGCTAACAAATTGCTCTCCTTCTGGCGGCAACATTCCTATGCCAAGCATTGACGGCCTTAGGTACTTGAGAGGCCCAGCTGTATCTAAGCAATACCAAAGTGTAAATTTCAAAAGCACTTCCCTTTTACTCTACACCTACACTTACCAAGTAATAGCAAATAAGGACATTGAGGTCCCTGCTATTAAGCTAAACACTAGTGAGGGGATTCTCAGCTCTAAACCATTTAAGATCTCTGTAGGAGAAGAAAATGACGCCTCGAAATTGGGCTTTACAGATGTTGGGGCAGAGATGTCGATTAGCAAAAGGCGCGTTCATTTGGGAGAGCCCGTTTTAGTCCAATATAAGATGTATTGCCAATATCCTAAACAGGAATACCAATCAGACATTCCTGAACTAGAGGGATTTTGGAAAGAAACTCTTGACCCGAGAGATCCAAACGAAAAGCCACGCATAAGAAACATCAATGGGATTGATTACAATGAGAAGATCATAAATGAAGTAGTTGCTTTCCCTCAGCAAACAGGTGAGTTTAAGTTGGATGGTTTCCAGTATTTAGGTGTTGTTGGATATAGTAGATTCAACCAGAAAGAAGTTGAGGGTTTTTCTAATCCTGCAAGCATTATTGTTGAGCCTCTACCAGCTGGAAAACCTAATGATTTCCTTGGGACTTTCGAGAATTTGCAGGTCGAAGTGAAGGTGAATGTTGATAGTGTTGACGTTAATCAGGCCTTCAATTTTGAGGTGGTCTATTCGGGAAAGGGGAATCTAAAATTGTTGAGGGAGCCGGCGATTGAATGGGCTTCTGAGTTTGAAGTTTTTGACCCAGAGATTTTAGATCAAATTAATATATCACCAAGTGGAGAATCTGGTAGAAGGACTTATAAATACGCGGTAATCCCTAGAGCTCCCGGCGATTATGAACTGCCCAACATCAAATACAGCTACTTCGATTACAATACTGACAAGTACTTAAGCGATGTTGTTGCAGGCGGGGACATAAGTATTCACCGTGGAGAAAACGAGGAAGGCACTACAATGTATAGCCCCAAGTCTGGGGTACAGGTCATCAACCATGATATAAGACATATTGCTACTGAGCACGGACATTTTGCTCCATATAAAGAAAATGGGTCTGGTACTACTAGTGTGTTGTTGCTGTATTTATTTGGGCCGTTGTTAGCTGGGGTAGCTTTTGTAGCTAGAAGACGCAAAACTGCCGAGGAGAAGGACTCTTTGGGGACACGACATAAAAGGGCCCTGAAGGTGTTTAACAAATCGCTTAACAGCTGTTCTAATTATACTCAATTGGGTGAAGCCATTGAGGTTTACTTGTGCTCGAAGTTGGGGTGCGGCAGAAGTTCATTTACACGAGCTTCGGCTGCTCATAAACTGAGTGAGAATCTGAGCATAGACGAAGCGAGTGCATGGGATGGGCTGATGAAGAATTGTGAGATGGCGAGGTATGCACCTGGTACCGTTGAGGATTTAGACTTGAGCATCAGTAAAGCAAGGGAACTTTCGAAGGGAAGTGACAGCAGGCTCAAGGTTGCTAATTGGAGCTTTGTTATTGTTGTTATTCTGATGAGTATACCTGGTTTAACCTTAGCTAGTGGAACTCATGCAGATTACGATCAGATTTTCACTAGTGCAAACGCGGCATATATGAATGGCGACTATGAAGGAGCTGTGGAGCTTTACTCTGAAATTGAGAAGGAGTATAGATGCTTTGAGCTAGAGTACAATCTGGGCAATGCTCATTACAAATTGGAAAATGTAGGTAAGGCGATTCTGCATTATGAAAGAGCTTCATTAATAGATCCCTTGAACGACGATTTAAGAGCTAATATGCTGCTTGCTGATTTGAGAGCTATTGATAAAATAGAACCTCTGCCTGGTGTAGGAATTGACAAGATGTTGGCTGTACTTTTTGCAGGTAAGCTTTATGGAGTTTGGTGCTTACTTAGCCTTGTAACTTGGACATTAGGGTTTAGTCTAATTGCTATCCGGCTTAAGTGGAAGGATAGCGTGGTTAGTGCATTCGCCAAACCTTCAGCAGCAGCCCTTCTTGTCCTTTCTATAATATTCTCAGTATTCTTTTACTACACTCACAACAGGGTGTTGAGCTCTGCATGCGGTATCGTTATGGAGGAGAAAATTGACGTCATGAGCACTCCAGGGAATAATGGCGTTAAGCTTTTCCACCTACATGAAGGCGCAAAGGGATGCATCATAAGTGAAGATGGCGGGTGGACAGAGATAAGGCTTGAGAATGGAAATGTAGGATGGCTGCCAACTGATTCCCTAAAGCGTATTTAGAGAACTAAATGTTAGAGTACTTCGAATCTCAGAACTGTACGCCTAGCATTTGAGTCTCTTACCTCAACTGTGTAAATACCGCTTGATAGGTTTGTAACTGAGAAAGAAGCTGTACCAGCAGCAGAAGAATATCCCTTAAGAACTAGATTTCCTGTCGTGTCAAACACTCGATAAGGTGTTAGGCTAAGAGTGTTTTGCAGTCTTACCACATCAAAAGACGGGTTTGGCATTAAAACAATATCAGTAGCATCATCAAGATCTGAAGTCGAGCTGTTAGGGTCAACCACATCGTAAAGAATAATATCGTCGAGTGCGCCTTCAACAAGTGAGCCTCCATCGAGGTATTCGCCTACGGTAGTACTATCTGAAGCGATGAATCGCATCATAAATTCAGAAGTTAGATCAACGTGATCAGCAACCCTGAATGCTTTACGTCTCCACTTAACGTCCTGCTGACTCGTGTTTTCTATATACTGCCACGAAGAGCCTCCATCGCTAGAAATTTCTACTTGCCACCAATCACTAGCAGGGTTAGCACCTGTTGGAGGAGCATTTACGTACCACCTCCAGTAAGTCATAACAGGGTTTTCGTACTCAGTCAAATCTATTAATGGGCTTACAAGAGTTGTGTGCCCTCCATCCACATCGTTCTCTCCTATTCCTGCATCAGCTCCAGGGCTAACTCCAGTTAGGAAGCAGTAACCAGCAAATCCTACAGTGTGATCTGCTGGTGCAGCTACCGCGCTTTCAGGATTTCCAGCTTCTACATATGAACCTACTGGAATTGTCTCTTCCCAATCTCCAGTTGTATTGTTATCCTGAGGTGTACCAAGTTGCCAGTTTCCAAAATCAGCGTAATCATCACTATCATTTATCAGATACGGGAATGAACCAACTACTACGTGGTATGGTAGGTTAGCATTTGATTGATAATTAGCTGCCATAGGTGTAACACCACTTACTCCCCCAAATACATCCTCTATATGAATAAAGTATTCTACTACAGTTCCTGCAGGTAGTCCTGAAAGAAGGTAGGTGAATTCATCATCGTTTTGGTCCATCACAACAGTCTCATAGGAGTCAGACGGATTAGTTCTGTACGACAGGTAAACTCCGTCAAAGTAGACATTATATGGAAATACAATTTCCACTTCAGCATTAATCTCAATAGTAGTTTCAGCTTCGCTAAACTCCATTGGATAATGTTCTACTTCAGCATAACTAAAGAGCGAAATTCCGTGTATATCAAATCCTTCAATAATAGCCGCTGCATTAGGAGTTCCATTCATCAAATCTCCATCATCATCGTCGGCTTGAAGTGCATCAAGTAGCACGTCAGTATACGCTTGACCTTCATCACCATTAACAGCTGTTGCCTGAAGTCCAGGATATGCATCAACAAAAAGCTCAAGTGTATTATCCCAATCACCTCCCATAAGTAGATGCGTGTCGTACCATGCGCCTGCAATGATTTCGCCATCAGCATGCACCTCTCCTACTATATCATCAGGGTACACCTTGGGATCTATATCATATCTACGGATTCCGTCATTATTATCCGTGTAAAACCCTTTCCCTATTTCAGCAATATCACCCATACTCATAGCCCAAAAATCCGCATAGCCCTCATTCATTGCTCCATTCTGAAACCATGCACCTAAGCTATTGTAATAGTACGAGTTAATACCGTGACCGTACTCGTGGTATACAACATCAGCAATTAACGATGTGGGATTACAACCACCACCTGTGTCGTAAAAATTTATACTAGTTCCATCAAAAAAAGCATTGCATTCACCCTCTACATCAATATTTGTAGTTAGAGAAAAATCAAGGTCAGTGAAATCTGGAAGCCAGTCTCTCATATGATCATGAATAAGACTTGTGCTTCTATATGCACTCGCCTCCTTAGTGTTTCCTGGAACAGTTAAAACATTGTATCCATTATTAAAATTCAAATTCCCATTAGGCGTTATACCATTAGTATAGATTGTACACCAACGCCCTTCAAGGCTAACCGGGACATTATTAAGTGACTGATTTATTGTTGTAACAAAGCCACCATTTTCATCTGAATAATACACATCTCCATTGAGCGCTAACCTAAGGTGCGGCATAGCTAAAACTTCTGCCTCATCATATGGGTACATAGGGTGGGCAAGCGCATTAGTTTGCCCTGAAACAACAGGCGGAGTTAGAGCAAAATCTTCATTTAATTCTAGCGTAGACTCCTGCCCCTTATTTTCTGCTTTTTTAACGAAACCCATAGGTTGAACAACCTTTTTTCCAACGTGGTGAACTATTCTGTTTTCCCTAGACCAAACCCTTCCAGAATGAGCATCCACCAACGTTCTGTAGTTTTTAATTAGTCCGTCTACTTTTCCTTTGATATTCAACACATTGACAAGCCTGTCTTCACCTTCTGCATAAGCACCTGGAAGCACCATAAGCCCCTCATTTTCAACCTCCATATTTGAAAATTCTACGCCCTCAATTGCCGAATTCAGAAGTTCATTTTCGCTTAATATTTCAGCCTCAGAAATTGCTAAATCATTGTACCAATCAAGGCTCCATAAAACTAACTTGCCATCCCTCCATTTAGTCTGAAGTTGAGAGAATAAAACTGGGTAGCCATTGAAGGTTTGGCTTTGAAAAAACCTATGGTGTTTAGAAGAACGATTTTGATGAATCTCTGAAGAAATTGAGATTAAATCAATCCCGAAAATCTGCAACTCCTCCAAGAAATTTTCATGCTTCGCCTCGAGATCAGCTCCTTCAATTTCCAAACCATTTCCCCAAGCCCTATGGGGCAATCCTGTTTTAGGGCTCATCATAGCCATCCAACCATAAGAATTCCAATCTTCCCAAGCAGAATTATTCCTAAGCAATACCTGCTGGTATTCTGAATACTCCGACTTATTGAAATTCAATCTAATCTCGTTGGGATCATAACCTGTAGAATCTGCTCCCATTGCATTAAACGCAATAAACACTCCAATTATAGCAAGTAAATTCTTCATCTTTTAAAATTACAAATCGCACCAAAAGTTTACAATAAAATAAATACATCTTCAACTTTCACGCCTCCATCTTTATCAACATCAACTAAACATTCAGAAAACAAACACGATCCACCATCTATTGTAACAATTGTAGAATAATTCAAGGCAACTCCATATGTGCATTCCTCAACATCCCCCAGACAAATAGATTCACAAGCAACAAAACTCATTTGAAACTCCGGCGAATATTCAATTCCATCAACTTCCCACCCACATCCACAGATGTTAACAGACTCCTCTCCTACTACTCCAATTCCCATCGCCAAATCACACCCTCCAAAGTCTACATTGTCCAAATCTACAAAAGGCTCAACCCAAAGCTGCCCCCATGCTGAAGCAGTGGTAAACTGTGCGACATGAGTGTTTAAGATTTTCATAGCAATTGGATTACAATTTTCAATTCACCAATTTTTACCGTAAATCATTAAATTACAATCTATACTTTATGGAGAACTTTCAAGGTTTTATCTTTAAGAAATTGGGTTTTATCGAGCTTTTTTCGGATATTAACCAACTTAATATGATGCCTAATCCTATTGTGTTCACAATGACTCACTCTTACATATCTAATCTACTTGCAGTCTGTCTGTTAACCATGGGTTCTTTGGGATCTTCAGCAAATGCTCAGACGTGCAGTGATGAAAATGCGTGTAACTACGCCCCTTCACCCTCGTATTGCATAAGAGTTGAAACAGTTGCAATACACTCTGGAGTATTGGGAATGAACGACTTAACCGGTATGACCACATACCGAGTTTACGCTCAACTCGCTAATAGCGACGACGTACTAAGTGCATTAATTGGTGACGCTGATCACCCTGGATATTTCTCATCAACAACAGATTTCTTCCAGCACAACATTGGAGGAGTTACTCCTAGCGGCATCAACCCCGCCTTTTTAGCTCCCTTCCCTTCACTAGCATATGACAGCTGGGTAACGATAGGCATCGAGCACGCCCCTGGACCAGGAGAAGGATCTATAAGCATTCTTGAAGAAGGAAGCGAACCATGGGTAAATCCATTTGAAGCTGGAAACGACATTGATTTAACTGGAGTTGTAGGTGGAGGATGGTACACTTTCTCTAACTACTCAAACGCTGTAGCTGGAGACGATCTTGAAATTTTAATAGGCCAGTTCACCACCTCTGGTGATCTCACAGGCCAAATCTACATGCAAGTCTTCGTAAATGGCGACAGTGAAAACGAGGTAAGAACCCTAGTAAACCTCGCTGATGTCTGTGGATTAGGATCTTCTGAAGACTGTGTATTCGCTGAAGAAGGATACGACTGTGACGGCAACTGTATTCTTGATGAGAACAATAATGGCGTTTGTGACTTCGAAGAGGCAGCCGGATGTACTCAAGAACTCGCCTGCAACTACGATCCTAACGCAACAGAAGACGACGGGTCATGTGACTTCATATCTTGTTTCAACTTTGGCTGTACTGACGCTCTAGCTTGTAACTTCGACTCCGTCGCGGATTACGATGACGGCACATGTGAGTACGCAAACTTCCCTTACGATTGTAATGGAGGATGTATTAACGATAATGACGGTGACGGAATTTGTGACGCTTTCGAATTTTTTGGATGTACAGACCCTGAAGCATGTAACTTTGAAAGTGGTGCTACAGACTCTAACGACTCTTGCTACTACGATTGTGATGGATGTACTGATCCAGCGGCCTGTAACTTTGATTCATATGCAATTATAGACAACGGATCCTGTGAGTACGCTTCATGTACAATCGTTGGGTGTACAGACCCTTCTGCTTGTAACTACGACGAGAACTCTTCATACGACGACATGTCTTGTGAGTTCACTACTTGCCTTGGATGTACTAACCCTTCTGCCTGTAACTACGATGATTTTGCAACTGTAGATAACGGTACTTGCGAACTGCCTGACTTCCCACTTGATTGTAACGGAAACTGTATTAACGACGCTGATACTGACGGCATATGTGACGAGTACGAAATTACAGGATGTAATGATGCCTCAGCATGTAACTACGACAGCACTGCAACAGACAATGACGGATCATGTGATTACTGCTCATGTATTGAAGAATCAAATGAAAGCTACATTCCTACAGACGAGGGATACAGTCTAAATGTAGAAGTTGTTACTCAACACACTAACGGAGAACTTGCAGGTATGACTACATACCGTATGTATATCGCCACACCACATACAGACGACTACCTTTCGGCAGTGTTTGGCGATGACGAATCTCCACTGAGCATTAGTTCTTCGACAAGCTTCTACCAACACATGTTTGGTTCAGTGCTGGGCTCAGAGATGATCCCATTTATCTACCCTACTTTCCCAGAACTTCAATACGATAGCTGGGTAACGATAGGCCTTGACGAAGGACCAGAGTCAGACGAATCAGCTCCTCAATTAATCGAGTCAACAAACTTCTCTTGGGTTTCTCAATTCGAAGCTGGAGGCAACATCGACATCTCTGATGCAGTTGGAGGATCTTGGTTCTCGCTTAACCCAGACCCAGCATCAAGCGCTAACGCATATCCTGACGCTGACGGAAGAATCCTAATAGCTCAACTTACTACTGAAGGTGATCTTTCAGGAACTATACACGCTCAGTTCTTTAATCATGGAGACCAAAACGATGTAAGTCGTGTTTCATTCGACTTCAACGGCCCAACAACTGCCGGTTCAGGTGGCTCAATCTGTGGTTGTACAGACGACACTGCATGTAACTTCAGCTCTTCAGCAGTTTATGACGACGACTCATGTGAGTACACTTCATGTGCAGGATGTACTTCAGAATTTGCATGTAACTACGATTCTTCAGCTACAATTGACGACGGCTCATGTGACTTTGTGTCATGTCTAACATTTGGATGTACAGACTCTAACGCATGTAACTTCGATGCTGACGCTAACCTTGACGACGGATCTTGTACATACGCAAACTTCCCATACGACTGTAATGGCGATTGTGTTAACGATGTCGACGCAGACGGAATCTGTAACGAATTTGAAATCCCTGGATGTACTGACTCAGAAGCTTGTAACTACTCAGCATCAGCTACTGACAATGACGGATCATGTGATTACACATCTTGTTTAGGTTGTACATCTATTCTTGCATGTAACTACAATCCTTCTGCAACAATAGACGATGGTTCATGTGACTTTATCTCTTGTTTAAACTTTGGATGCACAGACCCACTTGCTTGTAACTACAACAACTCTGCAAACTTCGACGACGGAACTTGTGAGTATGCTAACTTCCCATACAACTGTGAAGGCGAATGTGTAGATGACGATGACGGCGACGGCATTTGTGATGCTTTCGAAATCTTTGGATGTACAGATTCAACTGCATGTAACTACTCAGAAGGTGCAACTAATGACAATGGTTCTTGTGACTTCATTTCATGTCTAGGTTGTTTTGACCCTTCTGCTTGTAACTTCAACTCAGATGCTACTATAGATGATGGTTCATGTGACTACTCCTGTTTAGATCTAGGCTGTACTGACCCTGTTGCATGTAACTATGATGCTAACGCCGATTACGAAGACAACTCATGTACGTATATAGATAATGACGATTGTGATTGTGACGGAAATCAGCTAGATGCTCTTGGAGTATGTGGTGGAGATTGTTCTGCGGACGAGGATGCGGACGGAATCTGTGACGACGTAGACGACTGTGTTGGAGATTATGACGAGTGTGGAGTATGTAACGGCCCTGGCGCTATCTACGAGTGTGGATGTGCTGATATACCTGAAGGGGACTGTGATTGTGACGGAAATATACTGGATGTGATAGGAGTGTGCGGAGGGAATTGCGAGTATGATTTTGATGAGGATGGTATTTGTGATACTGAGGAGATTTTTGGTTGTACTGATGCGCTAGCTTGTAACTATAACCCAATTGCAACGGAGGAAAACGGAACTTGTAGTTATGACTGTTATGGATGCATGGATCCAGATGCATGCAACTTTGACCCTGAAGCAACAATCGATGGGGATGTTTGTATAATGCCTGGGGATCCTTGTAATGACGGTTTATCCTTTACAGAAGGAGACTTTTTACAAGGAGATTGTTCGTGTAATGGTTATGGGTGTGTAGATCCTGAGGCGTGCAACTTTGTAGATGGGGCGATTCCTGATAATAGCTTGTGTAATTATGTGGTTACATACAGCATTACGGGTGCACTGAGTTCGTTTAATGACATGCTTGTTGTGTATAGCTATCCAAACACTAATGGAAGCACTTATGAGTGGATTGTGACGTTTGGCGATGTGACTCATGGGGAAGGGACATCTGAGGTGGATGTAGTTTGGTGGGGTGATGCTCAAGGTCAATTGTGCGTTGTTGAGACTAACGAGTATGGGTGTAGTGGTGACACAGCTTGCATAATTGTCAGTATTATCAATTCGGTTGATGAGCAAGAAGGTGCTAGCATGATTTTATATCCAAATCCTACAAGAAATATCCTAAATTTGGCGCTGGAGGGGAGTAATGAGATGAGGATATATGACCTTGCTGGCAGAGAAGTTGAGAGGGTTCTTGTTGTCAACCAAACCACAATTGACATCTCTAACCTTAGCCCTGGAACCTACCTAATAAAGGCAGTTACTGAAAGAGGTACGATTACGTCAACCTTCGTAGTGAACTAGAGAAAATTACGAGCTAGATTTTTACCGTGAGTAAATCTGAGAATCGCGTGGTGTAGCAGGGAGATAAACGCTCTTGGCGTAGGCGCCATTTTCTATCAAAGCCTTGGACGGCGAGGCGAACCTTGTCGCGGCCGAGTTTAGAGTTGATTTCGTCTATGCTTTGCATAAGGTATGAACGCCTAGACCTGTCGACAGCGTCGAAAAGGCCTAGCTGGACTTGCGAGTCTGGGACTATCCCTCCGATCATTACGCCTGCCTTTTTGTACGCGAAAATTGGCCTGTAGATCTCTTTGAGTAGCTTTATTGCAGCCGCGACAATTTCCATGTTGTCGTTAGTGGGCACATCGAGCTTGAGGGTGCGCGAGTTGTTGTACTCCAAGGCGTGGGGCTTGAAGGGGTTAGTGTGGATGAAGACTGTTACAGTCGAGCAACAACTTCCCTCCTTCCTGAGCTTGGTAGCGCAGTTGACTGCAAAGGTTCCTATTGCTTCCTTTAGAGCTGAATAAGTTTCCACTTCCTTGCCAAACGACCTTGCCGTCCTTATGTTTTGCTTTCTGGGAATTACCTCGTTTACCGGGGAGCATACCGTTCCGCAAAGTTCTTTCTGAAGTTTCACGCCAGTAACGCTGAGGTTGCGGCGGACCCAGCCGTGGTGGGCACGTCGGAGCTGGAGCGCGCTAGATATACCAAATGATTTGAGCTTCGTAGCCGAGCGGTAACCTATGCCCCAGAGGTCATCGACAGGGAAGCTGTAAAGCGCGCGTTCTATTGAGGTGGGCGAGCTGAGAGAATAGACGCCACGGGTCGAAGGGTTTTTCTTCGCTATGTGGACGGCTACTTTAGCCAGGGTTTTAGTGGGGGCGAGACCTATGGATACGGGTATACCTGTCCATTTGAGTATCTGGAATCTAAGGGCGCGGGCGCGTTCTTCAGAAGCCGGACCTTTGAAGGTTAGGAACGCCTCGTCAATTGAGTAGAACTCCATTTCATCAGTTTCAGGCTTGATGATGTCCATTACTCTCCTGGACATATCGCCGTAGAGCTCGAAGTTACAGGAGAACACGTGGACGCCATTGCGAGAAAATAGCTTGTCGTTTTTAAAAGCTGGGGTTCCCATTTTAATACCAAGTGCCTTCGCTTCGTTACTACGAGCTATGACGCATCCGTCGTTATTTGAGAGTACAACGATTGGTTTGCCGGTGAGGTTTGGCCTGAAAACTCGTTCGCAAGAAGCGTAAAAATTATTGCAGTCGACGATAGCTATCAAACCTTGTGAATTACGAAGGTTACGACACCCCACACCTGAAAGTTCGAGCCCTCCGCCACCTCCATAGGCTTGAGGCGATGATTCTCAGGAATGAGAAATAGCTTGTCATTTATCACATCCACTCTCTTTACTGTGAACTCGCCATCTATCACGGCTAGTACCACGTTTCCTCTATCTGGAGTAAGCGATCTATCTATGAGAATCACGTCGCCACTTTGTATACCTGCTCCCTCCATGGAGTCACCTTCAACACGCACGCAGAACGTAGCTGACGGATGCTGAATCAGATAGGAACTAAGGTCCAAATCCATATCCATATGATCCTCTGCAGGCGAAGGAAATCCAGCCTGAACAGCACCATCGAAAAATTGGACGGATCCAAAAGGAACTCCCTCAACGGGGCATATTTTAATCTTATTCTCCATGAATACTACTGAACTACTACTCGCTTAGTCGAGATTTGACCGCCGGTGTTTACCACAAGATGGTAGAGTCCGGGGATTAGTTTTTCCACGGACACCACAGTTCTCGAAGAAGTAAGGTTCTCAAAAATCATAAGCTGACCAGAAGCTGAGAAAATGCTTAGAGAGGCATCACCTGCTCGATGACTTAAGGCCAAATTAAGATCAGATGATGCAGGGTTAGGATAAACAAGCAAGCTTAACTCGCCTAGTTCATTCACCGCATCGTGAACCTCGTTATTAGCTGAGAAAGTATGGGTTTGGAAAACAAAGTCCCCTGTTCCGTTAGGTACCCTTGCATAACCGAGGTCTGCGGAAGAAACTGGGAAATTGATTTGGTCTACAATCCACTCCTCTGGAGTAGCAAGAGTCAGAGATTCTCCTGAGCCAGAGAGCTTGAAGTTAGCGTGGAGATCACCCTGCGAACCATCGTCATCAGCCCAAACTATCAAGTAGCCACCCGCCTCAATCACTGTTCCAGCAGGAATTTCCCACTTGTCTAAGTTCCATGCATTATCGCTTAGATGCCACCCGCTTAAATCAACCGCTTCATCAGTCAAATTGAACAGCTCAACCCAGTCATCATATTCTCCCAAGTCGTCCTGAACAGCATCATCATTCACAGACATTATTTCATTTATAGCTATCTGAGGAAAACTAACCGTAGGCGCATTCACAGTGTAGTAGTACGTCTGATGCTCAGCACCTGACGGCGAATAAACTCTTGTACCAGCCTCGTTACTCGACACGGCCTCAACGTAAAATCTAACCAAAGTTCCCACTGGAGCAGAAGGAATCAAAGTGCTATACTCATCGCCTACACTCGACATTGTAAGCTTAGTAAACTGCCCGTTAAGCTCCATGCTATAATAAAGATTCATCTCACTCAAATCATCCTCGGAAGTTGCAGTAATAGTTGCAGACAAATTCTCACCTGGGCTTTGCCAAACCCCATTTGACGACTGCATCACCACCGAACTAATCTCTGGAGATTCAACATTTACCTCTGGTGCATTTGAAAGGTGATTATATCTGAATTCGATTATATCAATCAGGGCATTTGTATCGAAATTAAACTGAGAAAAAGGGTAAATAGCTTCAGGGTCGTTTTCAACTTCATCACTGATAAAGTCTGACCAGTAATTAATATCAGGAACTATGTTACTTGGCTTAATCTCGTCTAACATCACTCTATAGTGAGCTAGATATCTCTGCCTAAGTTCTGGAACTTGAAGAACTCTGTAAAGGAGTGGGTAATTCTCATCGTTTGCATTGTAGAAAGGCCCCCAACCCTGATGATTGCCCATCAGCACTGTGTTCCCGTCATATTCTAATGGCACCATTCTACCTGTCTCCTCCTCATAGAATATATGGTAGTCCATTTTACCCTTGTGGATATATCCATCGTCATCTGCAAACACGTTTTCTGCCGCTACAAACCATAGAGCTCTGTCGACATCCATGATTTGATTTAGCTCAGAGTATAGATTCTCAAGAGGCGTATTTTCAAGAACTTCACATGTGTTAACTAATTGGTCCCATGGGTTGTCTATGTCATAAGATTTCAATGTGTAGTACTCCTGGTACTCAGTTGTGTCTGAACCTAAGTAATTTAATGCTGCAGTACCATCACCCCAATTAGGACCACCGCCAGGACCACCGCCAGGACCACCACCAGGACCGCCACCACCGCCAGGACCGCCACCACCGCCAGGACCACCTGATACTTCTGGTGAATCTGCTCTCCAGCGTGCGCCGGAATTATCAACAAACCATTCATCTAAGAATTCAGCATTAGTCTGTTGGACGTTTGTGTAAAGTCCAAAATCTTCACCATTTATATATAAGTGGATGAAGCATGATAATGCTGCGGGGATGTGCTTTCTGATATGCTTTTGAAAAATGAATTCTCTTAGCCAAGTTGCATCGAAGAATCCGCAGGTAAAGTTTAGGGACTCATAACCTGAAAGATCCATAGATGCATCGTACTCATCCATTGTTATGTTGAATGACTTCTTATCTGTTTCATTCATAAAGTAAGAGGTTTGGCCTTTATACCTTACTCCTACATTGGAGTATTCAACTCCGTCTACAATTATCGTCGCTGGAATAGCTATTGCATCATCATAATTGTTCTCTAGCTGTTGTTGGAAGTTAGCCTGATCAAATTGGAGGTGAACTTCCTTGATTTGGTTTTCATTATATAAGCCTGTGTGCTCTACTCCTCCTATAGTTAACATGTGCGTCGACTCGTCCAAGGTCCATTGAAATGGAAGAGACTGAGAAATCGCTACTGGAGCAATGATAGTTAAAGCTGTGAGTAGTAGAAACGGTTTAGTCATAGCTGTTAAATTTAAATATTAAAGTTAATCTTATCAAGAGGTTATGGCACAGCATTTGATAGATTTAACACTGTCATGAGAAAATTATTTTATATCCTTGGGTTACTAATCTACATTGCCCTAACTAGTTGTGGAATCGATGAAAGTGATTTAGAATGCAACTTATCACACCAAGGTAGGATTATCGATTGGACAGGAGTAGATGGTTGTGGGTTTTTAATTGAATCTGAAACAGTTACTTATGAAGTGCTAAACTGGAATGAATTGAACTTTATCCCAAAAGACAACACTAAAGTTTGCTTTGATTATGAATTAGTAGAATCAGCGTCTATTTGTATGGTTGGATACACAATTCACCTAACGGATTGTCAAAGTATTGAGTAAAAAAAATGACAGGTTTTAAGTTAAATGAAAACGGCGTCCATAGAGGGCGCCGTTTCTGTTTAGGTGTTAACCATTATTTTTACATAATGGTTTACACAAGACTTCTAATAGTTCTCTTAGCAGGATTTTGCTCATTGTCAGCAATTAGCCAAAGTGATTTCGAAAATAACGGACTCACCCCTGGGCTTAGAATGGGGTCTAATTATTCTACATGGTTTGGGTTTTCTTTAAGACTCAATACTGATGATTTAAGTGGAGAAGTTATTTTAACTCCAGAGACAGATAGAATTACTCTAACAGGACTACTTGCTATTCAAGAAAACATGGAGGGTTCAATAGATGGCATCAGCTACTTCTACGGGCTTGGAGTCCACGCAGGTATACAAAGCAATGCAGTTCCCTTGATAGGAGCTGATGCAATAGCAGGCGTTGAATACGACATGCATAGTTTACCCTTACTCGTAAGCATAGACATTAAACCTGCGCTAGATCTATTTGGGAGTGATGTTGGTTTTAATTGGAACCAGGGAGCTATCACTCTTAGGTATGCTTTAGGACAGTAACCTTAACTGAAATAACATGTATAGAATTCATATTCTGTTCCTGCTTTTTTTCATTATTTCTTATTCAAGCACATGCCAAACGATTATAAAAAATGGAGTAGTTATTGGCAAGGAAATTCAAAAACAAGAAATTCCTTCTGAAGTAACTACCGTGTTTGGAAATCCAATAAGGTGTTTATCTAAACTCAACAATGGTGATTACATCTATTATAGAAGAAACGACATAGGTGGGTTTATTACAATTCGTCAGTACTACTATTTAAACAAGTCACCATATTTGGATACTATATATGAAAACAATAAACTCGCACAATTAATTATTTCAAGCTCCCATGCAATTGCTGGAACTGGCATGTTGATTAGTGGCGAAAAATTATTTGACTTGCAAGATTATGAAGTAACATTTCTAGCAGTTGTAATTTGGGTTCCATCGCATATATCAGCATTAGGAATCAATCGAACTATAATTCAGCGTAAGATTTTTAACTATATAAATGGTTAAGATTTAGTATATTAGAATTTCTAATCTAAATACTCATTCGAATGTTTTGTCAAGAATGTGGAAAGCAAATCACTAAAAGCGGGCCAATTTGTCTAAAATGTGGAGTTCCTACAGGGGGAAATGTAGGACAACATTATACACCTACAGGGGGAAATGTAGGACAACATTATACAAATGTCCATGTTAATATGCATCAACCTCCTAAAAGCAGAATAACCTTTATTCTACTAGGATTTTTCTTAGGTGGCTTTGGAGTACATAACTTTTACGCAGGTTATACTGGAAGAGGAATAGCGCAACTAATGATTTTTTTCTTTGGTTGGCTTCTAATATTTATTCCAAATCTATTAGTAACTATTTGGATTATTGTAGAAATAATCACTGTGAATAAAGACTCAAACGGAGTCCAAATGATTTAAGAACATCAAGAACTCTTAATCAATTTACCCCCCCACCACAAAAGGCCCACAACTAAAACAACTATGCCAACATTAACAATTTCATGAGCAAACATTAACTCGTTTATCTTAAAAGCTATACCTACAATAGTTATTGCAAGACCAATTAAAGAAACTGCTTTTTGAAATTTGTATTCTACCATCTTTCATCATTGATTTAAGTCGATGTAACAAATTTAACTCAATTATTTTTTTGTACTTAATTCAAAGATCTTTTAAGCCTGCTAAGGACTTCTATTAACTCTTCGTTTCTCAACAAACCACTGTGATGGAATACAACATCGTTTTGGGAATTGAAGACTAACAAAAATGGCGGCTCTAATACACCACTGTAAGAACTGAGCTCAAGGGCTAGCTCGTGGATTCCCGTGGTGGGGCCAGTGGGTTTGTATGAGAAAGTTCTACCTTTATAATTGACATCATCAGGAGAATCAATATCAAAGGAGATGTAATAAAAATCACTATTGAGAGTATTTACAATTGTTGAGTATACAAGTGTGGTTTGCTGCATTTGGTGACAAAATTTGCACCAATCACCGTAAATAAAACCACAAGAAGGCGTTCCTCTTGAGCAGTTAAACTATCGACGTGTTCGAATGCTATTTCTATTGACTGAGCAATAACTTCATGTCCCTTACCCATAATTAAGCTTATAGCTATAAGGAAAAAGGCAAAGCTTAAGTTCATACTCGATAGATATTATCTCATGTTATATCGAATACCTAAAAATCCACGGATACCCTGGTTGGGTGCATAAACATAAGTTGGGTCAAATACTAACTGTCCATCTAACGTGTTTTGCTCAAAAGGATCAAGAGTGTTTCCTAGATAGAAGACTCCGTCAGGCATATTTTTCCAAGGTGTCCAATCGAGAATGTTCTTCACCCCGCCAAAACACTCTAGACTATTACTAAGATTTTTAGTAACTTGAACGTTTTGAATACTGTACCATGGAGATTGTGCTGGTCTAGGATCGATGAAGTCGCCGTCACTCATAGTAGGAAGTTCCATGGGACTGTAGATGTTACCCGTATAGTTCACCTCCAATTTTGCTTTTTCATATCTGTATCCAATAGACCAAGTTCCTGAGAACTTCTCAGTTAATTCTTGGCGTTCCCTTAAATAGTCTTCAACCGTAAAGACACTCATAAGAGTTGCTCCTGTACGTAATTTAAATGCGCCATTAATTACATCTAGGTTGATTGAGATACCTTGAGATATGCCTTTCCCATCGATATTATCATAGATAATTTGGTTTGGGTTAGTGTCGTAATCAGGAATAATCTTATTGTCAAAGTGAGTGTAGAACACAGATGCATCAATGTTTAAAAGAGCATTATTTCTTGTGTAGATATTCCTAACGTAGTTAAGATTACCATTAATAGAACGCTCTGGGTTCAGCTCAGAAGCAATAATCACTTCTCGCGTTCCATTTAAAGCAGCATGGTCCTCAGTAAAGATATTTGCAACTCTATAACCTGTGCCTAACGATACACGAATTGTATTTAAGTTATTCATAGAACTCCACTTATAATTAACTCTTGGAGTAAAGATGTCCCCGTGAAGAGAGTTGTGATCATAGCGAATCCCTAAAAGAATCTTACTGTTATCATTCAAAGTAATTTCATCCTGAACGAAGATTCCAGGCAAATATGTGTGAGTTGGTAAATTACTAGGGTTAATTGTGTCCGTCGATGCAGTAGCAGGCGTATTGTCATCGTAATAATTGTACCTCATAGTCAGGCCAGCAAGCAAACTGTGCTTATCAAGAAGTTGTTTATCCCAAACAAGTTGACCAAACCCTACTCGCTGATTCGCTATAAATTCAGTGTCGCCGTATACTGAATTCTGGTGATGACCATTTGCACTAAACTGGAACATGACTAACTCTTTAAATGGCAACTGATATGTACCAAAAACTTCCCACCTATCAGTGTAAATACTCTCTCCATACACTTCATCACCACCCCTATGTAGATCTTCATCCCAATCCATATCACCTCCAAATCGGTTTTCATTCACGTATCTAGCAGCAAGAGTAAAAAAACGGTTGTACTTTCTTATAAAATTCCACTTATTGAAAACAGAAATCCTGTCTTGTAAAGCCATATCCGTGAAATTATCTCCATCGTTATCTATTCTCTGATCGAATGTGAATTGATTAACTCCGATAAATGATTCAATGTTTTTGTTTACTGAAAACTTCGTTGCCAAATCGATGTTAACTTCTCCCCAACCTGTACCAAATATATCGGCAGAAAATATTGGAGCATTTGTAGTCTTCTTAGTGATGATATTGATCAGACCTCCGACAGCTTCTGATCCATAGAGAGTACTTGCCGGACCTTTTACCACTTCGATTCTTTCGATAAGAGAAGTAGGGATACCATTTAATCCATATACAGTTGAAAGTCCACTTACAATGGGCATACCATCGATAAGCACCATAGTGTAAGGACCTTCAAGACCGTTAATATGGATGTCTCCAGTATTACAAACTGAACAGTTGATTTGGGGTCTAACACCATTTACAAGCTGAATAGCTTCACAAACAGATGGTGTTGGGTTAGCATTGAAAAACTTAGGCGAGTAAACCTCTACTGGGACTGCACTTTCTAGTTTAGACACCTCCTTCATTGTCCCTGAAACAACTACCTCATGGATATGAGCTACATTTTTTTCTAACGAGAAATTCAAAACTAGTTTACCCGAACTAGGCATAGTAACTTCTTTAGTAATACTAATAAAACCTATAGAAGATGCAACAACTTTGTACTGACCAGCCGGTAGATTTTCAAACTTAAATTTTCCTTCATCGTCTGCAGCTATACCAATTCGTGAGTTTGGAATGGTTATAGTTGCATATGATACAGGTTCACCTTCACAACTAACTAAACCAACTAAAGTTGATTGAGCTTTTACTGAGGATAAAGTGAACCCCAACACAATACAAGCTAATAAAAATATAATACGTAATGAGCGAATCATGTCAATCTATATTTTGACAAAGATATAGATTGACATGAAATAGCATTACAGCAAGTACCAGAGGTTTAGACAGTTGAGGATTTATATTAAAACATGGTCTTTAATCGCTGGGACTAAAACGCTCTTAAGGTAGATAGGTGTGCAATGAACTTCTGGTCAGGGTTGAGGTATAGGTGTTAAGTAGCTACTTTAGCTACATGAATATTCGACTTTCTTGTCTATGTTTTTTCGCGCTTCTTTCTTGTTGGGCTTTGGCTCAAGACAAAGCAATCAGCATTGCTCAAGTTGACCTTCAGGCTATTTCAGAATTAGAGGTGCTTGCAGTTGAGTATGACGAACCTAAGAGCTTACTCGAAGTAACTAATGCATATCCTGTAGCTGAAGTGCACGGAAAGGTGTCTGTGGGTTTTTTAGGAAAGTTAGAAGATGGTGTTACTGAATCTGATTGGCGAACTTGGGCTGCAGGTGAAGATGCTGTAACGGCAGGAGCGTGTAGAGAGGGGATAGCTTCTTTTAGAGTAGATGCTTACGAGCTTGAAAAGCTTTGGGAAGTGCCTATGGAACTAGTTGAGATTGCTTCAAGAGCAGTTCCATATGTAAATAAGGTACGATATGGCACTCGAGTAGATAGCGTGCATGCTGGATTCAACCTTCCTCAACCATATCATGGAGAGGGAGTATTGATTGGGGTTCTTGATTGGGGATTCGATTACACTCACCCTATGTTCTTCGACACAACGCTTTCTACAACAAGAATTAGAGCTGTTTGGGATCAGTACAGACAAGCAGGTCCTTCACCAGGCAATTACGGATACGGGACTGTTGCAGAATCGCCTCTAGATTACCAACTGATGGGAAGCGACACCTCGAATGTGTATGGGTATTCTACTCATGGGACACATGTGGCGGGAATAGCAGGTGGTAGTGGAGCTGGTCTAGGCTTAAAAGGAATGGCTCCAGCAGCAGAGTTCTTATTTGCAACACTTATGGTAGACGAGGCATCGGCGCTCGATGCATTTGAATGGATGCAAAGCGTGGCAGAGGAGGATGGAAAGAGACTAGTAATAAACAATAGTTGGGGACTTCCTCAGTGGGGAACTCCTGACGGTTCTTCGCTCAGCAATCAGTTTATAGATGCTCTTTCTGATGAGGGAGTTGTGTTTGTTAGCTCCAACGGAAATAACGGAGATGTAGACTACCACATCGACCACACTTTTTCAGGGCCTAGTGATACCATTCGTTCTAGGATAAAGTTCTACCCGTTAAATGCTAATCCCAGTGCTTGGGGTCAAAACCTCACTCTATGGGGTGAAGTTGGCGAGGCGTTTGAAATGGGATTTCAGGTGATTACTGGAGTTTCTAATGTTGTTGCTGAGAGTCCGCTCTTCAACACTAATGACGGTCCATTTATGCTTGATACTATAGAGGTTGTAAATAACGACACCATTATTTATGATGTAGTACTAGAACAGTCGCACCCTGCTAATGGAAGACCATTTATGCAGATGAGAATACATAAAGGTGGAGCAAACGTATCGGTAGTTATGCAATTAACAAGTGAGAGCGGACGAGTTCATGCTTGGAATTACACTCACTTGAGCAATAATGTTGGCAACTGGGGGCAAGACTTCCAAGCAGCTCAACCTGGATGGCTGGGAGGCGACCCGTTTTACGGAGCACAACAGCCAGCGTGTGGACATAGCGTCATAGCTGTGGGAGCTTATTCGTCAGAATTTCTCAATCCAGTTGGAACTATAGTTGGCGGAACGTTAGCTAACTTCTCTACTTACGGACCTACCCTTGATGAGCGCCTTAAGCCAAACGTTTCAGCTCCTGGCGTAAACGTAGAATCTTCTTTGAGCTCATTTCGCGACGGAGGATATAGTATTACAAACTCAGTTGATTTCGACGGAGGCGAGTATGAGTTTGCAAGGCTTTCTGGAACTAGTATGAGTAGCCCAGCTACAGCAGGCGTTGTTGCGTTAATGCTTGAAGCAAACCCTGAGCTCACTCCTGCTGATGTACGCTCTATTTTAGAATCTACAGCAAGAGAGGATGATAACACGGGAGAATTACCAGCTGAGGGCGATCATGTTTGGGGACACGGAAAAGTTACGGCTTCTCAAGCTGTAGTTGCTTCTTTAACTTGGGACTCAACTTTAGAAATTGCAGATATTGATTTTACTAAGCAAGTAGTTTATCCTAACCCTGTTAGGGCGCAGCTATGGTTCTCAGGACTGCCTTCTGGAGAATCTACTTGGGAGATTTATGACATCCACGGAAGAGTGTGTCAAACAGGAAGTGAGCTTCACAATAGTTTTATTGATGTGAGGGGCCTCGAACCTGGCATTTACATAATCCAAGTGAGAAGCACGAAATCGTCTAAGGAATTTAAATTTCTGAAGGAGCAGTGATTGAACGAACATAAAAATAAAACTGAGTTGTAAAGAACACTATTAATTAATAAAACTAAATAATCATGAAAAAATATTTTATATAATAATGAGTATATATCAGGAGGAAAATATTGGCTAAGATCATTTTTACAATCATACCTAATCTACTTTTTTGGAATTGGGATTTATTTACTTTGTGTTACAACATACAAAAGAGCTAGATCTCTAGGACATTCAAGCATTGGGGCGTGGTGCTTTGTTGCTTATGACATAATAAGTGTTCCAATATCATTTTTGATAGGGTTTGAAAGCCCTGAAGCTATGCTCCCAATCTTAGCAATAATGACAATTCCACATTGGTATCTTATATTTAAAAATGGAACACCACCGTCAGACATAAAAAATGACACAGTATAAGTGTGGTAAAGTGAATTTATGATTTTACATCAACAATTTCGTACCCGAGAAACTTAATTAATTCGGGATCTAAAACAGAGTTTACACTATGAAGTTTAGAAGGACTGTATTGATTTAAGTACTCCTTTTCTAAGTAGTATTTCTTTTTTTGAGAGGTAAAGGTGTCGGAAACTTTGACTTTTTTAATTTCAGTTATGGTCTTATTGAATAGCCTGAATTTCTTTGAGGCTTTATACTTAAACTGAATCTCATTAAGCACTTTTTCAGGGGCAGTTAAAAGATCAAGGTACTTGATGAAATGGATTTTATCAGACTCTTCACTAAATTGTTTCCACTTATTTAAGAACGCCACATATTCTTCTACGTAGTTGTAATAAGGTTGGGGCCACTGGCACTTGTCGGCCCAATTTTTATAGCTTAAAAGCCAACTATACGGATCTTTTGAAATGATTAATATCCCATCTACTGGAGCGTTTAATCCTAATGAAGATTCAAAATCTTTAAATGATTGGTAGAGATGGTTGTTTAAATATTTGGGCTCAGGGATTATTGATTTATCATCATATAATCTAAAGTGTTTTTGGAGGGGATTGTTTCTGGGAAGGTTTCTGGATTTCCTATTTATGATTTTTACTCTAAAGTTTTTTTTTAGTAAAGATTCAGTAAAGTTGGTGCCACTCCTTTGTAACCCATAATGCAGGAATTTTCTCCTCATCTTATTATTTAATAGTCTATTTGTATTCTATTTCAATAATATTACATGGCACTTCCGGATTGAAATGAAGTTCACCTTGCCAGATAATTTCTTCAATGTTTCCAGTTTCTGGTGTACCATACTTTATAGTCACATATACATCTACAAGTAATCCATTTGGATTATATATCCCATCATAGATATCATATATCCCCTTATCATAAATATCCATTTCTTGAATGTGCAATCTTTCAACATTTCCCAAATAAAGATCATCACAATCATCAGGCACTCCGTAGTCTTCTGAGTCAAAAGTTGTGGATTCATAAATCCACATGCCACCATAACCATAAATATTCGCCCCACCGTCATATGAATCGTAAATATTTAATTCAAAAACATCTAGTCCAAAATCTGATTTTAAGGCCTCTAATGTTGTTTCATTATAATATAAAAGAACATCAGGAACATAATAACAAAAATCAGTATCTGAACCAAAATTATAAGCATTTGGATCATCACACATGGGCTGACGTTCACATGACAAAAGCGCAATAGATGTTAATAATAGAAGTGAAAATTTATTTAGCATTAACTCAAATATAAAAAACTGTTTAAACTTATCTTGTATAAATGAAAACACGAGTAATACTTTTTGCCATATTATTTTTATTTACAGTTGATGCAATGAGTCAATCCACAAATAATGAAGACTTTGAAAGCACAACTGGAGTTTGGTCTATGCTATTTTATACCAAGCAATTCAGAGATAGTCAATTTGGAATTCAAGGAGATTTTCAAGACCGTAACTGGGATTTAGATGGTGATTTTGAGCAGCTATTAATTCGAAATGGTCTGACATTTAAGCCAAAGGAGTCAAACTTATTATTGACTCTTGGATATGGGAATATTAAGTCTGGAGAGTTTGGCGCTGATTCAATAACGACACAAGAGCACAGATTGTATCAGGAAGCTTTAATACCTTGGAAGATTAGTGATCGAATCTCTACTACTCACAGATACAGATTTGAGCAAAGATGGATAGAAGATAATAAAATGAAAACTAGACATCGTTATAACTTATTTGTGAATATTGCTTTAAATCAAGAGGCTTTTGAGAAGGGCACCTATTATTTAGCTCTGTATAGCGAGATTTTCCTTTTCTCTTGGGATATTGAAGTAGAAAGAGTGCGTTTATATTCAGCTTTAGGATATGAGTTTTCTCAAGGGAGTAAAATACAACTTGGAATTATGAGACAGTATGTTAGTTCTATCCCAAAAAACCAACTTCAACTTAGTCTACATAGATCAATAAACTAGACCTCTATATGAATAAGAAGTAACAATATTTTGGCTGGCAACTTAAACTATTAGTGTAATTTCAATCTTTGTTGTATCATTAATAATCCTTTTTGCTTATTCAACTAAATGGTATTAATCAGCTTATTAAAGACAAGAACTAAGCATAAAAAATAAAACCTCGCCATCTATATAAGATAGCGAGGTTTTTTGAAATCAGAAAGTAACCTTTTGTTAGTCTTATAGACTCTACTCTATTTCAACATGAAATCCAGTTTCCATTGAATTCTCAAGCATATCATCAGCGTGCATATGGAAATGATATTCTCCTGGCGTAGCATCTGATGGAATCTCAATCGTCCAAGTGAATGCCACCTCTGTATTACCTGCTCCATCTCCCTCATCTTCTGCTATTTCAACTTCAGTATCTTCATTTTCTAAATGATATCCCCAATGTTCAATCCCATCAGAATCAGTTAATGTTCCTTCAATGGTTATTGTCGCACCAGGCTCCCAAACTGGTTCTCCACCTACCGCTAGGTCTAAACCAGTTACAGTCGTAAGTTGATATTCAGGTATATAATCATTTTCGATATGTAGTGGAGTTACTACATCAGTAGCAATATTACCTTCATTATCTACTAATGAAATTACAATATCCCATACACCTCTAACATTGTTTGGAATATCGGTGGAAATCCCAGATGTTTCAGTTGTTCCAGTCAATTCATCAGAAAAGTCATAATCCCAAGATCCAGAAAAAAGCACAAAACCCTCTTCCTCTTCGCCTTCATGAGCATGTCCTTCAGCTGAGTGAATATCCCAGTTTGCTGTTCCTAATGCTTCATTATCACATACAGTCTGATTTAATGTTAATGTTGTACCTGCCATTGCTTCCACTTCATCGACGTTTGCAACATCATCTGCCACTGAACAAAATGTAGGTGCATCAGAATCAGTTGTTCCACATGAATACATAAAAAAGCACGTAGCTAGCGCAATAAATAAATTTGAATTTTTCATTTTAAATGTTTAAATGTTTAAATGTTTTTTGACCATGATAATAACCACCATCTCCCTTGAGTAACTATACCCAATGCGCGATAGGCACTTATATGATCAAGCCAACTTCTATTTAAGATATTGTCAACCTTAAAATGGAAGGTGCCTTCTTGGTCACTAATTAATTTCAACTCACAACCAAAAAGCGATACCCCTTCTGTGAAGTCCTCATTTCTCGCAAGGATATACGTTGGAGCGATTGCTCGTTGACTCAATGTTATTGTGAGGTGATCTCTTATTGAATATGAGTATGAATTAAATAAATCAAGAGGAGGAGTAAAGGGTAAACCAAGACCAGTTTCCAAGGCCCATTGACCTAGGATAGAAGATGTTGTTTTAAACAAGCTCTTTCCTCTTTGCAGATTCACGTCCATCTCAAAACCAGTTCGAAACGCATCAGTTGCTTGAAATGCATAAATCTGTCCACCATGAGCGATAGGAGCAAACGATGCAGTTGGTTTTAAATGAATGAATCCTTTGTGTAGAGAAGCAAATGAATTAATCTCGAAATTCAAATTTTCAGTAAAATTTGAAAGTTTTATTGAAGATCGAATTTCGAAACCAGTTTCAGGTTTGAGATTAGGATTTCCCTGCTCAAACCTGAAAGTCCCATGATGTATTCCATTTGCAGCTAGAGCGTAATTACTTGGAGCTCTAGTATATGCTGTAGTTGTAAAACCAAAAAAGCGTCGGTCACTACGAATCGACTTGTCCCAACTTATTGCCCAGCTAG
>NZRP01000031.1 GCA_002693775.1 Crocinitomicaceae bacterium | reverse complement strand
GGCTGTACAGATGAATCAGCTTGTAATTTTCATCCAAATGCTGTTATAGATAACGGTTCTTGTACAGAGTTGGATGAGTGTGGAGTATGTGGTGGGAATGGTATTGCGGAAGGTGAATGTGACTGTGAAGGCAATACTCTAGATGAGTGTGGGATTTGCGATGGAGCAGGAATACCTGAAGGAGACTGTGATTGCAATGGAAACCAATACAATGAGTGTGGAGAATGTGGAATTGAGAGCTTAGATTCCTGTTCAGGATGTACAAATAACCAAGCATGTAATTATGATGTTTCAGCATCTATTGATGATGGATCTTGCTCTTTTGTTTGCATAGGGTGTATGGATGAAAACGCGTGTAATTATGACTCAAGTGCTAATTTCGATGACGGATCATGTGAGTATTGTAGTTGTAATACTATTTTAGAAGTGGTACAACTCGGTGATGAGATAACACTTGAAGATGCTGAGCAAATGGGGTATAGGGTAGACATAAGTAATGATGGTAACACTATTATCGTATCAGATCCGATATTTTCTCAAGGACAGGGGAAAGTAGATGTTTTTCAAAAAAACGAAAATGATTTATTTCAACAAATTGGGCAAAGTATAACTGGAAATTCATTAGGCGGTTGGTCACCTCCTCAGTTAGGTGGAGATGTTTCAATAAATAATAATGGGACAGTTATAGCAATAGGTGGCAAGCACTATAGTCTTAGTGCATCTAATCAAAACCTAGGAATTGTTCGTGTTTATCAATTCGTTAATAACAATTGGACTCAAGTAGGTCAAGATTTAATTGGAGATCAAGCAATGATGCACTTTGGGGAAGGTGTTTCGATAAATGATGACGGTAATATTGTAGCTGTAATGGCACCAGGCTGTAATTGGGATTGTCAAGGATATGTTAGTCTTTACAGACTAAATGACAATGATATTTGGGAGCTTTTGGGAGAAATTCAAGAGCAGGGATTAAATGATTGGTCAGGCTGGGGTAATTATGGTTATAAAATGGATATAAGTTCTGATGGGTACACTATTGCAATTGGTGCAGCATATGGAACAGGTGATGGAGGATATAATGATGGAGGTTATGTGCAAGTATATCGTTATGAAGAGCAAATAGACAATTGTGGTAGCCAAGTTTCTCACGAAGGCTATGACTACTCAACAGTCTCAATAGGAGATCAATGTTGGTTCTCGGAAAATTGCCGTTATATGCCAGAAGTGTCAGTTCCAGACAACTACTCTGATGAGGCTATGTATGCCCCTTGTTACTATGTGTATGGTTATGATGGAAATGACGTTGAAGAAGCTAAATCAACAATAAATTATGATGTGTATGGCACATTATATAATTTCCAAGCGGTGATTTCAGGAAACCTATGTCCAACAGGATGGCATGTTGGAGACAATATCGACTATTCAATTCTAACTGGCTATTTAGGAGGAGTTGGTGTAGCTGGAGAAGCCTTAAAATCAACAACTGGATGGTCAAGTGCTAATGGAACAAATTCTAGCGGATTTGATCTTTTACCTGCAGGATATCGTGATGGTGGTGGTGGATATCAACATATTACTAATGGAGCCGTTTTATGGACTTCATCTAGTGTGGGAAATCATGGGTCTTCTAGAAATGCATGGGCTGGAATGCCTTGGTCTTCAACACCTAATGCTTTTAATTCCAATACGGACCTTCGGTCTCAAGGACACTCTGTTCGTTGCATTAAAAATGAAAGTCTTACTCAAATCGGTGGAGATATTAATGGTTTTTACGGTGCTTCAAACATAGGTGGATCTATTGCACTAAATGGTGATGGAACAACTATTGCTATAGGATCATTTGGTAACGATGACCCTAATTCTGTTCATATCTATTATTATAATGGAGTATCCTGGGTGAACAAAGGTCAACCAATCTTTAACGACGAAATTGTCAATTCTGATTACAACGGATATTCATCCACTATTGGTAGTAGTATCGCATTAAATGATGATGGGAATGTTGTTGCTTTTGGTACAACTAACAACCATCCAACTGATGGGTATTTAAAAGTATATGAATATTCAAATTCAAACTGGGTACAAGTTGGCACTTCCCTTACTGGAGAAAGTACAACATATGGAGAAGGGATCGCTTTAAGTGGTGATGGGACTAAACTACTTGTGGGGGAATCAGGGTATAGCAATACTGGTCGTGCTATTCTATATGAAATAATTGAAGAACCTACTGTGCCAGAAGATCAGTGTGATTGTTTTGGTAACGTGCTTGATGAATGTGGAGAATGTGGCGGTGAAGGAATACCTAATGGAGACTGTGACTGTGACGGTAACCAGGTTGATGACTTAGGTGTTTGTGGCGGTGACTCGTTTTTCATTGAACCTGATGGAACAGGTCCTTGTATGGGGGAAACGCATGTTACATACCACGGTTATGAATATGCATTATTAGAAATAGGTGGTCAATGTTGGTTTAAAGAAAACCTTAAAACAGAATATTATCGAAATGGGGATGCAATACCTGGAAATTTATCTGACAATCAATGGGTGGAAGCAGATTACGGAGCTCAGTCAGTATATGGTGAATCTAATGGAACATGTAATACTGGAAATTGTAATGAAGTAGAAAATTTAGCTATACACGGTAGGCTTTATAATTGGTATGCTGTAAACGACCCAAGAGGATTATGTCCGAATAATTACGTGGTTACTTCTGATGAAGATTGGTTGACAATAGAGATAGCATTAGGAATGGATCCAGTACTTGCATTAAATGATGGATTTAGAGGTACAGATCAAGGCTTACAAATGAAATCAGATATTTATTGGGATGGTACAAATTCTAGTTTCCTAACATTAACGCCAAATTCAATAAGAGCTAATTGGAACGGGGGGTTCTATGGTGAAGGATCTCAAGGTCAGTGGTGGACTTCGACACCTATCGTAGATAACGCTAATTACAATACAAACACCAATGAAATGGAGTATACATCTGCATACTCTAGGTATTTACAGACTGGTAGCGATAATATATTGAGGAGCTTACAAAACAATGAATTTGAATATGGTAAAGGAGTTAGGTGTAGATACTCACCACCAATCTGTGATGCTGACATAGATGAAGATGGTATTTGTGATGAGATAGACGATTGTATTGGAGAATATGATTTTTGCGGAGTATGTAATGGTCCTGGAGCTATCTACGAGTGTGGATGTACTGATATACCAGAGGGCGATTGTGATTGTGACGGCAACCAGCTTGATGCTCTAGGAGTATGTGGTGGAGATTGTTCTGCTGACGCTGATGCTGACGAAATCTGTGATGAGGTAGACGACTGTGTTGGAGTTTATGACGATTGTGGGGTATGTAATGGAGACGGTTCTTCATGTGCTTATGCTTGTGTGGATAATAATGATGCCTTATCTGCTCTTAATGGCTGCGTTAATGCCATTGCATTTTTAGGATGTGATTTCCTTTTTGATGGAACACCAATAAGCGAATTATGTCCTGAAAGCTGTAATAGCTGTGGATGTACAGACATGCAGGCATGTAACTACAATCCTTTAGCTACATCTGATGACGGTTCTTGCACAGAGGTTGATGAATGTGGTGTGTGTGGAGGACCTGGAGCTATATATGCTTGTGGATGTAACAACATCCCTGAAGGAGACTGTGATTGTGATGGAAATACTTTAGATGAGTGTGGGGTATGCGGAGGTTCTGGAATACCTGAAGGATTCTGTGACTGTGATGGAAATATAATAGATGAAATTGGAGAATGTGGTGGAGATTGCTGTAGCGACATTAACAACAATCAGATATGTGACTCAAATGAAATTGCAGGTTGCACATACAGTAATGCTACTAACTATAATGCTGAAGCTACGTTTGATGACGGAACATGTATCTATGAAACTCCAACTCTAGGTTGTACATACATAACAGCAATCAACTACAATGATGAAGCAACAGCTGATGATGGTTCATGTGAATTTGAAGAAACAGTGTCAAATGACTGTATAGCTGATTTAGACGGTAATGGTCAAGTTGGTTCTCCAGATCTCTTGTTATTCTTAGGTGCTTTCGGAGAAGTTTGCGAATAGTAACTTCTCTTCTTAAGCTATCTCTTCACTCTAAGAATCCTTTTAAGAAGCTATGGAGCAGATACAAAGCTCAATCTACTATTGTAGAAGATCTACAGACGCTGTATTCATTCAGGCATACTGGTGCTATAGAAATCTATAAGAGAACAAACAATCTATCTATACTACAGCAAGCGATGGGTCATTCTACTCTTGCTGTTACGTTAGGTTATTTACGTGGGTTAGAGATACCTTCTTTAAGACTTGAAGATATGCCGAGGCTTTAGGTATCTTGCAGACCTTAAACATTTACTAATCATAGATATGAGGTTTCTAATCGCTTTTTTAAGCTCTTTCATCGCTGTTTCTGTATTAGCTCAAGTCCCTCAAGGAGTTGGGTATCAAGGAGTAGCTACTGACTCTGAAGGTATAGAGCTAGTCAACCAAGCTATAAGTATCCGTGCTAGTATCCTTAGCGGATCTGTAAACGGAGTAGTACAGTGGCAAGAAGTTCACGATACAACAACAGACGACTTCGGTTTGTTTGCCCTTACTATAGGCGAAGGGAACAATACTGGTGGAGGTATGCTATCAAGCTTTGCAGATATCCCTTGGGGAGAGAGTACATACTTCTTACAGATAGAGATGGATGCTACTGGTGGAATGGATTACTCTTTAATGGGGGTGAATCAAATGATGTCTGTTCCGTATGCTCTGTATGCAGAAACATCTGGCAATCCTGGCAATCCTGGACCGCAGGGAGAAACTGGTCCTCAAGGGGAACCTGGTATTCAAGGTCCTCAAGGAGAACAAGGACCTGCAGGAATGGATGGAGAAGATGCTGTATTGAATTACGATACTCTAGCTCAGTACTTATCTCTAGACTCATCTTTTGTAAGCACAGTGACAAGTAATATTGGAGGTGGAGGATGTGATTTCAACTATCCTGATGGATTAGATGGAGACCCCATTATTCATGATTTTATTTCTAATGGATCATATACTGTACCAACTGGGAAAAATCTTTATGTAAATAGAATCTTTCATAACACAGGTAATGATATATTAATAAATTCTATGCTTATTCATCCCTCTGGTGAGTTGAATTATGATTTAAATATCATTCTATCAGAAGGAGATGTTATTTCTATTACCACAGACCCTGGTAATACTCCAACGGTTAAAAAAATGTTTGGATTTCTTGTAGATAAAAGTGTTCAGTCAATAGTACATGATTTTGTAGATAGTGGTGCTTATACTGTTCCTAATGGTAAAAATCTATATATCTATAAACTTTATCATCAAGCATTAGGTGTTGTCGTAAATTCTGAAGAATTAATAAGCAATCTTTTTAACAATAACACTAATTCATTTAAAAATCATCTCATATTAAAAGCTGGTGAAGTTATTGATGTTATCGACCAAGGTTCTGGTGGTTTTGAAAATATGTTTGGCTATTTAGCAGACGAAGACTACTTCGCTGATTGCGGAGGTGGTGGTGAAAGTAGTGATATTAACAGCGGAAGTGGTGACGTATCTGTTTCAACATTTGGTGATACACTAACTGTAAATGGAGTAAGTGTAATTGTCCCAGGAGTGAGTTATGAAAATGTAGTTCCAGAATTTGGTACTGTAACAGATATTGATGGAAATATATACAACACTATTGATTATGGCCCTGGAGGTGTGTGGATGACTGAGGACTTAAACACGACACATTACAACAATGGAATTGAAATCGAACTCAATTGTACATGTGGTAATGGTTCAAGTATAACATCCTGTGATCCAGGTTGGTGTTATTACAACAGTGACTTGTCTAATGTTTCAGCGAGCAGGTACTATAATGGCTATACTATCCACAACAATGGATATAATGTTTGCCCATCTGGATGGCATATCTCATCATCAGAAGATTGGGTGAACCTAACACATCTTTTTGCTGAAGGTGGACTTGGGATAGATGAACAATACTTAAGTGACATGTTAATTCAAACTGTATCTCAATTTGCATATGGAGATCTATCATCACTAGTTGAATCTGATGATAACTATAATATTGATAATCAAAGTTATTTATCTCTTAAATTATCAGGTTTTAATGCCGCTACAGGTAACGGTTTGCAAAATGGAAGTGTGGGATACTATTGGACATCAGATTACTCTTCCTTTTCCTCACCTGAAAATTCTGGTGGCAGAATTCGAATAACAGAAGGAGTAAATGGAGTACAAAATCAGATTGAAATTCGAAATTTTGCTTTATTGACTGATTTTCTTAAAATAAGATGTGTACAAGACTGATATGAAATACAGATACCTTTTTATACTTATATTCCTACCACTCTTAACCTACGGTCAGAGTGTTAAAAGAGCTGTGCTATGCTCTTACGGAGGGTCTACAACCACATCTGAAAACTACCTCAGCTTTTCGTTTGGGCAACCATCGAACATAGGTACTGTTTCAGACGAAGTAAATTATATACGCCAAGGATTCGAGCAACCATTGGGTTGCGTTGGTGGTCCGATAGAGTTTACTCAAGACCTTGCTATTTGCGATGGAGCTAGTGTTACTGTAGGTAGCTCTGTATATACAGCTGCAGGATCATACACTGATACGTTCACTAATGAGTTCGGATGCGATAGTACTGTTACAACAGTTCTTCTTGTCAATCCTTTAACCACATCTTCAACTTCTGAAGTGTCTTGTGACGACTTTGCATGGAATGGAACAACGTACTCTGAATCTGGTGAATACACCTACATAACGATAGACCAAAACGGATGTGATAGTACAGCTACTCTTAACCTTACGGTAAGCGATTTAAGCCTTTCAGCGGACCTTATAGAACCTAGCTGTTACGACTCTGAAGACGGAGCCATAGACCTGACATATACAAGTAATGCTATGCCTGTAGATATCATGTGGTCGAATGGGTTGATGTTTGAAGACAACCTCAACATTCCTGCTGGAGAGTACACCGTTACTATCACTGATGCAAACGATTGTGAGCAATCAGAGACATTTAACCTTTCTTCTCCTCAAGAGCTTTATTTAGCTCTTAGTACAATGGATGCAAGCTGTGATTATATCCTTGACGGCATGATAGAATCGGATTTACTTGGTGGTACTTCACCATATCAGTTCTCATGGAGTACTGGATCTACTGAAGAGATGATTACAGAAGTCGGCATAGGTGATTACACTTTAACAGTAACTGACGCAAATGACTGCGAGGTTTCAGCTGAAGCAACAGTAGATTACTTGGGAGAAGGATGCTTGGAGATACCTGATGTGTTTACACCAAATGACGACGGATATAATGACGAATGGGTAATCAATGGAATTATCGATTATCCAGACGCAAGAGTACAGGTTTACAATCGTTGGGGACAACTATTATACGAGTCTATTGGATACACATACCCATGGGACGGAGTTTATGAAGGAGAAGCCTTACCTATAGCTGATTACTACTATATCATAGACCTTCAGGATGGAACAGAAGCTAGAACAGGAACTATAACTCTTAAGCGATGAACAAGATGAGAATACTACTTACGCTAGCTTGTTTATTAGGAGCAATTGCTACACAAGCTCAACAGCTTCCTCTGTACTCGCAGTATATGAATAATGAGCTTATCATTAATCCTGCTGTATCTGGAACATTAGACCATAGTCCTTTACAGATGAGTTTTAGAAACCAGTGGACTGGATTCAATGGTTCGCCAACAACATATGTTCTTTCTTACCATAAAAAGCAAAAAGACAATGTCGGTTTGGGTGCTGTGCTTTTTAATGATAACACTGGAGGGGCCATTAATAGAACTGGGATAGCACTAAGCTATGCTTATCATATCCCCTTGTCTAATGGGAAGCTATCACTATCATTAGCAGCGAACATCAATCAATACACGTTTGATAGCTCGGAGCTTTCTCCAAACGATCCAGACCCATTAATTGATGGGAGTAGTGAGTCGAGCTTTGTGCCTGATGCAACATTTGGGGCGTACTACTACACAGATAAATTCTTTGCTGGGTTTTCTGTTCCAAACCTTATAGAGACACCAATCAATATCAATACAGCTGTTGACAATACCAACTCTCTAATACGTCACTACTTCTTACACACAGGGTACAAGCTTGAAGTTAGCGATAACCTAGATCTTCAACCATCACTTATGCTTAAGTCTATTGTCACTACTGGAGTGCAGTATGACTTAAACTTAAGAGCTCTGTTGAAAGATAAGATGTGGTTTGGAGCCTCATATAGAGATCAGGATGCTGTTGTACTTATGTATGGGATTAACCACAAGAATTACTTTTTTGGATATAGCTATGATGCTACCCTTTCTGACATAAGAAACTACTCTAGTGGATCTCATGAAGTCTTTTTAGGATACAAACTTGATGTTGCTGAAGTCATACCTCAGAAAAAAGATTCTGATGGTGACGGAGTGCCTGATGAAGAAGATCCTTGCCCAGATGAAAAGGGTACGAAAGAAAACAGGGGTTGTCCTGATACGGATGGCGATAGCGTAATCGATAAAATCGACGCTTGCCCGAAATCTCCTGGTCCAGCAGAAAACCAAGGTTGTCCAGTCCTTACCTACGAACAAAAAGCAGTTGTTGATACAGCCTTTACGAACCTTGAATTTGAATTCGGAAAAGCTATCATCACATTTGATTCATACACTCACCTAGATAGACTGGGTGTTATGCTTGTGAACAATCCAAATATGAATCTTACTATTGAAGGTCATACAGATAATATCGGTAGTGATGAGAAAAACATGGAGCTTTCTGAAGCTAGAGCTACTGCTGTTAAAACATATCTAACAAGTAGAGATATTCCCGAAGCAAGTATTACAGTACTCTTTTATGGGGAGAATAGACCCATAGCTCCTAACGATACAGAAGAAGGAAGGGAGAAGAACAGAAGAGTAGAACTAACAATAGGATTTAACTAATGAGACTATCACTATCATTTATATTATCTCTTTTTGTAGGGGTAGCATTTGCTCAAGTCCCTCAGGGAGTTGGCTATCAAGGAGTAGCTACAGACTCTGAAGGTATAGAGCTAGTAAACCAAGCCATAAGCATCAGAGCTAGTATCCTCAGTGGATCAGTTAACGGAGTAGTGCAGTGGCAAGAGGTTCACGATACAACAACTGATGAGTTCGGTTTGTTTGCCCTTACTATAGGCGAAGGGAACAATACTGGTGG
>NZRP01000030.1 GCA_002693775.1 Crocinitomicaceae bacterium | reverse complement strand
CCCGCCGTTCTCCAACACAGTCAGGTTGCTGTCGCGAAGGGCAAACCCGGGCACCTCACCCCACTCCGGCCCGAGGAACGGAGGGGTCTCTGTCAAGAGTTCGCCGCTTTGGTCGATCGCAAAACTCAACTCGACCGCCTGCCAGGCGTTGGGGTCCTGAAGGCCGTTGGTCCCAGGAATTTCGGGCAAGATGTTGGGCTCGCTTTGCACGTAGCACGTCGAGGCGTAGTCGTTCGATTCGTTGGAGCCGTCGGTGAAACCGTAGGCGATGAGTTGCTCCGCGATGTAATTGCCCAACGCCGGCGCCCCATGGGTGGCGTAATCGGTGCTGGTGAAGCCCGGATCGAGCTCCTGGATGATCATTTGGACCAAGATGTTGTCCATGGTGGACTCCGCCTGGGGGCTGTCCGAATACCGGTGGGTCAACAACCGGAACATCGCGTAGCTGATGGCCACCTCCTGGGCCTCCTGAATCCCTTCAGGCGTGTCTGGAATCTCCAGCGCCTCGGGGTCAAAGGGGCACGTGTAGCCGTCGAAAGTTTGGCCGAGGAACACGTTCTGCGCGGAGGTCGAATCGTACGCCGCCCAGCAGTCATACATCAAGATGCTCGCGTGGTACAAGTTCCTCGCGTGCACCGTGGGGCGTGCAAAGTCGTTGCGGATGGCTTCGAGGTTTTGCTCGTTCCATTGGTGCGCCACGGTGTGCTGCTGCGCCGAGACGCTTGTGTAGCCCAACACCACGAGCCCCATTGCCCACATCGCACGCTTCATCCAATCCTTGTTCAAGTCCATGTCGTTCAAAGTCAGGTCCATTGCAATTTACAACATCTCGCCCGGCGCCTTGTGCACCCAGGGTTGCATCTGTCGACACGCCGATGTGACCAAATGAAAAGCCCGATGCACTGGATGCACCGGGCTTGTAGTAGCGGGGACAGGACTTGAACCTGCGACCTTCGGGTTATGAGCCCGACGAGCTACCAACTGCTCCACCCCGCGATATAAGTTCCGCTTTGCTTGATGCTGATCATCAACTCCATCGAGTAAGCGGAGGACAAATGTACGTCTATCTTATGTTTATACAAGAATAATTCTCAAGAATATTTACTTGAAAATTATGGCGTTTATGAAGCTTTTACCAATGCTATTATCAAACTCATTACCAGGGGAGCAGCGTTCAGGATGCCACTGAACACCTACGTAAAATGGGTAAGTTGTGGTGTCTGAGTGCCTTATGCCTTCTGAAAGTCCGTCTGGCGCTACAGCCCAAACATCTAGATCTGCTCCTAATTTGTTTATTCCCTGATGGTGGTGGCTAATAATGTCGTTAGTGCTTCCAACTTCTAGATTTAAGCTGTTTATGTGTTTGATTACTTGAATGGAGTGAGTTGTAGCACCGTCAAGGCCACGGTGAATGCTACTTAAGGTGTCGGGGAGGTGAGGGTGAAGAGACCCTCCATTAAATACATTCATTATTTGTAGCCCCCTGCAAAACCCTAAGCATGGAGTAGAATTTTCTTTAACATGAGATAACAATCTGAACTCGATAGAATCTCTTTTGTTGTCGATAGCACCACACTTAATTGTGTCAGCGTCAGCTCCATAACGAGCTGGATTAATGTCAGCTCCACCAGTTAGAATTATTCCGTTTGCAAGGCTTAATTCAATTTCAAGAGAGTCGCTGCTTAAGTTGTAAGCGTTGACAAATCTGAATTCTAATGTAGAATCAATTCTCTCAAAATATTTTTGACAGTTTTTGCTTGAGTATTCCTTAGAAAGGATAATGGTGGTTGGATATGGGGCTTTATTATTAGCCTGACAAGATGCAAAAAATAGGATTAGTAACAAGCTAAATCCTTCTGCTTGTCTAAAAGTTATCATTTAACTAAGTTATAAAAACTAATAGAAAGGGGGTACCAACCTCTAACCCAAAAAATCTTTTAGGGTCTAGATTTAAATTTCTTAATCTATTAAATCAGCTAGAGTTCTATGGTCTAAAACCTTTAATTTAGCTTCTCTTACCTCAGTCATTATTTCATAAAATCTACCGTCTAATTCATCCGAGTCATTCACCCAATCCCACTGTTTATCTCCATCTAGAATTCTAATAACCTTGGCAAAACTTACATTTTTTGGAGATTCAAGCAAGTAATATCCACCACCTTTGCCTTTTCTACTTCCTAAAACTCCACCTCTTTTTAACTCTAATAATATTGTCTCTAGAAATTTTGTACTAATAGGATACTCTTTTACAATAGCGCTAATTGGGAATGGACCATTACCATGGTTTAATACTAAAACAGTTAGAGCTCTGAAAGCGTATTGAGCTTTTTTGGAAAGCATTTTGTGGTGTTGATTTGAGCAGTGCAAATTAACATTTTTCCTACATAAATTGTATGATTTAATAAAAATGGGTATTTTTAGAAATGCCTAAAAAGCACAATAAATGAAAAATTCATATATATTTTTTTTGCTTTCAATATTTTTAGTCGTTTCGTCGGTAACAGCCCAAAACACTACAGTTGCAACTCACTGGAACGAAGAGGTTCTTGAAGGTATTAGAAATGATTTTGCGCGTCCCACTGTACATGCCAGAAATCTTTTTCACTCGAGTATAATTATGTATGATGCATGGGCTGCGTATGACAATACATTGTCTGAAAATTATTTTTTAGGTAAAACTCTTCATGGGTATACATGTGAGTTTGATGAATCAGCTCTTTCAATTCCGGAATCCGAAGCGGAAAGAAAGCTTGCACAGGAGACTGCGATGAGTTATGCTGTATACAGACTGATGAATCATAGATATGGAAATTCTCCTCAGGCTGATGCTACGATGTCTAACATCAGAGCTAGAATGCAAGAGATGGAACTTGATACTGCGGTAGTATCTACAGACTATATTAATGATGGTCCAGCAGCACTTGGTAATTATCTAGGCGAGCAAATTATTGCATACGGAATGCAGGATGGAGCTAATGAGATTAATGACTACGCAAGCGATTGTTACGTATCTGAAATTCCCAACATCTTGCCAGAAGAGCCTGGTACAAATGGGCTTTTAGATCCAAACAGTTGGCAAGCTATTGAGCTTTCTTTTGCTATAGACCAAAGTGGTGAGCTTCTTACAGAAACTCCACCATTTCTAGGACCAGAGTGGGGTAATGTAGATGGATTCGCACTAAGAGATTCTAATAAGACAGCTCTTGAGAGAGATGGATGTATTTATAATACTTACCACAATCAAGGTCCTCCCGTTTATTTAGATACTACTGTTGCATCTGATTTTTCAGAAAGCGACTATAAGTGGGGATTTGGTATGGTTGTAAACTGGTCTCAACATTTAGATCCATATGATGGAGTAATGTGGGATATCAGTCCAGCTTCATTGAAATATGATGGAAGCATTCCAGAAATTAATGAATACCAAGAGTTCTATGATTGGGAAAAAGGCGGTCTTGTTGCATGGCATAATGAGGATGGGACGTTTGGTGGTAATGGTCACCAGATTAACCCATTTACTGGCGAAGCATACGAGCCAAATATTGTGCCAAGAGGCGATTACGGAAGAGTTGTAGCTGAGTTCTGGGCTGATGGCCCAGATTCTGAGACACCACCAGGTCACTGGTTTACTCTTTTAAATGAATTCATTCTTATAGGAAACTCTGGAAATAATAGATGGAGAGGTCAAGGCCCAGTTATCGATGATTTAGAATTCTCAGTAAAATCTTACTTAGCATTAGGTGGAGCGATGCACGATTGTGCTATTTCTGCATGGAGCAACAAGGGATACTACGACTATATCCGTCCAGTATCTGCAATCAGATATATGGCCGAGAAAGGACAAAGTACTGATCCGGGACTTCCTAATTATCACCCTGCAGGACTACCGTTAACGGAGAACTTAGTTGATCTTGTTGATGATGATAGCCCACTTGCAATGTTTGGTGGAGAAGATCAGGTTGGAAAAGTGTCTATTAAAGCTTGGAAAGGTCCAGATTATATTGAAATTCCTATGATAGATGAGGCTGGTGTGGATTGGATACTTGCTGATCGATGGTGGCCATACCAACGACCTAGTTTCGTAACACCTCCTTTTGCCGGTTACTTCTCAGGTCACTCAACTTTCTCTAGAGCTGCAGCTGAACTTCTTGAGTTATTGACTGGTTCAGAGTACTGGCCAGGCGGACTAGCTGAATGGCCTGCTCCAATGAATGAGTTCCTTGTATTTGAGGATGGTCCTTCGCAAACTTTCAACCTTCAGTGGGCTACATATATGGATGCTTCAAACGAGAGTGCTCTATCAAGAATTTGGGGAGGTATTCACCCTCCAGTGGATGATGCCCCAGGTAGAAAGGTTGGTGAGGTAGTAGGGGTTCATGCATTTAACTATGCTGAAACTATTGTATTCCCAGATTGGGCAATGGAATTTGGTGGAGATGGGTTCTTGCCAAGTGGTGCATGTGCTGGTGATTTCGATGGAGATGAGCATGTAGGTTCTGCGGACTTTTTATTATTCTTATCAGCATATGGTCTAGGATGGACTGGCCCTTATGACTTAAATGAGAATGCTGAAATTGGAGCTTCTGACCTTCTAATCATGCTTACAGTTTACGGGGATGATTGTGACTAGATCACAATTTTAAGCTCAAAGACATGTTAGATTTATTACAATTGAGAAAAGCGAAACAAAAATGAAAAAAATCATCCTACCATTTATTGTACTTGTGGCAATTGGTTGTGGTAATGACGCATCAGTTGAAACTGCTGATGTTATTGAAAGAACAGTTGAAGAAATTAATGCTGAGCGTGGAGATCCTTGTGATTGTATTAATGACAAGATTGATGCTGTAGATATATTTCTCGTTGAGATAAAAGATGGTAAGTATTCTTCATCTGATGCTTTAAATAAAGCATTAGAAACTACAATGGATGGATGTATAGCTCCTTTTGGTCATAGAGAGGCAGATATTGCTTGGTCTGAAAGCCTCAAGGGCTGTGAAACATACGGTTCAATTATCGAGGCTATGGTTACAATACAGGATGCTGTAAATGAAATGAAGACTGTTGAACAGAATGAATTCGTTGAAGGTATAGATGATGGTGCTAATGAGGTTCTAGATAAGCTTAGAGAAAGCGCACATTAATACTATTCACCTAAGCCAAGTTTTTCGATTACAGAATCTACTTCTTCCTTAGTGCTTACAAGCCTTTGGTTGCAAGATTCTAATAAATCAGAAGCCCTTTTGATAGAGTCAGTAAGTCGATCTATTGAAAGCGTTTCTTCATGTAACGAAGCTAAAATTGTTTGTAGCTCGTTTACAGCATCGTCATAAGACATCTCATTTACTGGAGTTTGTTCCATATTACTTTTTATTAATTTCATTTATAGTTGCCTTAAGAAACCCATCAGCTAGTTCCACTTCTACAGTGTCGCCTATAGAAATTTGAGTTACACGAGCTATAGATTTTCCTCTAGATTTAACAATACTATACCCTCTTTGCAGGGTGTTACTGGGATGTAAAAGCTTTATAGTATTGGAAATAGAATTTAGGGTGTCGCTGTTTTTAGATAGGCACCTCTCGAATTCGCGCTTGATGTCGATATTGATTTGGCTTAATTCAGCTTGCTTAGCAGATAAAATCTTTAAAGACATTTCTCTGATGAGTAATGAAGCGTTGCTTAAAAATTTATTCTCACGGCTCAGTGCGGTTATTGAACGCGATCCAACTTTTGACGCTATTTCTATCAATAGAGAAGCAAACTTCAGTGAGCGATTAACCACAAAATCACCCACATCAGTAGGTGTTTTAAAGTGTTCATGGGCTACTAAATCAGCAACCGAAAAGTCAGTTTCATGGCCAATCCCAGTAAGTAAAGGTGTTTTCAAATTACCCATTACTATAGCAAGATCCAGATTATTAAAACAGTCCAAATCAAGAGGAGAACCTCCTCCTCTCACAAGTACAATAGCATCTGACCTACATGAGTCAGCAGATCTGAGTGCCTCGATAATTTTAGGTATAGCCTCAGATCCTTGAACAGGAGATCTAAACACTTCGATATCAAATTTGAATCGATATTTATTGTAGCAAACGTGATGACAGAAATCTCTAAACCCTGAAGTTCCTGGAGAACCAATTAAAGCGATTTTATGAATGACACGAGGTAGAGTAAGAGCTTTGTTAAGCTTGTCAATCCCCTCCCGTTTAATGTGTTCAATTGCTTCTTTTTTCCTGCGCTCTATTTCGCCAAGCATAAAACTCAAGTCGATTTCACTTATGCTCAAACTTAATCCATACACCTCATGGAATGTGACATTGCATAGGAATACTATTTCAGAGCCAGTATTTAATACGCTATTGAAATCAGAGCCTAGTTGATCTTTAATCTTTTTAAGAGAGTTACTCCAAATATTGCCCTTAATTGCTGCTTTCCTAACTCCATTACTTTCTTCAACAAAGTCGATGTACGCATAGCCTTTATTTGTGTGGGTGACCTTAGCTATTTCAGCCTTTACCCAAAACCCCCTATGTCCTGATTTAGTCTCAAGAGCATTTTTTATGCTCCTATTTAACTGGAGTAAAGTATATACTTTCTTCTCCTCAATCATTGATGACCAACTTCCACGTTAGAGGAGTGAAGTCTTCTGTGTTATTTGGTACGAATTGAGCTAGTATTAGGCCTGAGTCCAAACCGTCAATAATAGCTGTAGCTCCCGTAGAGCAATTAACAGTTGAAGTGAGAGATCCGCCTAGAGAATAGATATTTAGCACTCCATTTTCATGCGCTCGCCACGATAGTTGTTTACCAGTTACAAGAGGAAGAGAAATGGCTAATTCTTCAATTCCATTGTTGATGCCTTCAGTTAATGAGAAAGCTGTAGCATGGTGGTTGTCGCCGCTGTTTCCATACGCAAGATTAACTCCAAGACCAGCCATATAAAATGCTACATCACCAGCTCCTGTATCAGGAGCATGCCAAGACGCTGTGAACACTCCACTTGCTAATGGGTCACTCTGCTCAACAATATGTCTGCCGTTTACGTCTTCAAGTTGAACGTTAGTTCCAGGGTTGGAGAAGGACCCAGCATTAGAACCGTCTGCTAAAATAGAAGTCGCTTGGAATCCGTATGCTAATGCTCCATCACTAACCACTTTAAATTCTACTTCGTAATTTGTGCCTGGAATGTATTCAGATACCGCTACACCATCTGCGTCGTAAACGTTGATTGTACTTGTAGTGTTCACATTCCCTGCAGGAGAGTGGCAGTGAGTACATGGTTGAGATGAACCAGGTGCGCCTGTTCTGTCTTTGTTTTGTTCTTCAGCAACCCCGTTGTGGTGTGACATCAAAGACAATACGGCAACAAATGAGCAAGCAAGGAATGAAGTAATCTGAATTTTCATAGAGCTAAATATACATTAATATTATTACTTTGGTCGAGATGAATACAAGACAAAAAGTTTATGCCTTAGGGTTTCTATTATCGCTAATTTCCATTTTTGTTGGATACGTATTGCTAAATAAAGAGCACAAAAATTACTCAGAAGTTGAGCCAGTTGCCGAGTTTTTTGCCGATGAGTTCAACAAGTTTGTAAGTGAGCTTACTGAAGTTGAAAGAGGAGAGCTTGGAAATAAGGTCTACGCTGTTGAGGGTGAGGTGGCTGAGTTGATGAAGAATGGATTCTTAATTGAAGGTGGAGTGGTTTGTTCTACGGTTGATAGTACGGGTTTGGGCTATAAGTTGGGTGAGAAAGTAAGGGTGAAAGGAAGGTATATTTCCTTCGATCCTCTTTTTAATGAAATCAGGCTAGGCAACGTTACGCCCTTGTAATTTGGCAGCCTCTAAAAAGCGATAAGTTACATATATCTTCCAGCCTATGATTGCTTTGTCAAAGTTTGTGAGCTTCACAAGGTTTGGTCTCTTATACATCTTAGGCAATAACACCTTGTTCAGGACGCTTAATGTTTTCCAAATCGCGTAATTCATTGTCTATAAAGTTAAGTATCAACACAGTCACGTGAGAAATTATTCAATTAAATTGTCCTGCTTTTTATTCTGTAAGCCAAATTTGCTTTTATGGATTCAAACAGGATTTTCCTACTTGCATTTGTATTGATATGTTGCTCTAGTGGTGTTGTAGCTCTTGTGTCTTCTTCTGATGAGGTAAGTAAAACACCAATTCTATTGTCTTTTCCAGAGCCTCTTGTAAAAGTCAAGGGATATGATGTGCCTGAAAAAAAGATACTTCTTGTCAGGACTGAGGAGCCTGTTATTAAGGAGACAGTTGCAGAAGCAGTGCAAGACCAGGAAAAGAAAATAGAGTTAGGCGATCTTTTGCCTTGTAGTTGCTGTAAAAAGACTATTAGAGTACCAAAAAACCCTTACACACGCCACCAAGCAGCAGCGAGAGCTTTACCTAATAGTTTCTTTATCAGAAATGATAGTGACGTGAAGTACGGCAAGAATGTCAATAAACTTGTTGAGGTTAAAGATGGAAGAGGCTACAGATTAGATAGACTTAAACATAGTACGGCACTTCTCCTTCCAGAAGTTAGGGACTTGCTAGTTGAGATGGGCAATGATTATGCAGATGCTTTAGAAGGAACTGATTCAGAAGGAACGGTTTTTAGAGTTACTTCTCTAACTAGAACAGAAGATCAACAGAAGAAGCTTGCTAGAAGAAATAGAAATGCAACGAAGAGGAAGTCTACACATAGCTATGGAGCTTCTTTTGACATAGCGTTTATGGATCGGCCTAATGAGAAAGATAATTGTAGCAGGCCTACTAGGGAGATTCAGAAATTGCTTTTAAAATACCAAAAGGCAGGACGCATACTTATTATCCCCGAGGGAGGATGCATGCATATAACTCTAATTCGCTAGAACTTTTACTATTCCGCGGCCTTCTACTTCTACAAAGTAGATACTTGTTGTATGGCCTAAACTAACCTCGCTACCCACTCCAGAATTCACAACCCTTCCCGTTAGATCTCTTACATTCCATCTAGTCTGTGATGGCACACCTATAAGAGTAATAGTTCCTTGTGGTGCAGGGTTTGGGGCGATAGTCCAGTCCATATCGTTAAGATTTGTAACGGATTCAGGTTCACACTCTTCATAGTATTGTTGAAGCCAAAGTAGCCCTCCAAAAATGGAAGGTCCAGCGCATTCACCGTGGTTTAATTTGCCACCATCAAATAGGCTAACATTTTCAGCACCGTTTTCAATCATATGGTCGTATGCTGAAATTGAATTTTCAGGATAAACCGTATTGTCTCCACTACAGTAGTAAATCTGCATAAAATTTTCAGGAGTCCAATCGTGAACATCGTTATCAATAGCGGCTAGCATGTAAGGATGGTTTGTATCACTTAAGATCTCATCCACTATACCAGGTTGTAGCAGTTCGCTTGTAAGAGTTGGAAGAGCTGCGTTGATTTCTGCTGGGCCAGTTTCACCATCGAATAAATCCGGCATCAAACTAGCATATGGCTCTTGGAAAATCTCACTCAAATCTTCGTAGATGTTTCCGTAAAAGCTGTTCCATCCAATTACGTTGTAAACGAAATATGCAGGTGAAGGATATGCTTCCACATCAACAGAAAGAATAGCTTGAACTCCAGACATGTCATAAGGTCCAGCCATTGGTGCACTAGCGGTGACCTCGTAAGAGTCAGACCAATTTTCCTGAATTTCTTTGTTCATAGCCATTGCTGCGTGACCTCCCTGTGAATATCCTGAGATAAAAATTTCCTCGTTCAATGTAAAACTTAAGTCGTCTGTGAAAGTTGAAATAGCTTCTATCATGTAAATTCCAGCATCAGCTTCAGACTGAGCGTGTACATAAGGATGCATCAACTGAGATTCCCCAAGGCCAACGTAGTCAGGCATTAAAACAATGTATCCAGGACTGGACATAAGGTATCCTAAAATTCCCTCAATACTCATAAACGATGGAGCTTGATTTCTTTCGAAAATGGTTCCGTGCATATAGGTGTGAATTGGAAGATCGCAGTTAGAATCTACTCCTGTAGGAATAAACATTGCTCCACTTACTTCAATGTCTTCATCCATATAAGGCATTGTGTAAAGAACCTTATATGCATCTACGCCATATTCAGCTGTATATAAATTGCTTGGAATTCCAAATGATGCAGCCATTGATGTAATATCTGCTTGAGTGTATGATCCTATTTGTTCATAGGTTTGGGATTGAGCAGATGTGCTAATAATTGTTAGGAAAAGGCCAAATGCAAGGAGTAGAGTGTTTTTCATGTTGTCTCTAGAAAATGAGGTCTATAGGTGGATAACCTCCTCGTACGCCGCAGCTGCTGCCTCCATCACTGCCTCAGAAAGAGTTGGGTGAGGGTGTACAGTCTTAATTATTTCGTGGCCTGTAGTCTCAAGCTTGCGAACAGCAACTAACTCAGCCACCATTTCAGTAACGTTTGCACCAATCATATGACCTCCAAGCAGCTCGCCGTATTTAGCGTCAAAAATCAGCTTCACGAATCCGTCCTTATGTCCAGCTGCGCTTGCTTTTCCAGACGCAGAGAATGGGAAGTTGCCCACTTTTACCTCGTAGCCTGCGTCTTTTGCAGCTGCTTCAGTCATACCTACTGATGCCACCTCTGGTGAGCAGTAAGTGCAACCAGGAATGTTGCCGTAGTCAAGTGCTTCTGGAGATTTTCCAGCGATTTTCTCAACACAAATTATTCCTTCAGCAGATGCAACGTGAGCAAGAGCTGCTCCAGGAACACAATCGCCAATAGCATAATACCCAGGGATGTTCGTTGCGTAGAAATCGTCAACGATGATTTTGCCTGCGTCAGTAACAATACCCACGTCTTCTAGGCCAATATTTTCAATGTTTGCAACAACTCCAACTGCTGAAAGAACAATATCGCATTCGATTTTTTCCTCTCCTTTCTTAGTCTTAACGTTTACAACGCATCCATTGCCAGATGTATCAACAGAAAGGACTTCTGAAGAAGTTTTCACTTTGATTCCCTGCTTCTTAAATGAGCGCTCTAGTTGCTTACTTACGTCTTTATCCTCAACTGGTACGATGCGGTTTTGATATTCTACAACAGTTACTTCAGTTCCAATAGAATTGTAGAAATATGCAAACTCTACTCCTATGGCACCAGATCCAACAACTACCATCTTTTCAGGTAGTTTTTTAAGTGTCATAGCCTCGCGGTAACCGATGATTTTCTTTCCGTCTTGTTGGAGGTTTGGAAGTACTCTTGAACGAGCACCTGTTGCAATAATGATATGCGGAGCTTCAAGTATTTGAGTTGTTCCTTTATTATTCGTTACTTCTAGTTTCTTTCCAGGAAGAATCTTTCCTGAACCCATGATTACGTCTACTTTATTTTTCTTAAGTAAGAAAGTAACTCCCTTAGACATGCCTTCTGCAACATCACGGCTTCTCTTTACTATCCCAGTAAAGTCAGCTTCAGCTTTTGTTACATTGATTCCGTAGTCACTTGCGTGGTTGATATAATCAAATACGTTTGCGCTTTTCAGAAGAGCTTTAGTAGGTATGCAACCCCAGTTTAAACAAATTCCACCAAGAGATTCTCGCTCTATGATGGCGGTTTTAAGTCCAAGTTGTGAAGCGCGGATGGCTGTAACGTAGCCTCCAGGGCCACTTCCTAATACAATTACGTCGTATTTCATAAATAGAGTTCTTTCTATACAAGTTTGAAGTTGCGAAGTTAAAGCCAGAAAGGGTATTATCGTGACTGTGGGTTGGCTACCTTTGTATTTCTAAATTTATATTATGCGTAATATCGTTTTGTTTGGCCCTCCGGGCGCAGGAAAAGGTACTCAGAGTGAATTCCTTGTGCATCACTACGGACTAGTACATTTAAGTACAGGAGATATTTTCCGATGGAACATTAAGGATAAAACTGAGCTTGGGAAATTAGCTCAATCATATATGGATCAAGGGAAATTGGTGCCAGATGAGGTTACAATTTCTATGCTCAAGGCTGAGGTTGAAAGGAACCCAGATGCGAAGGGATTTATTTTTGATGGCTTTCCTAGAACAACAGCTCAAGCTGAGGCGCTGGATGCTTTTCTTACTCAAAGAGAAGATTCAATTGAGGCGATGGTGGCTTTACTAGTGCCAGAGGATGAGCTAAAAACTAGACTTCTAGCTAGAGCTGCAACATCAGGTAGGGCAGATGATGCTAATCCTGAAGTTGTTCAGAATAGAATAGATATTTACAATGCTGAAACTGCTCCCGTTGCTGAGTTTTACAAGAGCGCTGGAAAGTATAAGGCTGTAAGTGGACTTGGTTCTATTGAAGAAATTACAGAGAGACTTGTGAGCGCAATTGACGATTAAATCCCTAGTGTTTTATGTCATCACAAAACTTTGTCGACTACGTTAAGATTTGTTGCCGTTCTGGAAAGGGGGGTGCTGGGTCTGTTCACATGCTGAGGGACAGAACCACAGCTAAAGGTGGGCCCGATGGTGGCGACGGAGGTAGAGGTGGACACGTTATTGCTAAGGGCTCGAGAAACAAATGGACTCTTCTGCATTTAAAGTATCAACGTCACATAATTGCAAGCCATGGTGGAGGTGGTAGTGGAAATAGAAGGCATGGAGCTGATGGTGATGATGTAATAATCGAGGTGCCACTTGGTACTGTAATTAGAGATGCAGAGACTGAGGAGATACTGCATGAGATTACCGTGCATAATCAGGAGGTTATTATTGCAAAGGGAGGCAGAGGGGGCTTAGGGAACGATCATTTTAAGTCGCCCATTAATCAGTCGCCGCAATATGCTCAGCCTGGCGAAGATGGTGAGGAGGCTTGGAAGATTTTAGAGCTTAAGCTGCTTGCCGATGTGGGGCTTGTTGGATTTCCGAATGCTGGAAAATCTACTTTACTGTCGGTTATGAGTGCGGCTAAGCCGGAGATTGCGAACTATCCGTTTACTACATTGAGGCCTAATTTGGGGATGGTGTCGTATAGGGATGACAGATCTTTTGTGATGGCCGATATTCCAGGGATTATCGAAGGAGCTGCTGAAGGGAAAGGTTTGGGATTGAGGTTTTTAAGGCATATCGAGAGGAATCCGGTGTTGTTGTTTTTAGTGCCTGCTGATGCCGATGATATTGTGGGCGAGTATAGGACGCTGTTGGGCGAGTTGAAGAAATTCAATCCTCAGCTGTTGGATAAACAGAGGATTCTCACGATTAGTAAAAGTGATTTATTGGATGACGAGTTGGAGGCTGAGATGAAGGCTGAGCTCAAGAAGGAAGTTCTGGATTTGAATCCGCTTTTCTTTAGTTCCGTAGCTCAAAAAAATCTCATGCAACTTAAAGATCAAATTTGGCGAGCTATAGATGATGCTAATCCAGATACTGGATTGTCGAAAGGACCGTTTGCACCACTTCCACCACCCATAAAAACTTAAGGGTTGGATGTGCTGATGAAATATCTTGAGGTAAGCGGTGAGGTAAAAAACGCCCTTGATAGTGGAGTGCCAGTTGTGGCGCTTGAGTCGACGATTATTTCACACGGAATGCCGTATCCGCAAAATATTGAGTGTGCCATAAATTTGGCGGGCGTGATTAGAAGTGCGGGCTGTGTTCCGGCTTTAGTAGCTGTTGATGGGGGTAAGTTGCACGTTGGTGTAGGTGAAGAGTTGCTAGAGAAGCTTGCTAGAAATGGAGATGAGGTAGAGGTGAAAAAGGTGAGTAGGAGAGATATACCTGTGGTGCTTGCTAAGGGAGAGACTGGGGCGACTACCGTTAGTGGGACTTTGATTGCTTGTCACCTAGCTGGGATCAGGGTGTTTGTGACTGGTGGGATTGGCGGTGTTCACAGAGGGGCGGAGGAGAGCTTCGATATGAGCGCGGATTTGGAGGAGCTAGCCGTGAGTGATGTGGCAGTGGTAAGCGCAGGTGTAAAGTCTATTCTTGATTTGGAAAAAACACTTGAGGTTCTTGAGACTAAAGGGGTTCCAGTTGTGGGGTATGGAACAGATGAGCTGCCGGCGTTTTATACAAGAACTAGTGGGCTGAAGCTGGTCGCAAGAGCTGATTCACCTTCTGAGGTTGCTGAAATTATGAAGGCAAAATGGTCTTTAGGACTTACCGGTTCAATACTTGTAGCTAATCCTATTCCTGAAGATAAAGAAGCTGAATCTGGAGAGATTAATACAGCCATTGAAGAAGCAATTCATCTTGCTGAACGATGTGGGATTAAGGGCAACGACGTTACTCCTTTTATTCTTTCAAACGTGGCTAAGGCGACCTCAAATTCAAGCCTTAAAGCAAACCTAGTGCTTGTTGAAAACAACGCACGAGTAGGAGCTGAAATAGCGAAGGCATATGGAGCCTGAATTCGTATCTTCGCGCCAATGTCAGAAGTAGATTTCAGGAAACTATTGCTTACCGATTATCGTTTGGCCTGTATTAGTAGAGAGGCCTCTCTGCTAGGTAGAAAAGAGGTTTTGACTGGTAAGGCAAAGTTTGGAATTTTCGGTGATGGTAAGGAGGTCTGTCAGCTTGCGTTGAGCAAAGTAGTTCGTTCTGGTGATTGGAGGAGTGGCTATTATAGAGACCAAACCTTCATGATGGCCCTCGATCTTCTAAATGTAAAGCAGTATTTCGCTGCACTATACGCTCACCCTAACATTGAATTCGATCCCGCTTCAGGAGGTCGCCAAATGGGCGGTCACTACGCTACCCGCACCCTCGACGAAGACGGTCAGTGGTTAAATCACATGAGTAATGTGAATAGCTCTGCGGATGTAAGCCCAACGGCTTCACAAATGCCGAGGCTTCTTGGTTTGGCGCAAGCTAGTAAGGTCTACAAAGCGCAACCGGAATTAGCGGAGGTTTTCAGCAATTTCACAAACGGCGGAGATGAAATCGCAGTTGGTACTATAGGCGACGCGAGTACCTCAGAAGGTATGTTCTGGGAGACAATGAACGCAGCCGCTGTATTGGAGGTGCCTATGTTAATGAGCGTTTGGGATGACGGCTACGGAATCTCTGTTCCTAAGAAATACCAAACAGTAAAATCAAGTATTTCAGAAGCCCTACGTGGATTCCAAAAAACGGAAACCACTAACGGCATTGTAATATTCAAGGTAAAGGGTTGGGATTACCCGTCACTAGTAGCAACTTACGAAGAGGCAGCTAGAATATGTAGGGACAACCACCAACCAGTACTAGTCCACGTAGAGGAATTAACTCAACCTCAGGGCCATTCAACTTCCGGCTCTCACGAGAGATATAAGTCTGAGGAAAGACTAGCCTGGTCAAAAGAATACGACTGCATCGCCAAGCTCGGCGAATTCATAGTCTTAGAAGGCGCTGCAACTCAAGAAGAACTCGACGCTATCCGCAAGGAAGCTAAAAAGGAAGTTCGCTCTCTTCAGAAGGAAGCTTGGAAGGAATTCCGCGATTCTATAGACTCAGAGCTCGCTTCTGTTTCAGCATTAATAAACGGTCTTGATGGCGATTCATCTGGACTCGCTTATAGTCTTGAAAACGCCCTAGATCCTGGTAGAGCTGAGGTGATGACTGCAGCAAGAAAAGCAGTATTGAATTCAGTGGGAACAAATTCACCAGCTAGAGAAGCTCTGAAAAAATTCATTGAAGCTTCTTCTAAAAAGAATTACTATAGATACAATTCTGACCTTTACTCAGAGCACGATGATAGCGCTCTTAAGGTTGCAGAAGTTTCAGCAATATTTGCAGATGATGCGGAACAAGTAGATGGCAGACTTGTACTTCAAGCCAACTTTGATCATATTTTCACAAACCGTCCTGAGGTTTTAACCTTTGGTGAGGATGTAGGGGGCATCGGAGGTGTGAATCAGGTAATGGAGGGAATGCAAGAGAAGTACGGTGAAACTAGAGTTAGTGATACTGGAATTAGAGAGTGTACCATCATAGGTTCAGGTATAGGAATGGCTTTAAGAGGTTTAAGACCCATTGCTGAGATTCAATACCTTGATTACTTGTACTATGCGCTTCAGCTTATGAGGGACGATCTTGCCTCTCTTCGTTATAGAACTGCTGGAGGCCAAAAGTCACCACTCATCATCAGAACTCGAGGTCATAGACTGGAAGGGATTTGGCATAGTGGGTCTCCTATGGGTGCAATTGTAAGTAGTTTAAGAGGATTACATGTATGCGTGCCAAGAAACATGGTGCAAGCAGCAGGGATGTACAATACTCTTCTTCAAGCAGAGGAGCCAGCTCTTGTTATCGAGTGCCTCAATGGCTATAGAAAGAAAGAGAAAATGCCTACCAACATTGGTGAGTATACAGTGCCTCTAGGATCTCCAGAGATTACCCGCTCTGGAACAGATATAACTCTTCTTAGCTACGGTTCAACCTTCAACCTTTGTACTGAAGCTGCTGAACGCCTTGCTGACCTAGGAATTGAAGTAGAACTTGTTGACGCGAGAACACTGCTGCCATTTGACCTAAATAGCTTAACTGCATATTCAGTTGCAAAGACTAACAGATTGCTAGTTGTTGATGAAGATGTTCCTGGCGGAGCATCTTCTTACCTTCTTGAAGACGTTCTGAACCGCCAAGGTGCTTGGCAACACCTAGATAGCCAACCTGCTACTCTAACTGCTAAACCACACCTTCCTGCATACAGTTCTGACGGAGATTACTTCTCAAAGCCATCAGTTGATGATATCGTAGAGAAGGTTTATGCAATTATGAACGAGAGCTCTCCAGCTAGCTACCCACTTTAAAATCACTCTGTTATGCCGGAAATAAAATTCCCACTAACAACAGAATACATCGATCTTCTACAGCTCCTGAAAGCTACATCTATAGTGATGTCTGGAGGTGAAGCAAAGGTGCTTGTGGACGATGGATTTGTTCTTGTAAACGGTGAGCCAGAGTCACGCAGACGAAGAAAATTAAGGGTGGGAGATGTGGTTCTTTTCGATGGCCAAATCTCCATTGAGTTGATAAAATCAGAGTAATTCCCTCAAATTAAGGCTCGAATTCGCGATATTGTGTGTTCGAATTTTGATCAAAGGGAAATGAGAAAAGCCGTCTTACTTTTTAGTCTAATTGTTTTAGCTTTAGCTATTCAAGCCCAAACAATCATCAGAGGCCGCGTACTCGACAGCGCTACTGGCGAACCAATGTTCTCCTCAAGTGTCATTGACATTGCCTCAGGTAAGGGCGTTACTACAGATTTTGACGGACAATTTAGATTACAAGTAAGTTCCCTACCAGCTAAATTAACGGTAAGCTTCATCGGCTACACCTCTCAGACAATAACTGTAACTGAAGCAACCGCGAAGCTCGAAGTAAAACTCTCAGCTGACAAAGTTCTCCTAGAAGAGGCTAAAGTTGTGGGTGAAAGAATTACCGAAAAACAAAAGCAAGCTCCTTTAACAGTTGAATCAATGGACCTTATTGCTATTAAGGAGGCTCCTTCTGGTTCTTTCTACGAGGGTTTGGGTAACCTTAAAGGGGTAGATTTAACTTCTGCATCTTTAGGTTTTAAAATTATCAATACTCGGGGTTTTAACTCAACATCTCCAGTTCGATCGCTTCAACTTATCGATGGTATAGACAATCAAAGCCCAGGCCTAAATTTTTCTCTAGGAAACTTTCTAGGCGCACCAGAACTCGATGTTAAAAATGTTGACATTATTTCAGGTGCTAGTTCTGCTTTTTATGGCCCTGGGGCATTCAACGGGGTAATTAACATGGAAACCAAGGATCCTTTTTTGTTTCCAGGTCTATCTATTTCCACAAAAATAGGAGAAGCAACTAAAGCCGGAGAAAGTAATCTGTTTGAGTTTGGATTCCGTTGGGCAGATGTGATAAATAACTCGAATGACGAACCAGTATTTGCATATAAGATTAATGCATTTAGATTTCAGGCATACGATTGGGAAGCTACAAACTATAATCCAGTTGAGAACTCATTAGTAGATCAATCAAATCCAGGTCGTTATGATGCAGTTAATATTTATGGTGATGAATATAGATCTGTTTTTGATTTCAGTGGTGACAATAGCTCTAATGGAAGAGGTTTAGGTACTTTTTATAGAACTGGATATAGAGAAGTAGATCTAGTTGACTATAATACTAATAATCTTAAAGTTAGTACTAGTGCAAGTTGGAGACTGCAGCCAGAGAAGACTTACGCAAGCCCAGAACTTATTTATAGCTTCAATATGGGTAATGGATCTACTGTTTATCAAGGTGATAATAGATTTAGTCTTAGAGATATTGAATTTTATCAGCATCGAGTTGAGTTGAGAAAGAAAAATAAGTGGTTTATTAGAGCATATAGAACTAGTGAAGATGCTGGTAATTCTTATGATCCCTATGCAACAGCTCTTAAACTTCAAGATAGTACGCGCTCTGATAATTCATGGCGAAAAGTATACTATAGATATTGGGTTGACTCAATTGGCCCATTAATTGAAGAAGGTTATCCAGAGTTGGAATTACTTGGGTATGATAGTGTGTTTTCTGATGCTGGAGTATTCCTATACACAGTTCCAATTGCAGGATACCCGCCAGGTTCGGTAGATCAATGGTATATTGATAATTCTGATAATTTGACTTCCTGGCATAATCAGGTTGAAGAATGGACTAATAGTGGATATGCTAACTTAGCAGATGTTGCAATTGATCCAATAGGACAAGTAGTTCCAGGTACTGAAGACTTTGATCAATTATTTAACCAACTTATTTCCACAAAAAATAATGAAGGAGAGGGTGGTACTAAATTTCACGATTTAAGTTCTTTAATTCATGTTCATGGTGAATATAAAATAACCGAATCTTGGTTCGATGAAATCACTTTAGGTGCAAATTTTAGACAATACAATCCTAACAGTGAAGGAACTATTTTCAGTGATGGCATTCAAATGACAATAGAAGAAAACGATACACTTGGTACAGATACAACCTTTAATGAAGTTGTTATTAGAAATAGAGAAGTAGGAGGTTATTTGGGATTAGTAAAGAGATTTATGCAAGATGAAATGATAGGTACTGGTACAATTAGAGTTGATTATAACCAAAATTTTGAGCCTATTGTTTCACCTGCTTTGAGTCTTGTTTGGACACCTAATTCAAAAGATTTTGCTAGACTTTCATTTAGCTCTGCATTAAGGAACCCCACTCTTGCAGATCAATATTTATTTCTTGACGTTGGCCCAGCGACTTTAATGGGAAATCTTAATGGAGCCGAAGACTTGTATACTGTCCAAAGCTTTTTAGACTATCGAAACTCTTTTTCGGGAACTAATATTACAGGGAACCTTGATACGTTAGTCCAATTTGACATTGCACCGATTCGTCCGGAACAAGTTCGAACGTTTGAAATTGGATATCGAACAACCATTATGGATAAATTGTATGTTGATGCAGGAGCTTATTACAGTTGGTACCAACATTTTATAGGTTATAACCTTGGTCTCGATATTGGCTTTGACACACAGTTCACAGAATCGATCAACACCATTGATGTATATCGTTATGCAGCAAATTCAACTAATGAAGTTCGCACACAAGGTGCATCAATTGGTTTACAATATTACCTTAACAACCATACGGCTTTTTCTGGTAATTATAGTTGGAATAAATTAATTAAAACAGATGTTGATGATCCGATAATTCCTGCATTCAATACTCCTGAGCATAAATTTAATCTTGGAATAAATTTTAGAGATCTGGATGCAGGTGCCACTAATAAGTTTGGATTTGGGTTAAATTATAAATGGGTTCAGCAATTTATTTTTGAAGGGTCACCACAATTTACTGGTACAATACCACAGTATGGTTTATTGGATGGTCAAATAAATTTATATGTTGACAATCTAAATACTACCTTCAAACTTGGGGCATCAAATATTTTAAAAAATTGGCATATTGAAACATATGGTGGTCCTTTAGTAGGTAGAATGGCTTATTTCAGTGCATTATATGAATTTAATAAATAGTAGATTTTATATCGTTGGATATAAAATCTACTATCTATTCAATTAGTATTTTTTTATTAATGTGGTGGTTTTGGTTAAAGATTTCAAGTGTATATAACCCTTTTGTAAAGTTTGATGCATCAATAATCATACTTGATTCAATTTCTTCAGTTTTATAAACTAATTGTCCTTTTAAATCGAATATGTTAAGTGTTAGATTTTCTAAAGAAAGATGACCGAATTCTATGTTTATTTTGTTAGATGTGGGATTTGGATAAACGATCACGCATTCATCTAAAAAATCATTAAGTTCAAAAGTCTCTAATGTGTTGTAATTAAATGCACCTATAGTTGGAGGGATAGTGTTTGGAACATTGTTTCCAAAATAGTCTCTCCCTCCATTATTCTGTAGGTAATCTGTTTGTATGTTGCTTCCACTTACCAATCTACCCTGATTAATTACAATGCTTCCATTTTGAACTTTATATAATTCAGGATCATTTATACCTAAAGGATCATTGTTTAACAATTCTGGATCTTCATATAATGCCAAATTCATAAGATCGTCGTCTAAATAAAATCTATTGATGTTATAAAAAAGATTATGGCTTATATCTATGATGTTAGAATCATTTTCAATTAGTGTTGGAATTATTTCACCACCAGAAGTTGCAAAAACTATGTTATTAAAAATATGAATATCACCAGCATCTGGCCAACAATAAATTTCTGGTGATAAAGTGTCGTTTACAAAAATTGTATTGTTGTATATGAAAGTCCCTGAATTTGGACATCTATAATTACTGCTTCCACAATACGTAGAAATAAAAAATGTTTTTCCTTTTGTTCCACTCCAGGGTAGGCCTAATCTATATCCATCATTTACACTTATGTTGTATCTATATCCACAATTGATATTGTCTCCAAGTATTTCTACAAATCCTCCTTCATTGTTAAAACTATAGTTGTATTGATAAACAACATTTT
>NZRP01000029.1 GCA_002693775.1 Crocinitomicaceae bacterium | reverse complement strand
TGGTGGGGAGATGAAGAGGAAGGTGGAGATGCCTGGAGGTGATTTGTACGTGGCTTTCAAGAAGGCGAGTGATGGGTTTAAGGAGGTTTGGCTTTCAGGAAAAGCATCTGAGATGAGAAGGGGCGTGATTACATTTTTGCTGGCTCTCTTGCCATTTTTCACCGCTGGTATAGCCCAAACCCTCAATAACATCCCCTTCTACTTAACACTAAGTGAAGAAGCTGAGGTGAGCGTTCTGACAGCAAGCCCAGGAGATGACTTATATGCTCTTTTTGGTCATTCGGCCATTAGAATCCACGATCCTAGACAATTGCCTCACGGTGATGTGGTATACAATTTTGGGACATTCTCATTTAATCAGAAGGGATTCTATTTGAATTTTGTAAAGGGGATGCTTAACTACAGGTTATCAGAAGAGCCCTTTGGTCATTTCAAGAAAGTGTACTTAAAAACGGGGAGAGGACTTGATTCTCAGACTCTTAACCTAAGCCATGAGCAGGTTGTAGAAGTTGCTAAGTACTTGCACTACAACTTTAGGGATTATCCGGAATATCAGTACCAGTTTTTCAGAGATAACTGCTCAACAAGGATATTAACTGTGCTGGATTCAACATTGGGTGACCAGATTAAGATAAACTGTGAGCCAGACGGTAGAACCTTTAGAGATTGCTTGAAGCCATACTTAAAGAGCTCGCCCTTTGCCGAATTTGGCATAGACTTCATCCTAGGTCCAGATGCTGATAAGGTAATGGAAGGATGTCAGCAGGCCTTTATTCCAGATGATTTGAAAAAGGTATTGGCAGACATGGAGATAAATGGCGAACCGTTTGCCCAGCCAACTTTTATGCTTTTAAATGCGCCTGAGGGGTGGATGAATGAAAATAACTTTAGTTTACTGGGATTGAATGCGGTGGAAATAGTCTGTATTTTTCTAGTTTTATTAGTCCTGTTTGTGAGAATTGTATTAGGTGATAGCAACCTTTTTACTGTTGTTGTCGTTAAAACTATACAGGTAGTGCTAGCTACTTTGGGAGTTCTTTTGCTTTTAATGTGGTTGTTTACTGATCACACGGATACGTGGGCTAATTGGAATTTGGTTTGGACTATGTCCGCTTTATATGCCCTTGTAACCAAGAATAAAAAACTAGTTCCATTAGTTGTTTTAGCAGTGTTTATAATCATTGCTCCTCTTGTGTGTATTCAGTACATCTCACTTTCATTGTGGCTAGTCGCCTTATCCGTATTTTTGACAATAACACCTAAATTCAAATGAGGAAATTTAATCTGTTATCAGTAGCTTTTTTGTTGGTTTTTCTATTTGGTTGTGAAGATAGAGAGCCTCTGAGCTGGGAGTCAGAAATTTTCCTTCCTATCGTGGACGATAGAATTGGATGGCTTGATTATGTTAAGGATAGCATGATTGTGGATATAGAGGGATTAGAGATTGTAGATGGAAATCCCGCTAAGATTGTATTACATCAGCCCATTGATATGATTTCAGGTGCTTTAGCTCCAGTACTGCCTGATACATCTATTGAAGAAAATATTGGTATAGGCAACGTTCCTGTTCCTATTCCGGTTCCGGTTGATTACCCTTTTATAGTCCAAGAAGATGAACTTCCAATTACCAACCTTGGTGGTACAGCTGGAGCTTATCTGAGAGAAGTGGTTGTTTCTTCAGGCGAAATGGTATTTGCTGTTGAGAGTTCTATCGAAGGAGAACTCGATATGAGTTACTATTTGACATGTTGCACGATTGACGGTGAAGAGGTAGGAATAGACCTTGTTATTCCTGCGTCAGTTGATGGAGAGCTGGGAGTTTCAACAGGCGTATTGAATCTTGAAAATGCAGTCTTCGATCTTACAGGAAGTGCAGGAGCAGGAAGTAATCTAATTACTACGGCATTTACAGCTCAAGGTTCTCAGTCAAATACAGAGGTGTTCTATGCAACTAGTGAAGACAACATCAAGGTAACTGTGCAATTCCACGATTTTGAGGTGAAGAGCGCGTTAGGCTATTTTGGTAATTTGACAGCAGGTTTTGCAGCAAGTGAGGATGTGATTGATACCATCCCTCTTCCTAATCCAGTTCTGAACATGGAGGGTGCTGTAGCAAAGTTGAGGTTAGAGAATACTATTGGAGCAGATGTACGATTAACGTTTGATGAACTAAACCTAGGAGAAATCCCTATGGAGCATCCTTCATTTTTTGGGATACACGATATTTCAAGAGCTCAATGGATAGATGGTTTACTCTACTCAACAACTGAGTTAGAGATAAATCTGACTGAGGAGGGTGGAAATTTTAATAATCTAATTGAACTGTTCCCTGAGGATTTGAATACTGTGGGAAATATTGAGTTGAATCCTTACGGTGATGTGAGTTTAGGTAATGATTATTTGGATGTAGATGAACCGCCTAGACTTGATTTGGAACTTGAGATTCCTCTAAATGTAGGTATAGATGGAGTAGTTCTTGTGGATAGCTTCGAGGTAGATGCTATTGATGATTTCCCAATGTTCGATGGGCATCTGCTTGTTGATTTGTGGAGCACCTTCCCAGCAAGTATTACTGCTGACTTTGATTACCATGTAAACGACACGCTGAATACTGTTGTTTCTGCTGACGCAATTCTTGGTGCAGGTGATTTAGAGACTAATTACGCTGCTCACGGATTCTTCGAGGTTCCGGTGAATGAGGCAGTGGTTAAGCCAGGAGGTATGATGTACCTGAGTTTAAATGTTAGCACAGAGGGAGCTGTTGAGTTTACAGGAACTGAAGATGTGAGAGTCCAAATCCGAATCGAAGGCACACAATTAATACAGGAATAATGAAGAGATTAATATGCCTTACCCTCCTTAGTGCAATAGCCTTGTTTGCTTCTTTGGATACAGCAAAAGCACAGGTTTATACTCAATCAGAGAGCACTTCATTTAGAAATGATTCTCTTTTTACAATGCCGGTTTCGCTCTCTTCAGAATATTCTGTAGAAGTATGGGCAAACCAAACCAGTAATACCATCACTGCAGGTTTTATGAATGACCTTGCTCAAGGTGGTTTTATCTCTCACGACATAATCAATCCCATCTTAAACCGTCACACTGGCCCTAAGGGATACCTCGGAGCAAATGCAGGATTCAATGTGAGTTGGAATGCAGCGCCTTCAGATAATAAGACTTGGATTATGTGCGGAAGCTTCGGTTCTGAGGTGATTGTAGATTCTCGTTGGACATCAGATTTGTTTGAGCTTTTCTGGTACGGAAACGCTAGCTCTACTGGAGAAGTGAATTCACTAAGTGGAACCGGAGTGAGGATAGGAGCTTTCAATAGATTCAGCCTAGGTGTGTTGAATCAGGAAACTGAGCAGAGGATGGAGCTTTCTTTAGTCCAAAGACTGAGCGGTGCTGAGTGGAGCCTACCATACGGTTACCTATACGTTAGCGAGAATGCTGATTCGCTTGACTCTTACCTTCAAACGGAAGCTAGATTCCATATGAATGCAGATTCTACATTACTTCCAGCATATGGAGTAGGGCTTTCAGGAAACATCCCTATAAAGTCTGATGAATTCCCTTTAGAGTTCAATCTTAGATTTAAAGACGTAGGTCTTCTGTTTGAGCCTGGTGGTTCGCAGGTATACTGGTTTCAAGAAGGAGCATCAACAACAGGGCTACCCATCTTTGGTGACAGTCTAACTTGGGAGAGCATAGTTACAGATATAGCTAATGACGAGTTTGATTTTGAGGGTGATACCTTGGTACAGTTTGGCGAGTCTGTAAGTAGAATGGTACTGTTGCCAGCTAAGCTTACAGCTAGTCTTAAGTACGTGCACACAGACCAAATTAGTTTTAACGGCAGTATCTCCGCAGGAGGTTGGATGCCTAAAAATCTAATAAGTGCTGGAGTACAGTTTAATAGAACTGAGACCCTGGACTGGGGAGTTAATTACAGAGATGGGGGATGGGGAGACCAGAGATTTGCGGTTTGGGCTAGACTCAAATTAAATGAAAACAGAGCGCTTTATATCAATGTAGAAGAACCATTAGGCCTTCTATTTATGCAGGACACGGGAGCTGAAACTACCTGCAGAGGAATCACAATCAGACTTACTAAGCAAAATGGGTAGAGCAGCATTTGATAAATTATCGGGGGGTGAATTGCTTGTTATAGCAGGTCCTTGTGCAGTGGAAGGTGAGCAGATGCTTATGGAGACCGCTGAGAGAGTGGTAGACATATGCTTAGAACTTGGGCTTCCACTAGTGTTCAAGGGTTCATACAAAAAAGCTAATAGATCTAGGATAGACAGCTTCACTGGGATAGGCGATGAGGCGGCTCTGAAGCTTCTGGCAAAGACGTCTAAGAAGTTTGGAGTGCTTGTTACAACTGATGTACACTCGCCAGAGGAAGTTGTAATGGCAGCGGAGTATGTAGATATCCTTCAAATTCCAGCTTTCTTATGCAGGCAGACTGACCTCATAGTTGCTGCAGCTAAGACGGGGAAGATTGTAAATATTAAAAAGGGACAATTCCTTTCAGCTGAGTCTATGATTTACGCGGTTAAAAAAGTCCACGATTCAGGCAATGAAGAGGCGTGGGTGACGGAGCGCGGTACAACGTTTGGTTACTCTGATCTCGTGGTAGATATGAGAGGCATTCCTGTGATGAAGAAATTTGCACCTACTGTAGTGGATCTTACCCACAGCCTTCAACAGCCAAACCAAAGCTCAGGAGTCACAGGCGGTCAGCCGGAGCACATCGCAATAATAGGAAAGTCAGCTGTAGCTGCTGGGGCCGATGCGGTTTTTATTGAAACCCACCCTGACCCTTCTGTTGCTAAGTCAGACGGAGCTAACATGCTTCATTTAGACAACTTAAAAGAACTTCTAACTACGCTTAAAGGCGTTCATAATGCTGTAAAATGATGAAAAACTTTACCCTATTTTTCTCAGCTTTCATTTTTAGCACTCTTCTTATAGCCCAAACCGACATCAAGCTCCGTATTCTAGGCGGTACATACGAAGATGTAGGCTCAACAATAGTCCCTCTTGACGAAGGCGGAGCATACGCTCTAGGCTCAACCTCAAGCATGGGCGACGGTACAGTAAGAGGGTATATCGCATATTTGGATGACGACCTTCAATACGTTTGGAGTATCCTAACTCCCTACGGATCTCTTGTAGAAAACATAGTCGACGCAGAAGTAGACGAGGACACCGGCGATCTTATCGTTCTGGCTAGAAAACTTGGCGAAAACGGCTACTACAACACAGTAATTTATAGAATCATCAATACTGGAACTACAGGCGAAATTTCTGAAATCATCAACTTCAACGAAGAAGAAAACACATCGCCTACCTCGCTTGTAAATTGGATGGACGACGTTTACGTTGTGGGAGAAACTGAAGGTGATTGCTGGTTTAAAACACTGGGCGGAATGGATCACGAGGTTTGGGGTAATTCACTTCAGTCTGAATCAGTTCAAGCTGCTCGTGTTGGAAACGACACCCTTTACATAGCTGGTTCTACAGTTATTGATGGGGTGGAGCAAGCAACGATTTGGGCTTGGGGCCCTCATGGGAACCCTATGTGGGCGAGAGTTGCCCCTGACGAAGGCGCATACAGCGACAACTACTCTAACGACATCGCTCCCTACGAAGGCGGGGCAATCCTCCTGTATTCTTACTTTAGAGAAAACGATCCACTTGGCCACGGCGTTATCCGCTTTGACGACGGCAATGGTACCCCTGGTAGCATTGTCAGCACCTCTGGAAGCTATTACGTAGAGGGCACACGACTCATTCACCACAACGAAGGCCTAATCAAGCTAGCCCATATCAATTACAACAGCTCAACCGGTACCGACATAGTTCTTACCCTACTAGGAGAACACGGCGGCTACATCGAGTCAAGCTCTATCGGATCAGACTTCAACGACACCCCAGCAGACATGCAAGTCGACTCATATGGCCGAATCTGGATCATAGGCTCCACTTTTGGATACCTAAACGGTTCAGCCAGCATCTGCGTCTACCGCATCGATTCCCAGGATCTCATAGGCTTCATCGAGCCTGAAGATGTCCAACTCGGCATCACTAACGACCCCATTCTCTTCAACTCCGTTTCAGTAAACACCCCCGACTCGTCCCTTCTAACCTTGTTCCCCAACCCGGCAACAGACCACGCACAGCTAAGCTGTCCAACCTCGTGGACTCTCTACTCAGCATCTGGTACCAAATGCCTCGAAGGTTCAGGATTGAACATCGACCTTAGCAACATAGCTCCAGGTCAATACTACGTGAAAACTGAATTGGGCGGCATCCTATCGGTAGTCCGCAAGTAATTCGTTCACTCCACTATAAACTTTATAGCAACGTTGGATTCAACGCCTTGGAAGTTGAGTATGTATATGCCTGGAGAATTTCCTTCAATATCTATGTGGAGCTTTTCAAATGCGCTGAGGTAAACCTGCTTGTTTGAATAAATCTTTGCACCCATCAGATTACACACACTCACATCTCCTCTGATTAGGTAGAATGAGTTGTTGAGAATGTAGAGTCTACCAGTATTGGGGTTGGGAGCCAGGATTATTCCGCCTATATCTGGTGTATTATCACAATCGAACCCCCATTCTTCTAGATTGAAAAAAGCTTTGACGTGATCTTCAACTTCACAATGTCTTAGTTTAATAAAGTCAGTAATCTTCTCATCAATATCTTCCTCCCAAGCATTCATGTTGTTTGGATATCCCCACCTATCAATATGCCTAGGCATTTCGAGCCCATACGTGTTTTTAATCTCAAAAGTCTTTGTCAGCATCACTGACCTTGTAAGCTTGGTGTATAGTATTTCTGTATACCTCTCTAAAAACCTATTTGTAAAGCCTTCATTCTTTAGCAAGTTCCTAAAAAGGAAAGTAGAAACTTCGCTGTTGGGCCACTTAACATCTGGATCATTCAAGGTGCAATGCTCAAGCATATTGTACAGAGGGTTATTAAAAGCAGCATCCAAGTCGTAGAATATCCACCTCCACTTCCCGCTATTATCCCTGTGATTCCAAAGCTTGATATTATTCCCCGGCCAATCATAATTCGCAAGAAACATCTGCGCTACAGAGTAATCTATATAGTTGCTAATATCTAGTTTAGACTTAACGTATTCATAATTGAAATCATCCGTGAGATCATGATTGTCAATGAAATCAAGCACCTCCACATAGTCGTCTATAACACCCTCGTATGCTATCTGCGACTGCCCAGAGGAAACAATGTTCACTGAATCGCTATCTGCTCCCTCAGCATATTCAAGAAAATGTCTGTCTATTCTATCCTTTATGCTGTAAATCCCCCAATATTCTCCATTTATAAAGAGAACAGTAGGCCTTGAGTTTTGTTTTGGGAAGTCCAAACCTCTACAAACCTCATGAGCCACATCGTCCATTATGGCAGTCTCCCCCCAATCAGCCATAGTTGTCCTTATGATAAACCTCTTGTATTCGTCATTCTCGCTCTGCGGTAATAGCTGGTAATCGAACTTCCTATCTCCATATTCGTCGCGAGCATAAAACTTAAGCGACTTCTGAGCGCATATCCTCGAATATCCCCCGTGTATCCTAACTCCACAATCAGTAGATAACCCTAGAGAGCCATCCTCATCGAATATTTCAAGGTGTATCTCTCTTTCCCAGTCTTTACCTCTGAAGAAGTAATTTCCTGACGCCCAAGGAACGTCTGCGTTATATGAATCGCCCGGTACATAAATACCGCTATCCGTGCTAAAGAACCCTGCCTCTTCGCCAGCAATTGAAATAACAGGAAGAGGAAAGTCGTCTTCTATGAAATACGACCTAGTTTCGATTTTACTTAACGACTCTCCATCCCTCATGGAGCAAAATCTGAGCACAACGCACTTATCTATTAGTTCTTCGGGGGATTCCCACATATGGTAGTTTGTGTCCCAGTCTTGAGGAGTTGTTATGTATTCTGTCAAATGATTTGGCTCGCCATCTCTGTTGCTGATTTCTAGCGGGGCACTGTAAATGGGGGAGTCGATGGTTGGCTTAGAGCCGTCAAGGGTGTAGCGGATCTCTTCGCCCATGAAAGAGCTCAGCTCGACGTTAAAAGTATCTTCGTAAAATCCTGCGGGATAGCTACTATCCACTGCGTCGTTAACGTTGTTGGTGCTACCCGGGGTGGGGCGCTCAAGAATCATGTATAATTGGCCGTCAGTGAGTCTACCGAAGGATTTCCCGGTAGTCATATCGCCAAAATAAACAAAGTCAACAATACCACCATCTCCATCTAACATCCACAATGCCTCGCCATCGGAGTCCAAACCAAAGCTGGTATGTAACTCACCGTCCTGCCTATCCTTCCCCGAAGCAAACACCACTAAAAACCCCTCAGGACCTATTTCCCCATCTTGAAGCACCCACTTATATGGTTCACTTATATCGTCTGTAAAAGAAAACCCGTCTAAACTGATTGCTTCTTCGCTACTGTTGTAGATCTCAAACCAATCGCTTACATCTCCGTCCTCATCAATACCCTCAAGTGTTTCGTTAGAGGCAACTTCGTTGATGACGAGAGTTTGGCCTAAAAAACAATTGAAAGCTCCTCCTAGGAAAACCAAACCCAGAATAAGTACACCTTTCAATTTCTCCATACACAAGTTTACGACTGCTCCAAGGCACTCGCAATTGCGTCCCACAGTTTTATTCTCTGCGCAATCGACTCTCTCGCTACTTCCTCGGCCTCCATTGTTTTTTCATCAGTATCGCACAGCTCATGAATCATCTTTAAAGAAAGCGGTCCATGCTCATCCCCATCTATCTCAATATGTCTCTCTAGGTAGTACTTCATCGATCTGTAGGAATTATTTGTCAAGTAGCTCGACTTATTCAAGATTTCAATAAATACTTCAGGAACCAATCCCTCTCTACCATGAGTAAATGCTGATGCAATCATGTGATCTTTACCCGTATCAATCACGCTAAAAGTAAACCCCACAAACTCCTTAATCACCTCATTTGCTCCACATCCCTCCAGCGCTTCATCCAAACTTGCTCCATTCTCAAGCAAGCTCACAAACATCCTAATCTGCTTTGTATCAGCACCCACATCTTCCATCGCATAGAGATACATCTCAAAGTGACTCTTGTAATTCCCATTTGCATCCACATCAGTTTCCTCACCCAGGACTATCTCATTAATAAATCTTGCAGTATTTGAATTTCCCTTAGGAATCCATGGAGTGTTAGTACAAGTAAGTGAGGTTTGCAGAGCTTTCAATAGAGACATGAAATCCCAAACCGCAAATACATGGTGCTCCGTAAAAATCTTCACATCCTCCAAAGTCGTCAGCCTTTCATACAATTTGTGGCCTGTCAACTCTTTCATTAGTAGCTCTATAGAGCCCTGAGTTTGTTCTAATTCCATTCCCTTATATTTTCCGCAAAAATACACCTAATTTTACTCCCCAAACAACCCATCCACATAGCCTCGTCGTATAATGGATATTACACGGGTTTCCGGTACCCTAAATCCAGGTTCGACTCCTGGCGAGGCTACGAACTGACAAAAAACTAGTCAAACAAAAACTCCTGCTAGAGATAGCAGGGTACTTAATTATAAACCCAAATGTCTTTTAGTGGACGTTAACCTTGAAGGTTTGGACTACACCATTATCATCCTGAGCCATCAGTAAGAATATACCCGACGTAGGAGTAGGGATTATCATTTTATAGCCTTCGTAAAGCTTTTCATTAGTCACAAGCTTACCACTTAGGTCGTACAAAATCAGATTCGCATCTCTGAATCCAACAACCTCAATTGTTTGAGATAGAGTAGGAGAAAAGGCGTGAAGAATCATGTACTCTTCAATAATTTCTTCAACTCCCGAGGCTGATTCAAACTCATCCTCGTCCAAGCAATCGCTTTCATCGTATTCACACGTACCATCATTGTATAGCGCTTCCGCATCGTAGTTACACGCCACTGAATCAGTACATCCAAGAGCTAGACAGCTCTCGAACTCACACTGACTAAACGCGCCGTAGTTACACGCGTTAAGGTCGTAACAGAAGTCACTTTGCGGTGCTCCATCACATGGGCCGAAAATACATGATCCAGGAATGTAGTAATCTGCATCCGGGTCGTAGTTACACGCGAATGGTATAATACAACCACCAACTAGCTCAGGAATACAAGTTCCGTTATCGTCAGTGGCATCTGGGTTGTAGTTACTAGCCGTTGGATCCGTACATCCAGGAATTTCGTTCTCGTCACAGATACCGTCTCCATCAATGTCATTGATACAAACCCCTTCACAGTCTATGAATACGTTTTCAGGGTATTCACACAGGCTCTGGTCGTTTATTGTAGCGTCTGAATTGAAGTTGCACGCTAGCTCGTCAATACAGCCGATACATGAGCTGAAGTCACACAGGGTGATGTCCATGTAGTCAGCGTCGCCATTGTAGTTACACGCTAAGGGGTGGATACAACCAGCAATGAGACATGAACCGTCATCGTCGGTAGCCCCTGGGTTGAAGTTTGGACTTGAAGGATCAATACATCCACCTACTTCGAATTCATCACAAACACCATCTTCATCAAAGTCATTGATACAAGCTCCGTCACAATCGTAGCCAAAGTCGGGAATAACGCAAGAGTTGTTTTGAATTGTAGCGTCTTCGTCATAGTTGCAGGCAGCAGGGTTGGTACAACCGGAACATGAATTGAAGTCACAAGAGCCTGGGATTAGGTATCCAGCTTCTGGGTCGAAGTTGCAAGCAAACGGTACAATACATCCTCCCTCTAAACAAGAACCATCGTCAAATGCAGCGTTTGGGTCGTAGTTAGGGTTTGTTGGATCAGTACATCCTACTTCCTCTACATCACAGATTCCGTTTGAGTTATCATCAGATTCACAAGACCCTCCACAGATGCCTATTGCGTCGTCAACGTTTCCATTACAGTCACAAGCGCCTTCTGGCACACCTGGTCCGTTACAAACACCACACTCATCGTATTCGCCTACACATTCGTCAACTTCGTCACAAATTCCGTCATTATCGATGTCAGCTAAACAAGAGCCGCCACATATGCCTATTGCGTCGAGTTGATTTCCGTCACAGTCACAATCACCTACTGGGATGTCTGCACATCCACATTCGTAGATCGCTCCTGGTCCGTTACAAACACCACAGTCGTCGTACTCTCCTATACACGCGTCTTCTTCGTCACAAACACCGTCTCCGTCAACGTCGTTAGCACAAGAGCCGTCACAGTTGAACATGGGGTTTTCAGGGTACTCACACATTAATACGTTTGAAAGACTAGCCTCTGAATCGAAGTTACACGCTAAAGGGTCCATACAACCGATACAAGATGTAAATTCACACATTGTAATGATCATATAATCGGCGTTTGGGTCGTAGTTACATGCTACTGGGAATACACAACCACCAACTAAACATGAACCATCGTCTTCTGTTGCTACAGGGTCGTATCCAGGGTTAGATGGGTCAGTACATCCTAGTATCTCAAACTCGTCACAAACTCCATCACCATCCGCATCGTTTACACAATATCCGTCACAGTTGTATCCGTATTCTGGACCTTCACATGTGTTATTGTCAAGTGTCGAATTTGGGTCGTAGTTACAAGCTGTTGGGTCAGTACAACCAGCACAACTAATAAAGTCACAAGATCCGAGTACTAAGTATTCAGCATTTGGGTCGTAATTACAAGCAATAGTTATAGTACAACCGCCTGATAAACAAGAACCATCGTCAAACGAAGCGTTTGGATCGTAGTTAGGGTTTTCTGGATCTGTACAACCTATTTCCTCAGTGTCACAAATCCCGTTTTCGTTAACGTCTTCTACACAGTCTCCGCCACAAACGCCTATTGCGTCGTTTTGGTTTCCGTCACAGTCACAGTCCCCTTCAGGTATATCAGTACATCCACACTCGTAGATAGCGCCAGGGCCGTTACATACTCCGCACTCGTCATAATCTCCAACACAGTCGTCTACGT
>NZRP01000028.1 GCA_002693775.1 Crocinitomicaceae bacterium | reverse complement strand
CGCACAGGCTAAGCACTATTAAGAAAGCCCATAAAATTGCCGTTCTTAAAGAGGGCTCAGTTGTAGAAATGGGCACTCACGATGAGTTAATTGCACTTGAAGGCTTGTACTTTAACCAAGTTAAATCGCAAGAAAGCATATAGTTCTTGAAGATTTTGAAATTTTAATATGGTAAAAAAAGCTCTCATAACTGGCGTTACAGGCCAAGACGGTTCCTACTTAGCTGAATTCCTTCTAGCCAAGGGATATGAGGTACATGGAATCAAGAGAAGAGCTTCATCATTTAATACATCAAGAATAGATAATCTCTACCAAGATCCCCACGAGAGTAATGTGAGGTTTAAACTCCACTACGGCGATATGACTGATGCCACTAATCTTATTCGCATTGTACAAGAGGTGAAACCTGACGAGATTTATAATCTCGCAGCCCAAAGCCACGTAATGGTCAGCTTTGAAACTCCAGAATACACAGCTAATGCTGATTCTCTGGGCACACTCAGATTACTAGAATCAATTAGAATTTGTGGCCTTGAAAAATCTTGCAAATTCTATCAAGCCAGCACTTCAGAGTTGTTTGGCAAGGTTCAAGAAACTCCCCAAAAGGAAACTACACCATTCTATCCACGTTCTCCATACGGAGTAAGTAAGCTGTACGCTTTTTGGATTGTTAAAAACTACAGGGAGTCATACGGAATACACGCTTCTAACGGCATTCTATTTAATCATGAAAGCCCTGTAAGAGGAGAGACTTTTGTGACTCGCAAGATCACCCGCGCTGCAGCAAGAATCTCCAAAGGCCTTGAATCAAAGCTATTCCTCGGCAACTTAAATGCAAGAAGGGACTGGGGACACGCAAAAGACTTTGTCGAAGGCATGTGGTTAATGCTTCAACAAGAAGAGGCTGACGACTACGTACTTGCCACAGGCGTTCAGGCCTCAGTAAGAGACTTCACTGAACTGGCGTTCTCTGAAGCTGGCATTACTTTGAATTGGGAAGGCGAAGGCGAGAATGAAAAAGGTATATGCTCAGCCACAAGAAAAACTATTGTTGAAATAGACCCTCGCTATTACAGACCATCTGAAGTGGACACCCTTGTAGGTGACGCAAGTAAGGCTGAAAAAGTACTTGGTTGGAAGGCTACCACTTCATGGCAAGATCTGTGCAAGGAAATGGTCACTACAGATCTTGCTGACTAGATCTTGCTAGCTAAATTTCGTTAGCTAGACCTAGTTCAGCGGTGCTCTTAGCGCGCCAATAAGTCTTTGGACCTCCACATAAGAAGCGCGCCAAACCTGAAGTGCCTGCAACTCACTCACCCTTGCTACCTGAAGAGCTATTTCCAGATCACGATAGTCTAGAGAGTTTACTACGCCGTCGTTATAACGGCCTTCAGCAATCTTAAGGGCGATTTTAGCATTTTCGGTTGCTCTTGTGCTCAAGGTATAAATCGAGGCATTTACCTTGTATTTATCGTATGCGTCCGTCACAAGCTTAAGAGCTTCCGAAGTGTTGTCAATAACTGAAAGTTCGGCAATTTCCCTATTGATTTTAGCTTCTGAAATTGCTCGCTTTGTGGCTCCTCCATTGAACAAATTAAAATTGATTGTCAATGTTATTGCCGTGCTGTTATTTCCACCCGTCAGTGATTGTTCCCCTATAGAATATACGTTTTTATTTATCCTGTGACCTGCACCTAGACCGACAACTGGGTACAATCTTGCTTCCGCCATTTTCACACTTTGTAAGCTGATGTCCCTGGTTAGGTTAGCGTTTTTAATCAATGAGTTGTCGCTTGCAACGAGGCTTTCTAAAGACTGTAAATCACCTAAAGCTGGTGGAGACGATAATGTTGAAGTTAAAATCCAAACCTTGTCCTCATCCTCACCCATTAATCTGTTCAGATTCCTCATTGAAGTTTTAACCGCAACCTCTTGCATCAAGTAAGCTGAGCTGTCAGATATAATTGCATTTTCAAATTGTAGTCTGTCGAATGTGCCCGCTACTCCGTACTCTTCTGAAAGAATGATTTGGTCTAAACGATCTCGACTTAGATCCATAGTTTCAGTGAGGACAGCTAGAAGAGAGGTTTGGACTAAAACATTGTGATATGCAAAGTCTACTGCCTCTACAGTTTGCTCAACAATGAGCTCGGTTTGATTGTCCGACTGAGAGGCAAGAAGTTCAAGTGTACTTTTAGCTGCGAACATTCCCATGCCGTCGAAAATCGTCCAATTTGCATTCAATCCTGCAACCCCTCCTTGCGATTGGAACTGCTGTTGAATTTGTTCCACAACAGTTGGGTCTTCAGTCATATCAATTTCTGAGTGAGTGGCCTCAACAGAGACTCCTACCTGTGGCAATGCACCTGCTGACCCCCAATTATCATTCATATGTGCTACCTCAGAATTGAGTTTAGCCACCTTGATTCCATAATTGTTCTCAAGGCTCTTATGAATTGCTTTCTCAAGACTTAAATCTGAATTTCCAGTAGGCCCCTGAGCCATAACTACAGAAGAAATGGCGATTAATATCACTAAGACTGACATCGCTTTTCCAGGCAATCCTTTTCCTGTATTTACTTTCTCAGCTAGAGCTTTCTCTGACTCCTTGATAGCTACGAATTCTCTTACTGCAGGCTCAGCACTTTGATCATCAAGCCATTTACCCTTAGTAACAAACACCCAGCTCCTGTGAAGAGGAGAGATAAACTTCAAGTAAATCGGTAAAAGGATTAAGATGATAACTGTTACAAATAGAAGGCCAAAGGCAACAGAAATAGCCATAGGAATAAGGAATTGTGCTTGGAAACTTTTGTTGAGCATAAGGGGAGCAAGGCCTGCAACAGTTGTAACAGACGTTAGAATAATAGGGCGGAATCTATTCATTCCAGCCTTCCAAATACTCTCATCAACAGAGAAGCCATTTTTTAGATATGCATTATACGCGGCGACAAACACCAGAGCATCATTCACCAGAATTCCTATAAGTGCAATCATGCCCAATACTGAGAACAGACTGATCTGCGCATCAAGGAGGCAGTGACCTATGCTTATTCCAACAAGTCCAAATGGAATTAGACCAAACACCGCCGTAGCCTGAAGTGGAGACCTAAACGTCAAGACTATCACTAAGAACATCAAGGAAAAAATCAAGGGCATGACTTTAGCGATGCTGTTTTGGGATTTAGTTACCTCTCTGTTTTGGCCTTCAAAACTCGCCTGTACATCAGGGTACTTAGCAAGAATCGGCGGTAAGATCTCAGTCTTAATAGCATTGTCTATGTCTGTGGCACTAGCCTGCGGCCCAGATAAATCTGCGCTCACCTCTACCTGCCTCATCCCATAAATTCTATTAATGGCAGTCAGCCCCCTCTCAATCTCGATTTCGCAAACCTCAGAAAATGGAATCTCCATCCCACTCATAGTCCTCAATTTGAAATTCTCAATTGATCCCATTGAGTTCCTATCCTTTTCGTCCAGTCTAACCCAAACCCTCACCTCGTCTCTCCCTTTCTGAAGGCGCTGCACTTCGACTCCATAGAATGCTTGACGGATTTGGGATATCAGTTCCCCCTTTGTGAACCCCAGCTGATACGCCCTCGGCTTCAGCTTCACACTAATCTCCTTAACCCCTTCCTGATTACTATCAGTAACATCCATCACGTCCTCCCTCAACTTCAGCTCCGCCTTAAGCTCTTCAGTCGCCTTCTGCAGGGTAGGTATATCGTTACCCAAGAGCGAAACTGATATAGGCCTCCCAAATGGCGAAAACGCCCCAAACGTAATATTATCAGCCCCATAGACGATCCCCACACTTTCTCGTATCCTAGAACTCACATCGGTACTCTGGACATGCCTATTCTCCCCGTCGAGGAGCTGAATGTTCAGCGTAGCAATATGCGATTGCGGCCCCACACTCTTATCGATAGCAACTATCGTCTGCAGTGAATCCGTCCTACCCTCGTTAAGCTCTTTGTTCACCTCCCAAACCACGGCTTCTATCCTATCAATCTCAGCCTTAGTAATCTCAGCCTTAGTCCCTGCCTTCATGGCAAGGTTTACGGCAATCACATCACCCTCGATAAACGGGAAGAAAGTCGTCCTAACAAAACCACCACCGATTAGTCCGGGCACAGTGATTAAGAAAATTGCAACTATCGTTGAGAACGCAATCCAAGGCTGCTTAATGGCAAATTTTAATGCAGGCTTATAAAACGTATCTCTAATTCCATTCAGGAACTTACCCATCCAAACCTCAAGCTTGTTGGGCTTTATCTCCCTTCTTAATGCCTTAGAATTTCCCACGTGAGCTGGCAGTATAAAAGCTCCTTCAATTAATGAGAATACTAGAGTCAGTATAATAACTGTAGCCATATCTCTGAAGAAATCTCCCAGGGTCCCTTCGATGAAATAGAAAGATGAGAATGCAATTACTGTAGTTACGATTGCAGAGAAAACGGCAGGCAGAACCTCTAGTGTCCCATCAATAGTTGCTTCTAATCTCGTAGCTCCGTTTTCGTATTTCCCATATATGTTCTCAGCTATGACAATTCCATCGTCGACGAGTATCCCTATCACCAGTATCATTCCAAACAACGATATCACGTTTATCGTCACTCCTATCATCCCAGCAAAAATGAACATCCCAGCAAACGACACAGGAATAGCCAGCGCTACCCAAAATGCCAGCCTAGTATTCAAGAATAGAGCAAGGAAAATCATAACAAGTATGAATCCCACTATACCATTATTTACAAGGAGATTAATTCTTTGGTTTAAAACAATGGACATATCAACAACCACATTCAGTTGCATATCAGAATTGCTCTCATTGTAGGCATCCATATATGCCCTCACCTTATCTACTACATCGAGTATTGATTCAGATGAAAGATTGTTGACTGTAATCGCAACAGCCTGCTCCCCGTTAAACCAGTTCCTCGAAGGGTCCGTCTCAACCCATTTCTCATTGACATCCGCAACATCAGACAGTCTCACTATCCTACCATCCAAATCTGAAATCAGCACTATATCCCTAAGCTCAGCTGCGGTATACTTCTTGTACCTACCACGAATGATAAACTCTTCGTTTGAAGTAAGAATCTTACCACCCGTTGCATCCATATTTGAAGCTCTTACAACTCTAGCTATTTGGTCTAAAGTGAGTCCCATCTCACTCATTTTATCTTCTCTTACTGCAATCTCTATCTCCTCTTCTGGAAAGCCTGAAAGTGAGATTTGGCTAACTCCATCAAGCTGGCGCAAGTCAGACTCAATTTTCCTTGCAGCCCTCTTTAACTCGTGTAAATCCTCAACTCCCGTAAGTGCAAGAATAAGAGCTGTATTATCCATTCCCTCTTCAAACTGTTGCTTAAAAATTATTGGCGGTTCCATCCCGACTGGGAAAGATGGAATCTTATCTACCGCATTCTTCACATTCTGAAGAACCTCATCTGTTTTATTAAAATCTGAAACAGATATTCTAACTGATGCCGCATTCTCAGAACATGTAGATGTGACCAAATCAATATCCGCAAGTCCTTGTAAATTTTCTTCAATCTTTGCGACAACTCCGATCTCAATTTCCTCTGGCGAAGCCCCTGGATACACAACCTGAATATTGATAAACTTCGACTTTACTACTGGGAAGAAGTTAGACTTCATGTTGGTCATACCCACAAGTCCTGAGATCAGGATTGCAATCATGAGTATGTCGCCCACAATGTGGTGCTGAACGAAAAATTTAATTACACTTCTCATCCTTCTAATTAGTTAGATGAAGGGTTGACTTTCATTCCAACAAACGACTCGCTGAGCACTTCTGCAAGAATCACTTCCCCATCGTTTAATCCAGTCACAATAGCCTTGTCATAGGTAGAGAATACAACTTTTACTGAGCTGTGCCTAAGTTCTCCGTTTTTTACTGAGTAAACTTTTCCCTTCTCTACTAAGGCCAAATCGATTTCAAAACACCCAACAATCTCTCCTGCAATCAACTCTCCTGGCAGATACATTCCATCCCTAAGTTCAGTGTCTGACTTACTCGATGAAAGCTTAAAAAAGGCAGTTGCTGATTGAGTCTGTGGATTAACATTAGAAGAAAGCCTATCAAGAACCCCCTCAGCAACTACATCCTCGTTTGAGAAAAATTCAACTTTATCACCCTCGCTTATATAGCCCAAATAATCAGCATTAAGCGCAGATTTTATTTCAAACTCATCTGTACCAACAAACACACCAAGTGGCTGACCACCCATAACCAGTGATCCTGGTTTAACTAATGCTGTAGACACAAAGCCATCAAAAGGAGCTGTGATTTCAAATTTACTCAGCCTTTCCTCGGAAGATTTAATACTGTGGAAAGAGGCTTCAATACCTCGATTGATTATATAAAACTTTTCCCTATCTGATTGATAATTAGGCAGGCTTGGCAATGTAGAATCAATATCAATACTTCTTACATATTCTTCCCACTCTTCAAATCTGTTAGGAAAGTCAACTTTTATTGTCGCTAGTGTACTTGTTACTAATTGAAGAAATTGAGCTCTTGCGCTTTTAAGCTGAGATCTAGCTTCACTATCATCGAGTTTAAGAATCACATTACCTTCGGAAAACTTTACCCCCTCCCTGAATTCCTTTCCACCTAAGCTTAAAACGCCGTTTACTTCTGCAAACAAATCAATTCTTCTCCAAGCTTCTACCATCCCTTCAACAGGAATACGCGGACTTATAGATGAGTTAGCTACAACTATAGTTTTTACCGGTCTAGGACTGTTTTCAGGAAGAGTTACGCTTGGTGGCTCCTTCATCCCAATTAGACCATTCATCACGAAAAGTCCCAAAACAATTATTGCTAATCCTGCAATAAGTCTAATGATTTTTTTTAATAGTGGGTTCATTGAGTTTAGAATGTATCAAGGTCAATAGGTCTCATAACTCCAAACCACTTAAGAACTCTCTCTCCAATTCCAGGTACGTCTACGTGTATAATGTAAACTCCACCTGCAATAGGTACGTTTTTATGATTCTTAAGGTCCCAATCAAGCGATGTAACTGGGTCGTTTGTTCTGTTGTACTGCCTAATTAGTGTACCGCTTAGGTTATAAATAGTAACCGTACACTCTTCAGGCAGGTTCGTAATCTTCACTCTGTTATCTAGCTTGCTAGTCTCGTACTTACTGTACGCGTAGTAAGGGTTAGGAACTACATTAATAATATCCAGCACACTAGTTAGAGTAGAATCCATGTTGGTCTCAGTAGCTACCTTACTAGTTGAGAAAGTGTATAGCGGGTTCCAGTTGTTTACCGCGTCATCCACCTCATCAGTATCGTAAGTTGAAGGCGAGTACTTTTCGTACTGCTTCGCTACTCTTAGTCTGATTCTAGCGTCATTAGGAATCAATCCTTCTTCTACTGAAAGCATAGGGAAGTCTTTATTCACTAGAGATGACCCTACCCATGTACAAGCTCTGAATACACGTCTAACGTTAGTAGTAGACGGATTCTCCTCTAGATTCTCGTATAGGTAGTTTCCTTTATCGTATGTAGGCATACGGTTAGAAGATCCTTCCTCGTACTGAGAGTTCTTGAAGATGTAAATCCAGTGCTGACCACCAGCGTAAACGCCAGTTTGCATTCCTCCTCCTCCCCAGCCGCCGCCGCCGCTGTAGATTCTGTCAGAAGGGTTGAAAATCATATCCTTTCCGTTATCTGCTCCTAACCATGAGTCTTCGCCAAAGGCCATGTTAAGTCTCTCACCAGTTCCTACGTCAATAGCGTAACCAGGGAACCAACTCATACCTACAGGTTGGTCACCGTTAGGGTTAGCCTCAGAAGAAACGTAACCATCATCACCTGGCTTACGGCCCATCTTATCGACTGAAGGGTGACGACGTAATCTCATCTTTTCTGGATCACCATCATTGTAAGCGTTCTGAGCTAGAGCCTCTTCAGGTTGCATCTCAAGTACCGGACAACGAGTCCATTTAGATTCATCCTGAGTAAGAACGACATCTACATTATTAAGACCGTTGATTCCTGAGAACGGGCTAAGGTCTCCTTCTAATCCTTTCACTGTAGGAGCGATGTTAGGCATCTTAACCGTCTCACCTGTTGGTAGAGTCACGTCATCCGTGAAACTAACAAGACAGTAAGGAGACCAAGTACCGCCAAGGATGCCTTCGTATACCTCATCCTCGTCAAGAGGGTTACCAGCCTTAATGTCGTTAAACACTACCTCAGACTCAATCTCATCATCTCCTTCTTGAGTACCAGCACGTATCCAGTTTAGAAGATCGAAGCCCTCTGCATCAGGAACTCCAAGTAGCCATGGAGCAGATGGATCGTCAAACTCAATAGTAGCATCCACAGGAATAGTGAAATTACCGCCATTAGGGTATTGGTATTGGTGAAGAGTAATGCTCAGCCCCCAATCAAGTAATAGTTCTTCGTTAAGTACGTTGATAGCCTTAGAAGAAGTTTTAACGCTCTTAAGAGAGTCACTCTCGTTAGTAGCAGCCTCTAAATCGGTAAGATTTGTTAGAGTCCAGTAAACTTCATCAGCATCTTCTAGGTCTGAATCAGAGGCGTTAACCACTAACTCAAACTCTGCATTAGGCACTCTTAGTGGATCTACAACGCGGATATTAACTGGCGACCCGTGAGAAGCATATACTAACTCGTCAATCTTTCCTTCAGCTAGGATAATGTCCTCACTCTCTGAAGAAATATCCATGCTGTTAGTAGAGTTACCCTTACCCTCTAAACGAGTTACTACAACTCCGTCGCCGTAAGCCGCATATTGATTAGTACCGTACTGTTCCGGTGAAGGAATATGAGGAGTTCCAGAGTAAACTCTGATAGAACCAATTGCACCTTTACGAGACGGTTTGTACTCAATGTCTTGACCTGAACCAGTAGCGTAAACATATTCTTCGTACTGATTATAGCCATAAGCGATAGCCATAAAGTAGTATGTACGGTGATTTACTAATCTGTT
>NZRP01000027.1 GCA_002693775.1 Crocinitomicaceae bacterium | reverse complement strand
TAAATGGAAGTCTTTTAAGACCTGATGAAGAGTTGGGAGTGTAGACAGTTACAAAATGAAAACCCTCAAACTCAGCCCTTAGCACTCTGCCCTCTGTGTCAAATTCACTTAAGCCTATGCCAGCTTTAACTTCAATAGGAGCAACTCGAGTTATGATGGCTGTTCCTGAATAGCCTTTTTTAACTGCAGAAGATGAGTATACCTCATAATCGTTTAATGAAGAAAGGCCAAACAATGCCTCTCTGACCTGATTGTCCTGAGCCTTGGTCTCTTGTAAGCCAAGTACATCAGTGTTTAGAGATTCCATACTTGAATCAAAATCCTTCTTCACTATGGCTCTAATGCCATTTACATTCCAACTAGTTAATTTCATTTAATACTCTTTTAATGTGTTGCATTACAAGTTGTTTAGATCCAAGTTCAACTATTGTTGAGCCAACTCTATATATATGACTTAGATACTTGTCTGAATCTGAAAATTCATTTGACGCCTCCATTTTTAAAAACTGAGGACCGTCGGGGCTTGGATGAATTCTATACAGAGAAAAAGCTTCTTCTTCAACAGAATAAGAAGCCACGATCATTCCGTGTCTATCATGTCCCAACTCTACTACAACTGGAGCTCTGAGGAAAGATGAGTTCCAAGGCCCCAAATACCCCATGCTGAAATAAGGATAAAGCCAAACCTTATGTTCTATCCCTTCACTACTTAGTTCCTTGGAAAGTTCCTCATTTCTAGTCCTAACTGCATAGCCGGTTGTGGTTGTTGGGTTAAATAAATCATATGGCATCCACCTCCTGCTGGGCGTATAGTACTCCATATTACCTAACTCCAGCTTATAGTCGAAGTTTGTGGGTAGGTCTAGAACATATCCTGGGTAATACCATTTTTTTCCTGTATCAAGGCCAAACTCAATTTCTTTGAGCATTGTTACCTTGCCTAGAGACCAGCTTTTATACTCTTCATCATAAAGTCCTAGTAGGCTCGCCATTCCTCTGTCCCCAAGATCAAAATAGCTAACAGCAACTAGTCTTTCTTCGTCGTAAACACAGACCTCTCTTGTGTCAAATACAGTTGATTCAAATCCAGCGTTCAGATATTCTTCTAAAGTTTCGTGGATAAAGCCTTTAAATCTGTGCTTGTGTAGTTGGTACAATCTTTCTTTAGCAGGAGTGGGACTAGCTATTCCGTATGTTATATGAAATTTCTGCTCTGCTTTTTTTAGTAGTTTACGTTGAGACTTTCTGAGGCGAAACTCTTCAATATCTAGTCTAATATTGACTACAGAGTAGACTTCATCATCAATGCAGAGTAAATCCATTTTATAAAGCATTACCGCACCTCTAAACCAGCCAGACGCGAGATATTGGTCGTACCTAGTTCTAGAGAGTTTCCTGGGGTAATGAGTTTGAACTAACATGTTTAAATGAAACTAAAGCCACTTATTTATAAAGCGGGTTAAAGCTAAACTAAACTTACTATAAGGAGGGAAGGTAAGTTGCAAAGCATTATACATATTAGTGGAATCAAGGAAGCTTCTGAGATTTGAGTAAGTGTCGAAACTAGCTTTTCCATTGCTCCTTCCAATTCCGCTTGAGCCTATCCCGCCAAATCCTATCTCTGGGTTAGCTATCTGAATAATCACTTCATTTATAGCGGACGTTCCAGCCTTGGTGTTCTGTATGAACCAGTCAATATTCTTACGCTTTTTACTAAAAATGTAAAGCGCAAGCGGATTATTATTCATCTCTACAATCTTAACGGCATCGTTTCTCGTTTTCCATGTCAAAATAGGTAATACAGGTCCAAATATCTCCTCACGCATTATCGCCATGTCCATTGTGCAGTTAGTTAAAAAGCACGGTGCAATCTTCCTTTCACCCTCTTTGCCTTTAAGCTCGCCTCCAGGAACAAGAAGCTGGGCTCCCTTACTTACAGCTTCCTCAATCAAATCGAGTATCCTTTTGTAATGTTTCTCGTTAACGATTTTGCCTAAATCCTCGCTCTCTAAAGGTTTTTCGGAGAACATTGTGATTATTGACTTTTCTAACTCCAGCACCATTTCATTATGGGAATTCTCTTCTATCAACATGTAGTCAGGAGCTATACAAACCTGACCAGCATTTAGATATTTTCCCCAAGCAATTCTCTTGGCAGACCTTTTGATTCTAGCTGTCGAATCTACAATTACCGGACTTTTACCTCCAAGCTCGAGGGTAATTGAGCAAAGCTGCTCGGCAGCAGACCTCATTACTAGTTTTCCTATTTCAGTTCCGCCAGTAAACGAAATGTGGTCAAATGGCTGTCTTGTAAGATCTGCGGCAACTTCTGGTCCCCCCAGAACAACCTCGACTTCACTTTTGTCAAAGGCTGACTCAATCAGCTTTTTAATTACCATTGACGACTCCTTAGTATGTTCGGAAGGCTTCAAAACTACAGTATTTCCTGCAGCAAGCGCGCTAACAAGCGGCCTCAACGTCAACATAATAGGGAAGTTCCACGGCGAGATAATCAAAACTCGGCCTTTAGGCTCAGCAAGCACATATTGCCTAGTCCCAGAAAGGGCAAGTGGAGTTGAAGCTCGGCGCTTTGCGGTCCAGTCGTGGATATTTCTTAGCGTATAATCAATCTCTTTCTTAATAGGGTAGAGCTCCTGCAGTATCACCTCAACTTCAGGCTTTCCCAAATCAACTTTAAGCGCATTTAAAATCTCAGACTCAAAATCGGCAATTGCCTTTTTTAATGCCTTTATTTTTTGAATTCTATCCTTAACTATCATTTACTGGCAACAGTTTTAAGCTTTTCATGCACCTCAATCACTTGTTTTAGTAGCTCGCTTTTTTGTTTGTTGAAGATAATATAGTCAGCCCTTTCTGATCGTTCTTCGTCAGATAATTGCCGTGCGATTCTAGAATTGACTTGGTCTATGCTAAGAGCATCTCTTTCTAAAACCCTCTTCTTTCTAAGCTCCAGATCAGCGCTTACATTAATTATAAAATCACACGACTCATCAGCTCCGCTTTCAAAAAGAATCGCAGCTTCTCTAATGGCGTAAGGCACTGAACCCGCTATTGACTGAGTCCAATCCTCATAACCACGCCTAACAGCAGGGTGAACAAGTTTGTTTAAATCGTTGAGTGCTTCAGATGAGTTAAAAACAACTTCAGCGAGTTTAGCTCTATTGATGTCAATATATCTTCCCTCAGGGCTAGTTATTGCAACATACGCGCCAAATCTTTCAATCACCGCGTACCTCAAAGTGGGGTCGTTCAAATAGATATTGTGAGCGTATTTATCTGCGTCGAAACTAGGAATACCTAATGTTTCAAACACTCTTCCGACAGTACTTTTTCCAGCGCCTATTCCGCCAGTTAGGCCCACTGTGAATATCTGATTAGGTTTTTCCTGAAAACTCATGGTGTAAAGGTGGGGAATCATTACGACCTTAGCACCACAGATTAAGTGAAATTTTAAGCGAAACTTTATAAATGGCTCATCTAGTTGCCCCATCTCTTTTAGCTGCTGACTTTTCAAACCTTCAGCGCGATATTGAATTTGTAAACTCAAGTGATACTGATTGGTTTCACATTGATGTAATGGATGGAGTGTTTGTACCAAACATCAGCTTTGGGATGCCAGTTATTAAAGCTATTGCTGATCACGCTAAGAAGCCGCTGGACGTTCACTTAATGATAGTTGATCCTGACCGCTACATAGAGACTTTTAAAAATCTTGGTACTGATATCCTAAGTGTTCACATTGAGGCTTGTACACATCTTCACAGAACTTTGAACGCTATCAGAGATTTGGGAATGAAGTCTGGAGTTGCTCTAAATCCTCATACTCCAGTTGAGTCCTTGAAAGACGTTCTTACTGAGATAGATTTAGTGTGTCTGATGAGCGTTAATCCTGGGTTTGGCGGACAATCATTCATCGAGCGCACATACGAAAAGGTGAAAGCTTTAAGAAAAATGTCTGACGAAGCTGGTCTCGATATCCAAATTGAAATTGATGGTGGAGTAACTCCAGCTAATGCATCAGCACTTGTAAAGGCAGGGGCAAACGTACTTGTTGCAGGATCTTCAATCTTTAAAGCAGCTGACCCTTCAGCAGCAGCTACGGCTATCAAAAACGCCTAAAGCTAACTAGCAACTAGTTCCGTATTTCGTAAGAAACTCAAGTAGATCATCTACTGTTGTAGTGCCATCTCCCGTTAAATCTGTTGACTCACAACCTTCTGCACAGCCGTAGTCTGTTAGGAAAACAAGTAAGTCTCCTGACCCAATGCTTCCTGATTGGTTGAAATCTCCCGCTATATCAACTACTGAGATTTCAAAACCTACACTGCAAACTATAACTCCCAAGTAGTTTACCTGCATTTGGTATTCGCCAGGTTGAGTTAATTCTACAGTATTGCCAGTTCCCACTACCTCAGAATCGTCTAAAACCCACAACATCTCTGCGCCTGTCATAGCCTCCGGAACCAAATGTTCTACCACTTCTCCAGGGCAGATTACTGAATTTGGTATTTCAATGCCATCGCAATTAGATCCACCTTCAACAAATATCCTTCTATCAGTTTCTTCAATGTTTTCCCAAACTTCCACTATTCCACTAGGCCAAACAATTTTAACTTTTTCTACAATGCCCGGGCTAATGTCATTTATAACTCCAAGTCCGTAATGCTCGAAAAAACTCTCTTGCCCTAGGTAATTCTCACCACAGTGTATGATTCTGGTTTGGGAAAGTCCATTATCTGTAACAGTTACTTCAGCGCCTATACCCATTGTGTTTGAAATGGTTCCCATTACACCAAGTTGTATATACTGAGGAGGATCGTTGTTAAACCCGCTATTCATCCAAATCCTAGCCTTGTGATTATGAGTATTGTGAACCACAAAGTCCACCCATCCATTTCTATCGAAATCCCCTGTAACTACTGAGTTTGAGTTTAGTAAATCCAACCCATATACATCAGTGCCAAATGGCTCCATGAAGTATGCAGATTCCTCATCAGAAAATGGAGGGATTTCTATGAAAGGTCCGTGATTTTCATACAGATAGTTCTCCTGATATGGAACAAGGGGATTGCTTTCAGCTACAAACAAGTCCAAATCTGTATCATTATCCACATCTATCCACGCAGCCCCCCAACAATACCTAGCGAAATTGATTCCGTATTCCTCTGAATCTTCATGATACCAACCGTTTTCAGACCCCACTAGCAACTGTGATCCTATGCCATTATTTCCAATTACAGTAGAAGTCATGAAAATATCCTGATGGCCATCTTGGTTAAAATCCCCCAGTGAAGCTGTCATAGCATCTAGTACAACATCAGCTCCAATGTTAGAAGCTATCTCTGCAAACATGCCGTTCTGTTGGTTGTGATAAAGTGAATTAGCCCCATCCTTATCATTGATGACATAAATATCCTGCCATCCATCACCATCCCAGTCAAACCAAATTGATTGAAAAGAAAGTCGAGTATAGATGTTGATTTGAGCTTCACTAGAAACATTTGTAAAGACAAAGTCACCATCATTTCTCATAAGTACATTTCGATAAAGTGGATCCGTCAAATTTGGACTCTCAATGTATCTACAGATATGTAAGTCTAAATCTCCGTCATTATCGTAATCCCCCCACGAAACACCAGCACATGCCACTGAATCCTGTGGCAAATTAGTAATCTCAGTAATGTCTACAAAGGCTGTATCTCCAATATTTTCTAGCACTACAATTCGTCCGTATCTGTCATTCATAAAAAAATCAAGATCGTAATCTTCATCTATATCAACCCACTGAATTGCCTTCGTTTCCGCCTCTTGTATTACAGGCAAAGCCATCATTTCAAACCCACCATCCCCAGTATTCACAAAGGTCCTTACAGCCCCATTGCTATTGCCAAACGTCAGGTCATCCCAACCATCTCTATTCCAGTCAGCGGCTGTCAAACCGGCCCCAAACTGACCATCCCAATTGTATTGTACAATCCCCCAATTGGGCGCGGCATCGGTAAAGATTTGGGATATAGCAAAGATTGGAGTACAAAAAAAAGCTAGTATGAGAATATGACGTCTCAAGCTAGGATCAGGGTTCTATTTCAGCTGTTATATCAGATGCTAAAAGCGAAGTGCACATAGGCTCTAAGTTCTCGTAAGTGCCGCTTTTAACAGTGCATTTACCCTTAAAGTGTATAATCATTGCGCACTGCTCAGCCTGAAGTACAGTGTGTTCACATATAGAGATTAGCTTCTCTATCACGTGATCAAAGGTGTTGTGGTCGTCATTGTAAACTACAAGAGACCAATCTTCAGTATGCTTAACACTTACCTCAACCTTTTCATGAGTTTCTGTATGCAAAGTAATTTTCACATTGCAAAGATAAGGCTTGAATTGTATGTGTAGTTGTATTTTTGCACCATGGCAGAAAGTAGCAGAAACTTTATCCAGCAATTGATTGATGCTGATTTGAAGGAAGGTAAGCATGATGGTAGAGTTCATACCCGTTTTCCGCCAGAACCTAATGGGTATTTGCACATTGGACACGCGAAGGCTATTTGCATAAGCTTTGGTCTAGCAGAAGAGTATGGAGGTAAAACAAACCTCAGATTTGACGACACGAACCCTGTAAAGGAGAATGTAGAGTATGTAGATGCAATTAGAAAGGATATTTCTTGGTTAGGTTACGAACCAACTGGAGGAGAGTTTTTTACCAGTGATTACTTTGATCAATTATACAGATTTGCGCTAAAGCTAATTGATGATGGGAAAGCCTATATAGACGACCAAAGTTCTGATGATATTGCCTCACAGAAAGGTACGCCTACGGAACCTGGTACTAACAGCCCTTATAGAGAGAGATCTCCACAGGAAAACAAAGCTTTATTTGAGAGAATGAAGGCGGGTGAGTTGCCAGAAGGTGCTTGTGTATTAAGAGCTAAAATCGATATGTCTAATCCTAATATGCACATGAGGGATCCCATCATGTATAGGATTATGTACGCTACTCATCACAGAACAGGTGATAAGTGGTGTATTTACCCTATGTACGACTTTGCTCATGGCCAGTCTGATAGCATAGAAGGCATAACTCATAGTCTTTGTTCTCTAGAATTCGAAGTGCACCGTCCTCTTTACGACTGGTACATTGAAAACCTTGATATTTTCCCATCAAAACAAACTGAGTTTGCAAGACTAAATCTTAACTACACAGTTATGTCTAAGAGGAAGCTACTTAGACTAGTAGATGATGGAGTTGTTGATGGTTGGGATGATCCCAGAATGCCCACTATAAGCGGATTAAGAAGAAGAGGTTACACGCCAGCTTCTATTAGGGAATTTATTTCAAGAGTTGGAGTAGCTAAGCGAGAAAACATTATAGACGTAGGCCT
>NZRP01000026.1 GCA_002693775.1 Crocinitomicaceae bacterium | reverse complement strand
GCCTTCTGATTCAAGTCTTTGATTGAGGGTCTTGCGGAGAGCTAGGTCGCGTGGGAGGTTGTCGAATCCTTCGACTACTCCTTTTACGTAGAGGCCAGATCCTCCAACAAGTATGGCTACTTTAGATGATTCAGAAGTGGAGTCTTTGAAGTAATCTTCGAGGAAGGGGATGGCGTCTTTTTCAAAATCGCCGGCGCTGTAGATTTCGCTAGGATGGAGGAATTCTACAAAGTGATGCTTTGCTTTAGCTTTTTCTTCTTCTGTGGGAGCAGCTGTTCCTATGGCCATATGGCGATAGATTTGGCGAGAGTCTGCGCTGATTATGTCAGCGTTAAATTCCTGGGCTAGTTTAATGCCCAAAGCTGTTTTTCCAATGGCGGTAGGGCCCACCACGCATATTAGCGTGGGACGTTTCATGCAAAGTGCTTTTTTACTTCGTCAGAATTAATATCGCTGTGGTTACTAACGCTAACTGCTGAACCGTTTTTAATGATGAGCATTTGAGGGCTTTGGTGAATAACATCAAGCTTTTCTGCTATAGCATTACTCACATCTCTGTGATTCAAAAGGTCCAAGTAGTAAGCTGAAACTCCGTTAAGACTCTCATCCCAACCCATTTCTAGCATCTTGAGAGCCATTCTACTTATTGAGCAACGAGTGCTGTGTTTAAATAGGATAACAAGGTTATCCGATGACTCGGCAATTGCGCCGTTTAATTCATCAATTGAGGTTAGGTCTTTCCAATTCATACCGTACTTTTGAATCCATAAAGGTAAACTACAAGCTGAACCCATATGTTGATTCGTCTTTTGAAAATATCGATTGCTCTTTTAAGCGCTTACTACACCTATGTTTTGTACTTCGTTAAGCCTGATATAGGCTACGCAATAGGTATGACTTTCGTGACTATTATTCTAGGACTTGTGAGCTTTAGAAGTATGAGGCTTGTGATGGCTTTTGTGAACCTTCGTCAGCAGAAGATGGAGGCTGCAAAGAAGTGGTTGTCAAGGGTTAGGGTGAACCAACTTTGGCCTAGACAGAGGGGGTATTACTACTTCCTTATGGGTAGTTTAACTATGGAGCAAAACATGAATGAGGCGGATACACTTCTTCGTCAGGCGCTAAAATTGGGGCTTAAGCAAAGCTATGATAAGGCTGCAGCAAAGCTAAATCTTGCAGTTGTGGCTAGCTCTAGACGTAAGCTGGGTGAGGCGAAGCAGCTGTTAAACGAGTGCAAGCGCCTTGATGAAAAGGGTCACCTTTCACGCGACATTAAAACTGTTGAGGATGCCATCAGAGGTGTTGGTCCACGTCAAGCACAGGGCAGGGGAGCTCGCCGTAAGGCAAGCAGGGGTAAGAAGTAGAGTCTATTATTTTTCTTAGTAATCCAGGAGCTTCTTGAGGTCGGCTTCGAGTCTGTCGTCGGCCATGAATTGGCGCTCGAGGTCGGCTGCAAATGGGTATGCTGTGTCAAGGCCTGCAGTTCTAGCTACTGGGGCGTCGAGCTGTTCGAAGCATAGTTCGTGGATCTTAGCTGAGATTTCTCCGCCTATTCCGCCAGTCATAGTGTCTTCGTGGAGGACGAGGGCCTTGCCTGTTTTGCGTACGCTAGCAGTTACGGCTTCTACATCCCAAGGTAGAAGAGTTCTAAGGTCGATGAGTTCGACGCTGAGGTCTGGGTTTGCGTCGAGGATCTTTTCAGCCCACTGTACGCCTACGCCGTAAGTGATGATAGTAGCTTCTGACCCCTCTCGTACTGTTCGGGCCTTGCCAAACTCTATGGTGTAATCCTCTTCAGGTACATTGCCAGAAAGGCTACGGTAGAGGAACTTGTGTTCGAAGAATAGGACTGGGTTAGGATCTTCGACAGCCATTCTTAGTAGGCCCTTAGCGTCAGCAGGCGTAGAAGGGTAGGCTATTTTAAGTCCTGGTACGTGGAAGAACCACGCTTCTGTGCTTTGTGAGTGGTATGGCCCAGCGCCCACTCCACCGCCGGTAGGCATGCGGACTACTACGTCTGCGTTTTGGCCCCAACGCCAGTGAATCTTAGCAAGGTTATTTACGATTTGGTTAAAGCCGCAGGTAACAAAGTCAGAGAACTGCATCTCCATCATGCTCTTGCGTCCGCTTATGCTCAGGCCCAGGGCAGCTCCAACGATGGCGCTCTCACAAAGAGGAGTGTTGCGCACCCTGTCGTGGGAGAATTTCTCTACGAAGCCGTCAGTTACCTTGAATACTCCGCCGTAATCGCCAATGTCTTGGCCCATGCAAACCATGGTGTCGTGCTTCTCCATGCTCATGCTTAGAGCTTCGGAAATAGCGTCTATCATTCTTAGCTCTCTGCCCTCAGTTGTGGGAGCCACAGCAGGGGGTGTTCCAGGAGCGTATCTGTTTTCTAATTCTACCTCTAAATCTGCCTCGATATCTGGCATGTCTGAAGAGACTTTCAGTCCGTCTAAGATGGCCTGCTTGTGCTTAGCCTTAATCTCAGACTCTTCCTCGTCTGTTAGACCTCCGTTAGCTTTTAAATGGGCAGTGAAAGTATCTACTGGATCTATCTGTGACCACTTCTCAATGAGGCCTTCAGGGTAGTATTTAGTGCCTGAAGCTTCTTCGTGACCTTTGATTCGGAAGGTTTTGAATTCCAGTAAGATAGGGCGCGGATTTTCACGTAGAGATTCAACGCATCTGCGCACAGTATTGTACACGTCGAGGATGTCGTTTCCGTCTACTATGATGGCGTCCTCTTCAGGGATGCCGTAGCCCTTTGCCTTGTCTACAAAGTTCTCGCAACGGAACTGTTCAGACGATGGAGTTGATAGTCCCCAAGAGTTGTTTTCAATTCCGATAATTACCGGCAATTGCCAAACCGCAGCAACGTTCACCGCCTCGTGGAAATCTCCCTCAGAAGCTCCTCCGTCACCAGTGAAAACCATGGTGGCTTTTCCGTTCTTTTCAAGCTTGTTTGCTAGGGCTATTCCGTCAGCGATTCCAAGCTGAGGACCTAGGTGAGAAATCATCCCGCAGATGTGATGCTCCTTTGAGCCAAAGTGGAATGATCTATCACGCCCCTTTGTAAATCCGTGCATCTTTCCCTTGAATTGTGAAAAGAGCTTATCGAGAGGAATTTCCCTTGTAGTGAAGATTCCCAAGTTTCTATGCATCGGAAGAATCCAAGTATCATCTGGCAAAGCTGATGCCACACCAACTGATATCGCTTCTTGCCCTATGCCACTAAACCACTTAGAGATCTTACCCTGCCTTAGCTGAGACAGCATCTTTTCCTCTACCATCCTAGGTAGCATCAACTTCTCATAAAGGCTTAACACCTCCTCTCTGCTCATTCCCTCCTGATCAAATTTCAGAGGGTTATATGGAAAATTATTTACTGCGTCTGCCATTACTATTTGTTAGCGCCACGAATGTAAGAAGGCTTAAACGATATATTCGCATTATGGAGCAAAACGATTCAGGTGTTTTCAAAGGCCAAATCCGTATAACTCCCGACCTCGTCCTCTCAGATAGAGCACTTATAGACGAGGTTGAGAGCCAATTATCGCTAGAAAATGGTAGTATCACCTGGGTAAATGTGCTCCGACGCTCAATAGACGCTAGGAAAAAGCCGGTGATGATGCATCTCGTTGTTGAAGCTGGTAACGAGAGCAATATCTTTGCCCGCTCTGAGTACTCAGCTGATTATGTGAAATTTCCCGTGCTTCCTGATAATGCTCCGTCGGTACTCGTGGTTGGCTCTGGGCCTGCTGGATTGTATGCCGCACTTGAGCTGATAGTGCAGGGCATTAAGCCTGTAGTGATTGAGCGCGGTAAAATGGTTAGGGATAGGCGCAGAGATTTAGCTAAACTGACTAAAAATCACATCGTGGATCCCGACTCTAACTACTGCTTTGGCGAAGGAGGGGCGGGGACCTACTCAGATGGCAAGCTGTATACTAGGGCTAAGAAGAGGGGGCACGTGATGGAAGCTCTGGTTTGGCTTGTAGCCCATGGCGCAAGCTCAGACATTCTTATCGATGCTCACCCACACATTGGAACCAACAAGCTGCCTAAAATCATCACCGAGATACGTTCTACTATCATTCGCTCAGGTGGTGAGGTCAGGTTCGGCACTAAACTCATTGATTTCAGCATCACCTCCGGCGCTATATCCGGCGCTACGCTGCTGGACGTCGCTTCTGGTGTTAAAGAAGAATTTGTCACTGAGCATATCGTTCTGGCTACTGGCCATAGCGCCCGGGATATCTTCCATCTTCTGCACTCGAAAAATCTTGCTCTCGAGGCAAAACCCTTCGCACTGGGAGTCAGAGTAGAGCATCCCCAAAGCTTCATAAACCAGAGACAATATCACGGCGAGAGCATGCTCAACCCTCAAAATGAGGAACGCCTTCCAGCTGCCTCATACAGCTTAGTATGCCAAATTGACGGACGAGGCGTCCATAGCTTCTGCATGTGTCCAGGCGGAATCATCGCTCCTTGCGCCACTGCTCAGGAAGAAATAGTAACTAACGGCTGGTCTCCGTCTAAGCGCAACAACCCTTTCGCAAATTCAGGAATGGTGGTTCAGATCGACCGCGAGATTTGGGAAAAGGACGGCTACTTTGGCCCCCTCGCCGCTCTCAATTACCAGTCCGCAGTAGAAAAAGCGTGTTGGAAATCAGCAGGTCGCACCCAGAAAGCCCCAGCTCAAATGCTCTGCGATTTCATCAAAAAGCGACCCTCGAACCCTTCTTCAATACCCGACTGCAGCTACCACCCTGGCCTTACCATGGTCAATCTCCACGAGGTGCTTCCCCCTGTTGTTTCTGAATCTCTAAGGAAGGGATTTTTGGAATTCGACAAGCGCATAATAGGTTTTAATCACCCAGAAGCAGTAATTGTCGCGCCAGAATCGCGTACCTCTAGCCCAGTGAAAATCCCAAGAGACAAAGAAACCCTAGAACATCCTGACGCAAAGGGGCTTTACCCTTGCGGAGAGGGTGGTGGTTATGCCGGAGGGATTTTAAGTGCTGCTATGGACGGCAGACGCGTGGCGCAATCTATAGTTCAATTATTAAGCCCAAAGCAGGTAGAATAGCAGAATTATTGTTTTCGATCTCAATTGTCTCGTAAATACCGTCTAAATCTTCATCAACAGGGTTGCCTGATTGATCTCTTACAACGTCAATTAGGGGAGGTGTTGGGATCTGTGATCCTAAAGCATTTTGAACTTCAATAAAGACATCTAGAGTCCATTTATCAAAAAAGAATCTTTTATCTGCTCTAAGATCTAGTTGGTTAAAACCATCGAGTTGCATTCCATTGAGTTGATCATAATTTGGCATCGGTCGCCCAAAAATTTCCCAATTTGTTACCTCGTAGCTAGTGGCTAGGTTTGGAGTATAAGGTAACCCACCACTCATAACTAATCGAGCTCCGATTTCTAATCCATTTTTAAATTTTTTACCACCTGTAAGAGAAACTACATGTTTACTGTCCCATGAGCTTCGAATCATGTTGCCAGATTTGTTTGAATAAAAACTTCTTGACCAAGTGTAAGAGGCAAGTCCGTACATGCCTTTATGTAACTTTTGTTGAAGGAATAATTCGGTTCCATATGCTAAACCGTCTGCATTAAATGTCACGGCTTCGTTACCTATTACACCAAAATCAGCACCCATATTTGACAGAGCTACTCCATTTGAAATGCTCATCGGTGCGTTGTAATAACGTTTATTGAATCCTTCAATACTAACAGTGGTTTTTGTTTTATTAAACTCTTTACGTATTCCAGCTACAATTTGGTTGCATTGAGTATATAATGCATTTTTTGAGTTTTCATCGCTGTATCCAAGAACAGGAAATGACGGGAGTTGATTGTATATTCCTGCATTTAGGTTTATACTCCAAAGTGGTGCAAATGAAAACCTTGCTGAAAATCTAGGGCTAAACGATATAATATGTCTGTTAGACATAATAGCACCATCGGCTCTAAGTCCTCCAGAAAGAACCAACCTTTCTTCAAGAATTTTTGTAGACGCTTGACCGTATCCACCATATTTAGTTAGGTCTATCCCTGATGATTGTTCAATAGGGTCCAGAGGTGTTATAGATTTTACTCTGTGTTTGCTTAAGTCAACATTGAATCCAGAGTTCATGGCAATTGATCCGAAGTATTTCTTTCGTTCCAATCGTAATTTATTTTCAATTTCCTGGCTATTGTAATCGCGTGTTAGTGGTAAATTTTCATTGTTGTTTAAGTGTTTATAAGATCGATTGTTTAGTTGATTACGACTTAATATAATGGACCATTTACCTTGATTACCATAAATATCAATTCTTGCACCTTGAGTGTAATTCCACTGATTTTGAATTTCTAAATAATCTAGTATTGCAGAACTCGTTGAAAGATCAGTATTTAATTGAAATGTGTCAAAAGCACCTATTCCCAGAAGAGTGAGCTTTGTGTTGTCATTAATTTGGTTTACCCATTTGTACTGCAAGTCATTGTAAATTGGTAGAAATGGCAGATCTAAAATTTTGAATAGAGCTTGTAGGTAGCTACGTCTAGCATTGATTACTAGGGAGCTTTGATTACCTGTAGGACCTTCTAGAGTTACGCCTAAGTCACTAGTGCCAACAACAGCATTGGTAGTCCATTTATCCCGGCGAGGTGTTTTAAATTTAAAGTCAAGAACACTTGAAAGGGCATTCATTCTATTTGTAGGAAAAGCTCCGGTATTGAGTTCAACATTTTCGACTAAGTCGACATTTATCATTCCAACTGCCCCTCCGCTTGATCCTTGGGTTGAAAAGTGATTAATAGTTGGGATTTCAATTCCATCAATAAAGAATTTATTTTCTCCAGGAGCACCACCTCTTATAACTAAATCATTTCTAAACGATGGTATGCTTACTACACCTGGTAATGCTCTTAAAGCTTTACTAATATCTCTGCCTCCTCCAGGATTTCTTTTAATCTCATCTGTTCCTATTGATCTTACACTGAGTGGACTTTCTTCAACATTCTTATTTTCATCTATTACAACCTCTGCACCTTTTAGATTGATTGCCAGTGGTTGTAATTTAATGTTTAAGTATGCTGGCCTAGATGGAGTTGTTTCAATTTCAAAAACAGTCTTTTGCTGAAATCCTGTAGCGCTTACTACCAAGTTGTATACACCTGGTAGTAATCCTTCAATTGTAAAATCACCATCTATATTACTAGTTGTACTTAGTTTGTTGTCATCGACGATTACAAAAGCAAAAGGCTCAGTTTTCCCAAGAATTTTGCAATTTTTATTGATTATTTGGGATGTCCCCATGAGAGGAAAAAGAAAAAAATAAAAGATTACAATTAGCTTAACAACCAACCTATTCATAAGTATCAAATTATATTTTATAAAGCATTAAATTAAACCAAATAGTCATTATTGCATTCTTGAGGTATCATGGTATTTTATAAGTGTAATTATACTTATTAAGTTGCATCAAACTAGCTGGGCAAGCTCACGGCCAATAACGTCACCAATAGCTATTCCCATGCCGCCCATTCTCACACCAACGTGAAGGCCTGGTTCTACAGTTATAACAATGGGTTTACGGTCGCTTCCTACGCCCAAATAGCCTAGCCAATCGTATTCGTACCTAGCTTCCTGTGCTCCTTCTACGTGTTCTCTTAAAAACTCCACAAGCCGAATTTTCACTTCCTCAGATTCTCCATCTCCCCACTGTCTTCCTCCACCTATGAGCATCCTAGGTCCCTTAGGTGAGTTTATTCTCCTGAGGTAAACATACCCCCTGTCATAGTGACAGCTTCCACGGAATTTAAGGCCCTTTATGGGCGTAGTTACCAAAACTCTATTTGCCATAGGAGCTACGTCAAGGCCAGGCACTAGGGTAGATCCCAGGCTATTGTTTGCTACAAGCACTGTCTTTGTGGTGATTTCTCCATGTGTGAAATCAAGCGACCATCCACCATCGATTTTATAGATTCTCTTAACTTTAATGCCGTTAAGGATATCCACTCCTGAGTCCAAAGCTTTTTTAAGAGCGACCCTGTAGAGTTTCGCAGTATCTATGATTCCTTCAAATGAACTGCTAATCAAAGTCGTAGCCCCGTAAAGTCCACTATCTTCGGCTCCTATCTGAAATGGATCTTCACTGAAAATTCCCCTTAAATGAGAGTTGATTCGAGGTAGTTCTTCAAGGACGTCTTTTTCAAGCAAGCTCACCTCTGAAGTGAACATTTCTACTGAGCCAGTTTGCTCGTAACCGATTTCTTCAGCTGAAAATGAGTTTTTTAAAGATTCGATGCCTTCGTAGCGTTTTTTAACGAGCTCGAGAGTTTTTTCTACTCCCAAGGTGCGGAAATCTTCGAGTAGTTCTGAGGGTGAACCAAAGCATGCAAACCCAGCGTTTTTAGTGCTCCCACCGCCATTTAGGGGTGAAGATTCTAAAATTGTAATCCTAGCATCAGGAAATCTTTTTCTCGATTCAACTGCCGCTGAAAGCCCAACAAATCCTGCACCTACAATTACTATATCCCTCTCTTTGAGCCATCCATGGTGCTCCCAAAAGCTGAAATCTGTATTTTTACGGGGTCTAGGCACACTTTCATTCTTAGAATACCGTAAATGTAGAGATGGAACTTATTCAATCTGTAAGAAAAATTGTTTCTGTAGCGATACTCTTTCTACTTGCTGCAGGTAGCGTCATAGCTCAACTTAATAAAGTTGAGGTAAACGGAAAAATCAAAGACGACGATTCTGGAAGGAAACTACCAGGTTCATTTGTCGTTGTCCTTCAAGACGGCTCAGAAATAGAAAGAGCTGAAGTAAATAAAAACGCTGAGTTCGATTTTAGTTTCGAGCTAGGCCATAGTTACACCCTCAAATTTGAACGCGTAGGGTTTATGGCAAAAATGGTAGTCCTGGATTTTTCGCATGCGGTACCGGATGAGAATGCGGACGCGTTTGGGTTATATGGTCTAGATATGACCCTGATAAAAGAAATTGAGGGATTTGATGTGACTATTCTTGATACGCCAGTTGGAATGGGAGTTTATGATCCTGATACTAAGAAATTCACTTTCGATTCTGATCACACGGATAGGATGAAGATGCGGATAGAGAATGAGATGAATAGGCTGGCAGCGATAGAGGAGAATAGGGCTAAGAATAAGCGTGCTTTCGATATAGCAATGAAGGAGGGTGAGGATTTTATGAAGAAGAAGAAGTGGCAGGAGGCGCTGGCGAGTTTCAATATTGCTCTGGAGCTCATACCTAATGAGGGCGAGGCAGTTGAGAACAGGGACAAGTGCAGGTCGAAGCTAGACGAGATTGCCAAGGAGGAGGCAGAAGACCAAGCTAAGGAAGATGCTAAGCGTGCCGAGGAGGAGGCAAAGCGTGCTGCTGAGGAGACGGAGCGTATCGCAATGGAAGAGGAAGCTGAGAAAAGAAGAGCCGATCTTGAATCAAGGCGTAATGGCAACCGTAATGGCAACAAAAGTAGTAACAATGCGTCAGATAAAACCAATTCTAACAACCAAACCGAGCAGGACGACTTTGTCCCAAGAGACAAAGAAGTAGCTGAAGACAATACTGACGCCAGAAGGGCTCAAGAGCAGGCAAAGATGGACGCTAGAAATAGAGCTGATGAGGAAGCAGCAGAAGAAGAAGCTGCAAGAAGAAAGAAAGAGCAGGAGGAGGAAGCTAAACGTGCTGAACTACTTGCTAAAAGCGCAAACAACAGGTCTGACGAGGCGGATAACTTCTTTCGTGAAGCTCTGAAGTCTGAAAACATGGCTCGTGCAGCAGACATCGAGGCTAAGAAGCAGTCAGGTGAAAACATGCTTAGACAGCGTGAAGGTGAGGCTGTCAATAGAAGGGAGGACGTAAGAAATGATCTACAGGAAAAAGTAGAGAATGTTCAAAGAACCGCTCAGGAAGCGAATCAAAGATTTCGCGATAACGCTTCTGATGTAGTTGATATGCACAACTCTCAGAAGGACTTCACTCAGCGTCACCAAGCCCAAGCAACTAACTCTAGAACAGACAAAGAGGTTGAAATCAAATCAAAGAAGGACTCTCAACACAACTTAGACAAGAGTAAAGACAAGGAAGTGCAATCTATGTATCCTGGAAGAAAGCGCGCACACCAGGATGAAATAGAGTACACGCAAAGTCTACTTAATGCAAATTCCACGAGACAAAAGGGAGCAATGGATCAGCGGCGAATCGACGCAAACTTAAACGGCTATGACGAGGCTACGTTTCAGCATAACAACTACCGAGGAGAGTTCGAGCGCAATGCTGGAACTCCTAAGTTGAGCCTTTCTGACGAAGAACTTCCTCAAGGATTCCACGAGTATTCATACGAGATTCCTAACGGTACAGTAATTGAACTCACCTTCCGTGATGGTGATAAAGTTGTACGTTACAAGAAGGTCCTTATGAAGACAGGTACTTTCTACTTTAGAGATAACAAAAGCATCACAGCTTCAATCTTCCACAGGGAAACAACGGTAGTTCACGACTAACCCACGACTTACATACTAGGAGATGTCTCAGGATGTTACAAATGCAGCAATAATTACTCTTACCGTTCATGCGGTAGCACTGCTTGCGCTCACCCAATTCACTGCCCTAGACTCAACGCCCAATGCTGAACATTACACAGAGGTAGAGATAATGGATCTTGACTTGCTTCCAGACATCGACGAACTGATGGATTCTCAAGTAGATCCCATTCAGGAACGCATTCAGGAGCGCATTGCTAACCTCCGCGCCGATGCTTCTAAGGAGAGCTCTTCTAATTCGCGTTCAACGGGCATCACAGCTGCTGAGCAGGCGGCTATCGATAAGGCAGTGGAGAAGGAGCTGTCAGCCCTTGAGCAAAGCGAAATGGATAGGCTCTCAGCCGAGGAGAAGGAATTTAACACCGTAGGTCTTCCAGACGAGGGGAACAATGATAGGGTGGATACAATGGATGATTGGGATAAGCAATACGAGGGGAGGGTGACTGTGAGGTTTGATTTGGAGAGTCGTAGCGCCCAGCACCTTGATGTCCCTGGATATAAGTGCAAGGGTAGGGCAGATATTGTTGTGAACATAGTGGTGGATTCTGATGGAGATGTGGTTTCTGCGGATTTGGTCTCAGGCGCCGAAGCGCATTCGTGCTTCGCAAAAGCAGCCCTTAAATCAGCCGAATCTTCACGCTTTCTCCCGTCATCTTCAGCCCCGCGTCGCCAAACCGGTACTATCAGCTACGCTTTTGTAGCTCAGTAGCTCCACCATCAGCGTACTCCTTTAAATAAGCGTACTTCTCAGTTAGTCTACCCTCGAGGTCAGTCTCTCTTGCGCCCTTCAGAATATCGTCTTTATCTCCCTCAATAAGTAATGGAATCACGTGTTTCATCATCTCTACGCCAAACCCCTTTGAAGCATCTCTTGGCAATTCACACGGCAAATTATCCACGGCCATCACCGTAATACCGCCCGTGTAGTCAAATTCACATTCCTCTTCCTTCATGGGACAGTACCCATAAAGCGGATCAGCCACAGTCGAGGGCCTTATAGTGCATCCCACTGGCCCATCAATATCGCAACTGACATCAGCCACCACCTTAAGCCTTAAATCGGCATCCTTAAAATCATCGCGGGTAATAATAAAAGGCGATCCTTCAGCATAGTAATGGCCCGCAATAAACATATCGGCCGCCTTAGCATATTTCATAAAACTCGACCTGAATCCAGAAGGATCTGCCTTGAACATCTCCCTATCGAACTCTCCTCCGTCTACTCTCTCGTTATAATCTCCTAGCCCTATATGTGCATATACAGCCCCTCCATCAAACTCGTTCACTAAGAAGTCCTCCTTAGCAACTTCTCTCACCCCCACGGCATCAAGCAGCTCAGCAGCCCCTCTACCCACTCGGCCAAAACCAGTAAGAACGATCTTCATCGCATCCGGGAACTCCACAGCTGAAGCTGCATCAATCATTGCCTGTAGATCCCTACAATCAATGGCCCTCGGTAAATCAAAGCACTTCTCCCTCAGTCCCCAAGCTCTAAGCCCGTTATACGCGCCTACAATACCCGCCCAACGTCCAAATCCTATTATTCTCCTTCCGTCTTTACCCTTGAGCATCTCGTAATCGATAAGGCTCACCTTCTTCTCGAGTAAGGATGCCAGGAGCTCCGCGTTATACGATTGCTGCTTATATGTATGAGAAAAGAAAAGGAAGGTTTTCCCTGGTACTAGGTCCTCGATATTCACTTCCTTAACTCCAATTAGTATGTCACAATCGCTTACGTCGTTTACCACTTCAACACCGTACTCAACGTACTCAGTGTCTTTGATGCGTCGGACTTTTGAGGTTTGGACTACAAGTTCTACATCCGGCCAACGGTGCATGAATTCTAAACACTGCTCTGGCGTAAGTGCCACTCTTTCATCTGGCGGAACCTTACCTTCTCGAAGTAGTCCAATTTTCATAGTCGCAATTTACTCAATCACCATACCTTTGCACTCATCAAAATGATGTTCTTTGTTTTTGGGGCCGATCTTGGATTTGACAGCAAGATGGTTAAGTGTGTAAGCATGTCGAGCTCTTAGTTGTTCGGCTCGTAAATCTCGAATTTCTACAGTCAGAAATGACAATAATTCCTACGCGCTCGCTGCCTAATCGACTCAGTTGATTACGCCTAATTCTAGCCCAAGAGGGCAGAACGAGCTATCCCGATATCACGTACGGACCCTTCCGCGATATCAATGGGGTATCAGGTAAATGGGACTAGTAAAGGGAGCGTTCTTCTCCTGGCGCAAAATTTTAATGAACTAAGCTTATGGTAATGTGTCCGTTCATCGCTATAAGTCTAAAATCCCTAACCGACTAAACATGTAGAAAGCCCTCTTTTCCCTTGTTTGGACGGGGGTTCGACTCCCCCCGGCTCCACTTTAGTCGTTTAATTGTCGACTAATTCACCCACTCCCTCAAAATCGCCCCAGAAGGGTGCCTCTTAATCTTGTTCAGCGCTTTATTCCTTACCTGCCTAGCCCTCTCACGAGTAAGCCCTAACTTTTCAGCAATCTCTTCTAGGGTCATGTTTTCATCCCTGTCTATACCATAGTACATCTCAAGAATGGTCTTCTCCCTCGGAGTCACGACTCCAAACACCTTATGAATATCCTTATACCTACCAAGTATTTCTAGCCCTTCATCAGGCTGTAACGCCCCTTCATCAGCAACCAAGTCTAAAAAGCTTCTGCTCTCTCCGCCTTCTTTAGATATCACCGGAGAATTGAGCTCTATCCCCCTTGTTCCGCTCTCTCGCGCCACTACTACTTGGTAGTGCGTTAGTTGCAACTTCTCAGCCACTTCACCCTCAGTAGGAGGTCTTTCTAGCATCTGTTCTAGCTCCCTGTAGGCCTTGCTTATTGTCCTTCTGGTATTATGCACATTCTGTGGAAACCTAACAGTCTTCCCGCACTCAGCAATCGCGCTAATGATGCTCTGCCTAATCCACCACACGGCGTAAGAAATAAACCTAAACCCAGTTGTAGGGTCATACTTCTGAGCAGCCTTAATCAAACCGCAATTCGCCTCGCTAATCAGGTCATCCAAATGAAGCCCCAGCCCCTGATACCTCTTTGCCTCAGATATGGCAAACCTTAAATTCGACACCACCAACAGATCCAGTGTCTCCTTATCCCTGTCTATAATTTTATCTATCATCTCCTCCATCTCGCTATCCTTAAGTTGAGGAATAGAGTAGATGTCAGTGAAGTAAGACTGAGTAACAGATGATCTTTGAGTAATTGTATTAGTATTCATAAAGAAATAATTGAGAATTAATAATTAGTACGTTTTTCTGCAGCCTCGCCACAGGACTAGCTATTAGAACTCCCAACCTTCCTTATAGGAAACTAACTTCCTATCTAAACTGATCTTTTTCCTTTCACCATTGCCACCCTTAATTTGGTATGCTTGGCAGTGAATCTTTCCCAAGGCACTTTTAACCTTAGAATTTAACCTTGAGATGGTTTGCCTCAAATTCGACTGTTCACCATCAATCACGCAAAGCCCATCCACCACACTTTCGATCTCCTCATTAGTCGACCTATTGTAGTACTTCTTATAAAGCTCTTTTAGCTTTTCCTTATACTGACTTATCTCAGTATAGCTAATACCTTCCTCTACACACAGAAACAGCCTGTACACAGCTATTTCCTTAGGAGAAAGCTTAACTACTTTACCGTGCTCAGGAATCCTCACGCTAGACCCCACGCTGATCCCTGGAGTAGTCCACCTGTTCTCAAAATCCTCAATGTGATTCTGAATATCCCTAATGGTCGTAAACGTCTTACGAGCCTGTACAACATACTCAAAAGGAACATTCTTCTGCTTCAAAATTTTCTTACAATCGCTACAGATATCCGCAGTCTTAGTCTTAATCCTCAACTGGAACACATTATCTGCACAAAGGTCATTCATGCACCCTCGAGTATCGTAGTGTGCATACCTCTGAATGTAGTCTACTTCGTTAAATCCTAAAGCTTTAATTGGCATTGCTGCCATATAGTACGCAAGAAGTAGGTGAGGGTTGCCTTCCTGCATAACAGTGTGATTAATCTGAACCATTGCAGTAGGCGTATTTACATCAGCACCCTCCGCAAAGAAATTATTCAAATTCCCCTGCGTAGTCATTACAACCACCAGATTATTCTCACCCTCTATCCCCATCTCTTGCCTATAGCGCTTACTCACCTTATTACACTCATGTAAAACTTGATCTACGGACTTGAGCCTTCTCCCAATTGGAAGCGGCTTCGAAGGCTCCTTACCTCTCCACTTTTGAATAAACTCCCTTAGCCCAAACCTGCTTCTATCCCTCGCACTATAATCCGGCAAAGCTGGAGACATTTCATTGGGCATATATAAATTAATATTTAATGCTGACGATTCAATATCCCCATGCTTATCCATATCCTCCAAATCCCCAGCCTCAGGCTCGTAATCATATGCAGATAATGTGAAGTTAAGTGGTCCGTTATTGTTTTGCTCTATGATACTAAATGCGTCTTCCACAATGCCAGGAGAGAGGGAAGCAGGACGAAGTATGTGAACGTTATAAGCCATGAATATTAATGATGTTAAAAGTAAGTGAGTGGTTGCTTTAATATAATGAATTATGGTTGAGAAGTCAAGCCCAGAACCCAACTCCCCAACCTTAAATCAAAGATTTACTTATCGCCTAATTGGAACTTAGTTTTTCTCTTAAATCGAATGTCGTTGACTTCTTTACTCATCGATGCAAAAGCTGCACTTTCTCCACCTTTAGAATATTGAAGTATTCTGTCATAGTGCATATTCACCCTATCCATATCACTAAAGCTCTGAGGATCGCATCCCATAAACGCTATCTCAAATCCATTTTTATTCTCATACTTATCAAGCATCTTCTTGATATCATCCGCTTTAAAATCACTTGAAGCGTTTTCTCCTCCGTCGCTGAATACGATCATAGTAAGGCTCTCCTTATCGCCGTCAATTCTATCAAGAACTGTATTCTCGAGCCCTACGATAGTGCTACCAATAGCGTCAAACAGTGCCGTCGTACCTCCCAAATCGTAATCTTCATGCTTTATAATGGGTACTTTATCAATAGGCACATTTACCGCCACGTTCTCCACCCTAGAATCAAATGTTCTCAGCGTAAACGAACACGGATTATCCTCCGTAGTATCATTTCTTAGCTTCGCAACTTGAAGATTAATCTCCCTGCGAACCTCGTCAATTTGGCCAATCATAGAGCCGCTCTTATCCGCCACTAGGACGTAGTGTAAGTGATGTTTTTTTGACATAAAAAATAAATTAAAAATTGAACAAAAAAGTGTAATAAGATTGCAATAATCTTAGGCAAACATTAAACCAAACCTCAACGAAACGGACATATTGACAACGTTGTTATATTTACCCTAATCCCCACGTTATCAACTACTTTAAAGGGCATGAGTTACACGAATATTTTTGTTTACGGCACTCTAATGATAGGATTTTACAATCATAAATTGCTATCCTTTTCTACTTTTTTAGGTACTTCAAAAACCGCAATGAAATTCACTATGTATAACTCTGTTTGGCCTGTGTAAATAACATCTAATCATGTAATTCTAAATCTTAAATAACTCTTGGTATGTGGGAGAAGAAATTGATGTAATCGCAGAATTAATAAAGTTGAATCTCTATGCAATGGGATATCTCAATAAGTGTGGAAAAAGAATACCATTTTAAATTCATTTGATTAGGGATTCATATTTTTTATATTGTACATCTTAACAAATGAACCAAATGAGCCATAAATTAATTCCACAGACTGGTATTCAGTATATACGAGATTCATGGGTTTTAGATGATTTTGACTTTGATATTTCTATAGATTATTTGAATGTTTATGATGAAGATTCATATTCATACAGGATAGATGAGCTTAAAAAAATCAATCAACTTTGGTATAAAACTAAAGATCTGATAGCATTTGATTTAATCGATGTAACAACTTTAGATGCTGGTCAAGAAGAATTGTTAACTCCTGTTTCAATAGATGATAAAAAGAGACTTGGTGGTTCGATTACTCATTTGCAAAGATTTGAAAAGAAATGGATTCCCATTCCTATGGTTAAGATGAATCATATGGATGCGGGATATTCCATAGATAAAACTGTAGTTCCTAGACTGTATTTCGAAATCGATAGTGACAACAAATTAAATATGGCATTTGCGGTAAATACAGATCTATTAAAGGATTTTAACCCAAATGAAACCAGAAAGTATAAGCTAGGATCTGATTTGTTGCATGTTGAGCAATTATTCCAAAGCAATGAAAATGACGATATACATGACCATTCGTGGCTTCCAGATTATTTAGGAGTACTTTATTCTAATAATAACCCTGATAGACTTGCTGATTCTGAAGGGGCATATTTAGCATCATATTTTCTCTTATTAAGATTACTAAACACAGTTGCAGATCATTTTACAATAAAATTTGAGCGAAGTCTAGAAGAAATGTCTGTAAATGCTTTTATTGATATTGGAAATACATCAACAAGTGTTACGCTACAAGAGTTAAATGAAGACCCAACTAGTTTGGTTGATTTTAAAAAATTAAAACAACTTGAAATTGTAGAGTTTTCTAACCCTCTGAATTACTGTAATAAGCCCTTTTCGACTACCTCGGTATTTCATAAGCCTTCATATATTTCTTTAAATTATGAGCTTAGTAAGCAAGACAGCTTTTTTTGGAAGTCTCCATTAAGGCTTGGAGTTGAGGCAGAAAGATTTATTTCACAAGAGCGTATAAATAATGCTGCTGATTTCAAGCCTATAGGTCTTTCAAGTCCTAAAAGGTATTTATGGGACAAATCTAAAAGAAAGCAGGAATGGATCTTTTGTTTGAGAAGAAATGGTGAGCAAGCTCAGCCAGTTAATTGGGAGGGCGTAACAACAAGATTAAGTAATGATGGAGTGTTGCCACAATTGAATTCAAATATTGAAGTTGGAGGCAAGTCATTGTATTCAAGATCGTCTATAAATTCATTTGTATTTCTTGAGATAATATCTCAAATACACAGACAAATTAATTCATGTGAATTCAGAGAAAATCATGCAAATGATTCTTATCGAAGGAAGCTTAACAACATTGTGATTTCTTGCCCAACGGCAATGTCTAAAGTTGAGCAAGTAAATTTGAGAAAAGCATGTGTTACAGCGTTAAATCTGTACCATGGATCAAGTAATCATTCAACACAAATTATTCCTTCATTAGAAGATGTAAGTTGTCCTATAACTGAATTAAATGAGAGAAAAAATTGGATGTATGATGAGTCTACAATTTCTCAGATTTTATGGCTATATGATGAGGTTACTCATAATTTTAGTGGAAGTCTAAATGGTTTTAAAAATGCATATAATTATAAAACCAAACTCCGTGTAGCATCAATAGATATTGGAGGAGGGACGTCTGATTTAATGGTATGTGATTATTCGTTAACTACAAATCAAGGTGTTATTGATGCTACACCAATGCCAGTATTTTGGGATTCGATATATGAGGCTGGTGATGATTTAAAAAGAATATTATTACAAAACATAGCAATTAATGATTCTTTATATAAACATGGTGAATCATTAAATGTAAATAACATAAATAGTAGAATCACTAGTTTCTTTGATGTTAATAGTGCAGACCAAACAGCTCGAACAAAGGCTGTAAGAATGGCATTTATTAATCAAATAGGTAAGGTTCTTGTTTCAAAATATCTTGAAGATGCGAATTCTGATGAAGTGAGAACATACTCATATATTGATTTATTTAATGAGGGGGATGTTGACAAGCAACTCATAAATTCATTTGAACAGCACTTTGGTTTTCATATTGAAGATGTTACATGGACTTCAAACCCGAATGTTATCAATCGTCACATTACATCTTTTTTCAAAAAACAATTGAAAATTCATGCTAGTTTGATTGATAAATCACAAGCGGACATTGTTGTGTTAACTGGAGGGACATTTAGAATAGACTCATTGCATAAATTGTTTGTCAAATCTTGTGGTTTGTCAATAAATAGGATATTTAATTTGAATAATATGGAAATTAGTGATTGGTATCCTGACTCATATGATGGGCAGCTTAAATCATCTAAAAATGTTGTATCTGTTGGTTCTGCCGTAGCATTTTATGCTGAAAAGAAACAACTACAAGGGTTTAGATTAAATTCGGATTATTTAAAGTCAGAAATAACTTCAAAGTCATATAATCTATATAATAATCTTGATGATACAACAGAGTTATTAAACTCTAAGACACACCATGCAAGTTTTGTAGTGAATGAGATTCCATCTAAACTATACACTTCTCCAATTTCTTCGATCAATTACAGTAGGAAGGATTCGTATAGCATCAACTTTGATCAAATTTCAATTGAAGCTAGTTTGTCTCAAAGCAACCCTAATGCATCCACTTCAGAAATTAATGATTTAGTCCATAACAAGATTGCATCATTAAGACAAAATTCTCCTTTTAAATTGGTTATAAGAAGGGAAGCAGAGGAAGATATTGAAAAAATAAATATTGATGAGATATATGTTGGTGAAAGGTTTGACGAAGACGTAAATCCAGGTTTTCTTAGGATATCTTGCGAGACGTTGCCAGATGAAGATTTTTGGTTAGACAGCGGGTTTAAATTTTGATAAAATAATTTTTCATGAGTTTACTTGAAAACGCAAATACATTATCTGCATTATTGTCAAAAAGCCAAGGATGGCTTCAAGAAAATGGACATTCGGAAGCACTTAATGATCTACGAAAGCAAAGTGCAATCTTAGAAAGAGCCAAATCATCTTTACAGTTAAGGCCTATGTTTGCTTTATTTGGACCAAGTCAAGTTGGTAAGTCATATTTGGCAAGTAATGCATTGTCAGATGGAAATGAGAGTTTAGAGGTCTTAGTTGGTGATGAAGTTATTGACTTCATTGAAGATATTAATCCTGCAGGAGGTGGAACTGAGGCAACTGGAGTTGTAACTCGTTTTTCTATTAATCCTCCATTAGTTGGAGACTATTGTGTTAAAATTAAATTATTACGACTTCTAGATGTAATTTCTATTGTTGCGGAGGGGTATTTGACAGAAGTCAATCAAGGTGAGACAAATGAACTTGAATATCATTTTAATTCACAGATATCTCAATTACAAATTGACTCTAGAAAACTTTCTGAGAATGATATTAAGGACTTAGAGAATTATTTAAATACTCAGTTTAAAGACAATTACCATATTACAATGTTGTCTCAAAATAATTTTTGGGAAGCTACCGTGAATTCTTTAGGAGCTATTTTATCTTCAACTGAGTCTATAGTTAATTGGTTTAAAATTCTATGGAAAGATGATTTACATGTTACAACTATGTTTACTAAACTAGTTCAGGCATTAGAGATATTAAATTATTCGAAAGATTGTACATCGAAATCTGAATTAATTAAACGAGATAAAGGGCAATTAATAAATGTCAAGTCTACATTAAATTTTATGGGGCAGTATCCAGATTATCCAATGCCAACTAATTATCAAATTGAGGTAGATGGAAATGTGATTACAATTGAAAATACAATTTTGGCGGCCTTAACAAAGGAAATAGAACTAAATATTTCTAAGCATTTAATTGATAAAAGAAGTTTTCTTAAAAATGCAGATTTAGTTGATTTTCCTGGAGCTAGACCAAGCAATAGATACCCAATTACTGATGCAAACAATGTCACTAGTTTATTTATTAGAGGAAAGATTAGATATCTATTTGAGAT
>NZRP01000025.1 GCA_002693775.1 Crocinitomicaceae bacterium | reverse complement strand
GAATTTTATCAAACAAGTAAATATATAGATGATAATTTTGGAGGAATAAAACCAATAAGTATATCAGTTAATCCAAAAAGTGAAAATTTCAATAAAAATTCATTTAAAAAGTTATTAAATAAAAATGGTATAAGTGTCGACTTTAGTAATGACACCAAACAAAATAAAGTTATATACAAATATCTATTTCAGGATTCATCAGAAGTTTACAAGTATGACTGTAGAATTGGTGACAATGGCTCAAACCAATCTAATAAAATCTATAATAACATTCAAGAATTTGATAAAGAATCTGAAATTAAATTTTCTGGAATTGGACATCTCTTTGATAAAACAAGTGACGGGTTAACTTTTAACCTTTTATTGGGTTTAGTTCTAGCAATAATTACAGTCGGAATATTTCTTTGTTTGGCCTACGGATTTAATATGAAAATGTTTTTTGTTGGCATTATACCGAATATAATACCATTGATTCTCACGTTAGGGCTTCTTCTTTATATCACACCATTTTACTTATGTTTATCCAACGCGTTTATCTTCACTGTCGCTTTTGGTTTGATTATAGATGATTCTATTCATGTTATTAATGCATACATGCACTTTAAAAAAATGGGATTCGGAAAAGAAGAAATAATTAAAAGAATAAATACTAGAACAGCTAATACAATATTAAAAACAACTACCATTGTAATTGTGTGTCTTGTTCCTTTATTTATTTCAGAATTTAAATCTGTTTCTCAAATTGCACTTCTTACATCAACAGCATCAATCTTTGCTATAATATTTGATTTAGGAGTACTACCAACAATACTAAATAAATTTATTGATTAAGTATATTGATATTAAAAAACTGTGAGAACAAAAAAGCCCATCATTAGATGAGCTTTTTGCGGTCTGGACGAGACTCGAACTCGCGACCCCATGCGTGACAGGCATGTATTCTAACCAACTGAACTACCAGACCAGTTTGGGTTGGGTTTCCCTTTCGGGACGGCAAATATATGTACTCAAATCCCTCATTGCAACGGTTAGGATTAAAAAAGTTTCTTTCTTTTTATTAAGTACCTAGAAAGCACAGGAATAGGACCTTCAGAAATATCTACATCTATAAAATCAATAGAGTGCTGACCACACCTGGTTTCAAGTTCTTTTCTTAAAAAAGACATCTTTTTAACATAGAAATCTTTTACTTCTGAAGGATGCAGCTTTAGCTCTGCTCCAGATTCTAGATCAACGAATCTTGTAGGTCTGTTAGGGAAATCAAAGTCAATCTCAGTTGATTTATCAAGAACATGAAAGACTACTACTTCATGCTTATTGTGACGTAGGTGCTGGAGAGCATCGATGGTTTGTTCGAGGTTCTCGCTGTTGTCTAACATGTCACTGAATATTATAACTAGAGAACGCCTGGGAGTAAGCTCAGCAATTTCATGAAGTGCAGATATGGCTGATGTCCTCTGAGGTGTTGAATGAGGATTATCTAATAATTCTTCAAGCTTATGGAACAGCATTCTATGGTGTGCTGAACTTGAACGAGCAGGTGTTTGAAGATTGAGTAAGTCAGTGAAAAGGCTAATCCCTACTGCGTCTCTTTGGCGTTTTAAGAGCTCAATGAGGGCTGCTGTTGATTCGGCAGAAAATGTGAGCTTATTATTAGAATTTGCAGGATAACGCATTGAAGAGCTGCAGTCGATAACGATTTGGCATCTAAGATTTGTTTCCTCTTCATAACGCTTGACAAACATCTTATCAGATCGAGCATAAAGTTTCCAATCAATATGTTTAGTCGATTCGCCTAGGTTGTAGAGTCTGTGTTCTACAAATTCTACGCTAAAGCCATGAAATGGACTTTTATGGAGTCCTGTAATAAACCCTTCCACAGCGTGCTTTGCTAGGAGCTCGAGCCGTCCTAATCTTTGTTGCATTTCTGGTCTAGGATTTAATGGCATAGCTACAAAGATAACATCCCCGCCTTTTAGGGGCAGGGATGCTGAAATATGTCTTAACTAAAAAAATTAAAGAAGTGCGTCTAGCTTCTCCTCTAATACGTTTTTAGGTGAAGCACCTACTGACTTGTCTACTATCTCTCCATCCTTAATGAATAGAATAGTAGGAATGTTTCTAATTCCGTACTTAGCGCTGAGTTCTGAGTTATTGTCAACGTTTACTTTACCGATTACAACTTTGCCGTCGTATTCATTTGCTAGTTCGTCAACAACTGGGCCTATAATTCTACAAGGCCCACACCACTCAGCCCAAAAGTCAACCATTACGGGCTTTCCGCTGTCTAATGCTACTTCCTGAAAGTTGCTATCTGTGAATTCTAATGCCATGATATTTTATATTCTTTATTTTCAAATTTAGGTTCCAAAGGTATTTGCCTCTATTGATTAGACCAACCTTTATTTATCACCATTCAATATTCTATTCGTGGACAAGTTTTAACCCCTGTTTATTTCAAATCTATAATTAGCTACACCTGGCTTACAAATTTCTTCAAGCTTATTTAAGAAATCATTACTTACATCAACTTGATAGTTTCTACTAGGCATAACTATTTTATACTTCCCATCGTATACATCAATTGTAATACCTACTTTACCCTTAGACGATTTTATAGCACTTTCTAATTGATCAACCCAACTCTCGTTTAAAGCCTTTAAATTCAAATCAATACAAACTCGTTCCAGTCTTTTTTCTCTTGATTCAGCAAGCATCTCAATCTTAGTGACTTTAAACTCACTGCCAGGATCTAGGTTTGAATCTCCCCAAGATCTCTTCTTTACAACCTGCCCAGATACAATAACCATCCACTCGTCAACCATGAAGTTTTTAAAGTTCAAGTAATCATCACTGAACAGTCTGAATTCATGGCTACCGAAGTAATCTTCAAGAGTAAACATTCCCCATGGTCTTCCTTGCTGACTTATTCTGTGTTCAACATTTGTAACAAGACCACCAAACTTAAGCTTTTTACCCCTTAAAGGGTCCATGTATTCAAGGATACTTAGTCCGTTTTTAGTTGTGAAATTATCTAGCTCAAACTTGAACTTATCAAGTGGGTGCCCACTAATGTAAATACCTACAACTTCTTTTTCATGGTTAAGCCTAACCATGTCAGTCCATGGGTCACACTCAGGGATAACAGGTTCTGAAATCGAGGCTTCATCGTCATCACCAAACATTGAGGTTTGGGATGACGCTTCAGCTTTCTTAATAGCCTGACCATATTTAATAGCCATTTCAAGCACAGTTCTTTCCTTAGCGTCTAAAGCAAAAAACTGCGCCCTATGAAGCCCCTTAGAAGCCTCTAGCTCATCAAATGCACCACCAAGAGCAAGAGCCTCAAACACCCTCTTATTACATGCATCACTTACTCTTTTAGAGAAATCAAAAATGCTTTTGTATGGTTCAATCTTCTCGATACCATTAGCATCCACCTCAACTACTCTGCTCTCCATAATTGACATAACAGCTCCCTCTCCAACACCTTTCATGGCTCCTAGACCAAACCTAATTGCACCAGCCTCATTCACTGCAAACTTGAACCTAGATTCGTTTACATCTGGTCCCAATACAGGTATACCCATTCTACGGGCTTCATCCATGAACAATGTAGCCTTCTTCAGGTCATTCATATTATTAGATAAAACAGCAGCCATAAACTCAGCGGGGTAATTAGCTTTTAGATATGCTGTTTGGTAGGCTATCCAAGCATAACAAGTTGAGTGGGACTTATTAAATGCATATGAGGCGAATGCTGCCCAATCAGTCCAAATCTTTTCCAGCTTATCCTTATCGTGACCGTTTGCGGTGCCTTGATTCATGAATTTGGGCTTCATCTCAGCAATAAGATCGGCCTTCTTTTTACCCATGGCTTTTCTCAATGTATCAGCTTCACCTTTGGTAAAACCAGCTAGCTTTTGTGATAGAAGCATAACCTGCTCCTGATAAACTGTAATTCCGTAGGTCTCCTTAAGATATTCTTCACAATCAGCTATATCGTAGGTGATTGCCTCTGCGCCATGTTTACGCTTAATAAACGATGGAATGTATTCCATTGGACCCGGCCTGTATAGCGCATTCATCGCAATCAAGTCCTCAAACTCTGTAGGTTTCAAGTCCTTTAGGTGCTTTTGCATGCCTGCAGACTCATACTGGAAAATCGCAACGGTATTTCCTTTTTGGAAAAGCTCATAGGTAAGCTTATCATCAATAGGAAATGACTCTGGATCTAGCTCCTTTCCCGTTCTAGCTTTTACGTTAGCAACCGCATCTTTAATAATTGTGAGTGTCCTTAGACCTAAGAAATCCATCTTAAGTAGACCAGCCGACTCAGCTACGTTGTTGTCAAATTGAGTACAAACCATATCACCACCCTTAGGAACTGATACAGGCACATAATCTGTTAAGTCACTAGGAGTAATAATGATTCCGCAAGCATGGATTCCTGTATTTCTCAGAGAACCTTCAACTACTCTAGCGGTTTGGACTGTATGACCTTCTAACCCTGATTTCTCAGCAATCTTTTTAAGTTCCTTAACCTTATCTACATCCTCACTTCTGAGCTGATCCTTTAACTGCTTATCGCTAAAGGAGAACATCTTGCCAAGGCTCAAATCTGGGATAAGCTTAGCAATTCTATCAGCATCGCCCAGTGGCAACTCTAGTACTCTAGCAGTGTCTCTGATAGCTGATTTAGCAGCCATTTTACCGTAGGTGATGATTTGGGCTACTTGAGAAGCACCATATTTATTAATCACATAATCGATAACCTTTCCTCTACCCTCATCATCGAAATCAATATCAATATCAGGCAAGCTTACACGATCTGGATTTAAGAATCTCTCAAATAGCAAATCATACTTTATTGGGTCAATATTTGTAATTCCAATACAGTAGGAAACGGCAGAACCAGCTGCAGAACCTCTACCTGGCCCCACACTTACCCCCATTTTTCTTGCCTCAGCAATGAAGTCCGCACAAATCAAGAAATACCCTGGATATCCTGTATTCTTAATTGTTGCAAGCTCAAAATCTAATCTTTCAACATGGCCTTCAGGAAGGTCTTCACCCCAGCGCATCTTTGCTCCTTCAAAAGTCAAATGCCTGAGGTACGCATTCTCCCCTCGCTTACCACCATCAACATCATCCTCTGGCGATTTAAACTGATCAGGAATATCAAAAGCAGGAAGTAATATCTCCCTCGCTAACTCATACCTCTCAAACTCAGAAACAAGAGAATCAACATTTCTAATTGCATCTGGCATATCTGCAAAGAGCTCCTTCATCTCATTCTGAGACTTGTAGTAAAACTCATCATTGGGCATGCCAAACCTGAATTCTCTCCCCTTCTTCCCCAAATACTTTTTAGGCTGACTTACGCTTTTCGCATCTTTCACACAGAGAAGAATATCCTGAGCCTCGCTCTCCTCCTTTTTAGTGTAGAACGTGTTGTTTGCAGCTATGTATTTTACTCCGTGCTTTTCGCAAAAATCTAGCAATACTGAGTTTACTACCTGCTCTTCTTCAAGCCCATGTCTGTTAAGCTCAGCATAGAAATCATCCCCCATAAGACCTTTCCAAAACAAGAAGGCATCCTCAGCCTGTTTCTCACCAACATTAAGAATCATAGATGGAACTTCACTGAAAAGCCCGCCAGTCAACACCACAAGGTCTTCTTTATACTTTTCTACTAGCTTTCTATCAATTCTAGGTAGATAATAAAAACCATCTGTATATGCTTGGGATGCAAGTTTTACCAGATTGTGATACCCCTTTTTATTCTTAGCTAAGAAAACTGTAGGATAGCCATCATCCTTATTCTTGTGATCATACATATCACCACAGACATTCAGCTCTACTCCCACAATGGGCTTAATCCCTGCTTTATTAGCCTCTCTAACTAAAAGAAAGGCTGACATCATGTTGCCCATGTCAGTAATAGCAACAGCAGGCATTTCATTCAAAGCTGCTGCTTTAACAATTGCCTCAACAGAACTAACGGCCTGCAATACAGAGAACTGTGAATGAACATGTAAGTGGGTAAACTTCACCCCCTCTAATTCTGCTACACCAGCGCTAATATCAACACCTGTATTAGCTACTTCATCGCCATCTGACTCAACCGCAAAATTTGCCTTTTCCAAGACAGGTGCTTCATACTTAATCGCATCCTTATCTGTTATTTCAGGCCTTGAAATAACTCCCCTTTTACAAAGCTCAAAAAAGATCTTAGCTGTAGCATCTACGTCATAAGCCGCATCGTGAGCATCGTCGAACCCTTCACCAAACAACTTCTCATGTACCTCAGTTAGTGTTGGCCACTTAAACCTTCTACCTCTACCACCCGGAATTGCACAGTATTCTGTTGCTTCAAGCTTCGAATCAATAGAATTTATCGTTATCAGAGGCTCAAACGATTTACCAAGCCTATGAAGCTCAGCCCCAACTATACTTACATCGAATTCAATGTTGTGGCCCATGATGTATTTGGCCTGGGCCAAATCCTCATTAAACTCAGCTATTACCTCATCAAGTGGAGCTCCCTCCTGCTCAGCTCGCTCAGTAGTAATCCCATGAATCTTAGCACTCGTAAACGGAATCTTAAACCCATCAGGCTTTACAATTCTGTTCCCCCTAGAAATAAGCTTTCCCTTCTCATCGTGCAATTGCCACGCAAGCTGCACTAGCCTTGGCCAATTCTCAGAATCAGTTAGTGGCGCTTTATAGCTCTTAGGAAGGCCTGTAGTCTCTGTATCGTATACTAAAAACATGCGGGATTAATTCTCAACGAACCTAGACACTTTCCCCCAATTTATCCAATTTCTAGCCCTAGGGTTATACACACTTTACCCACTACTTTACCTAAATTTGGTTTGTGTCATTTTTGAAAAACTGTTTATTTCTCACAGCGTTAGTTTTCTACGCTTCTAACACTAAAGCCCAAAACTGCCCGTACCCACTCATACATGTTGAGTTGAACACCGGGATTTGGGCTGAGGAAATATCCTGGGGCGTTATGAACGATAATGGCACTCAAGCCGCAGGTCCTTTTTCAGATTACTCAAATAATACAAGCTACACATACGACCTTTGCCTTGAACCTGGATGCTACATAGTTTGGATGGAAGACTCTTACGGTGACGGCTGGCAAGGCGGCACAATCACCTTCACTGACGAAAACAGCAACATGCTCGCCTCTGGAGCAGTATCAGCGTCCTCAGCATTAATGGACCTCTACACAACTGACGACTGCACCACATCCCTATGCTCTGAAGGCGAATCACTCTATACTGCATCAATCACCCCTGACCTCTACGGTGAAGAACTCGTTTGGGGAATATTAGACGACACTGACGCTGGCATTCTAGGCCCATTCTCCGGCTACCAAAGCAACACCTACATTGAAGAGCACATTTGCCTGACTGACGGATGCTACACAGTTTGGATGGAGGACACTTACGGTGATGGCTGGCAAGGAGCCATCCTCTCTATTTCTAACGATGACGACGAATTATTAGCAAGCGGTTACGTTGCAGCTAGTCCTGGAGATGAAGCTACAATGACTCTTGCTTTAAGTGAAGACTGTCCTATCCCAGGATGCATGCTTTCAGATGCCTTTAACTACAATCCACAAGCAAACATCGACGACGGCTCATGTGTAAGGCAATCTGACAATGTTGAGTTGCTTGGTGTATGGAATGACACCACACTTCCTATTAATGGATTTGGCGGAGCTTATAGTGATGTTGAAGGCCTTGAAGTAAATGGAGTAGAATATGCAATTATTGGATCTACCATGGGGGCTCACATCATTGACATCAGCACTGTTAACCCTGTAGAAGTTGCATTCCTTGAAGGGGCTGCCGGAGGCAATTACATTACTCACAGAGACTATCACATAGATGGAAATCTATTATTTGCTGTATGCGATCAGGGGACTAGTAGTCTGCAAATTTTTGACCTAAGTGACTTACCCAACCAAGTAAACACTCTATACGACAGTAATGAATTCAGCATAACATCACACAATGTATTTGTAGATAACGAAAGTGATCTTCTCTACTTGTGCTCTAACACAAGTATGAGTAATTCAACAGCATTAAGGGTGCTAGATGTAAGCGACCCAACTTCTCCTTTCGAGTTAGTAAATATGTCGCCATGGATTTCAAACTGCCATGATATCTACGTTGAAAATGACACAGCATGGATAAATTCTGGAAGCCAAGGCTATTATGTGATGCACATTGATGCAATGCCTACTATGCTAGGCAATCTTGATGATTACCCCGTTCAGGGAGGTAATCACAGTGGATGGTGGGTTCCGGAAAATGACATATATGTCTTTGCAGATGAAACACATGGTTCACCTCTTAAAGTAGTAGAGACTTCTGACCTAACAGATATGCAAGTTCTTTCTACACTTAGCTCAGGCACAGACCCTAATTGCATTCCGCATAACTTAATGATCAGAGACAACCTAGTCTTTGTTTCATACTATCACGATGGACTGCAAATTTTTGACATAAGTTCTCCATCTGAGCCAAATCTAGTAGCATGGTATGACACACATCTGCAGGATTCATATTCAGGATATCAAGGAGCTTGGGGGGTTCATTCCGCTCTTCCGTCGGGTAAGGTTTTGATCTCAGACATGAAAAACGGACTGCATGTCCTTAAACTCACTCCAGATGAAAGTGAATTTTGTCCTAATGAGAGTATTGAATGGAACGGGCTTACCATTACAGATGAAGGATATTATTCTATTGAATCTTCAGATGAATTATGGGGCAATGACATCCAATGGTTAATAGCTAACTACAATGAGATCTTATGCCCTGATTGCCCTGGTGATATTGATGGAAACGGATCATTAGGTGTAAGCGATTTAAACATTATTCTATCTGAATTTGGGTGTACTTCATCGTGTCAATCTGATTTCAATGGAGATGGTTCTACTACAATTGGCGATATATTGTTTTGGCTTAGTTTATTCGGAACTATATGTTGATATAAAAAAAATTGTGAGACAGTAAGTTTTATAGTACTTTTGCGCTCCAATTATTTTGATTAACAACTGGGTTTAGGACCCTTATAAAAAGTTCTTCTAACATGGCAACTAAAATTCGCCTTCAACGTCACGGAAAAAAAGGTAAACCATTTTACCACGTAGTAGCAGCTGATGCTCGCGCAAAAAGAGACGGACGTTTTATCGAGAAAATCGGTACTTACAATCCAAACACTAACCCAGCAACTATCGAGATCAAGCATGATCGCGCATTATACTGGTTAGGAGTTGGAGCACAACCTACTGATACTACACGCGCTATCTTAAAGCACACTGGAGCTATCTATCACAATCACCTTCTAAAAGGAGTGGCTAAGGGAGCTATTACTGAAGCTGAAGCAACAAAGAGATTTGAAGCTTGGTACAGTGAAAAGCAATCTAAGATTGACGCTAAGCGTAACAATCTTGCTAGTGCTGATGATAAAGCAAATGCTGAAAGACTAGCTGCAGAAAAGAAAGTAAGCGAAGCACGTGCTGCTAAGCAAGCTGCCGCTGCATCTGAAATGGCTGCTGAAGCTGCCGCTGCTGCTGAAGCTGCCGCTGCTGCTGCTGCTGAGGAAGCGCCTGCTGCTGAGGAAGCGCCTGCTGCTGAGGAAGCGCCTGCTGCTGAGGAAGCG
>NZRP01000024.1 GCA_002693775.1 Crocinitomicaceae bacterium | reverse complement strand
TTTAAGATTGGATTTAGGCTAATCTTATCTTCAATAGCGTTAATGGTATCTTGTTTGAAACGACTCAACAATTCAAATTTGTTGTAATCATGAAAAGTATCTACAATTTCATCTGCTAGTCTAACAAAACCATAAATATTATAGATTGGTTGATGTAGTTCTTTCTTTAGAGCTTTAATTCCTAAAGAAAAGCTAGTGCTATATGTTTGTGTAGTGTTTTTACTACATTCTTGAGATATGTAATCATAAATATGTTTCATCTCATAAGATGTTATTTGAAATATAATCAGCCACAACTTGACCTGAGATAATTGATGGAGGAACACCAGGTCCTGGGACTGTTAATTGTCCAGTATAAAACAAGTTATTGATCTTTTTGTTTATGATTTTTGGTTTCAGATTTGCAGTTTGGAACAGTGTGTTTGCTAATCCATATGCATTTCCTTTGAACGCATTATAATCATTTTTAAAATCTTCGATACAATAGCTCCTTTTGTATTCAATGTGCTTGAGTATATCTTGTTGACAATATTTTTCTAGCCTTGATATCATAATGTTAAAATACTTTTCTCTTAACATTTCATTGTCTTCTAAGCCGGGAGCCAAAGGCATAAGTAGAAAAATATTTTCTTTCCCATTTGGAGCAATGCTTTTATCTGTTTTGGATGGGCAACATGTGTAAAATAATGGTTTGCTTGGCCACGACGGGCTCTTGTATATTTCTTCAGTATGCACTTCTATATCTTCATCAAAAAATAAGTTGTGGTGCTCAAGTTTTTCGATTTTAGCATTTACTCCTAGATAAAAAAGAAGTGCTGAAGGTGAAAAAGTTTTTTTATTCCAATATTCGTCATTGTAATTTCTGTACTTTTTTTCTAGTAGATGTTGTTCTACATGATTGTAATCTGCAGAAGCTATAATATAGTCAAATGAAAACTCTCCTTTTGATGTAGATATTGATGTAGCAAGTTTATTTTCAATATTTATTTTATTGACATTGGTCTTTGATTCAAACTTTACTCCTAAATCTTTACACAAATGGACGAAGCCATCAATTACCTTTCCAAATCCTCCTGTAGGATAAAAAGTTCCATGTTTAATTCCAGAGTAAGCCATCAAACTGTAAAGTGCAGGTGTCTCTGCTGGGGCTGTTCCTAGAAACAATACAGGAAATTCTAACAAAGCCTTGATTTTAGGATGTTTAAAAAACTTAGCAATATGTTTTCTGTATGACGTAAATACTTGTAGTTTGAAAACATTGGTTAAAAGTTCTTTTTTACAGATTTCTTTGATTGATAAACCTGGCTCATAGACTAGTTTATTGATTCCAAAATCGTATTTATAGGCGGCTTCATTCATAAATTTTTCAAGCTTTTGGGAGCTTCCTGATTCAATTTCATCAAATAAGTTTAAAATAGATTGCCAATCCGCTGGAATTGACATAGAATAGTCTTTTTCAAAAATGATTTGAAAGCCTGGATCGAGTTGGTGAAGCTCATAATAATCAGAAGATTTTTTGTTAAATCGACTAAAAAATTTTTCAAAAACATCTGGCATCCAGTACCAACTAGGCCCCATGTCAAACGTATAGCCTTTTGATTTGAACTGACGCGCTCGTCCTCCTAGCTCCTCATTCTTTTCATATACTGTTACAGTGTGCCCTTGTTTAGAAAGGACAGCAGCTGCACTAAGCCCTGAAAATCCACTACCTATAATTGCAATTTCACTCATAAATAACTCTTAGAAAATGAGAGTTTAAAGATAATAATTACTCTATCGTTTTGTATAACATTTATAAGAAATAAATTCTACAAGCTTTGTGAAATGAACCAAATAGCTTCTTGTCTATAAGTTTAATACAATTCAACAATGACATCATGAGTTAAATTTGCAAACATATAAGGCGGAAAAATATATTATTCTTAAAGAGACTAAAGTGCTAATTCATCATACAAAATTCAGTTTTTTAAAAACATCTTAAATGGATTCATTAAGCCAATTAACCTTAGGCGCTGCCGTAGGTGAACTAGTTTTAGGAAGAAAACTAGGTAACAGAGCAATGGTATGGGGCGCAATTGCCGGAACAATTCCTGATCTGGATGTAGTAGGTAATTACTTTATGTCTGACCTAGATGGATTACTCTTTCATAGAGGTATATCTCATTCAATATTTTTCAGTGTTATAGGAGCAATTTTATTTGGTCTGCTTATTTATACGATATACAACTCGCCATATCACAAATGGATTGCAACTGTATCAAAAGTGCTGTCTGTACTACTTGTTTTAAAGGTGGTACATTTTCTAGCATCGATATTCAATTTTTATCCAATAATAGTTGTTCTTCTTGCGGCGCCACTTCTTTTTGCTCCACTTTATTATAGTGTTAAGACCAAATATTTTTCATCCGCCTGGGAAAAGCCCGAAGCCTCTAAATTAGATTGGATAAACTTGTTTTTCTGGGCTTTTGCTACACATATTTTACTTGATTGCTTTACCCTTTATGGCACACAGGTGTTTGCACCGTTTAGCAACTATAAAGTAATGTGGGGATCGATATCAGTAGTAGATCCATTGTACACTCTGCCACTGCTTGTTTTACTTATTTGTGCGTCTCGATTTAATAGGTCTGAACATAAACGAAGAATCCTTAACAATACAGGTCTTTTAATTAGTTCCCTTTACCTAATGTTTACACTTTACAATAGACATTGTGTTTACAACCACTTTCAAAATGAGTTTACTCAGGCTGGACTTGAAGTGTATAATTATTCTATAAGTGCAGTACTGTTCAGTAATGTACTATGGTCTTGCACAGCAGAGACTAACGATTTCTTCTATATTGGTGATTACTCACAGTTCGATGAAGTACCAGTAAGCTTTTATGAAATAGACAAGAATCATCAATTACTCAAAAACATAGATACTGACCCAACTATAAAAGCGTTAAGGTGGTTTAGTGATGACTACTTCTGTATAACAGAATCAGAAGAGGGGCTTTTGTTTAATGATTTAAGGTTTGGTATGTATACAGACAGAAAGGGGAAGCCAGCTGGATTCATTTTTTCATTCCTTTTAATTGATCAAGGGGATAAAGGATATCTTATGAAAAAGACTCAGAGAGGTCCTAATAGTGATGATAGAAATTCTTTTTTCTCAAATCTTTGGAAAAGAATCAAGGGTAAAAAGTAGCCTTCATGAAAATCTCTGTAAATGTATTGCTGACATTGGTGGTTACAATGAAGATGTCTAGTGCATTAATCGCTCAAACTAATTATAACATCACAGTTAATTCCCCTGATGCATATCAGGGGAATTTGTTTTATCAGAAAGGAGGTAATCAGCCCAGGAATGTGATGATTATATCACAAGAAGGAGAGGAGTTATTTGTAGAAAACTGGGGGATGAAAGGTTGGGATTTTAAGGTTAATGCGAATAATCACTTGACATATTTTGACAGAGCTTCTGACGGTTGGTTTGTGATGGACTCATTGCATCAAGTTGTTGATTCTGTTTATGCCTTAAATGGGTATGTGGCCGATAATCATGATTTCATGGCACTTTCAAATGGGAATTATGTTTTGTTCTGTTACGATATTCAGACCTACGCAATGGACACCGTTGTTGAAGGAGGTGATCCTGCAGCTCAAATAGAAGGTGTAATTATCCAAGAGCTCGATTCAGAGCATAATCTAGTATTTGAATGGAGTAGCTGGAATCACTTTCATATCACAGATAATCCATATTATGAGCCCTGGACTAATAACGAGATGAATTTCATCCATACCAACTCCATTGACATTGATTATGATGGCCACTTTGTTATCTCATCTAGAAACCTTGATGAAATCACAAAAATCCACAGAACTACAGGTGAAATAATCTGGAGATGGGGAGGAACCCAAACTGACTTTGAATTTATAAATGATTATCCTTTTACGCATCAACATACTCTTAGGTGCTTAGGTAATGATCATTATCTACTTTATGATAATGGTAATCATAGTTCTCAGTATACGGGATTACCAAATATCTCTAGAGCTGTAGAGTATCATTTGGATTTAGATGCGATGACATGTGAAAATATATGGGAGTACACTCATCCTGATTTTTATTATACACCATCCATAGGGTCTACACAGAGATTGCCAAATGGAAATACACTTGTAGATTTTGGTAATCTTCAGCTTTTAAATACAGGATCTGTGTTAGTCGAAGTGACACCAGAAAATGAGGTTGTCTTTCAGCTAGAATATGACAATGGAGGAAATTTATATCGAGCACATAAGTTTGATTGGTTTTTTGCAACCGAAGACCAAATTGAGTCCGTTTCTCTAAATTCTTATCAAGCTAGCAAACATAGTTTAGGTTACTACAATACAATTGGTCAAAAGGTAGAATTTACTTCAAACACTTTGTTGTTTGAATTGTTTTCTGACGGTACGGTTGAAAAAGTTTTCAGTATTAATTTTTAGCATTTTTATACTAATCCTTATTTAGAATAAATAAAAATACCATGTTTTAGGTATAGGTTTTTGAATAATGAAAAATATAAATTTGCTTAAACTTTTTAAACTTAAAAACCAATAAAATTATGAGTAACAAAGCTCAAATCTTAACAATAATCTTTGGATTATCACTAGTATTCATTACATCTTGTAATAGAGATAGCGAGGGGTGTACTGACTCATTGGCAACAAATTACGATACTAATGCAGATGATGATGATGGTTCATGTGAATACGACATTATTACTCCTGATGAATACGTATATGAAGATGCTGATGGAAATAGTACTGTTAGCTATTCTGGTCAACATATTCGTTTAAATATGCTTTCTGAAATGGTGACAGTTATGAAAACTGCAAATACTGAAGGTACAGTAGTTGATGGAAATACATTAATTTCAATGTATGGTCACGATGGATATACATGGGATGACGTTGAGAACCTTGATATGAACTCACCCGATAATACAAAACAACTTAGAAATAAAACTGCTGGTGGAGATCCAACGATAATCGCTCAATTTGAAACTTGGATGACTGAACTTGGGGATGCTAGTACTTTGACTAGTTCTCAAACAGGTTCTGCAGGTGTTGCCGGAGTAGTTGTTTCTACTTCTAACCCATCAAAGCAGTATCTTCAAAACGCAGAAGGTCAGGAATGGACGCAACTTATCGAAAAAGGACTTATGGGTGCATGCTTCTATTACAATATTTCAAGTGTTTACTTGGCACCAGCTAAAATGGATGTAGACAATTCTGAAGCTGTTGATCCAGCTAATGGCAAGTATTACACCACTATGGAGCATCATTGGGATGAAGCATACGGGTACTTCACTACCGCCCCAGATTACCCTGTAAACGGGACAGACAGATTCTGGGGTAAATACGCTGATGGAAGAGAAGACCCTCTTGGATCTGCTACTAAAATTGTTGAGGCATTTCGTTTAGGTCGTGCTGCGATCTCAGCAGATATTATGGCTGTAAGAGATCAGCAAATCACAATAATTAACCAAGAAATGGAAAAGATGGCTGGTGGTACTGCAATACACTACCTAAACGATGCAATAGATAGCTTTGGAGACGATGCTTTAAGAAATCACACTCTTTCTGAGGCAAAAGCGTTTATCATGGCTCTTCCATATGGTGCAGAAACTTCAGTTGATTTTAATAAGTCAGAAGAAATTCTTGCTTTGCTTGGTGAGGATTATTACAATGTAACCACTGCTAATATTCTTGCTGCAAGAGATGAGTTAGCTACTATACTTGGATTAACTCAGTATGCAGATGAATTATAATAAATTATATCACTTGATGACTAAGGTCATGACTTTACTATATAATTTCAAAACAGGGCGAAATATTTTTCGCCCTGTTGTTGTATTACTATTTGTAGCTTCTTTGTTTGGTTTAAACAGCTGTGGAAGTGGTGTGGATGATGATCAAGATAATGATTTTGATAGAGCAGTTCTTTTAAATAATTGGTGTGATAATCTAATTATTCCTTCTTATGAAAATTATTATAACGAGACTCTAATACTTAAAGATGCTGTTGAGCTTTTTGCAGACGATCCTACAAACATTCAAAATTTTGAGAGCTGTAGGGTAGCATTCATTTCAACATATTTGAGTTGGCAGGAAGTTGCTTTATATGATTTTGGTCCAGCATCAAACAGAGCACTTCTTTCTACAACAAATACTTACCCCACTGATATTGATAAAATTAATCAGGCAGTTCCAGATGATAATTGGACACCTGGTTCACCTGCAACTCTTGATAATATTGGTTTGCCTGCTATTGATTATTTGCTTAATGCTGATGATGCATTCAATCAACTAAGTAATAGTCCTGATCGGTTGGCTCATTTAGTTAGGCTTATTCAATTTATGAAAGTGGAAGCTGAAGCAGTTTATAGTGATTGGACTACTACTTATGGAGCTACTTTTAAAGCATCTACAGGAACTGAGATGGGAAGCTCAATAGGTGAAGTTTTAAACGCATTTAATAAAGTTTATGAGACCTATGTTAGAAAGCAAAAACTTGGATTACCTACAGGTATTATGACACTATCAGGTACTCCTTTGCCAGGACACGTAGAAGCGTACTATGCTCAAAATTTAAGTGTTGACCTTCTAGCATCAGCAATTTTACCATTTGAAAATATTTACTTAGGTAATTATTACGATTCTTCTGGAATTTTAATTGAAGGAATGGGGATAGATGATTATTTGATTTCATTTGGAGATGTTGAATATGGCTCAATCTTGGATTCAGATATTAAAGCTCAAATCATTTCTTCTAAACAAGCTATTTCCACCCTTGAAAATCCACTTTCAGACTATGTTGTGAATAATACTGCTGAAGCAAATGAAGTTTATCAAGAACTTCAAGCACTTGTCGTTCTTTGGAAAGTTGATATGATGGGTGCTTTAGGTGTCCTTGTAACTTATATTGATAACGACGGTGATTAATGGTTGATTCGGCGCCATTATTCACTTTTAGACGTCTCTTTGGAGCCTTAGTTGTGTTTAGCACACTAAGGTTCCTTTTTTATGGGTGGATTAATTGCCAAATCCTTAATCCACTATACACATTTCCATTCGAAGAGTTCGCTTTTCTTCCAAGACCCAATTTCATTGCAACTATCGCACTTTTTGCGGGCATGATACTAGGTGGAATCTCAATAATGTCAGGCAGATTCTTTAGGTTAGGTGCTGTAGTTTTCTTTCTATGTTTTACTTACGTAGAACTACTTTGTAAAAGTAATTATCTCAACCATTACTACTTTGTTTCAGTATTAAGCTTTCTTTTGATTTTCACGTCATCTCACAAAGAAGATCACAGACTGCCAGTTTTGCATTTGAATTTGTTCAGATTCATGATAGGCCTTGTGTATTTCTATGCAGGTGTAGCTAAGCTAAATACTGACTGGTTGATAGATGCTCAGCCGCTTTCGATTTGGCTTCCTCAGCACACTTCAATGCCGATAATTGGTTGGCTTTTCCAGTATAAAGCGACAGCTATTTTGTTTAGTTGGGCAGGAGCTCTTTTCGATTTGACTGCTCCATTCTTTTTAATGTCAAGATTTAGAAATTATTTCTATCCAATAGTAGTTGTATTCCACATCCTCACATGGCTTTTATTTCCAATTGGAATATTTCCTTGGGTAATGATTTTCTCAGCCACCATCTTTTTCTCAGCTGAAGATCACAGGAAATTTTGGGACGCGTTAAAACTATCCTTTTTAAAACTACCTGAAGCAACTAAGTCACAAAGCCCCAATAGCTTGATGAAATGCTTTGTAACGGTTTTCATTCTAATTCAAATCCTCTTTCCATTCCGTTATTTAATGTATTCAGGAAACAGCTTCTGGCACGAGTCAGGATACAGGTTTGGTTGGAGAGTGATGTTGATGGAAAAGCCTGGTTGGGCAAGGTTTTTCATTAAAAATAATGAAGGAAGAGAGGTTGAACTTGATTTGGATTCTTGGCTGACTCCAAACCAAATCAAAATGGTTAGCTCTCAGCCAGACATGATAGTACAATTTGCAGGAATTGTTCATGATGAGTACCTCAAGAAAAATGGAGAAGAGGTGAAAGTAAGGGCTGAGGTTTGGGCTTCATTAAACGGAAGAAGATCACAGCTGCTAATTGAGCCTTTTAGGGAATTAAGCTCAATTGAAAATTCTTGGGCTGAAAGAGACTACGTATTGCCCTTTGACTCTGTAATTTCGCCACTCGAATATTCGAAATTGGAAAAACAATTAAGAGCTGATAGCAATTGGTAATGAACCAGGTTTTAAGACATATCGTTTTAGTTTCAACTTGCTTTTTGTTCACCTTGGATATCTATGCTCAAACTGTTGAAGTAGAAGGGGTTGTGTTGTCCAGTGACATGCCATTACCTGGTGCTTCAGTAATCTTAGAAAGTGGTGATAATTCTACAGGAGCAACTACAAATTTGCAAGGCGAATTCTCAATAAGATTTATAGAAGAATATCCGATTACAATATTTGTTCAATTCCTTGGATATGAATCTTTTACAACGTCGATAACATCTAGATCTCAACTGCCTGTATCCATCATCTTAACTTCATCCCAAATTGATTTAGATGGAGCTAAAGTTGAAACAAATTCCAAATCAGATGTTGAATGGATGAATTCGATTCATAAGGGGGGTGTGTACAGGGGTATAAAATCAAGTGTAATCAGAACGGATAAGGACATCATCCTCCCTGGTGAGGTGCAAGCTAGATCCATCTTCCATAAGATTCCAGGTGTAAATATGTGGGAGAGTGATGCAGCGGGATTGCAAATTGGAATAGGTGTGCGTGGCTTAAGTCCTAACAGATCAGCGCATCTAAGCATGAGGCAAAATGGTTCGCCCATGTCAGCTGATCCCTTGGGATACCCAGAATCTTATTATTCTCCACCTATTGAAGCTGTTACTAAAATTGAATATGTTAGTGGGGCTGGAGCTCTTCAATACGGATCTCAGCTTGGAGGAATGTTGAATTTTCAAATCAAATCAGGAAAATTCAACTCAGCTGACGAATTCAGGGTAATCACATCAGGAACGGCATATTCTCCACTAGATAAATACGCTAGAGCTAACTATAATATTTTTGCAGAACACGGCTCAGGAATGGAAAACTCTGCCCATTACTTCTGCTTTGATATAAAGAAAGGAGAGGGGTGGCGAGAAAACACAGACTTTGATAGCAAAACTTTCATTGTTTCTTGTTCTCAAAATGTACCAAACGATTATGGAGAACTTGTTCTAAGCGAGGAATTCACCCTCATGAACAGGCTAGAGCACCAGCCAGGTGGACTTACAGACGCTCAGTTTAACTTGAACCCTAGAGTGAGTTTCAGAGAAAGAAACTGGTTTAAAGTCGACTGGAGAATCCTTAGAATGGGGCTCGACTATAAGCCAAACTACTCAAATTGGTCATACAATTTAAGCGCCTTTAAACTTGATGCCTCACGTCAAGCGCTTGGTTATTTAGGTTCGCCTAATAGAATTGACTTTGGTGAAGAAAGAGATCTGATTTCAGCAGAGTTCAATACTGGTGGATTTGATTTAAGAGCGACAAGGCTTTGGCTTAAGGAAGATGGCAAGTCATTTGGCGCTTTAGTAATGGGAGTGCAGGGATACCATGGTCTAACTCACATGGAACAAGGCCTTGCAGACGCTACAGCTCATCCTAATTTCTACTATTTAAATGAGGACAACCTGGAGGGGTCAGATTACAACTTGCCCAATAGTCAAATTGCCGGCTTTACTCAAGGAATAATAAACATTACAGATAACTTTTCAGTAACTCCTGGTGTTCGATGGGAATATATTGATACACGAGCTGAAGGTTGGTACAGAGTTAGAATTGAAGATTTGGCTGGTAACACACTTGAAGATAGTGTTTTTAATCCTGGATTAATTGTGAATTCTAGAAATGTACTATTGCCTGGTGTGGGATTTTCTTTAAAGACACCAAATGACGTCGAATTCTACGGAAATGCTGTAGCAAATTACAGGGCAGTTAACTTCTCAGACATTCAAATCCAAAATCTCGGAGTCGTAGTTGACCCAGATATCACGGATGAGGGAGGGGCTAATTTTGATTTAGGCTACAGGAAAAATGGAGAAAAAATCTCTTGGGATGTAAGTGCATTTATGCTCAGGTATAAAAATAAAATTGGTCTTTACAACACCACGATCCCTGATCCTATTCTAATTGAAAAACCTGTCTTTCTTAGGACAAACGTCTCTGACGCAAGAACTCTAGGCGTAGAGGGACTAGTTAGAACCGAGCTGTTTAAGAGTGATTTCAGCACAATAGATCTCCTTGTCAGCGTCTCTTATATGAAGGGAATTTACATTGACGGAGAGACAACAATTTTTACTGGAAACGAAATTGAAAACATTCCTAATTGTACTTATAGATCTGTCCTAACGTGGACAAATAAGAGGACTAGAGCCAGTCTGCAATGGAATTTTGTAGATTCTCAATTCACAGATGCTACTAACTCGTTAAGTGAGCCTAATGCTGTTTTTGGTGAGATCCCCTCTTACAACATTCTAGACCTTGCAATCAATCATAATCTCAATCAAAATATAAGTCTGGGAATTAAGCTGAATAATGCTCTTGACAACATGTATTTCACTAGAAGAGCAACCGGCTACCCAGGTCCAGGTATCATACCGTCAGACGGCCGAAACATTAGGCTTTCTCTGGTGTTTAATAATTTATGATGAGTGATATCCTCTTTTACGATGGACCGTGTTCTCTGTGCAATTACACAGTTACAAAAGTCATCAAACATTCAAATGAAAGGGGAGAGCAACTCAAATTTGCCTCAATTGATGGTGAAACAGCTCTTACTATGTTGCCTAAAAACTTGAGAACCAAGCCATATCCAGGGGTAGTCTTGATAAGCAGTGGTCATTTGTCCTTTGGAGCTAAAGCTGTAAGAAACCTTAAGCCTTTCTTGAGATTTCCATTTTCTTTTCTAGTTCTTTTGATGCCTTCTATCGTATACCGAATCATTTCGAAGAATCGAAGCTTTATCAGCTCTAAAATTTCTTTCCAATGCCCACTTAATAATAATACAGAGAGATTTTTACCCTAACTTATCTTGTCTGTTTTTTGATAAAACTACCAGTATTTTAAATTGACACATTAAGTATTATAATTTAATACATTGATTTAAAGTAGTTTAATTTGCAACAATCTTATTTTTCCAATATTTTCGTCAGTCGATAAATTAATTTTGTTAGTCGTTTATTTATGTTAGTTTGTCGGAAAAATATCAGGTTTTAACTATCTTTTGGGCCTATATAGACGTCAATAGATTATGAGCCATATTACAACTATTTTAACTAATGCAATTTGTTGCATTTTCATGCTATTCAGCACAGCTGTTTCAGCCCAATATTCATTAACTGTTGAGGCTTCCGCACCTGCTGCTGCAGCTGGAACTACTTATAAGTTCTACGTTGACATGACAGATCCTACGGATCGCATGAGTGCAG
>NZRP01000023.1 GCA_002693775.1 Crocinitomicaceae bacterium | reverse complement strand
TCCATCAAGTTTTAATTTTTCAATTTTTTCTTCTACAGGTCAAAAAATAGAAGTTGGCTCAAATAAATCTGAAATTGACATTTCTCAACTTAACCCTGGAATTTATTTCCTAGTTATACAAGCTGAAAATAGGATAGGCCAAGTTTCATTTGTCAAAGAGAAAATATGATAAAACAGTTTTTATTTATCACGTTTGCAATTTTCCAATCTTGTGTTTTTTCACAATACGAACTTGTTTGGTCAGATGAATTTAACGGAGAAGAATTAGACTATGAAAAATGGACATTTGATATTGGACAAGGATCTTGGGGTTGGGGGAATAATGAGTTACAATACTATACTTCTAATTCATCTAATGTTAAAGTACAGGATGGAATGTTAAATATTACTGCTCAAGAGGAGCAATATGCAAATGCTAGCTACACTTCTACAAGGATAAAAACAAAAGATCTATATCAATTTCAATATGGAAAAGTTCATGCTCGAATAAGCGTACCCATCGGTCAAGGATTGTGGCCAGCATTTTGGATGTTAGGTGCAAATATTAATCAAGTAAGTTGGCCACAATGTGGTGAAATAGACATTATGGAACACGTTAATTTAGATCCTGTAATTCATGGAACTCATCACTATAACAATAATGGACATGTGTACCAAGGAGGATCTACGATTTGTGCCGCTGAACAGTTTAATGTTTATAGTATCGAATGGACGCCAAATCATATTATTTGGTCATTAAATGGGAATCCTTACTATTCAACAGATATTGGACCAAGCGCTGTATCAAAAGAAGAATTTCACAACCCTTTCTTTTTTCTTATCAATTTAGCTGTAGGGGGAAATTGGCCTGGATCACCAAACGATGAAACGGTTTTTCCTGCTAACATGTATGTAGATTATGTAAGAGTTTACCAGGATGTTTCAAAGGTCGATGATTTAGATCTTACAAATATTTCAATTTATCCAAATCCATTGAATGACATTGCCAAAATAACTTCTGATCAAGAAGTCAAAGAATATAAGGTAGTTGACCTATCTGGAAGAATTGTTTTTGAAGCTCAAAACACAACACTAATTGACGCATCGGTTTTTGATTCGGGGCTATATATTATACACGTGTTAATGACAAACGGCCAAAAAGCTATAGATTCATTTATGAAGATATAATCTTACTGAATAAGTAAGTTACCCCACATTGATGGGTTTTGGTGAAATCCATCTTTATTGTTGCTGTTCCAACGGATTTGAGTTTGTCGATTTTCGTTATTTCCCAAGTCAATAGCAACCTCCATATCTAAATCTATTCCTGACTTAAATTCTAAATTTTTAAAATATTCTAAAGGGATAGAAGATTCAACAATATATCCGGTATTTACTTCGATGATCTTAAGTTTAGAATTGGGAATTAATTGACTTCTTTTGAAATCCCATACATAAGGCGAATCACCACAATTAATTCCAATGTGCTGGTCGCTTAACAAAAGAAAGTTTCTTTTATCGTTTGCATTTGGGTTAGTGGAGAACGCAAATTCAACTGCGTCTCCATTCCAAAGATCTCCTTCGATTTTACTGTTTTGCATAGGAGTGCTATCAATCACTATGAATGCTAAATTTAAGTATTCATCAGAATAGGAGACGGAAAATTGTTGACCACTGAATAGCTCAAATCTACCGTCCCAATCTGAGAAATCTCCATCAATATGAATTGATTGTTTTTGAGCTAAAAAGTCATTTTTAAGCTTGCCAGAAAAAGGCACAAGTTTAATAGAGTTAATCTCTATTTCACCTTCAGAAAAAAGTTGAACTAACAATTGCTTGATGTTCGCAGCATCAGTATCAAACTCATCAAATGGAAAAAGAGAAAGAGGTAGAACAACTTTAGTCCATTCTTTTAAAATAGCATCTCCTTTTAGAAAAGAGGAATTATAACCTAACCATGCTTGAGACCCTTTATAATCTTCAAAACAAAAAGCCCATGGAATATTTGTAAAGCTATCTCCTGTAGACCTGACAACTAATTCTAAAGCCAAAGTGTCTATTACATATGCAAAGTCCTTGCTTTTCCAACCATCCCAACCAATTCCAAAACCGACCCAATCACAACCATCCTGATCTTTATTCCATTTAATATTTAAGACATTTTCTTCGCTATAATCCAGAGTTTTAGCTTCTATGCATTTTAAATCTTCTGTACTCCAAAAATCTAGTAATTCATGTTCAAAAAGTATGTCTTGTGTAAATCCTCTGATATTATAATCTTCTATAAAATCGCCATCATACAATCCCTTTTTTTTAAGCTGTAGTTTTTTAGATTTTATAACTGCTTCATTAATGCGCAAAGTATCCTGTGCGAATGTATATGAAGTCATTAAGATAACGAACAGAAATGAAAATATTTTATGGACGCAAAGGTTCATTCTCAGTAAATATTAAATAGTCGATTGCAGAGTGAGCATACCCTGAATTTGGGTCAGCTAGATGTAAGACACTTACACGATTTAACTTATCAGAATTATGTACGCCTCCTCCACTGGAATTATTCGCACTTAAAATATCAGAATATTTTACGCTTATATGCTTCCAACCTGACCAGTTAATAATTATTTCATATCCAAATGAATCTTCATTAGTTATATCAAATGCGCCATCTAAATTTTCATCTTCGTCAAATCGAAATAGAATTCTACTATTTGGATAAAGTGGATCTCCATACACAAAAGCATTAAAGTATAAATTATCACTATTGTCAGATAATGACATTGTAGATTCTCCAAATGCTGATGCATTAAAATCTATCATTCCTGTTAACCAATCCCAATCAACAGTTCCTGCCATATTATAGTATCGAGCAAGTTGTGGAGCTGTTCCATCTAGCTTAATTCCAAAATCCATAGATTTTCCAGATTGTACAAATGTTGACCAATTTGGATCCCATCCTTCTTCAAAATCAGTAATTACAAAACCATCATTTTGTTTGGGTGTCGTGACAAATACACTCGTAGATAGTATTGTATCAGTCTCATTTGTTAAAAACGATAACTCAACATTACAGTTTTCAACCCTGAAAATCGGAAGACTTGTCGTTGTACCATCCCAAAGCGCAACTTCTTCATCGAGAGTTTTACTTGTACCAGTTATAATTTTCTCAGCACCACTATTTGATCCAGTAATTTTTAATTGCCAATTAACAACTTTACTCAATTCACAGTTAAAGAATACAGTTTCACCAGATGCGAAATCAACATTTATTTGGCTTCCTTCTAATGGAGAATAGATTTCAAAATCACCATAAACATCATACAAGTCTGGACCATCAGAAAATTCATCAGGCTTTCTACAAGAAGAAACGATTACACTTAAGCAGAGAAATATATAAATAAGTTTTTTCATGATTTAGAATTTTAAAACATATACAACTGATGATTGATTAAAGTCATATTCATGAGTTATTTGACTAAATCGATACTGGTATCTATCATGAACAATTGCTAGGTAAGATTTCTTAGAAAAGGACATTTTAATTCCTGATGAAATCAACGACTCATGACCATCAACTAAGAAGTTCTCATAGTTAATGATTTCATCTTCACTATTTCTTATAGGCATTTGATCATTCCCAGATGCACTTAATTTGAGATAATTACCCATGAGGTAAACATCCTCAAATACTTCATATTCCATGCCTATGTTTAGTTGGTTGGTAGTAAAGTCTACTGATTCAAAATCAAACTCTCCATTTCTAGTTGTTTGTTGGTGATTGTGTGATAACTGAATATTGAACTCCTTCTTTCCTTTCCATAGTTTATTAGCATGCAGTGTAGCAACCAACTCACTCATTAAAAATGATTTTAAAGCTAATGTTCCTTGTCCCCTTGACTCAGAAAGCAGGTAAACTCTACCATTCAAATCAAAGAATTCTTTAGGATCATCATATATTACTCCAAAATATCCACCCTGTCTATTAAATGATGCTATTCCATAAGGAAGAACTGAGCTTATAATTGGATTGTGATCCATTAATCCAACTGATATTCCCTGATTGTATAATTGTGGGTCATTATACATATCAAATAATGATATGGGTCTTAACACCTCCGTTGAATTTGTTAAGTCCATATATCTATTAAAGAAGTTGTTTTCTTGATTAAATGAAACTCTTCTTGATTGTGCTCCAAAACTTCTATAATCTGCGCCATTATCTAAAATTCCAAAACTCAATTCTAGTCCAGAATCAAAATTTATATAACTTCTAGCATGGACGAAATAATCCGTCAAAGAATCTTCTGGAGATTCACTTTGTGATAAAGAACTAACTCCGTATTCACCATCAATACCATAAACAAAATTGTTTTTTGCCAACTGGTAATCAAAAGTTATCGAGCTAACATTATTGTTATAAATATTATCAGTTTTTGCAGTTCCGGCTAAATCAAAAATTGAAACGTGATTTAACCCTATTTCTAAATTGTCGTCTTTATTAATTACAACGTTTCCCCCACCAAAAAACCTATCTAAAACAAAATTAAAATCTGATCTATTTAGCCTAGAAATAAAGCTATTGACTTCAATGTCCTTAATTACTTTAGGAAGCTCTAGACCAAAATTTAAAGAAGCTCCTTGTTGTCTCCAAGTGTTGTCACTGTAGAAAGTTTCATAATTAAATACATCTTCTCTTATACCCAATGTACCAATTGATGAGGTAAGTATATCTTGATTATGATTGTAAAATGTATAAGGAGTTAGTTTATAATCAATATTACCAACTTGGTATCTGAATATATCGTTTGCTACACCTCTTACATATAGTTGTCTTACATCAATATTTACACCTGCACCCCAAAATCCTCCATACTCATTATTTATTCTAAACATACCCATAACTTCAGTATTTGAGTTTGGATTGATCTTAATTCCTAAATCAAGTAATGCATATCCGCCTGATCGTTTTGGGGTTGATGCAGAATCTAATTCGGCAAGTGTGTTTAATGATCTCGCGCCTCCAACAAACTGTACTTTTTTTCCATTCTGAGAAAATGCAAAACCAGAACTAAATACTGAAAAAAGTATTATTAAAAAACATCTCATAATTAGAAAAATATTTTGAGTTCAACTGTTGTTTCTGTGCCTTTGTATCTATCTAAAGCAAAATTATGATCTATATAATCCATCCATCTATGTCTTAGGTAAAGCCCCGTATTTCTTTCAAGTTGAATGTCAAGACCTAGAGCAAAACTTTTACCTTCCTGGTCTTTATAACCACCCGAGTCCTCATTAGTTTCGGTATACATTCCTCCTTTAATTATATCATAACCATAGTATCCACATATGGTAACTTGATTAGTCAAAGCATAGTATAGATCAAGTTGATGATTATAACTCTGAAGGTATGCAGTGCTATCATACGTGGGTAGGAAATTATAATCTCTTTGAATACTATGAAATCCTCCTAGATAGAACAGCATTAGCTTTCTATCGTTAATCTGTGTTTTTGTTTTACAACTAATTTCTAAAGAATTAAATCCTTTTGCAGATATCCCATCTGGATCATCAATATCCATCGTCTCAAACACAGACCTATAAACTTTATTAATGTTTTCATATGGCCCAACATTCGTAGGGAATCCCCATCTCCAAAATCTAGAAAGTTGTAATGAATTTGATGGGTGACCATATGTTATTTGATTCGATATTGCATCAATTTCTTTAGCAGCGCTATATCCAATTGTAAGCTTGGTGTTTTTGAAATTTAAATCAGTATTTAAAATCAAGCCTCTACGATTGTTAGTCATCTGGCCTATTTGAGTCAATGAACTTGCAAAAGGGAAAAGTATAGGAGCTTGACCAGGGTCAAGTTGAGAATTATCTTGAGAATATTCTAAAATTGATGTATTCCAAAAAATTCCATTATTATTAATGACGTTTGGACTTATACTGAAATACCTAATCTCTAATGGAAACTTGTACCATCTAGATTTATCGAAATTTAATTTTAAATCAAATGCATTTCCCCAACCAGCATCATATGTTGGAGAGAAATAATTCCCCTTTCCAATTTCACCATATAGCGTGAAATTCTTTTTTGATTTAAACTCAAACTCTGTTGTATACAGATTAAATCCTAGCAAGTTTGTTGTGCTCTCATCTGTAAATGTTTGATTGTGTATTCCATTTAAACTAATGAAACTTCTGCTAAAGCTCTTTTGTATTCTCCCACCTGTCAAATGATTTGGAATTATGGAAGAACCACCATTGAGTTGTGACTTTCCGTGCATAAATGACACCGAATATTCTGATGGAAGATCACTAGCATCGACTATTAATCCTTGAAAAGCTTGTTGCCCCCATCTTTCATCTTGTGTTAATGCTCCATTTTTATAGAAATCATCATATCTATCATAGATATTAGAAGTGTTTGGATCCCACGGATTCCTTTCAAAAAGGCTAAATCTATTGTATCCCGTGTTTGCAGCAAACGTTAATGGACTTTGTTTATGCCAATGAATTCCTCCTGTTTTTACACCAAATGTTCCAAAATTTGTAGAATGAGTTCCGTATAGGTTAACACCTAACAATAATCCTTTAACAAAATCATCATTTTCACTTCCAGTCATTTGTTGCCACAAATACAAGTCTGTCGATATGGATGTATTTTTGTTTGGACTTACCCCAATGTTTAGACTTAACTGAGGAAGTTGGCTGTCGTCACCAATAAATACTCTGTTAAATACAGAATCCATAACAGGATAATGTGTTACAGATGGGTCCATGGAAGTATAACAAGCTAAGAACCTATAAAAACCAGAAATAGAAATATTCGACAATCCATATTCATAGTTTTTTGGATAAAGTCCTCCATTTGATGGTTTAAACATCAATGAGTCAGAATAAGACTGAGCACTTATACTATTTATTAATAAAATACAAGAAATAAAGGCTATGATTTTAGTGTTCATAAGGCTTTAATTTTTGTTTTTTAAACTTCACTGATTGCGTTGAGTCTAAAGATGGGTCAACATAAAATGGGATATTTGCGTAAGCCAATTTTTCACTATCATCTACAAACACAAACAACCTATATCTTCCTTCACTTTTAGGAGTTTTTAATTTCATGGATGATGAATTAACTCCTTTGATTTTCCCTGGAATAATTGGAGGTTTACCCTCAACATCACCACCTGTTTTTAAATCGATGCTTTCAGGATACAACTCCCATTTAATATTTAAAACATCTCCATTCAAATCATTTGCAATTACTTCAACATCATAAGATGTTGCTGGAGCTAAAATCAAATTTTTAATATCTTCTGATTTGCTAAATAATATTTTTTCAATTGACGGAGCCCTGTTTTCTGGATATTCATTAGTCCAACAATATTGCAAAACATCTATCGCTTCTGTTGGCATTCCATTCTCACCAAATAGTCCATACCATGTACTAGTATACTCTTGTTTTTGGCCCCATAAAAAAGCAAATGACCCAATGCAAGTTGATTTATATGGACCAATATTTTCAGAATACCTATTAAGATATGAAGCTGCCTTTTCAGTACTGTTTTGTTCAATCGAAGATCCCCAAAGTGTTTTTTCAATTTCCCAATGACCAGTTGGGCCCCACTCAGTAATCATATAAGGTTTGTTGTACTCACCTTTATCAAGTATGCTTTTTACATTTACTACATCAGCATAAGTATTAATGCCGTATATATCAATATCAGTCAACTCATCCATTACAAACTTCAATTTGTCTGAATTGGTTCCTGCAGTGACAGTTGCTACTGGATGGTTTGAATCTTCATGTTGAATCATTTTGGCAATGTCATTTACTGCACCCCAAACCTTTTCATTAGAATAATTTAGTTCGTACTCATTACCTACACACCAAATCAAAAGCGCTGGATGGTCTTTGTATTTGATAACTTCATTTCTAAAACGTTCAAGTTGCGAATTAACCTTAGCGACATTATTGTAATCAAAGCCATGCCTTTCGTGTTGAACCCAAAGCCCTAGCATCACTTTAATGCCAAGTTCATGAGCATTATCTAATACTGATTGAGCATTTTCTGTTCCCCAGGTTCTTATTGTATTACCACCAGCTTCAACAACTTTTATCAACTCAGTTTCACCACCAGCCCCTTTGATGTAAAAAGGTTCTCCATCTATATGCAACTCCCAATTTTGTGGAGAATTCTCAACAACCTGCACAACACTTGTTTGTGAAAACATTGATGAAGTAACTAAGCAAATAAATACTTGAACTAATCCAATTCTAAGAGCAAACATTATTTTTGAAGTAAGCTATAAAAATACTGAAATTCAACATAATGATTGCTTGTAAATCAGAAAAAAAAAATTAAATACATGATGTTCCAAAAGCCTGAAGGATGTTTAGAACATCATTAACATTTACATTCAAATCATTTGAGATATCTGCATCGCAATCACCAATACATCCATATTGAGATAATAGATAAAGTACATCGCTAATTCCTACAACTGTGTCTAAATCAAAATCTGCTAAACATGCTTCATCATTTGACCAATTTGAGCAAGATTCACAAGATCCCCAGCAATAAATTGGAGCATAGATTACATCCTCATTCTCCTCGACTAAAATACCAAAATTTGTCCATTCATCACAAGGATTGTAATCACAAGAAGATCCTAATTCAGGGTGAAATATTTGCCCCCCCCAACCATTGATTGCATATTGATATTGATGTTCTCCTAACGGCAGGTTATACTCTAAAGTCCAAATTCCATCACCATCATCGTCTGACAATGGCATACAATTCCCACACCAAGAATTAAATCCACCATTGATATATACTACGTCATTTTGTTGTAAATCGAGTGCAGTTACATCAACTCCAAAGTTTACTGGTTTTGTTATTTGATTATCAGAAAATTCAGTTATTGATAAGATTAATTCTCCATCAACTACGTTGATATTTTGGGCTCTGAAAGTACATAAAGGTCCTACGTTTCCACCTTCATCGATATCCCATCTTTCATAATCTATATCATCAAAATCATCTTCCCATACTAAGCTATAATTATTATTTGTGCCATAATCTCCTAATCCTGGTGTATACTCATAGTACTTTACAAAATCATATTTAGACACTCCAGGTAAAGCTGATGGGTCCCATTCTCCAGTCCAAGTAGGTAAGTTAACTGCCCATAGATTCATAAAAATTCTCATTGGAAATTCCAGTTGAGTAATAAAATTATGAGTCTGTTCAAGTGCTAATTCACCATCAATAAACCATCGAACAACGTTTGGCTCCCATTCAATTGCATAATCAATCATAACTTCATGGGGATTAAATGAAGTTGGGACTATTTCTGTTACACTTGTTTGATAGGGGTGATGAGTTGTAAACTGAACTGAAGCATCTAAATTCCCAGTCATTTCAATATCTATTTCATTATTCTCCTCTGGCCAATTACACCCTATATCCCAATTGTAAAGGAAAAAAGAACTTACAATTCCACTTCCTTGGGTTGATTTCATTTTGGTTTCAAACCTCCCATACAAATAAGCTTCATGTGTACGAATTGCAGCTCCATCACACTCATCGTTTTGAGCAAAATCTATATTAAAAATTGCTATAAATAACAGAGTGAAAAGAAAAATCTTTTTCATAAAAACATTACTGGAATACTCTAACATAATCAACCTGCATCGTTTGAGGGAAAAGTGTTGAACTATTTGGATAACCTGGCCAATTTCCACCTACAGCAATGTTCATGATAAAAAAGAATGAATTGTTAAACGGATAAGGTTGTCCATTCATCTGAGTGTTATCAATAGAATAATATGGCTGATCGTCCATTAACCATGTAATGCTGTTTTCAGTCCAAATGATAGAAAATAGATGAAAGGCATCGCTAAACTTTTGTCCTGAGGGTAATGAAATTTCATCACCAGCATATTGGTGAACGCTCCAATTTGATCCCCAATGTGCAGTACCATGAACAGTTGAAGGTTCATTTCCTATTAATTCCATGATATCAATTTCACCACATGCAGGCCACCCAGAAGAAGGAAAATTATGACCTAACATCCATATCGCAGGCCAAATCCCTTGGCCTTCTGGCAACTTTGCACTAACATCAATTCTACCAAATTGAAATTCTTGAAGATCTATCGACTTCAACCTTGCTGAAGTATAACCTCCGTTCTCTTCTTTAGCTACGATATTTAAATATCCATTAGACACAAAACTGTTACTTGAAGAGCTTGTGTAATTCTGCAACTCATTATTCCCCCAACCAGATGCTCCAATATCGTAAGTCCAGTTTTGAGTATTTATGCTGATTCCTTCAAATTCATCAGACCATATTAAATCCATATTTGGATAGCTTTCTGCACCTTGGTAGTCGTTGTTTAATTCTTCATTTATTTTAACGAAGGTGAACGTGAAATAACCATTTTGAGTGTCACAAGAGCTGTTGTCCATTTGACTGTGAAGGACTAAAGTTGTTGAAGTTAATTCAACAATATCATAGGTCATTGAAGCATCCGTAGTACCAATAAATGGGCATGAACAGTTATCAGCATTTGGAATTAGAGTGAATGCATCTTCACCTGATGTTCCTCCACCAACATTGTAGATAATATCTACACCATCACAATCATAGGGTTGAACGCTATAGTCTATAAACGCATCTAATATTGATCCATTGTAATTCATGCTTAGAGTGCCATCTTCACTAAAAGTGTAAACGTCATCATACTGTACTGAATTAAGACTATTAGGTGGGCTTACGTACCAGTTTGAACCATATGGATTCGATCCAACAATAACTGCCCCTTCTAATGTGCTAAAAGTCCAAGAACCTATCAGATTTTCAGGAATAAAAGAATCACCACCACAGTTACCATTCATGTCATAATACTGGCATTCTTCTGATGGGTATAAATCAAAATTACAAGCCTCTATATCAGTACATAAATCAGCACTATCCCAAATTCCATCTTGGTCAAGATCAACTTCACCAAATAAACCTAATACTGCAAGAACATCTGAAACTCCAATTAGATAATCGGACTCAACATCTGGATTATAATCACATTCAACTTGAGCAAAAGAAAATTGAGACATTAAACACAGCACATAAAATATTAAATAACGCTTCATTTTAATTTATAATTGAAAATTGTGCAGTTTTATTTTTTACGCGTAGATTAAACAATCCAGGCTCAACTATGTAGTTCAAATTTTGGTCTATAAATCCTAAATCATTAGAAGAAAAACTTAGGGTTACATATTTAATTTCACCTGGCTCAAGGCTTACTCGTTTATAAGCTTTTAATTTGTCGACACTTGGAGTAATGCTTGCTACAAGATCTTGACTGTATAACATAATAACCTCAGTTGAGGTTCTATCGCCTATGTTTTCTAACTCAACTTCCACCCTTATACTATCTCCTAAATGATATTCTTTTCCATCAATAAGCTTTAATGTATTTGTTATTACTGGACTATAATTTAAACCAAAACCAAATTCATATTGAGGGTCAAACGCATTCATACTGAAGTCTGAATGAACATTTTCTGTATATTTTCTATCATAAGTAACATGAGAGGATGGGTGTTTAGGCCATGTAAATGGAAGTCGTCCACAGGGATTAAATTTCCCTGTTAGCACTTCAGAAATTGCAATACCACCAAATTCTCCGGGTAAGTATGCCATTACTACACCATCCAATAGATGTTCAATGTTATCAAATGACCTGGGTCTTCCTTCAATAAATACTCCTACAGTTTTTACACCTGTAGATTTCACTGCCTTAACCAATTCTATCTGATTCTCTTGTAGAGTTAGATCGTCAATATTTCCAACAACCTCAGTATATGGCATTTCACCTAAGAACAAAATGACAGTTTCTGGATTTGAGGATTTAATATTTGAAACTACATTGTTAATTTCAGATGAAGAGAAATCCATAGATTCTAATTCAACAAACTCGACCTTTTCTAGGTTTTGTGACAGTGCTTCATATGCAGTCAACCTGCCTGGATTATTGAACGCTGGATTTGTCCCTTGCCAAGTACCAGACCAGCCACCATTTAATGCATTCTGAGAATTTGCTGTTGGCCCTGTTACCAAAATTTGGTCGTTAGATAGAGGTAAAACGTTATTCTCATTTTTAAGCAACGTAATACACTCTTTTGCTGCTATTAAAGTTAATTCTTCAGCAATATTTCGCTCGTCTTCAGTCACTAAGACAGACATAATTCCTCTCTCAGAATCAAGTAAACCTAACTTTTCTTTCATCGTTAAAATTCTCCTCACACTTAAGTCTATTCTATCCTCTGATATTTCACCCTCTTCTACTAACTCTTTTAGAAGTTTTGGAAATTTTAAGTCTAAAGGAACCATACTCATATCAACACCTGCGTCAATAGCTAGTTTAATTGCATCCTTATAGTTTTTCGCAACTTTATGCCTGCTAAATAAGTACTTTATATCTTCCCAATCAGTTACGGCAATCCCCTCAAAGCCCATCTCACCTCTAAGCAAATCAGTTAAAATAAACCTATTAATGTGCGTAGGTATCCCATTAATTTCACCACTATTTATCATTACACTTAAAGCACCTGCATCAACACTTTTTTGAAATGGTGGAAGGAATATTTCTCTTAGCTGCCGTTCAGGTATGTATGCTGGAGTTCTGTCTTTACCACTCCAAGGAGTACTGTATCCTAAAAAGTGCTTTAGAGTAGCAGCAAATGGCATTGGTCCTTCTTGGTATCCTTTCACCATTGATTCCCCCATATCGCTAACAAGTTTTACATCTTCTCCAAATGTTTCCCAAAATCTTGGCCACCTAGGATCTCTTCCCATATCTAACACAGGTGAAAAATTCCATGGTATTCCACATCCCCAAACTTCCTTTGCAGTTTCTGTTGAAAGGCTTCTAACTATTGACGTATCCCAAGTAGCCGCAAGAGCTATTTGTTGTGGACCTAATGGAGCACCATAAGTATATGTTGCTCCATGAATTGCATCAACACCATATAGAACAGGTATACCTTTTGATTTAATACTTTCTTGTTGAATTTGACCAACAAGTTTTTGCCAGTGCTCAGGAGAATAAGAATGTCCCGCACAGTTTAAAATACTCCCAACTTTAAATTCATTAATAACCTTCGACACTTTTGAGCTATCTAAAGTATGAGGTTCTATCCTTTTACCTTCGCTATCGTTTTGACACATAAACTCAAGAGTGATTTGAGTCATCTCTCCAATTTTATCTTCAAGAGTCATACTTGACAAAAGAGTCTCAACTCTATCAGAACCTCTGTATGCCATAGGGTCAAAACCATCAACGTTATTTGAGTTTTTTTCGCTCGAACAACTAGATGTAAAAATTGAAAATGCAAAAATTGAAATGGCAAGAAATAGATAAGAGTATTTCATTTTATTTATTGACTTTATTTGGCTCGTTATAAACCCTCTTAATAACTGTATCAGTCATAACCTTCATTTCGTTAATTGAATAGTCATCTTTATAGTCCATTCTGATATGTTCCAATTTTTGTTTTAAATCAAGAATTAACTCCTCTGGCGCTTCGTTATAAATATTATGCATTTCTTGAGGGTCAGATTCTATATCATATAGCTCCCATTCATCCATTGAATAATAGAAATGCATCAGCTTATACTTATCTGTGCGGATTCCATAATGAGGTTGAACTTTATGCCAAATTGGCCATTCGTAGTAGTGATAATAAACAGCTTCTCTGTTAGGAACTTCTTCTTCCGTAAATACTCCTTTAAAACTAGTTCCTTGCATTTCTCCCGGCACATCTAATCCTGCAAAATCAATTAGTGTTGGAGCAAAATCAACATTCATGATCATTTGATCAGAAGTGGTTCCAGGTTCAATAATTCCTGGACATTTAATTACAAATGGCATTTTAAACGACTCTTCATACATCCATCTTTTATCAAACCAACCATGCTCACCTAAATAGAAACCTTGATCTGAAGTATACACTACTAATGTGTTCTCAGCTAAACCATTTTCTTCTAAGTAATCAAGTAAAGTTCCTATTGCCCTGTCAACACCTGCCACACATCTTAAATAGTCTTTTATATAGGTTTGGTATTTCCAATACTTAAGCTCTTCACCCTGCAGAGAATCATTTGGAGTCCAAAACTGACCTCTATCGCCATAAGCATACCACTTCATTGAGTCCTTTCTTGTAGGTAGTGCATGTGGCGGCTCTTGCTTCATATCTCTTCTATTGAGATGATTTTCAATCTCCATCATATTTTCGCTTGCCGCAAGGCGACCTTCGTAGTCATCATTAAATGAATCTGGGAGTGGGAAGTCAAAGTCTGTAAATAAATCATGGTATATGGAATCAGGCCTCCAATCCCTATGAGGAGCTTTAAACTGATATAATAGCATAAAAGGCATATCCTTATCCCTTGATTCAAGCCAATCAATACAATCGTCCTCTATAACTTTTGTTGAATGACGTTTGTATTCTTGAATTGTGTCCGTTCCATTAACACAAAATTGGGGTTTAAAATATGTGCCTTGACCACCCCAATTAATTAAAACTTTTGAATAGTCAAATCCAGTTGGAGTAGTTCCTAAATGCCACTTACCTATAACAGCTGTTTGGTATCCATTTTCTTGAAATACCTTAGGGAACGTCAATTGCTCACCATCAAAGTCTCCACCATCAACATTTTTATAAAATCCATTTACGTGCGAAAACTTGCCAGTCAAAATAGAAGCTCGACTTGGTCCGCAAATTGAATTTGTACAGTAAACCGCATCCATTCTTGCTCCTTCATTTGCAATCCTATCAATGTTTGGTGTCGGTGCTAGCTTACTTATTTCGCTACCATATGCGCTAATAGCTTGATAAGCCAAATCATCAGCCATTATATAAACTATATTTAGTGGCTTCTTATCTTTCTGAGGGCTTTCAGTTTCTCCGCAAGAACTTAAAAAAATCAAAACGATAAGTAAATAAAATGTATGCCTCATTTTTTAAAAATTAAAAAGACAATATCTAACAAAATTTCGTTTTTTCTTATACAAACAGAGATGTATTTTAAGTTATCATATCAGATTCAAGCTTTATTTGTTTTCATATTTAGTTGTTCTGTGATTTATGCACAGAATAAACCAAATATTGTTTGGCTTGTATGTGAAGACCAAAGCTTGTTTTTTTCTGCTTATGGGGATAGTACGAGTTATACTCCAAATCTAGATTCACTTGCCAATCACAGCACCATTTATACAAATTGCTTTACTCCATCTCCAGTATGTTCACCAAGTAGAAGCAGTATTATTACTGGCATGTATCCTACAAATATTGGAACTCAAAATATGAGGTCCTATAAAAAAACAGGAGAGATCAATCCTCACACTCAACTCCAATATTATAGCCCAAATTCAGAGGTGGACTTTAAGTTTTTTACTGAGTATTTAAGAAGCCAAAATTATTACTGTACAAATAACACAAAGGAGGATTACAACATGGAAACATCACCTTTGGCCTGGGATGAAAGTAGCAAAAGTGCACATTGGAAAAATCGTCAAAATAATCAGCCATTTTTTTCAGTTTTTAATTTTGGTATAACGCATGAGTCATCCATCTGGAGTATGAACTATGAACACTTAGATGATGAAATTGATCAAATTAGTCTACCTGAATTTTTCCCAAACTCAAATGAGATTAAAGAAGATTTTCTTACCAATTATAAAAATATCGAAAAACTAGATGAACAAATTGGAATGGTAATTCAACAGCTAAAAGAAGATGAACTATATGATCATACTATCATCTTTTTCTTTAGCGATCACGGGGGGCCATTTCCTAGATATAAACGATCTATTTATGATACTGGAATTCAATGTCCACTTTATATAAAATGGGCAAACTCAAAAACATCAACATACAATGACCAACTTATAAGTTTTGTAGACTTTGCTCCAACGATTTTAGACATAATTAATTTTAAAGACACCCATGAATTTGATGGGATGTCGTTTTTTCAAAAAGACGATAGATTAAACGTTTATGCAGCAACAGATAGATTTGATTCAAGTCATAATAAACGAAGATGTGTCAGAAATCAACATTATAAACTAATTTTAAACTGCGATACTCAAACATCAATACATAAGAAAGTTGAATACCGAAATCAAATGCAAACAATGCAGGTTTTGGATGCTTTAAATAGTATTAAATCAAATAATGAATACTTTTCTTTTTGGTATCAACCTCAAAAAAGTGAGTACGAATTTTATGATGTAATAAACGATCCATATGAATTGGATAATTTAATCAATGATTCAAATTTAGTTAATGAAATCAATGCTTTAAAATCATCACTTGAAAACTGGATGCGAAATTGTACATATGATGCTTTTAGTGAAACTCAAATATTGGATTTAATGTATCCAGATAAAATAATCCCACTCAAATCAAGTGAACCAATTATTGAACAAATAGGCCAAAGTATTATAATCCAACCCTCAATTATTGGTGCATCCATTGGCTATAAAAAACGTGATGATTCAAGTTGGATTACTTATGAAAGAGGACAGTTACTTCCAGCAAGAGATGTAAACCAAGTGATTCAATTTAAATCTGGCTTCGAAACAATTACAGTGAATATCACTCAACAATAAATGCAATATTGGCAACTGAACATTGATTGTTTGAATTAGACGCTATTGCAAAGATTCGATATGCACCAGGCTTGGATGGAGTCTTAAAAATAATTTTTCCGTCTTTTAAGTTATTGGTAATTTCAAATTCAATTTCACTTACTGAGTCTTGGATATCTCCACCTATTTTATTTGTAAATGCTTCTGGGTATAGTTTGTAATCTATATATACTTCTGTGTTGTTAAACTCATCATATTTAATCTCCAAAGTAGCTTCAGAATTAGGGTTAAGAAAATGATCTTTTTTCCAATTCGTTTCATCTAATTTTATACTGTTTATCGAAGGCGCTCTAGAATCTGGCCAATTTCCTTTCCAACAATAAGACATAAAATCAATAGCTTCAGTTGGCCTACCGTCACTCAAAAACATACCATGCCAAGTTGCGGTAGATTCTTGCTTTTGGCCCCACAAAAAACAATAAGAACCAAGACACAAGTCAACGTCTTCTTCAATTAATTTTTTATATCTCCGCATCCTTGTCTTTGCTTTAATTCCTCCCGGAGGTTCAACTTTAGCACCCCATGCAGTTCTGGGAGCTTCAAAAGGCCCATTAACACCCCACTCAGATACTATATATGGTTTATCCCAATTGTACTTCCTGATATATATAGAAGCATTCTCTATAGATCCGTATGCATTTAATCCAAGTATATCTACGCTAGGACATCTCTCTTTAATCAAGTATGCTTTTGAAGGGTCAAGACCAGCGATGACAGTCATCGATGGATGATTTGGGTCAACTTCTTTTATGAATTTTGCCAATTCTTCTATTGTATCCCAAACTTTAAAATTTGAATATCTTAAATCCACTTCATTACCAATACCCCAAACAAGTAATGCAGGGTGATCCTTGTATTTTAAGATCTCCTGCTTTAGTTGTTCAATTTGACCTCTAACAGCATATTCATCATTATAATCCATGCCTGACCTTTCAGGACGTACATATAATCCTAACGAAACAGTCATACCATGATTATATGCTGAGTCTAACAAGTGACCATTGTTAGTACTCCAGATACGAATTGAATTTGCTCCAGAAGATTCTAATAAGTCAAAATGATCTTTTGCTCCAGCGCCTTTAATGTAATATGGTTCTCCGTCTTTTAGTAAAGTAAACGAATGATTAGATTTTACAATCTCTACTTTACTAGATTGAGAAATAGCACTAATGCTAAATAAAAGATTTAATGTAAATAAAAAAGTTATTCTCATTTTCCAATCCATTTTTTTGGACTTCTAGGATTCCCTCTGAATTCTACAAGTTGAATTTCACCTATTTCAAATTGAGAACTTTCTTTTACAGTGACTCTAATTTCCTTTAATGAGGCCCAATCAATTAATTGATAATTATTAAAAGATTTAATTGGAATTAGGACTTCATAGACTCCCTCTTGAACTTCCTTATAATTGCTTTCATCTATCAATCTTTGAACCCTTCTCTTATCACCTTTATATGATACTATCATTATTTGTAGGCTAGGGATAGAAGATGATTTGATTTTAAAATTTAAAGCTGATGTGGAATAGATTTTAGATATATCAACGTGATTCCATTTGTCAAAAGCAAACCCAAAATTGTTCCATGAATTTTTCTCTGACAAATCAACATCTACTATTAATGATTCGGACTGACCTTCAATGGAATTAGGTGCAAATTTGAAATTAGATGAATACTTAGAATTAATCCCCCACCAATATTGACTTCCTACTCCAATATGAATTGGGCATGAATTGTATGTAGTTTTAAACTCAGTGTCAGTATTAATATAATTATGTTCGTGAGGAACAATTTTCATATCATCAATATGAACGCTTCCACTTTGCTGAAATTCTATGCGCAATTCCTTAATGTTCGAAATATTTACACCTTTCCTTTTATGATTGAAAGCCTGTAATGGAATTCTAACCTTTGTCCAGTTTTGGTCTATAACACCTCCTTCTATATCAAGATAATTTATCTTACTAACACACATGTTACCACTGTAATCAACCAATGAAAAGAACATAGGAAGCTTAGTTTTTTCTTCCTCATCAACTCTAATCATCATTTCTATAGCAGCTGAATTTATAAATGGAGATAAGTTTTTTGATTTATAATTCCCCCATGGAAATCCTATTCCGATAAACTTACATTCATCATTCTTATTCCACTTTACATACAAGTGATCCTCGCCTTCAAAATTATTTGATGTCTCAAAAACAACCTCTTTACAGTTATTTGTTTTTGTACCCCAAAGTTTTGTGTTTTTCGAATCAGTGAAAATGTCTTTATAGACAAATGATTCAAGCGGATCTATTTTTGATGCCTGATTTTGATAAAGCTCAATATCTCTGAGATGATTACAAGACGTAAGAACTGTGAGAAATAATATAGTACAAGCTATTATTCTCATTGATTAAGAATAGATGTGTTTTCAGTAAAAATGATGTAGTCTACATCTGTTCTTACTGCAATGTTTTCATTATTTGGACATGCTGTTGAAGCATTCCAAGGACATGCTTGACACTGTATTCTAATTGCTGTAATGTTATTAGGATTTCTTGAATAAGTTACTCCTGGCACATCAACGTTTTTCTCTTCAAACTCACTGTATGCAATTCCTTTGTATTGCCATCCAACCCAATCAACAGGTTGAATTTTATATTGATACACTTCCATATTTGAAGCAAACACATCCGATAAATTGTTACTTAAATCATCATTAAAGGGAGTGTTCTGCTCTTCAGAAATCATGATGTTTATAAACTGATTATCTGCAAAGTTTCCTTGTACATCACCTGAAAGAATTCCTAGGTTTAAAAAGAAATCATTTGGGTTAGATGTTACATCAGATATATCCAATGGAATATCTATAGCACCTAAGACCCAATCCCAACCTACAATACCACCCATTTTATAATACGATCCACTTTCAAGAGCTTCGTCATTCGCAATATCAAATGTCATACTCCCTCCTGCTTGTTCCCACGTACAAGAGTTATTTGGCAGTCCTTCTTCAAAATCCGCAACAAGTATTCCTTCTATTTGCTTCAGCCCTTCTATTGTTAATGAGTCGACCATAGAGATATTAGAATTTTCTTCATCTTCAAAAGTCAATTCAACTAAACACATTTCTTCTTCAAAGAATGGACTTGATAATTCACCCGTTAATGAGATGTCATTATTAAAAGGTGAATTATACGCTCCATCACCAAACCAACTTATCTCTTGTGGAGTAATTAAGCTATCCGTTCCATAAAATTCTATGGATTTGTTAGAATTAGTCCCTGTAATAGTAATAACCCAAGAGACAGATTTAGAAAACTGTGCCGAAAATCCAACTGTATCTTCTAAACCAAAATTTGGGTTATAATTCGTCAAACTCAAAGAATCAATTATGGTGAGGTCCGCATAAAAATCCTCAAGATTAGGTCCTTCTGTAGTTTCTTTTGTGCAAGAGTACACGGATAGTATACATGCAACTATGATTAAAAATATGTTTGACTTTTTCATTATAGCTTAACTGATAAAACAAAGAAAATTCTATTAAAGTTGAAGTCCTGATTTAATTCTGAATCAAAATCTGATCCCCATATATTGTATTGAAGGTTAGCATAAACATTTTCCTTAAGCTGGTATAATAAACCTGTATTGACAACCATGTCTTTTTGATTGTAATCAACACTATCATAACCTTCCAACACTCCATATATATTTCTTTGGTTTAAGTATTCATTTCCAGTTGCAGAAAAACTCTTTAATCCCATTTGTGCTATAAACTGGTTTGCAAATTCTAGATTTACATCCAATCCTAATTGTCGACTTTTAAGATTTAGACTTTCTATTTCTGAACCACCACGATTTGTGTTTTCCTCAGAGTATAATGCAGAAACACTCACTTTTTTAGACCAACCATAAAGTTTATGGAAATTAAATTTCAATCCACTTTGTAACATTGAAAATGATCTAAGCTCATCAGTACCTTGACCTATAACTTCAGAATAAACTCCAGAGTTTAACTTACAAATTATAGTTTTATTTGGTGATGAATAAAGCCCCTTTAAAAAGAATCCATTTCTGTTTGGCGTAGCATCACCATATGGAAGAATATTTGAATAAGCAGGGTTAATGCCCATTAGTGTTGTTGATAGTTCCTGATTATAAATATTCTCATCTGAGATTAAATCAAAAAGTGAGATCTGTCTATTTGAAGACAAACTATTATAATCTGGATATAAGGTAACTGGTGAATTATAATTTATCCTTTTTGTTTGAGCTGCTGTACTTCTAAAATTTGGGTCAATGTATCTATATCCAAGTGACATATTAAAGGTAGAATCTTTGTTATAGTAATTCCCACTATAGTCCAAAAACATTCCCTCGCTATTGTGTATATGTTCTATTTCACCATTCAAATCAGAACCGTCTTGCCAAAATCTATTTGAAAACCCGACTTCAACCACTTGATTGATAACTGATTCTTTTATGTGAAGATTATGGTTTATCGACCAATGATATACTGGATTTCTTAATGAAATATTTGTAGTGCCAGTAGTAGGAATTTCAAAAGTATTTACATAGTTCATGGATACCTTGATACTGTTGTTTGGAACAATTATCATAGAACCTCCAGATAGGATTTGGTCACTTAGATAATATGTATCTGAAATAGAAAATGAACCTCTAGGTCTTGTTATGAAAAAATCATATTCCAATGATCTAATAAACCTATCGAATTCAAAAGAGAAATCAAGTTGTAATCCTTGCAATCTCCATCTATCTTCTAAATAAAAATTTTCGTAGCAAACAATATCTCTGTAAGAATTGAAATTTTCATTGTAAAACAATCCCATTTCACCTTCATAGTTATGTAGAGTAAACTTTGTTTGGTTTAGGAAAATATCACCTAAGTTGAATTTTACTTTATTATTTATGACACCGCTGGCTCGTAACTGTCTAACATTAATTGTAGTCCCAGATCCAAAAAATCCACCAAACGTGTTTCTTAATCTTAATTGAGCAAATATTTCGAAGTCCTCAATTGGATTCACATGTGTGTTTAGATCTAATAGATTGTAACCGTTAGATACGTTTTTGGGTGTAACTGTATCTTCGGAATCTTCATCTTCAACAAGAACATCTCTTGTGAAAAGAGATCTTGCCATTCCATCAAACCAGACTTTTTCCTCTTGAGATGACGCATTAAAACTAATGCAGTATAAAATGAAAAATAAAAACTTATATATGTGATTATTGATGGTCATTAATTAAAATTTATTTTTAATTCTAGCATAGTTTCAGTCCCTTGTAATTGATTATAAGAAAAATTTGGATCTGAAAATTTATAGAAGTTGTGTCTTACAAAAATCATAGCTTGGTCACCAACCTTATAATCTAAACCGATTCCTAAAAGTCTATTTGATTGATCTCGAGGCATGCCTGATTCTTCGTCTAAATCAGTTAAGTCATTTCCTTTTACTCTTTCTAAACCGTAACTCATTACCATAGATGTTTTGGGATTTAACTCACAACTCATGTCTACAATTAAACTTGATTGATTAATTAACGCATCGTCAGAAAATACTGGAATAGATTCAAATGATTTTTGACATGAATTAATTTGAGTTAGAGTAAATAAATAAATATTTCTATTGAATAGTTTTAAATTATACTTTGTTTGAAGCTCAATTGTGTTGAAATACTTCAAGTAATCTACATTACCATTTTCATCACCATCTGACAATTCAACTGTTTCAAATACTCTTCTATAATTTGAGTTAAGGAAATTATATGGGCCCCAGTTTTGCGCAAACAGATTCAATCTAGAAATAGTCTCACTATTAACATTATGGATAAATGATATTCCAGCAGAAGAAGGCTCTATTTCAGCAAATAATCCAATGCCTCCATTGATCTTAAATTTCCCAAGTTCAAAATCCGCATTTAATGCACCACCTTGTCTGTTATTGACAGGAAAGCCAAGTCCAACCATTGGACTTTTAAATGGAAGTCTAACTGATGCACCAACTCCTTCAATATTTGGAAAAACTTCGAGTACAGTTGTATTTAATAAGTTTCCTGTCACATTTACAAATTGTGGTGATAGCCTATATAACTGTACATTAAAACTAACTAATGAAGATCTTGTAGTTTTAAGGTTTGCGATAAATGCATCTCCTAAACTTAAAGGTTCGTCTGAATCAGAATATTGACCAATTCCGGCCTCAATTTGAAGTCGAATATTGTCCCACTTTTTATCCAGTTCTAAAGTGTTAATTTTATACTTACGTTGATTTAGACCTATAGAATCAATATCTGCAGTTGAATTTAGATGTTGATAAGAAATAGATAGGGAGTCGTTTAAGATATTTTTCACTTTAAAACAACCAGTAAAATTGTCATTTGTAACAATTTCAGATCTGTTAAAGTTGCTCTTACCAATTACTCCCTTAATATGAAAGTTTAGTGGAAGTTTCAATCCTTCTACAAATAGTCCTTGAAAAGCTCTATTGCCATATCTAACTCCTTGATCAACTAAACCGGAATTATAAAATTTAGTATATCGATCTAAAGGATTGTCTGTTAAAGGAGTTTGGGGTCTTCTATCGTAAATACTTGTTCTATTAAAGGATTGATTACCCCACACTGTAAGTCTACTTTGCCTATACCAACTTACTCCTCCAGTTTTAATATTATATTTCCCATACCGGTTAGAAATACTGGTTTTTAGGTTTAACCCCAATTCTAAAGTTAATTCTCTATTCAAGTCTTCACTTACTCCCTTATAAAGACTGTTGATCATAAAGTCAGCTCCAAAACTTATTTCATCTTTAGTAACCCCTTTCATTTTGAGCAATAGCATAGGCTCTCTATAAAAGTCACCTATCGTGATAGCTGTTGTTTTACCTGAATTGTTGGGGAAAGTTTTCGTTTGGTTACGTATGTATCCTAAAAATCGATAGAAACCAGTAAAACTAATATTTGAAGTTTGGCCTTTACCTAGTGTTACATTACTCGAAAATGGAATGCTATCAGGATGAAAGTTTTGTCTTTGACTGTAAGTATGACTGCAAATAAATATTTGAACTATACAAACTGTAACCTTTAATATTTTCCTATCAAAATTCAAGAGGCAAAAGTTAGGGATTTTTTACACATCTAAAACCAGTATGACTCATTCCTGTATCTTGAGAATAAGGCATTCTAGCACTGACTCTATAACTTGAACAATAACTGTCATTACATAAAAATGACCCGCCTTTAACCACTCTTTTAGGATCAAGAGGTTCAGGAGAAAATTCCCATGTATCTGGACCTTGAGGATTGTATGCAACGTCATTTGAACTGAAAGATTGATAGTAATTTTCACCATACCAATCAGAGCATATTTCCCAAACATTTCCTGCCATATCATAAAGGCCAAAATTATTTGGTTTATAACTCATAACAGGAGCGACTCCTTCGTATCCATCTTGTTTAGAATTTGATGATGGGAATACCCCTGTCCAATAATTACACTTTGCTTCATTCACCTCAACTCCTTCGTTTCCCCATGGGTATATTTTATTTTCTAAACCTCCTCTAGCTGCCCATTCCCATTCGGCTTCTGTTGGCAGTCTCTTTCCACACCAGTTTGCGTATGCCAAAGCATCATGATAGCATATATGCACAACAGGATAGTCTTCCATGCCGTGAATTGAACTTCCAGGTCCTTGCGGATGTTTCCAACTTGCGCCTTTTATCCATCTCCACCACTGAGAATAATCAATCAAATTAAATATTTGATTTGTCTTGGTAAACACCATAGAACCTGGCTCTAAAAAACTACTATTAGGCTTGGTAGTATTTGGTGGTAACTGAAGTTTTAACACTTCCCACTCAACTGGCAACTCAGCAACCGTTTTGTATCCAGTAGCATTTACAAATTCTTCAAATTGTCGATTCGTAACCTCATGTATATCCATATAAAAGGAGTCAACTCTTACTTTGTGTTTTGGGAATTCTCGCGCTAACGCCAATTTGTCATCTCCTGCTCCCATATAAAATTCACCAGATGGAATCAATATCATTGAATCTGTGTTAGCATCTGATTTTAACAAGTGGTTTTGTTCTAAAAAAATAGAATCCTGAGATTGATGTAGGATTAAATCTGCCTTGGTGATTTTACAACACTCACCATCAGTCTTAGACTCACTTACACATGAGTTAAAACCAACTAATAGCAAAAAGGATATTGTTATTTTTCTATTCAAATTAATAAAATGAATTTATGAGATCTATAGGTGTACTCTTCCATGTTATTCCCTCTTGCCACCTTGGTGCATGAACATCTTTAAGATACTCATCTAATATATTCTCTAGCTCATCTGCTTTTACAGTATTAGATTTTGAAAGATTGATTGATTCACTTATATCCTCTTCTAAATTATATAGTTGAAGCTCATTATTGTCATGAAACTTAATTAATTTAAAATCACCTTTTCTAACTGCAGAATGAGGCCTGTTTAGAGCAATTCCATTTCTATAAGGAACATGAAAAAATAATCCTTCAACATCTCTTTCTACTTCGTGAGTTTCGTCACCCTTTAGCACTTCACAAAAACTTCCCCCATCAATTTCATGTAGTTCAACATTTGAGCTGCCAGCTAAATCTATTAATGTTGGTAAAATATCAGACCCCGAAACAGGCACAGCTGATTCGATTCCCTTTTCAACATTTGGACCAGAGATAATAAGTGGAACTCTCACACCACCCTCCATAGCATCCCATTTTCCTCTTTGTAAGGGAAAATTGTAGCTAAAATCATACTTTTTTGCACCTGGAATATTTGGGACAGATCCATTATCCGCCATGTAAATGATATAAGTATTATCATCTAATCCTAGCTCTTTTACTTTTTCTATAATCAAGCCCAAACCTTTATCAAGATCTTCAGTCATTGCTGCAAAACCAGGATTTATTTGCTGACTTCCTTTTTTCTTCAATTCATATTTATTTAATGATTGCTCACGAGCTTGAATATTAGAATGAACAGCGTAATGTGAAATCTGGAGATAGAATGGGTTTTTAGAATTTTCGGTTATGAAATTGATAGCGTTTTCCGTTAGGCTAAATATGTTTTTAGGATCTTCTTTGACTTCACAATTCCATTGAGTTTTGTTATTTACAAAACCGCCGTCTCTATTTTGATTTGGCCCATCACTAAAATCATATCCTACAAGTTCTGGAGAGCTACCAATCCCCCATTTTCCATAATGGGCAGTTACATAATCTGAATTAATTTCTTTTAAAGCTTTAGGAATGCTCATCATGCCTTCATGGTCGATATGGTCTGAATTCATACCAACTCTAATTAAGCTCAATCTAGCTGGAGATTTAGCAAATTGTATACTATACCGCGATGGAGCACATACTGGAGCTGCAGAATAAGCATTTGAAAATTTAATCCCACTAGAAGCAAGTTTTTCAAGATTGGGTGTTTCATGGTAGTCACTCTTTGATAGAGTGTCAGAATTCATCATCTGGACTGAAGTTCCATTCCAACCTTGATCATCAACTAATATGAAAATAAAATTTGGCGATTCTACCTTATCAACGCAAGAAGACAATAAGAAGGGTAGTAGAATTAAATATGAAAGGTGTTTTCTATTCATCATAAAAAGTTACATCACCATTTAAATTATGAATATCTCTATAAGTAACAACTTTAGGAATATGAATTGGTTTAACACCTTCAATTTGTCGACCTAGATTTTTTGGCTTTTGTTTTGATTCTAATATTCTATTATTGAGTGAGATTTTAAGTGAATCAAAAACAGAACTGTACGATGAATCATTTGCCAAGTTATTGAGTTCTTGTGTGTCATATCTATGGTCATATAATTCGAAACCTAGCGAGCCATTATCGCCCCAGCTAGTTATTCGATATCTCTCTGTTTTAATTGAATAACCATTTTTCCATTTTGTTAATGCACTTGCACGTACCGAGGGTTCTTGTTTAAACAATACTTCTTTTAAACTTATTCCTACAACGTTTTTAGGGATTTCTATCCCTACTAAGTCAAGTAGAGTAGGATATATATCGATTAACTCAACAGGTGTGTTTGTTGTAAAGTCATTAGAAATATTATCTGGAATATAAAAAATCAATGGAACTTTAGTTGAATTCTCAAATAGGGTTTGCTTTTGCCAATGACCATGTTCTCCTAAATGAAAACCATGATCTGAAGTAAATACTACAATCGTGTTTCTATCTAAGCCTGTCTCTTTAAGTTTTTTTAAAACCCTACCAACTTGCTCGTCCATAAATGAAACTGTAGCATAGTATCCTTTCTTAATCTCTTTGGCCAAAGAATCTTCGAGATTAATCTGTAGTTTTCTTGAACTGATTGACTTACTAGACGGTAGTGGTAATGTTTTTAAATAGTCGTCTGGGATCTTTGGTATTGTAATAGAGTCAGTATTATATATTTCGAAATATTTAACAGGTGCAACAAAGGGTAAATGAGGCTTCATAAAGCCCAATGCAAGAAAAAAATTGTCACCAGAAATTGCGAATTTTTCAAGTTGTTCAATTGCCTCAGTTGCAGCTATACCATCCGTTTGATCATTATCATGTCCTTCTGCTGCTAACCAGCTAAGTGTACCACCATACCTCCTGTGTGCAAGAGAATTAATTAAGTGCTCATCAACTTTATCCCTACCATATGGATTAATCGTATGTGTCCATGAATAAATGTCATCTATTCCAGATGTTCCTATTGTGCCAGGATTGTCAAGATGAAAGATTTTACCAATTCTAATTGATTGATATCCCTGCTGTTTAAATCGTTGCGCAAGAGTAACCACATCTGGAATAGAACTTCTTAAATAAATATTATTTTCAATGATTTTAGTTTGATCTGGATACATCCCTGTCATAATTGACGATCTAGATGGCCCACAATGAGGATATTGACAATGTGCATTGTTAAACTGCACACCTTTCTTTGACAAAGCATCAATATTTGGTGAACTTACGTCATTGTTTCCATATGCCCCTAGATCACAATTAAGGTCATCTGAAATAATAAATAAGACATTTAACTTATCATTTTTTTGTTTATCTGAAACCTCATTGTGATTACAAGAAAACAAGATTAACAACATGAAAAACAAATGACACCACTTCATAAATCTAGGATTATTATTCAATCTTTTTATCTTGAGATCACACTATTGATCTTTATGATTTCATTTTGAATTGTGCTAGCACCTGTGACGACAGAATTTATAGGAGAATAGTGTATGTCATTTTTAATGATACCAACAATTACATTGAATTTACTCGATTTAATTGCTTCAATTGCACCCATACCTAGTCTACTTGCAACTATTCTGTCAAAAGCAGATGGGCTACCGCCCCTTTGAAGGTGTCCTAAAATGGTAACTTTAATTTCATAATCTTGGTATCTTTTTCCAACATCTTCAGCAATTTTAGATGCGCTACCATATTTATTTCCTTCAGCAACAACAACTATGCTAGAGGTTTTATACAATTTTTTACCTTCGTCTAAACGGCTTATTAGGTTTTCAATACTGAATTCGACTTCAGGTGTTATCACATAACAAGCACCAGTAGCTAATCCAGAGTGGATTGCCAAATTCCCACAATCTCTTCCCATTACTTCAATAAAGAAAAGCCTATTGTGAGAGCGAGCTGTATCTCTAATCTTATCAATTGAATTAGTGATCGTATTTAATGACGTATCAAATCCAATTGAATGATCGGTTCCAAATACATCATTATCTATTGATGCAGGAATTCCAATTACTGGAAAATTGAAATCTTCTGAAAACACAGAAGCTCCTTTGATTGACCCATTCCCTCCAATAACTATAAGCAAATCAACCGAATGCGATTTCAAATTTTCGTATGCTTTCGACCTATATTCTTTTTCCAAGAATTCAGTCGACCTAGCGCTTTTTAAGAAAGTGCCTCCTAATCCTAATCTTTGGCTTACATCTCTTAAACCTAAAGATTTACAATCGTTTTCAATTAAACCCTGATAACCTCTATAAAATCCGACACATTCAATATTGTTATATAATGCAGACCTAACAAGACTTCTAATTGCTGCATTCATACCGGGAGAGTCACCACCTGATGTTAATATACCTATCTTTCGTATCACGTTTTTAACTTTAAAAAATAATGTAAGTGAATTTCATTTTAAACTATCACGTAAAACTAGTTGTTTCATTTGTAATAATATTACTTATAAACCTAAACTATTGCATACTTGCAAACACTTATTATGTGAGTAATACTTCGGGTAATGATCAATTTGATGGTTTGAGTTCTGAATACGCATTTAAAACATTAAACAAGATAAATTCTATAATCTATAATCCTGGAGACACAATCTTATTTAAATCAGGAGAGTCATGGGAAGGAATGTTATGGATTAAGGGATCTGGAAACTTGAATAACCCCATTGTTATTGACAGTTACGGTGGTGAACAAAAACCTATTATAAATGGAGACGGATATCAAGCGTGTATATTGATTTACAATGATGACAATATTTATATTAATAATCTGGAATTGTTTAATGAAGCATCACATTTAGATTCATTAGGGCAAACAAAAAAATTAAACGGATTTGGTGGATTATCCAACTTATGGGGATCCGGGAAAGACAGAAGGTTTGGAATAAAAGTTGTTTCCGATGAACATTCTTTAGCCAATTTCAAATTCAATGGTTTACATATACATGATGTTTTTCCAACGCCTGAAAACACCAATAATGTTCATAAAGGATATGGCATCAAGCTAGAAACATTGTCTGATACACTAGTAAAG
>NZRP01000022.1 GCA_002693775.1 Crocinitomicaceae bacterium | reverse complement strand
TCTCCACCTTCCTCTTCAGCTCCCCACCATTTGCAGTAAAATCAATAAGCGCGGCCGCTACAGCCCCAGTTCCGCAGGCCTCCGTCTCCCCTTCAACCCCCCTCTCATAAGTTCGAAGGGCCACCACGCCCCCATCCTCAGTCCTACTGAGTGCACTCACATTAGCTCCCCCCGGCTTATACCTCTCAGAATACCTAATCTCCGCTCCCACCTTCTCAATTTCGACGCCCTTGAGCTCCTCCACCGAATCCACGTAAAAAACATGGTGCGGCGACCCAGTATCCACGAACCAGTTCGCCCCAGCCATCTCCGGCTTCGCCACGGCCTCAAACTCCACGCTCGGCAAGCCCCTCTCATAATTCCATCTGACCCTGTGAAGTCCGTCACACGCCTCGAGCACGGCCTCTTCACCGACCCACCCCTCACGCCTAGCATAGGCATACGTGGCGCGAGTCCCATTTCCGCAAAAAGACCTAGATCCGTCCGGGTTACGGAAATCACACATAAGATCGGCGGGTGGAGTTTTTGCCGGCCTCACAACGATCAGCCCGTCGGTTTCTTCCTCGTCACAAATTCGCTGAACTACCTCATTTTCAAGCTCGGGGAACGCTCCGTCTCTAGAGTCTATCATCACGAATGTATTTCCCGTTCCTTCCCACTTCTGAAATTCGATTTGCTGACCTTCTTTCATGCTTCTAAGGTAACGTACCTTTGCATCCGATGTCGAATTTATCTGCCTCTATCTCTAACGACAAAATACTTGCTGCTTACCGCATGATGCGAACTGCTCGTTGTATGTCTGATATATACGAGGAGAATGCTAAACTGACTTCGAAATACGTTCACGCGTGCTCAAATGGTCACGAGGCAATACAGGTAGCTGCCGGTTCGCTTTTAAAGAAGCAGGACTGGCTTAGTTGCTATTATAGAGACGACAGCATTCTGCTTTCTATGGGGCTATCGCCGTATGAACTAATGTTGCAGCTTTTCGCGAAGAAGGACGATCCGTTTTCTGGAGGTAGGACTTATTACAGCCACCCGTCGTTGAACAGGGAGGATCTTCCTAAGATTCCTCACCAGAGTTCAGCTACAGGGATGCAGGCTATTCCGGCTGCCGGGGTTGCTATGGGGCTGCAATTCAGGGAGCAACAGGGAATGGATAGTTGGGGCGATGGCGAGGCGCCTGTGGTGATGTGTTCGATAGGTGATGCCGCGACAACTGAGGGAGAAGTGAGCGAGGCTTTATATATGTCGGCGTTGAGGAAGATGCCTATTATTTGGCTTATTCAAGATAATGAGTGGGATATATCGGCTCACGCTTCTGAGATAAGGTTTGGCGATGCTGCTACAATGGCCGCTGGATTCCCGCCTATTGAGGTAAGGAAGGTTGATGGAACGAATTTAGTTTCTTGCATGGAGCTAATGGAGGAAGTTTTCAGCACTGTTAGGAAGGAAAGAAGACCATTTTTAATTCACGCTACTGTACCGCTACTAGGCCACCACACTTCTGGTGTTAGAAGGGAATTCTATAGGGACGACTTGAAGGAGGCTAGGGAGAGAGACCCACTACCGAGGATAGAAAAGTTGATGCTTGAGGGCGGAGTGGTTTCTGAAAAGGAGCTTGAGGGTATTAAAGCTGAGTTGAGGTCTGAGGTAGAGTCTGATTTTGAAAAAGCAAGAGACGCTGAGGAGCCCAACTTCCAGGACCTTCTTGCACACAAATTTGCTCCTACTGAAATACTCGAAGAAAAAGGCGAAAGACATCCTGAAGATGGAGAGATAACTTTGATGGTGGATTGTGCACTTCACGCAATGCAGGAGCTGATGGAAGAGTATCCTGAATCTCTGCTTTACGGACAAGACGTAGGAAAGAGACTAGGTGGAGTATTTAGAGAGGCGGCGACTTTAGGAGATAAGTTTGGCGATGAGAGAGTGTTTAACACACCCATTCAAGAGGCATTTATCATTGGATCAACAGTTGGAATGTCGTGCGTGGGGCTTAAGCCAATAGTTGAGGTGCAGTTTGCGGACTACATTTGGCCTGGTCTCAATCAATTATTCACAGAGTTAAGCAGATCATATTTCCTGTCAAACGGCCAATGGCCAGTACACTCTTTAATCAGAGTTCCTATTGGAGCATACGGTTCTGGAGGACCATACCACAGCTCATCTGTGGAATCAGTTCTTTCAAATATCAGAGGCATTAAGGTCGCGTACCCGTCTAACGGAGCAGACCTAAAGGGATTAATTAAATCGGCTTATCATGACCCTAACCCTGTTGTAATACTAGAACACAAGGGACTTTATTGGTCTAAAATACCAGGAACAGAGGAAGCTAAATGCATTGAGCCATCTTCAGATTACATAGTACCTCTTGGTAAGGCTAGAACAGCTCTTGAAGCTAAAGCTTCTAACGATGCTCAGTGTAGCATTATCACCTATGGAAGAGGCGTTTATTGGGCTCAAGAAGCAGCGAAGAATTTCCCTGGCTGGATAGAGATAATTGACCTCAGATCTATTGTCCCAGTGGATATGGAAGCAATAACTAAATCGGTCAATAAAACTAACCGTTGTTTAGTGCTTACTGAAGAGCCTCTAGAGAACAGTTTTGCAATGAGTCTTGCAGGCCAAATCGCTTCTCAATGCTTCGACTCACTTGACGCAGCACCATCTGTTTTAGGGTCTGTTTCAATTCCTGCAATTCCACTTAATTCAGACATGGAAGCAGAGGTTCTACCTAATGCTAAAAAGGTCTCAAAAAGACTTAAAGAAATTCTTAACTTTTAAGTTAAACATATTTACCCAACTATCTAATTCCTAGATACTTGTGAGTCTGCTCACTCAGGCTCCATACATTACCATCTTCAGAGCTTATGAACTCTAATATCATTCCCTGAACCTTGTCCTTCCTTTCCCATTCTGGCTGCATAAAAAGATGAGTTTGAGGCGATACTTTAGATGCGTGATCTTGAGCCCAAACCAGATCGTGCTTATTTACCACAACCACCTTCAGCTCATCAGCTTTAGGAAAATTTTCTTCAAGGCAAGGCTTGAATTTTTTTGGCGATAAAGTGATGAAATCAAACACCCCTTTTATGGGGTGAGATCCTGATGTTTCAAGGTGAATTTGTATGCCATTTTCCCCTAGCAACTTAGTTAATTCACTTAGGTCATACATGCATGGCTCCCCTCCTGTTATTACTACCATCTTAAGCCCGCTTTCACAAGCTCCATCAACTATAGACTGGATGGTATGTTGAGGATGTTTTTCAGCATCCCAACTATCCTTAACATCACACCACGAGCAACCAACATCACATCCACCTAACCTAATAAAGTAGGCAGGGTGACCAGTGAATTTCCCCTCACCTTGAAGCGTAGGAAACATCTCCATGACTGGAAGGGTATTAGCCATTATTTTTAGATTTAAGTGGAAGAACTTTAGCGTCTAAATCGAATGCCGTAGCTCCAGTGATTTCTACATCTACGAAATCACCCACTCGCAAGTGAAAATCATCAGCTACTTCAATTCTCACCTCGTTATCTACGTCTGGACTATCAAATTCAGTCCTTCCAATCCAAAATCCACCCTCACACCTATCAATAATCACTCTGAACTCCCTACCAATATACTTAAGGTTTAATTCCTCAGAAATACCAGCCTGCAATTCCATCACCTCTTCAACCCTTCGCTTTTTCACTTCCTCCGGAACGTCATCCTCCATAGTGTAGGCGTGAGTATTTTCCTCATGCGAGTATGTAAAACAACCAAGTCTCTCGAACTTCATCTCATCTACCCACTTGAGTAGGTCCTGATGATTTTCTTCAGTTTCGCCAGGGAAACCACAAATAAGTGTCGTTCTAATAGCTATTTCAGGAACTCTAGATCTAATATCAGTAATCAACTTCCCAGTTCTCTCTTGGGTAATTCCTCTGCGCATAGCCTTAAGAACTGTATCAGAGGCGTGCTGAAGTGGCATATCTAAGTAGTTACAAATCTTTTTAGACTCAGCCATCATATCGATTACATCCATAGGGAATCCCGACGGGAAAGCGTAGTGCAGCCTAATCCAATCAATACCCTCAACCTTATCCAGCTCTCGTAAAAGATCAGCAAGCTTTCGCTCCTTGTATATATCTAAACCGTAATAGGTTAAATCCTGAGCAATAAGAATCAACTCTCTAACTCCCTGAGCAACCAAGTTTTTTGCCGATTCAACTAGCTTCTCAATTGGAGTACTAACGTGCTTACCCCTCATTAAAGGAATCGCGCAGAATGCACACGGCCTATCACACCCCTCAGCAATCTTCAAGTATGCATAGTGAGATGGCGTAGTTAAAAGCCTCTCTCCTACTAATTCCTTCTTGTAATCAGCCTTCAAGGTTTTTAAAAGTCTAGGAAGATCTCTTGTACCAAACCATGCATCTACTTCAGGTATCCCATCTTCTAGCTCATCCTTATATCTCTGGGAAAGACAACCAGTCACATACACCTTATTTACCTGCCCTTCTTTTTTCGCTTGAGAAAATCTAAGAATAGTATCAATACTTTCTTGTTTAGCAGACTCAATAAATCCGCAGGTATTAATCACAACTATCCCAAAGTCGTCTTGCTTCGCCTCGTGCTCAACATCGAAGTTATTAGCCTTTAATTGAGTCATAATCTGCTCTGAATCAAATAGATTCTTTGCGCAACCTAGAGTTACAACATTTACCTTTCTAGGGTTGGAACTACGAGCTCTCATGATAATGATTCAGGTAATAAAGAATCGATAAATTCTAGCGGATTGAAGTCCTGAAGGTTATGCATCTTCTCACCAACGCCTATGTATCTAACTGGAACTTTCACTTGGTCGCAAACTGCAATAACAGCTCCGCCTTTTGCTGTGCCGTCAAGCTTGGTCACAACCAGCCCCGTAAGAGATGTAGCTTGAGAGAATTGTTGGGCTTGAACTAGTGCGTTTTGGCCTGTAGAACCATCTATCACAAGCCAAACCTCATGCGGAGCACCTGTAACGATTCTGTCCATCACCTTTTTAATCTTAGTCAGCTCATTCATAAGCCCCACCTTATTGTGTAACCTACCAGCTGTATCGATAATCACAACGTCAGCACCCTGAGCCTTTGCTGATTCCAGTGTGTCGTATGCTACTGCTGCAGGATCTGCTCCCATTCCTTGAGAAATCACCGGAACGCCTACTCTCTCTCCCCAAAGGATTAATTGGTCTACAGCTGCTGCTCTGAACGTGTCGGCAGCTCCAAGGATCACTTTCTTACCCTCACTCTTATATCTGTGTGCTAGCTTTCCAATGCTCGTTGTTTTACCAACGCCATTTACGCCTACAACAAGAATTACTGTGGGACCTTCTGAAGATTTTTCAACCTCATCAATAGAAAAAGGTTTGTGATCGGTCAGGGCTACTTCGATATTTTCCCCTACTATAAGATGAGCCACCTCCTCTCTTAGCATTGTGATAAGCTCACTCATATCCAGATAAGCCTCCCAAACGGCACGCTTTTTAAGCCTTTCGATGATTTTTTCTGTGGTATCGACTCCCACGTCAGACATCATTAAAGCTTCTTCTAGATCTTCAAGAAGGTCTTCGTTAATCTTTCTCTTTCCAGTAAAAACTTTAGCAATACGAGATAGCACACCCTTCTTAGATTGCTCTAAGCCCGCGTCGAGGTCTTTTTTCTCCTCTTTATCCTTGCCAAATAATCGTTTGAAAAAACTCATGTGTGTACTTCAAAAAAAAAAGACCGGCTCTATTGAACCAGTCCAATTTAATATATGCATCTGTAAACTCAGGACTAGTATCCACCGGCGTTTTAGCTAGCGAAGAAATCCTTCACTTTGTCGTTGTGAACGATTTGCTCAACAAATGTGTATGCGCCTGTCTTTTCACTACGCACCATCTTTATCACTTTCGTGTGTTGCTTTCCTCCACCTTTCTGGAGCGATGCTACTACTTTCTTAGCCATTGTAGATTAATTACAGGGTTACTTAATTTCTTTGTGAACAGTGTACTTACGAAGCACAGGATTGAACTTTTTAAGCTCCATTCTATCAGGAGTGTTCTTTCTGTTCTTAGTTGTCACGTAACGTGATGTACCTGGGCGACCAGAGTCTTTATGCTCGGTGCACTCTAGGATTACTTGAATACGGTTGCCTTTCTTGGCCATAGTTTCGCGAATTGGAGGGCAAAGATAGTTAATTTTTTCCTGAAAAACCAACCCTCAGTTTGAACACTTTGAAGTGTACAAGGGAAATGCTTTTTTCAATCATCATCATCATATAAGATTATTTTTACCCCTTATATGAGAAAGTTATTTCCAAAATCAGATTCAAAGAAGGTCAAAAAGCCTGCACGCAATGTACGTAAAGGATCTCAGGCTAAAACTAAGCCGCCTAAAAAGAGGAGATTTAACCTTGATTTTGATGTAAAGTTTAACTCTTTACAAGAAAGACTTAACGATGAGAAATTAAAGTCAACTGCTGGTATAATTTCGATTTTCATTTCGATTTTCCTTTTTCTAAGCATTTTCTCATCGTTTTTCAAGGGGACATCAGATAGTATACTGCTGTACTCTGAGCATATTGATGACATTGTACAAATTCAAATTATTGAAAATGGCACTACTAATACTTTCAAAGACAATCCAAAATTAAAATTTATTGCTGTTGAAAAAGCTAATAATGAAAGCGAAGAAAGCCAGGAAACATATACAGAAATAGAATTAGATGGTGTTTTCAAATCATCTGATGGGATAATTGTTGAATTCAATAATGGAGAAATCGAATCTGATAATTACTCAACGCACAAGGATAATTTAGTTCGAAATGTTTTTGGAGAATTTGGCGCAATCACTTCCCATCATTTAGCTAGAGGCATGTTTGGTCTTGGAGCTCTTTTCTTTCCGTTTATTGTTTTTCTTTTTGGCGCTAGGCTTCTTTCTGGAAAATGGATCATTCGATTTAGACCTGCATTTTTCTGGGGGTTAACAGCCATGATTTTAGCCCCACTAACTATCTATATATTAATTGGAGGAATTGCAAGTGATTTTATAACAGGAAACACAACAATTTTCATAGCTGATTCAATTTCTTCTAAGGTAAAATCTATAGGCTTAGTTTCCCTAGTCCTACTAGCTTACTTAATAATCGCATGCATTGTTTTCCCAGGTTGGCACAAGCATATTGAGATAGGAAAGTGGCTTCAAAAGCTAAAGTCTAACCTCCCTAAATGGCTCAACAAAAAAGCGGATTTAGTTGATATAGACAACGGAACTTCAGGAGAAGGTGTTATTCCTGCCACATCTCCAGAGATTGAGGTTGAGGTTGAACCGGAATCTGAACCAGAAGTTGAAATCCAGCCTGAACCCCTAGCTGAAGAAGTGCCCGAAAAAGAGGAAGATTTAGACCAAATCATAAACGACTTCCTAGACCCTCCTAAAGAGAAATCACTTAGTCTCAATGTAGTTGAGAAAGAAGAGGAGGAAACACTTACTTCAGATGAGCACAGGAATTTAGTTCAGGAGTTTGGAGAGTTTGACCCAACTCTAGAATTGAGCAAGTTTAAGATGCCTGGGCTAGATCACCTGGTGAACCACGGAGATGGTGCTAATAAGGTTAGCGACGAGGAGCTAGAGTCGAATAAAGACAGGATTATTGAGACTCTTCAAAACTTTAAGATTGAAGTCTCTAAAATAACTGCCGAAGTAGGTCCTACTGTTACTCTTTACGAGATTGTACCTGCTCCAGGAATTAGAATTTCTAAGATTAAAAGACTTGAGGACGATATCGCTCTAAGCTTATCTGCTTTGGGAATTCGAATCATTGCACCAATTCCAGGTAAAGGGACAATAGGAATTGAGGTGCCTAATTCTAAGCCTGACGTAGTAAGTATGCTTGCTCTAATTAGCTCTGACAAATTCCAAAACTCAGAATTTGAGCTACCTATTGCAATGGGTAAGACCATTTCTAATAAGACTCACGTATTTGATTTGGCTAAAATGCCCCACCTCTTAATGGCTGGTGCTACTGGTCAAGGTAAATCTGTAGGATTAAACGCTATGCTTGTAAGTATGCTATACAGAAAGCACCCTAGCGCTTTGAAATTTGTCCTAGTGGATCCAAAGAAAGTTGAACTGTCAGTTTACAATCACATTTCTAGACATTACCTAGCACAACTTCCTGATGCGGAAGATGCTATCATCACTGATACTGATAAGGTTGTAAACACATTGAATTCTCTGTGTAAGGAAATGGATCAGAGATATGACTTATTAAAGGATGCTCAGTGCAGAAACATCAAGGAGTACAACGCGAAATTCATTAAACGCCAAATCGTTCCTGGATCTTCTAAGGAGCTTCATAAGGAAAGAGGGCACCATTACCTACCATACATAGTTCTTGTAGTTGACGAGTTTGCTGATTTGATAATGACAGCTGGTAAGGAAGTAGAAACTCCTATTGCTCGTCTTGCTCAGCTTGCAAGGGCCATAGGAATACACCTAATTATTGCAACTCAGCGTCCGTCGGTGAATATCATCACTGGTACAATCAAGGCAAACTTCCCTGCAAGAGTAGCATTTAGAGTAACATCAAAGGTTGATTCAAGGACCATACTTGATGCTGGTGGAGCAGACCAATTAATAGGTCGAGGCGACATGCTTATGAGCACTGGAAGCGAGATTATCAGATTGCAATGTGGCTTTGTTGACACACCTGAGGTAGAAAGTATTTGCGATTACATTGGAGCGCAAAGAGGCTACGATGAAGTTTACGAGCTACCAGAATACATTCCTGAAAATAGTGCAGCAAGTGAGAGAGGAGCTACAAGCGTAGAGGAAAGAGACGTCCTGTTTGAAGACGCAGCCCGAATCATTGTGATGCACCAGCAAGGATCAACATCTCTGCTTCAAAGAAAGCTCAAGCTGGGCTACAATAGGGCTGGAAGGCTAGTTGATCAATTAGAGGATGCTGGAATCATAGGACCGTTTGAAGGGTCGAAGGCTAGAAAGGTTTTGATTCCTGATGAAATGAGTTTGGAACAACTTTTGAGTAGGATTAAGAGCGAGGGAAATGACACCCCAGATATTTAGATAATGGAATTGAAAATTAACAAGAATACTCAAGTGCATAAATCAATTTTTTCTGCAGTACTTATTACTGCTTCTGCTTTTGCTTCAGCCCAAACCTCAGACAAGATCCTTTCTCGACTTAGCTATCAGGCTAAGGACTACGAAAACATAGAAGCTAGCTATAATGCAACCCTTGTTGATCTTAAAAATGATTACAGTGAAGACCTTTCAGGCCACATTCTTATTGGCGATAATGGCTTTAACTTAGACTTAGGCGATTTTGTAATCATATCTGATGGAACAACGGTTTGGTCTTATGATGTAGAGGCAAACGAATGCTATATAGACGACGCAGAACTCCTTATTGAGGAAGGAATGGATCCGTCGAAAATATTTACTATATGGGAGGATGACTTTAACACTGAACTAAAAGGTGAGGTAGATATTAATGGTAAAACATGTACTCAAATCAACCTCTACCCTATAAACTCTGACGACAAGTCTTTCCACACAATAAAGCTATTTGTGCATGACAACGGTAAAACCTTAGATATTGTTAAGACCCTTGTAAAGGGGCGTGAAGGAAGCGACACTGAATACATAGTAAAAGAATTTAAAACTGGTATAGTCATCCCTGACGGGTCCTTCCAGTTCAATGAATCTAACTACCCAGAAGTTGAGATTATTGACAACAGGTTTTAATACCCTATAAGTTAAGGCTTGATATAATAGCCTTCTTCATCTAACTTTGGTATAATAAACTGAGGTAGAGAAGGGACTGTATCTGTTTCACACCATTTACCTTGGTGGAATGTGCTGAGCTCCCATGTTGCGTTTACATATCCTCCTCCCTCGCTTACTTGAGACCAAACAAAGTCAGTTGCTACTGGCTGAGGTAAAGAGCTTAAATCCCAAACCGCTGTAGTGTCAGTAATTGTAGAGTCTATAGGCATTTGAGACAACTTTCTAGAGAAAGCATCAAGCATAGCATCGTGAGCTTTCACAGCGTAATCAGACGGGTCTGAATCGTACATATTTCTGTACATATTAATTGCGTCGTGAATTGTTGTATCTGAGTAGCTGACTTTACCGCTAACTGGCAGAGTTGTTTTAGTTCTCGACAAGAATTGCATATCGATAAACCCTAGATCCATTAGATCAGAATTAGAGTAAACTAATATCTCAGTTGAATCATTTACTTGAACGGCCATCTGCATATTAGACAGCATTGATCTAGACCTCTTGCTAGCAACAGAAACAATAACGTTGCGCTCATAGAACTGTAATTTCTCTGGAAGTGTTCCTATCGAATGACGAGAACCCATCACGGTGTCGAATCTCATTGAATCAACTAATAGTGAATCGTAAGGCGCAGGAGTGGTTGGATATCGATCTAAGAACTTCTGCTCTAATGCTGTATCCGCTCCGCCGGCCATTACGAATATGACGTTGTCAGAGATGTGCTCGGAGATGATTTGGTCTATTAATAGGTCCAGGAAATGTTCTTGTGAAGGCAGGATGGATCTCACGTGATCGCCATTATTTAAAAGGTGGGGATTCACCTTAGTTAGGATAATGTGATCAGCTCCTCCAGCTTCGATTGCCCTCATACTTCTACTCAACTCACTCTGCTGTAATGGGCCAAGGACTATGTCCATGCCTTTTACATCGGTATGATCCCAAAGACGCACACCCAATGTATCTGGACATTCATCAAAAAAGCTAAGCTCAACATTGTACCCAGCTTCATTTAGCCTTTGGGCAGCCCAACTCATGCCATTTACATGCTCCATAGCGATTTCTCGCATCCTCCACTCTCTAAGGGGCGGTGGTCCAGCGGTGTCTACTAAAAGGTGGGTAAAAAAAGGAAGGATAGCTGCCGCCCTCATATCGAAGTCTGGAGTGTTAATTGAATCTTTAGGCGGTTCAAAGTTGGTGAGTACGGTTTGGGCTACCGCGCTAGCAGATAGCATCAACCCTAATACTCCCAAACATATGTAGCTAAAGACTTTCATTCTTACTCCCACTCTATAGTTGCAGGTGGTTTAGAGCTAATATCGTATACAACGCGGTTAACTCCTCTTACTTTATTGATGATATCGTTGCTGACCTTTGCTAAAAAGTCATAAGGAAGGTGAGACCAATCAGCTGTCATACCATCAGTACTTGTTACAGCTCTTAGTGCAACAGCGTTTTCATAAGTCCTCTCATCTCCCATAACTCCTACAGATTGCAATGGTAGAAGCATCGCTCCCGCTTGCCAAACCTCGTCATACAACCCTGCTTCTTTCAACCCTCCAATGAAGATTGCATCCACCTCCTGTAGAACTCTAACCTTTTCAGCAGTTACATCGCCTAAGATTCTTATTCCTAGTCCTGGACCTGGAAATGGGTGTCTTCCTAGAATTCTTGCTTTAATTCCTAGCGCCTTTCCAACTCTTCTTACTTCGTCCTTAAAAATTGATCGAAGTGGCTCAACAACTTTAAGAGTCATGTAATCAGGTAATCCTCCAACATTGTGGTGGCTTTTAATTGTAGCAGATGGCCCTCCAGTGGCGCTAACAGACTCAATTACATCTGGGTAAATTGTGCCTTGGCCTAACCAGTTTGCTCCTTCAACTTCTTTAGAAGCCTCGTCAAACACATCGACAAACACCTTTCCAATAGCCTTACGCTTTTTCTCAGGATCTAATAAACCTGCTAGTTCAGACAAGAACTTATCGCCCGCTCTAACTCCCTTCACATTGAGGCCCATGTCCTTGTAATCCTCAAGCACCTGCTCAAACTCATCCTTTCTCAGTAGTCCATTGTCTACGAAGATGCAGTGTAGTCTATCTCCTATCGCTCTGTTTAACAGCTCAGCTGCAACTGTTGAATCAACACCTCCTGATAGACCTAAAATAACTTTGTCTGTTTCTCCGATTTGGTCTCTAAGGCTTGCGATTGTTGCTTCAGCGAAGTTGTCAGGCGTCCACTCTCCAGAACATCCGCAGATATTCATAATGAAGTTCTTTATAAGGATAGGACCCTCTGTGCTGTGGAATACTTCAGGGTGGAATTGTATACCCCAAACCTGCTCTCCCTCAGCCCTAAAACCAGCGAAATTCACATCGCCAGTGCTACAGATAGTTTTATATCCCTCACCTAAGTCTAAAATTGTATCTCCATGGCTCATCCATACTTGACTGCCAAGAGTCATGCCAGATAATAGCTCATCAGATGTCTCAACTAAGCTCAAATTAGCCCTTCCGTATTCTCTAGAGTCACTTGCTTGCACATCACCACCATTTCTAACAGCTAGGTATTGTGCACCGTAGCAAACCCCTAAAAGAGGAACGTTACCAATGATGGCATCCAGGTTAGGCTTAGGAGAATTTTCCTCCCTAACGCTGTGCGGACTACCACTTAGGATAACTCCCTTACAGCCCTCTGGCAATTCTGTAATCTTATTCCAAGGAATAATCTCTGAGTAAACATTAATCTCACGGATTCTTCTCGCAATTAGCTGCGTATACTGAGAACCGAAATCTAAAATCAAGATGTTTTCCGAACTTGGACGTAGATCAGACATGTAAAAAATATTTAGCGCAAAGTTACCTCTTGTATTCGCTTAATTTTGCAATGTTTTCTCACAAATAGCTATGCTTTATCCTCAACTCTCAACAAAACGAATAATACTAGCATCTAAAAGCCCTAGAAGACTAGAATTAGTCAGGGGATTAGAGATTGAGCCTGAGGTAGTTATAAGAGAAGTAGACGAGAGCTTTCCCGATTCAGTTGTAGGACCTGAAGTCGCAAAACACGTCACTCTTAAAAAGGCTAGTGCTTTTAACGACATCCTTACAGATAACGACGTCCTAATTACTGGAGATACTGTTGTTCTTTTAGGTGATGACGTATTGGAAAAGCCAGTAGATAGAGAGGAAGCAATTGCAATGCTTAAAAGGCTATCGGGCGCTACACACACTGTAGCATCAGGAATTGCTGTAACTACATTAAAAGGAGGAACCAAATGCGAAGTCGATACTTGCGAGGTTACTTTCAGTGATTTGAGCGACGACATGATCAAGCACTACATAGACAACTACAAGCCATTTGATAAAGCTGGAAGCTACGGGGTGCAAGATTTGATAGGCTTTGTGGGCGTGAAATCTATGAAAGGATCATTCTACACAGTAATGGGCCTACCTGTTCACATCCTACACAAAATGCTTAGCGAATTACAACCGTAGGCTCCTGTTTCGCTACTACCTTTCCAATAACATTTGAAGGCAATCCTCTTGATTCAAGAATCTTTTTCACTTCTTCAACTGAATCTGAAGAAACTGAGACTAACAAACCGCCACTTGTTTGAGGATCGCAAAGCAGATCCCTCTCAAACCCTTTTGGCAGGTCAAGCTTTTCACCATAGCTAGCAAAATTTCTCCGTGCTCCACCTGGTACACAGCCCTTTTCATGATAATTCTTCAGGGCTTCTAAATCGAAGGTAGGAACGCTATGAGCATCAACTACCGCTGAAGCATCAGACCCCTCACACATTTCTAGCAAATGCCCCATTAGCCCAAAACCAGTAACATCCGTCATCGCATTCACTCCATCAATCTCTGCAAGCTCAGCTCCTATTTTATTAAGAGTAGACATAGATTCTATGGCCTGCTTGATATGTTCATCTTCCACCAATCCCTTTTTCTGAGCTGTACTAATCATTCCTACTCCCAGGGGCTTTGTAAGGAAAAGAGAGTCTCCAACAACAGCTGCAGCGTTTGCTTTTAGATGGCTGAGCTTTACCCTTCCCGTAACGGCTAGCCCAAATATGGGTTCTGGAGAATCAATGCTATGCCCTCCTGCTAGTGGAATGGACGCCTCAGCACATAATAAACGCCCACCTTCTAATACAGCACCAGCAACTTCTGGTGATAGCTTATCAATTGGCCATCCTAAAATAGCAATAGCCATAAGCGGAGTCCCACCCATAGCATAAACGTCTGAAATAGCGTTAGCTGCAGCGATCCTACCAAATATATGAGGATCATCCACTATGGGCATAAAGAAGTCCGTAGTACTTACAATGCCTGTTCCATCACCCAAGTCCACTACTGCAGCATCGTCCTTAGTATCGTTACCTACGATCAAATTAGGATACACAGTCTCACGTGTCATACACGATAACATCTCGTGCAACACAGCTGGAGCAATTTTACAACCACATCCCGCCCCGTGAGAATACAAGGTCAAATTCACTGATTCAGACATCTTTTTCTTTTATGTAATTACTTAAAAACTCACTCAAATGAACTGCACACTCTGAGGGCGTGAAACCTTTACAGTCAACACTAATTCTATTTACTTTACCTCTCTTAGTTAGGCCATGCGAATAGGTCTTATCGTAGTAAACAAGTGCTATTCTAGCTGCAGTAGCAAGATCACCCTTCTCAAGTGCATCAAGAGCAGTAGCTGCATGCTGCCCCCCAAGTTTAGGAGTTATGTTTTTAAAAGCACCAGCCAGTAATGAGACATCAATATCACCGTACATATTTACAAGGTGACCCACTCTATCCTCCTCCGTTCTGAGCATTTCTAGGCAAGTGCTATTGATGATTTGGCCATAAAAAGGCTCTGGAAGATTAACCTTACCGATAGTTCGACTCTCATTTTCTACCCAAATAGGTCTTGAGCAATCGCCCCACGCATCAAGCTCGCGTAACCTGGCATAAAGATCATTTGAAAACTGCTTAGACGTAGGCTGCTCATGCTGTTGCAGATTGCCAAACGCAGAACCAAAATGCCTTGCCATTCTCTCTAAATCTAGTACTTTCTCACCTTCAAGCGTTCGCAATTCATTAATAACTTCAGTTTTCGCAGAACCTGTTAATCCGCCTAAGACTGCAAGATTCAAAGGCTTATCAAACTGAGATCTAGAAAATGATCTATACGCTTTATAGCCTCCATCAAGAATAATTGTTGGCACTCCATATGTTCGGAGGAGCCAAGCAACAGACTGCGATCTCATTCCTCCTCTCCAACAGTGGATTAAAAGAGGTCTATTGGTTCCTGTAGATAGATATAGATCATTAGCGTATCTGGCCATATCAACCATCTTAGGTCCTATAATTTCAAATCCCTTCTCTACAGCTAGATTCTTACTCTTATGATTATAAAGAGTACCTATTTCAGCTCTTTCATCGTCTGAAAACAAAGGCCAAGACCTTGCGCCAGTTATATGGCCCTCTGCATATTCTGAAGGGGCTCTTACGTCTAATATTATTCCTCCCTTCTCAGCTTCTATTAAAAAATCATTAGGCTCTAATATTCTATGAGGAATTACCATAACACAAAGTTAATAAATGAAAAACGCGCCCAAGTTGGACGCGTTCTTAAATAGCATAGAAAGCTATTGGTTTCAATATTCTTGGTAAATATTATTCAGCAGTAGTTGTGTCAGCTGCAGTAGAGTCAGTTAATGCTATCTCTACTTCATTTATAACTACATCAACATCATTAGAATCAGCAGTTATTGTGTCCGGCTCTAAAACTTCTACTTCTAGAGCTGTAAGATCTTCTTCTGAGCCTAGATCTGCAGTAATATCAGCTTCAGGAGTCTTATTAGGCTCTTCATTTACAACTACTCTGTGTTCTGTTGAAGTTGATGCTCCATAAGAATCAGTAATTGTTAGTTTTAAAGTATACTCACCTGGTTCAGCTGCAAAAGAAGTAAGCACTGAATCTTCAGATGAAAGTTCTGTATCTGGGTTAATAGACCATTTATAATCTAATTCATCACCGTCTTCATCAAATGAGGCGCTTCCATCCAAAGAAACAACAATATTTTTAGTATTAATATTCTGATCATGTGGTACAGTAAATACAGATTCTGTCTTTTTCTCTGTAGACATCATATATCCATAGTACAAACCATAACCAGTAAGCGCTAATAGTGCAATTGTTGCAGTGCGTTCAATATTCATGAGATTAGTGATTGAGGGTGAAGGTTATAAAAAATAAAGAGCGGCCTAAGGCAGACCCTTAGGCCGCTACATTACTTTCATATGTTAAGTATTTTTACTTACGATCAATAATTGACCAAAGTACAAGTGTAGCAATTAAGCCAACAAAGCCACCGTCACCTAATTTAGTGATTAGGCCAGTAATGTTGTCAACTACACTACTCATTCCGAACATAGTTTGTCCGAATACTACTTCAGCTAAAACAGCAAGTGCTGCTAAGCCAATTAATAAAGTGGTAAGACTCTTAAAGAATCCGCCCATAAATTTAAACACGTTATCCATGTGTAAAGGGTTTTGGTTTATAACTGCCCACAATTTTTAATAAAAAACAAATATTGTAACTAGCACACCATTTTTTAAGTTCACGAAGCATTGTTAAAATCCCCCACAAGGCTAATTATAGCTGAAAATATCTGATAACTAGTTAGTTATAAATTCAAGATATTTTATACTAAAAAGACGCAATTTGTCCACTCATATTACAACCCGAATCTGCAAAATTCTGCGAATTTCAGAAAATGGGACTAAAAAATCTTAAAAATTGAAGGATAATGTGACGCTAATATCCCTTCCTGGCTGCGGTATGTTTAACTCCCTTAAAAGAGACATAACTGGAACGTATTCTTCATTGAATAAATTACTCGCACTCAATTGAAGATCTAACCTTTCATTTAAAGACAATCCTGTACTTAAGTTAAATACATGGAATCTTGGTGTTTTAGTATACGAAGCAATCACATAGAAATCCCTGAACTTTCCAAGCTCATCTCTTTCATAATCTAGAGAACTCCCTAAAGTTATTGGAGGAATAAATGGAAGAGATTCATCAGCAATCAAATCTGAACCTGTGAAGTAAGTCAAATTAGCTTTAGCAGTCAACCCAAGCATCTTCTCTTGAAATGACACGCCAAACTCACCACCCTCAATCAGTGCATTTGTTGCTGTAAAATCATATACAGTATACCCCAAAATCTCCTCCTCAGTTGGTTTGTAGTGAATAAACCCATCGATTTGATTCCTAAACAAACTGATATCTAACCTCAGATGCTCACTTACTCTATTTAGGCTAATCTCTATATTCTTAGCAGTCTCTGCTTCAAGATCAGCATCACCTATTTCATATCTAAACGCGCCATGATGCACTCCATCAGCAGTCAATTCAGCAATGCTAGGCGCCCTATTACTCAATGAGCCAATTAAATTTAACCGTGCATTCTGAGTGAGTTTATAATTCACCCCCAATGAACCAGCTGCCATAGGATATGCCCTAGACTCTTCATCCCAAATCACAACCTTATAATCTCCTCTAATTGCCCCTTTAAACGAGAATTTATTCATTTGGTATGCATATATAGAGTAAGCGCCTAGGTTTGAACTTGTTGCATTAGGTATGTACAACTCTTCAATTTCTTCTCCATTAGTGTTAGTCTTCACATTTCCCTGAAGACCTATAATAATTGTTCCATAACTCGTAAAACTCCTGATTCCCTTGATTTCTAGGTTAGCTGTTCTTAGACTCATATCTAATTCCAAACTATCCTCTCCCTCATGCGAGTGGAATTCTTTCCTGTGATTTAATTGATATGTCAGTGTAGGCTTAACCTTAAATACTCCTAGTAGAAAAGTAGAATTAACAGTAATAAGATGATCTCCACTTTGCTGCCAACCCTCTTTACTAATAATTCCAGAGGTATTATATGCTGAAGAGTAGGCTCCATCAATAAGCCCCCAATCTTTCACGTAACCAAACACACCCTGAGCAAAGAACTGATCGTACTTTGAATTCACCGCTACTCCTTGAGTAGGAGTCATGTAATCTCCATGAGAATTATAACCTCCACAAAAGCTATGGTGAGCATTCTCAGATCTACGTCTTGTAATAATAGAGGCCTTATAACCATCAGTTGCTGAAAAGGTCCTCAAACTAAAATCAGACTTCCTTCCTATTTCTTGAAGAGGTGTTTCCTGAACAAAATTCACCACTCCACCTATGCAGTCCGCGCCATATGCAATAGCACTAGGCCCTTTTATCACTTCCACCCTAGAAACTCCCTGCTCGGGCAAATAAATTCCATGATCCTCACCCCAAGCCTGACTCTCTATTCTTGCACCTCTATATAAGGTAGCAATTCTTTGGCCTGAAAGCCCTCTAATAGAGGGCCTCACTGTACCGCCTCCTGCAGTTATCAAATCAATTCCAGGCAAACCACCAATTGCAAGAATCCTTGAAGAACTCGCAGACCTATCAAGCATCTTTACTGGTATAGAATTCACTTTAACTGGACAGCCCGAATCATCACCAGCTATTTTATACTCAATAGTAGCCCCCTCAAGTTCTTGCACATCGTTAATGCCGGGAATCGAGTCATTCTGCCCTAAAAGCGGGCCATAACACAACAATAACAAATACGCAAATACCCACCTCATCCCTTTAGCACTACTAGTGCTTATCTAAGTACTTTGTCCAAACTACAGCGACAGCAAGAATCGCTCCTAATGCAGCAAGACCAACAAGAATCCACATTGGATCATTATCTACACTTGACTGAACTGCAAACATGCCTAGAACACAGAATAAGCTAAGTAGCGGTACTATCTGCAACCAAGGTCTTTTGCCAGCTAGCTTAGAAACTGCTTGAGTTCTTTCAGTCCAAACTAGTCTGCTTAATGCATCCTGCATATCTCGACCAAATGCTGGCGCAACATAAACTTCACCATTTGCTTCTTGAATAGTTACCTCGTACCTAAAATACTTAGGATCAATGTCGCTTTGGCCTACAAGCTTGCAGTCTAATGCTTTACGTGTTTTTCTACTCATAATATAATTTTCGTAGTGCAAAGGTAAGATTCAATTATCGTTAAGTATCTTCACAACCATACAAAGTATTTAAGGATGCATACTATACTTGTCTCTGAACTAGATATGGATTGGTATTATGACTTTGTCGAACGCTCTCACAAGCGTAGGCACAATAAAAAAAACAAAACCTCGTTATCATAGTGATAACAAGGTTTTGCGTTTTATATGTGATCCCGCAGGGACTCGAACCCCGAACCGTCGCCTTAGAAGGGCGATGCTCTATCCAGTTGAGCTACAGGACCTAAATTTAAAGAGTGCAAAGATGCGCAAAGTTTTTCATTGGAACCTAATCTTATTTAAAGTTTAGACAATAAAAAAAGCCCCCAAATCGGAGGCTTCTTTATTTTCAGTCCTTTAAGGATTACTTAGACAGACCAACAGTCTTGGTTCCAGTCTTCTTACCCTCTTTTGTTTTAGATCCACAAGAAGACTTTTCTTCCTTGCCTTTAGAACAACACGATTTCTTCTCACCTTCTTTAGAACAAGATGCTTTCTTATCTCCCTCCTTAGAACAAGACTTTGCGCAAGACTTCTTATCTCCGTCTTTAGAAGAACAAGCTTTAGCTTTACCTTCCTTCTTACCTTCACAACAAGTGCTAGTCTTCTTGTTTGCACAAGTTTCATCACACTTCTTGCCAGTCTTAGCACAAACCATTTCAGTTTTTTCTTTACCGTTACACGCTGGTGCTTCAATTTGAGCAGAGGCTGTAAATGCGAACATTACTAGCGCTCCAAGTAGAATTATATATCTCATTTTTAATTAATTGTATTTTTTCAGAGCTTCAAGTTACGATTTTCTTCTAGAACTGAGAAGAAATGTGTAAATTCGCACTCCCGTTTCAAACACTTTAACATTTGAAACAGGATTTTAGGAGAGGTGGTAGAGTGGTAATACAGCAGCCTGCTAAGCTGTGGGCGAG
>NZRP01000021.1 GCA_002693775.1 Crocinitomicaceae bacterium | reverse complement strand
TGAGAAGGCGAAAAGAATGGTTGAATGTGGACATGATGTATGCATACTTCTCGATTCTATTACTCGTTTAGCTAGAGCTTACAATACAGTAAGCCCATCTTCAGGGAAAATCTTATCTGGTGGTGTAGAAGCAAACGCTCTACAAAAACCTAAGAGGTTCTTTGGAGCTGCTAGAAACATTGAAAACGGTGGGTCACTGTCAATAATTGCAACTGCTCTTGTGGACACAGGTTCTAAGATGGATGAGGTAATCTTTGAGGAATTCAAGGGTACAGGTAACATGGAACTTATGCTTGACCGCAGAATTTCAAACCGTAGAATTTACCCAGCTATCGACATTCAATCTTCTGGAACAAGAAGAGAAGATCTTCTAATGGACAAGGAGGCACTTCAAAGAATTTGGATTTTAAGAAAGCACCTTGCTGATATGAATGCTGTTGAAGCAATGGAATTTGTTAAGGCTAGATTAGAGTCAACGAGGACTAATGAAGAGTTCTTGAATTCTATGAACGGCTAATTATGGCTAGTAAAGGATTTAAGCTAGTAGGTCTTTGCCTTTTAGGCTATCTTGTTTTAAATGGGTTATTAGGCAATATGCCCTTTGAATTATCCTTTATTTGGAATTTGATTTACAACTATACTGTGATGATAATCATTGCAGTTATTAGTGCATATTGGGGAATTAAACACTCAGAAGTTACTCCACTTTTTATAGATGGATTTAAATTCATATCAAAACAGGTATTATTGTATTCTATAGGAGTCTCGTTAATGACTCCTCTTTGGCATTTTGTTTTCGCTAAAGAAGCTACACAGCATAGAACTGATATTAAAATTAGCGAAATTAAAGGAGTCACAGATAAACAATTTAATGAATTTGTTAAAGTAAACCCTAACCTTGAAGCAGTCAGCAAAGAAGACTGGATTGAAAATCAAATCGCTTCAGTTGAATTCTTTTCATCAGCTAAAATTGTTACATCAATTTATTTGTTAGCTTATCTTGTTATTGGGCTTTTTATTTCGCTTGTTGCAACCTTTCTTTGGACTAGAGTTTGGTTTGTACAACAAAGACCTAACTAGAACGTTTAATCGCTATGCAAAGCCTTAAAAAAGGTCTACTTCTCAGCCTAATTCTTACACTAGGAATTTTGTCAAATCGTGCAGAAGCACAGGTTGGCAGGAAGAATCTTAGTGGGTTTGACAATAAGACTTTTCACTTTGGTTTTATCATAAGTGGAAACAAAAGTGACTTTTCATTTTCCCTCAGAGAGGATACAACATTTAGCTCAGGTTTGATGGGTATTTCAAATGCCCCTCAAGGTGGGTTTAACCTAGCTCTTCTTGGCTCTGCTAAACTTGGTAGGCATATCAGCTTAAGATTTGTTCCTGGCTTGAGCTTTCAGGATAGAGGGCTCAATTACACTTTTATGGAAGACGGAGAGATTGACGTCATTCTAAAAAGAACTGAGGCTGTAAACTTAGACCTACCATTGTTGTTTAAAATCAGAACTGATAGATTGACCAATTTCGCTGCATACGCCCTAGTTGGCGGTAAGTTTAGTAAGGACATGCAGTCTCAAGAAAACGTTAATCAACAGCTCGAAAACGACGATATACTTAGAATAGACGCAAGCAATTACTCCATTGACTTGGGAGCTGGCGTAGATATCTTTCTTCCATTCTTCAAGTTCGCAATTGAGATAAAAACAGAGCTTGGAATGAGAGATGTGCTTATTCAAGACAATAACAACTTTACAGATCCAATTGAGGACCTTAAAACTAGATCATACATAGTTTCACTTTGCTTTGAAGGCTAAACATGATTGCAAATAGCGAGAACACAAAAAGGATTGAAAACGAAATCAGAGGATATTTCGGAAATCACCAAATTAATTTTATTGAGGAGAAATTAGAAGGGATTGTTGAAATTGCGCTTGTGACAACTAGCGCTCATCACGGAAAGAAATTTTTATTTCATAAGACTCGTGGTGCTTATAGGCAACAAGCAATAGAATCTCTTTTAAACTATATAAGAGAGCATAAGGCTAAAGAATGCGTTTACACAGTTCAATGGAGGGCAATGAATGAGACAGAACTTCACACTTCGTATTTCTCCGCTCCAAATATTCAGGCTGCATTAGACAAATTCTTCTTTGGTAGAGATCTACATTGCATAACTGTGTTTTCAGACAGTTTAAACCCCATTTCTTAAAAAATGGAGGCCGACGTTTATCTGTCTTTAAAAAGTCGTTCTGAAGGCCTTTTTAAATCAAAAGGATCAAAACACTTTGGTTACGCCTGCCCAATCACATCTGAGGATGATGTAAAGAGATTTATTGAGGAGCTAAAAATAGAGCATCATTCTGCTAGACATTTTTGCTTTGCATATAGGCTTGGCTTTAATGGAGACAGATATAGATCAAACGATGATGGAGAACCAAATAATTCAGCAGGTCGTCCCATTTTAGGAGTATTAAAGTCTTATAATTTAACTTACTCCCTTATTGTTGTTGTTCGATACTTTGGCGGAACAAAGTTGGGAGTAGGTGGATTAATTGAGGCCTACCGAGAGGCAGGTGTTGCAGCAATCGAAAACGGCTCTATCATAGAATGCTTCAGATCTAAAAAGTATAAAGTGATTTATCCGTATTCAAGAATGGGAGATGTTATGAATGTGTTAAAAAGAGCATCAATTTCTCCAGAGAATACAGACTTTCAATTAGAATGTTCTTTAGAAATCACACTGAGGGAAAGTTTAGCTAATTCGATTACTAAATCACTAAGTGATATTAGTGAAGTTGAATTGACTATTTTAAGCGAAGACTAGCTCTTTCTAACTACAAATACCCAGCGCTCTTCTCCTAGACAGTACATATTGTACCTATCCTCACCTAGTAGTTTATCCATATCTACTATTTCAACCTCAAAACCAGCTCCTCTTAATCTGTCAGGATAGTTCTCATATCCGTATAATCTTAAATGGTCACTTTGCCAGTAAAGTCGCTCTCTTTCAAGAGGATCACAAATAGACCTATCCTCTTCTGTCTTTGGGTTATTCCAATCAATTGGCACTTGTAAAATTCCCCAGCCTCCAGGCATTAACACCCTGTAGAATTCCTCTAAAACCTTGAAATCATTATCAACGTGCTCCAATAAGTGATTTGCCATAAGCACATCGAAACTTGAATCGTTAAATGGAATAGAATGCACGTCAAAATGGTGATCAGCCCATGGAGAATCTAAGTCACCAGTTACATAATCTAGGTTCTTCATTGACCTAAACCGCTTGATATAGCAGTATTCAGGAGCCAAATGAAGCATCTTCAATTGTTTATTAAAGAAATCTGTATTTTCCTTTAAATAAACCCATAGAGCCCTATGTCTCTCTAATGACAGTGTAGAAGGTGAAAGTGCATTGGGTCTAGTTCTCACTCTCCCATAAGGCAAAAGTTTTCTGTACTTTCTTCCATCAATTGGGTCTTCAAATTGAGACCCAGCATATACCCAACTGAATGCCTTTAAACCAAGATGTGCCCCACGTTGGAGCACAGTTCTTGGAATAAATCTAGTGAGAACAGAGATTAAGGTTTTAATCAAGTAATTGCCTCTTAATCTTAATTATTTTACTACAAGCTTTGTAGTACCTAAAATCATCATGTCGCTAGTTCTAACAACGTTGACAAGGAAAGTCCCAGAGCATACACCTTCAAGGCTTATTAAATCTGAATTAGTAATTGTTTTTACTAATCTTCCTTGTAAATCAGTTATTTCAATTGTGCAATTGAAATTAGGAATGTTTGATATTCTAACATCACCACCTTGAGACGCTGGATTTGGGAATAAATCAGGAGTTACAAGATCTAACTCACTAATGCCATTTATCATAGCTGTCGAGCTAATTCTCTCAGACTCACAAACAATAGGTAATGGCTCAAGATCCCACTCATAGAAGAAGTAGTAGTAGCTAAACTCAGGTCCAGCAGTGCTGTTTGTGATAGAAGCTAGGCCGCCAAGGTCATAAGGATAGTTTAATTCAGAATCTGTACCCTCTCTCCATAGATATGGTTCTTCAGAAATACATCTTAAACCGTAATTTTCACCAGGAGCAATCTCATAATTCAGAATAAGCTCATACCCATTCTCAGTAACAAACGCAGTTGTTTCTTCAAGAACTTCTTCATTTGCATCAATTAACTGGAAAGTTCTTTCATATTCGCCCTCAGCATAAAGCATTACTGACTTCAACAGAATGTTATCGTAAACATCGAATTCTAGCCAACGTGCGCTATTTGTATGGAATTGTCCCCCGTCTTGTGGAGAAACTTCACCCCCTGTAGCAACATCACCCGAGTTAATAACAGATTGTGAAGCCCAAACAGTAACCTCACTTGTCACGTTCTCAACAGTATGTGAAGATCCTGAACCTATTTGGTTGCCATCAAATTCAGAATCATACCAGCGAATATTTTCACCTTCAGCTAGGAATTCAACTGTTGCTCCATAGTCAACATTAATGACCTCAGTTACTGTTGGCGGAACTCCAGGCGCAGAGTAAATCTCTACTTCAATTTCTTCAGAAGAACCAGTATTTCCACACCCATCCACAGTATTTACAGAATAAACTCCACCATTAGTAACTTCAATGCTTTGAGTTGTTTCACCTGAGCTCCAATCCCACATATCTGCTTCAGAAGCAGTCATTACAATAACACCTCCATCACATAAGGCAAGAGAACCTTCAACAACAATAGTAGGTGTTTGACCTTCAATTTCAACAACAGAAACAACATTTGAAGAACCTGCACAACCATCTGCATCATATGCAAGTAAGCTATAATTACCACTTGTATCTACTGTAATTTCATTTACTCCCTCTTCACCATTTGACCAGAAGTATGATTCAAATCCTTCAGGAGCACTCACAGTCACTGTTTCACCCGGACAGAAGCCATATGCTGAAGATTCAATTTCAACCGACACAAGACACGGCGCTTCACTAATAGAATGATACTGATCAATTTCAGGGTTACTTATAACTGTTTCCAGACCTGATGGCCACTGTATAGTAGCAGTCTCAACAGTTTCGTTTGTTCCAAGGCCAAAGTGGCAAGTAGCAGCATTAGTAATGCCGTAGCTTTCACCAGCTCTTACTTCTCTTATCTGTGTCCCAAAAGCACCAGTTATTATAACCTTAGCTCCTACTGCATCAATATTTGATTGAATACCCTCTAGCTCAAATGTAATCCAGTGATTATCATTTCCATCATTTACCCAAAGGATATCTTCATGATCATAATCAGGATTTACATATCCCCCACCATAACTAGCATATAAATCAACTTGACCATCTCTATTCACATCACCAAGGGACAAGCTATGCATAGTATCATCTCCTGGAAAAGTGTTAGAAATATGAGAGAATGTTTTATCTCCGTTATTTCGGTAATACCTATGTACTCCACCTGAGTATACTAGGTCAACATATCCATCATTATCAAAATCTTCCATTTTCGCTTGAAGAAAAAAACCATCTACTCCTAATCCTGACGTCTCAGTGATATTCGTAAAATGACCAGTTCCATCATTTTCCATCATATAAAGAGTTGTACTGTGATTAGTAACTAGGCAATCAAAATCTCCGTCATTATCGATATCAGCAAAATCTGCTGTCCAGCTTTGCTCATAAAATACCAAACCTCTTTCTGCTGCCTCTTCAGTAAAGTTCCCTTCTCCGTCATTGACCCAAAGCTGATTGATACGACGTGGATCGTAAGGATCATTTACAAACTGACGGCATTTTGCAATAAATAAGTCAATATCTCCATCCATATCGAAATCACAGAAAACTGATCCGTAATTACCTGAATGATCATTCCCTGAATAATCAGCTAATTCGTAATCTTCAAGAGGCATTAAACCTGGGGCAGAAGTTAGGTTTCCGTTAGCATCGCCTCTCCACAGTCTGCTTAAAGCATCATCATGACATGCAAAAACGTCTAAGTATCCATCATTATCTATATCAGCCCAGTTGCAACATTGCATAAACATTGAGCTTGGTGATAGAGACAATGACTCGCTTACACCAGGAGCAGTAATATGCTGAACAAATACACCATCGTATGAACCGCCTGAGAAAACGTCCTTATGACCGTCATTATCATAATCAGCAACACACATACCCCATTGGTTAGAACTACTTAACTGACCCATATCAAAGTCTGTAAATGACCCATCCGCACCTTGATATAGAATGTGTAAATCCTCACTATTATCAAGTACAACTAGATCATCAAAGCCATCACCATCCATGTCAGTAAATCCAACACATCCACCACTGTTATATTCTCCTGGAAGTAGGTTGTTTCCGTTAGTAAATGTTTGAGCTTGGGTTGATGACATCATAAAAACTGAAGCCATTAAAAGGATTAGCGTTTTACGCATTTTTTAAAAAATTTAATTATCAAAACAGGTATTGCAAGATAATACACAATTAATAGAATTAAATTTGTAACATGATATCAGGTGGAAAGGTTGCATTTCATACTTTAGGTTGTAAACTCAATTTTAGTGAAACTTCAACTATAGCTAAACAGCTAGAAGAATCAGGATTCGCAAGAGTTTCTTTAGACGAGAGTCCAGATGTAGTAGTGATTAACACTTGTAGTGTTACTGAAAATGCGGACTCAAAATGTAGAAACATTGTTCGACGATCTCTTAGCTCCAATCCCCTTGCATATGTTGTTGTTATTGGATGCTACGCGCAACTTAAACCCCAGGAAATAGCTGGAATTGAAGGGGTCGACCTAATATTAGGTGCTAAAGAAAAGTTTAATCTTCCATCACTCCTAAATGACTTAAACAAAAGGCAAGCGGGAGAAATCAGAGTTGGAGAAATTAAAGAAACAAGAGATTTTATTCCTGGATTTTCATCTGGTGATAGAACTAGAACATTTTTGAAGGTCCAAGACGGGTGTGACTATTTCTGCGCATTTTGCACAATTCCTCTAGCTAGAGGAAGATCACGTTCAGCTTCTATTTCAAAAACAGTTGAACAAGCTTTTTTAGCAGCTAAAACTGGAGCAAAAGAAATTGTTCTTACTGGAGTAAATATCGGGGACTTTGGAAAAAGTAACGGTGATACCTTACTTGAACTAATAAAAGAACTCGATAAAGTTGAGGGAATAGAAAGGTTCAGAATTTCTAGTATTGAGCCAAACCTTTTATCAGAAGACATTATAGATTTTGTGGCGAAAAGCAAAAAATTTCAACCACATTTTCACATCCCTCTTCAATCTGGATCAGACTACATACTCTCATCAATGAGACGTCGATACAGAACAGATCTCTACAGAAGTCGAATAGAATACATTAAACATAAAATGCCAAATGCGGGCATTGGAGTAGATGTAATTGTTGGTTTCCCAGGTGAATGCGATTCATCTTTTCAAGAAACTTATGATTTTATCAACTCATTAGATATAAGCTACTTACATGTATTTACATATAGTGAACGTCCAAAAACAACAGCTTTAAGAATTAAAGATATAATACCAGTACCCACTCGACAAGAACGGAATAAAAAACTCAGAATTCTATCTCTCAAAAAACAAAGAGCTCACTATGAAAAATTTGTTGGTTCTAAGTCTAAAGTTCTTATTGAAAGCTCTGAAGATGACGGGATATTTTATGGCTACACTCCGGAGTATGTTAGAGTTGCAATTAAAGCCCAATCAACTCTGCCTAATCAAACCAAAAACATTTATCTTGAGAGCATCAATCCAAATGGCTTCATCAACGGGCTCATAAAATCTCAATAAAAACAATGTATCCAAATTTATATATTGCAGCAAAGGATTTGTTTGGATTTGAAATTCCGTTTTTAAAAATGATTAACAGCTTTGGGCTTTTCGTTGCTCTAGCTTTTATCACTGCAGGCTTCTTTTTAAAAAAAGAACTTATTCGAAAAACAAGTATGGGATATTTTCTCCCTCAGGAATCAACAGTATTAGTAGGAGCCCCCCCTTCATTTATAAACATTACAATTCAGTCTGCTTTAGGTTTTGTGTTTGGATGGAAGTTCGTCTACTTAATGATCAATGCTGACAAACTGTTTGATCATTTAAATACACCGCAAGAATTACTGTTTAACTTCCAAGGCAATTTAATTTACGGGATAGTTGGAGCACTGCTGTTTGGAGGCTATTACTATTGGGAAATAAACAAGAAGAGATTAATAGAACCTCAAACTAAAAAGGTCACTATTCAACCTCACGAACATATGGGTTCTCTGTTAACAGTTGCTGCTATTGGCGGTATTGTGGGAGCCAAACTATTTCATCTAATTGAAGACCCAGAGTCATTACGTGAGTTTTTTAGCCAACCTAGCCTACAATCATTTATAGGAGGGTTAAACATTTACGGAGGATTAATTATTGGAGGTCTATCGGTAGCGATTTACGCTCGAATTTACAACTTTAACTTTCTTCATTTAGCTGATGCTACAGCCCCTAGCCTAATGCTTGCATATGGAGTTGGGAGAATAGGTTGTCAAGTTTCTGGAGATGGTGATTGGGGAAAAGTAAACAACAATCCTAAACCTGAAGTTTTAAATTGGGCTCCTGATTGGGCTTGGAAGTATCATTTTCCTAACAATGTATTTAACAGTTACTACAGAATGAGTCCAGACGGAACTGTAAGAGAAAAAATTGCTAGAGATATTAAATTTGGGGAAGAATGGACATCATATGCAAGTGAAGGTTTTGGAAAAGTATTAATCGAGCCAGTCTATCCTACTTCATTTTACGAAACACTGATGGCTATTGCCATTTTCTGTATTCTTTGGTCACTTCGTAGAAGGATTAAAACAGTAGGAGTACTTTTTAGTATTTACCTAATTTTTAATGGCATTGAAAGGCTTTTAATTGAACAGATTAGAGTTAATGTGAATTTTTTAGGTTTACCAATAACTCAAGCAGAACTAATATCACTGCTACTAATAACATGTGGCATACTGTTATTTGCTTATTTAGGGAGAAATAGACAAACAGTTAGTGCTACTCACATTCCCAAGTAGGAATACCAGAAATAAGTTTTAAGTAAGCTCCATCACATAAAGGTGGTGTTACCGGCACCCAATCTCCACCATTCCAATAATTAAGTTGACCTGGAGATGTTCCATCCATTGCCTCAATTGCATTGGTGTTATCAGTAATAGTGCCGGCGTATGCATTAATCAAGTTCGTTAAAATGTTAACTGAAGTCTCTAAGCTTTCTTGATTAGCATCTATATCTTCTTGAAGCTGTGCATTTCCTGCTAACATTTGCACTTCGAGAGCATCAACGAGTGATTGTAACGATGTGATTAAATCGAGCAATCCGTTGTCCGCAGCATCTGATGCCGTTTCATTTGTAGAAACAACTAGAGTAAGAGCATCAATTTGAGACTGCATAAATGCATCAGCATTATCTGAATCTATCTCATTAGCATCAACATCATCCTGAACAGAAGCAATTGCAGCAGTATTATTTGCTGTATTAAGATCATTTATCTGAGTCTGGAGGTCAACAACTGAAGCTGCATTAGTCACAACACCAGATGTGTTAGTAGCTACGTTTGCTGTATTTGCAAAAACATCGGTCTGTAGTTCATCTAATTGTGACTGCAGAACAGCATCTCCATTATCTGAATCAATTTTATTTGCATCAATACTAGCTTGAATCTGAGCATCGATTGCATCTCTATCTAACCTATCCTGATCGACTTCAGAATCGAGATCAGAAATATTTGAAGTATTTGTATCTATATCTGACTGAAGTTCATTATCTGCATTATCACCTGCATTTGATTCAATTTGGTCTTGAACTCCATTAGAGATTAAATCAACTTGAATTCCAGCTATTGTTTGATTCATTGAAGACATCTGTTCGTTAACAAAAGCCAATACAGAAGCATCGGCAGATGCACCAGAAACTGACTCATCTGCGTCTTGAGCTGCGTTGTCAGCAATTGCATCTTCTAGATCTAGCAGAGCTTCTTCTAAATCTTCTAGGTCAGCAATGATTAGAGCATCAACATCAGCTCCTGCATTTGACTCAGCAATATCGGCTGCATAATTAGAATCTATTAAGGCTTGAAGTTCATCATCAGCACTTTCTGATGCATCTGCGTTATTATCAATTGAAGATTGAAGAGCAATTGCTATTGCAGCATCTGAAGTAGAATTAGCATCTAAAGCAGTTTGAAGTGCAGCATCAGCATTATTT
>NZRP01000020.1 GCA_002693775.1 Crocinitomicaceae bacterium | reverse complement strand
GACAGTTACAGATGATAATGGTGTAGAACACATATTATCTGAGGACACTCCTATTTACATGGATCATCACTTTGGTGATATTGCTTTAGCTATGCAGAAGAATCCATCTTCTGTCGAAGTAATTAACAATCACGGCCATGTAAAGCTTGTTGAGTACGGCGAGCATCAGCACGAAGCTGAATTACACAGCCTTACGCTTAATAAGTATATCTCTGGCGAAACTCACATTAGTGGTGAAGACGCTGTAAGACTTTGGGAAAATAGAATTAACAGCGCTATGGTATTCGGTGCAAACATGCACGATAATGAGTACGCACTACAGCAGTCATACGCTAACTTCTTCTTCTTCATTACAGGTTTCCACGGATTCCACGTATTTTCTGGTGTAATCATCAACATCATCATATTCTTAATGGCATTAAACGGAGTGTTTGAGCGTCGTAAGCACTATGAAATGGTTGAGAAGACTGGTCTTTACTGGCACTTTGTCGACCTTGTATGGGTATTCGTATTCACATTCTTCTACCTAATCTGATAGCACTTAAAGAAATTTATTATGGAAAGAGACGATCTAATAGTAAACGATAGCTACGCGTTAAACGCTCACCACAGTGAGGAGGATGGAAAGAAGATCCGTAAGAAAATCATGTTTGTTACTGTTCTTCTTACTCTTATTACAGCCGTAGAGGTTGCAATGGGTATATTTTTCAAAAGAGCTGCAACATTTGAATGGACTGCTATCAAGTGGACATTCATTATTATGACTCTTGTAAAGGCAGGATACATCGTACTAGTATTCATGCACCTTGGAGATGAAAGAAAGAACTTAAGAAACACCATCTTAATTCCCTATTTAGTATTTATTGGTTATCTAATATGGATTGCTTTCACTGAGGGAGCAGGACACTTAGAGAACTTTATTTCTCTCCATTAAAGATGAAAGCGTTAAAGCGATTAGCTTTAATCCTAATAATTGCTGGCCCTTGTGTTATCTGTATCCTAATTCTAGGTGTGGGTATGGAACACAAGTTTAAAACACTCCCTTATTACACTTCTGAACGTATAGCTGATACTGTTGAAGCTAATGGCCACCTTGTTGGTAAATTTGAATTTGTGAACCAAAACTCCCAAAAGTTTGGTTCTAAAGATCTACTTGGTTCAGTGTGGATCGCTGCCTTTTTCTCAACTGGTGGGGAGCATGCGGGAAACGCGACCAAGCAGCTTCTTTGGCCTAATTTTAGATACAGAGATGTTGAAGGAATCAACATTGTTTGCTTCAGTTTAGATCCTGAGCATGACACTCCAGAAGTGTTGAAAGAGTATGTTGATCTCACAACAAGGTACAATAGTGTAGATGACAAATGGCAATTCCTTACCGGTGAAAAATCAGCTATTGATAATTGCATCGCAGATCAATTTTTGATTAAAAGGGACTCTGAGGATCCAGACAATATTTCTACGTTTCTTCTAATTGACAAAGATGGATATATCAGAGGAATCTATGATGCCATATCCGAGAATGCATTAAGAGATGCTACAGAGGACATTGCTCTTTTGAGAAAGGAGATGGATAATGAAGAGTACAGACTCAGAAAACTCTTTGAAGACATTGACTCACAAAATGAATATAGGCCTACCCCTCCTGTACTAGGAATGCCTGGGCACACGGTTCCTCCATTTGCATTTTTGAGTATTGATAGCATTGAGGTGACAAATAGAGATGTAGAAGGAAAGATTAAGATAGTAGATTATTTCTTTACTCACTGTCCAACAATTTGTCCTGTTCTAAGTAGTCAGCTTGCAAGAACTCAAGAGATCTTAGCTGATAGGGGTATTACAAATGAAGATTTGATCATTCTATCTCATTCTGTTGATCCAATAAGAGATACCCCTGAAAGAATTGATGAGTATGCCAAAATGATGAATGCTGATACAACTCAGTGGAAATTCTTAACTGGCAATAAAGAAGACTTATACGAGCAAGCAAAAGAAGGATACCTTTTAACAGCTTTAGAAAACGACACAGCTGCAGGTGGTTTCTTCCACTCAGATATATTCGCTTTAATAGACAAAGAGGATAAGATCAGAGGTATGTATGACGGAACTTCTACAGCAGAAGTAGACGAAATGATACTAGATATCCATAAATTGCTTGATGAATAAACTGTTTTAGCATGAATATCTCTGATAAGAGTCTTAAGTACTTAATTATTACTATTTCAATTGTAATTCCAGTTGTTGTTACTGCACTTAGATATTTACCTTCTCCCGAACTTAGCGCAGAAGCAACTGCTCAAATTAGAGGGTTATCAAAATTGAATGCAATAATTAATGGGACTACTTTTTTTATATTAATCGGCGCTTGGTTTGCTATTAAAAACAAAAATATTGGTTTACATAAAAAACTAACAACTGTAGCAATGGTATTAAGTGTTCTGTTTTTGCTTAGTTATATCGTTTACCATTTCTGCGTACCACATATTGAATACTGCAACGAATACAAAACACTGTATCTATTTATACTGATTTCTCATATTGCATTAAGTGCTGTTATTGTCCCACTTGCACTCTATACTTATTTAAGAGGCTCAAAAATGGAAGTGGAAAGACATCGAAAACTAGCAAAAATCACATGGCCACTTTGGCTATACGTAACTGCAACGGGTGTAATTGTATACCTTATGCTTGATGGTTGTCCTCCTCCTCAACTGTGATTAAAAGATACCACATAATTCTTATTTTTTCGTTGGTTTTTCTACTTATTGAACCAGCCTCAGCCCAATGCGTTATGTGCAAAGCAGTGGGTGAACAGAGCTCTAAACTTGATGGCCTTGGAGTAGGACTTAACTCTGGAATTTTATTTCTAATGGCCATCCCCTACATCCTTATGGCAACTGGAGCCTTACTGATGTGGAAGCGATTTAACAAAGAAGGGGAATAATAGCTACCTGAATCTTAGCTCCTGTGGGTTAAATTTGTGTGTGACTCTTAGTAATTTACACATGCAATTCGTACGTTTCTCCCTTTTCCTAGTTGCCAGTTCTTCCCTGAGCTTTTCAAATGTTGTAGCCCAAACCACTTGGTCTCTGCAATCATGCATCGATCATGCATTTGAGCATAACATTCAAATTAAACAAAGTGAACTCGGAAATAATAGAGCTGAAATAAATCACCTTGGAGCAAAGGGTGCGTTCATGCCATCACTAAATGCATCGGGATCTCACGGCTATAACATTGGCACGACCATTGACCCATTTACAAATGACTGGGCTAGGGGCATGACGCAGTCGAACAATATTGGTGTGAGCACTGGGCTGACACTCTTCAATGGTTTTAGAAATCACTTAAGTCTAAAGCGCGCTCAATTAGGTTTAGATATTGCATCTGCCAATTTAGAACAAACTAAAAACGACCTTGCTCTAAACATATCTGCAGCTTACCTCAACATCCTCTTCCAAGAAGAATTTGTAAAGCTTGCCAAGCTAAATCTAGAAACTACAAGAAGGCAGGTAGAAAGAGTAACTAAGCTTGTTGACGCAGGGGCAGCTCCAGCAGCAGACTTGTTAGATGTAAAAGCTCAAGAGGCTTCTGATGCGGCATCACTTATTAGCAGTGAAAACTCTAAATTTTTAGCTGAATTGAATCTTATTCAGATTCTTCAACTAGAAGGGAGTGATGCTGAAAATTTTAAGATAGTAGCGCCAAAAGTTGGTGATTTAGAGGTTTCACCTATTCCCAATACCGCTGAAGCAGCGGTTAGTTATGCTATGAACAACTTCCCGCAGATTAAAGCGGCTGAATACGGAGTGACTGATGCTGAACTAGGACTTAACATAGCAAAGAGCGGAAGAATGCCTAGGATTTCAGGATCGTATAATATTGGTTCAGGTTATTCAGGAAATAGGCAACGTGGTATTGGAGAAGAAACTTCAGTAAATGCAGTAATAGGTACTAATGAATTAGGAGAGGAACTCTACTACGTAGGTATGGATGAGTTTAATAATATTTTCATCCCTCAAATTACAGAGTACGAAAGCTACGAAGCTATACCATTTATGGATCAGTTAAATTCAAATATCAATCAGAGCATCTTCTTCAGTATGAGCATACCTATTTTCAATGGGTTCAGTACTTATAATAATGTTGAACTAGCAAAGGTTAATGTGCTGCAATCAGAATTCCAGAAACAGGCAACTAGCCAGGTATTGCGAACTAGTATTGAAAGTGCTTGGGCTGATGCAATTGCTGCTCAAAAAGCACTATCTGCTCAAGATGCGGCTCTTTCAGCTGCTGAATTAGCGTTTGCAAATACTGAACTTAGATTCGAAGCTGGGTCTGTTTCTGCACTTGAATACGCAGATGCTAGAAATAGACTGGATAATGCAAGGATTAATGCAATGAGGACAAGGTATGATTTGGTCTTTAAATCTAAAATTCTAGACTTCTACCAAGGGAAAGCTATCACTCTCAGATAATGAGCAGACGTAAAAAAATATTACTTATTTCAGGCGGATTAATCTTCTTCTTGTATCTCCTTTCATCATTATTTGGTGGTGAGTCTTCTACTCCTCAGGTAAGAACTGAAAAAGTACAAGTAAAAGATATAACTGAAAAAGTAAGCGCCTCTGGAAAGATACAACCTGAGATGGAGGTGAATATTTCAGCTGAGGTTAGTGGGCAGTTAATACAGCTTCCGGTTAAGGAGGGAGATTATGTTGAAGAGGGAGATTTACTTGCTGAAATCAATCCAGACGTTTACTTAGCTGCGAAGAATAGAGCTCAGGCTGCAGTAAATACATCTAAATCTAATCTTGCATCATCAAGAGCTGCAAAAGCAACAAGTAAGGCGAACTTATTCGTTGCAGAACAGGCATGGACTAGGACTCAGGCTTTATATGAGCAGGGGGTTGTTTCAAGAGCTGACTATGATCAAAGTGAAGCTGCTTTTAAAACTGCTACGGCAAACCTAACTAGCGCAACTGAAGGAGTTAAGTCTGCTAATTTTGCGATTCTCAGTGCTGAGGCATCTTTACAAGAAGCAGAAGACAACTTATCTAGAACTAAGCTTGTAGCTCCGCAGGCTGGAATCGTTACAGCACTTGTGAAAGAAACTGGGGAAAGCGTGCAGGGGAACGGATTTACTGCCGGCGAAATAATTATGAAAATCTCAAATCTCGATGTTATGGAGGTTGACGTGGAGGTAAATGAAAGTGATATTATAAGTGTTGCCATGGACAACAAAGCTGAGATTGAAGTTGACGCTTATTTAGGACATACATTCATAGGACATGTAACTGAAATTGGTAACACCGCACTTAATGCTAGTACCATGGGATTCAATTTAGACCAGGTGACTAACTTCTCAGTTAAGATCAGAATTGATTCCAGTAGCTATCAAGATATTTTAGATTCTGGAGCGCCATTTAGACCAGGGATGAGTGCAACTGTTGACATTCTAACTAAAACAGCGAATTCTGTATTGAGTGTTCCTATTCAATGTGTGACAACAAGAAATGACACATTGGGAGTGTTTACAGTTAAAGGTGATGGTGCTTTAGGAGAAGTGGTTTGGGCTCCAGTAGAAATAGGAATTCAGGATAATAATTCCATCGAAATAGTTGATGGATTAGATGAAGGTGAAACAGTAGTTTCTGGTCCATATGACATGGTTGCTAGAAAACTAAATTCTGGAGATAATGTCATTTCTTCAGATTTAGATGATTCTTCAGAAGATTCGGGTGGAACTGGATTCTCAGTAACCATTAACTAGTGTCTGTAATTCTCCATATTGAAACAACCACTTTGAATTGTGCAGTTGCATTATTCAGAAATGAAGAGGTTATCGCTTCTAAAAGCATAAGAGAGCAGGGATATTCTCATGCTGAGAATATCATGCCCTTTATCGACTCAATTATAGTGGAAAGTGGCCTATCTAAAAAAGACATCAATGCTGTTAGTGTTAGTGGTGGACCAGGGTCATATACAGGTTTAAGAATAGGAGTTGCAACGGCAAAGGGTATTTGTCATGCGCTTTCAATCCCACTAATTTCTATCGACACTTTAACTGTACTTAAAAAGCAATCAGAATCTATATGTCCAGGAAAGGATGCATATGTAAGCATGTTAGACGCTAGGAGGATGGAGGTGTATTCAAGGACATTTACAGATACATATGTGACAGAAGTTGAGGCTGTTGTTATTGATCATGAATCACAAGACAAGTACAACGGACTAGGCAGTATTTGTTTTATAGGTGATGGAGCAGGTAAGTGTAAGAATGTACTTTCTGGAGAAGGACGAGAGTTTATTGAAGCTTATCCTAGTGCAGAGGCTGCTGTGGAATTAGCATGTGATGCATTTGAAAAGAATAACTTTGTCGATTTAGCTTCGTACGAGCCTTTCTATTTAAAAGCCTTTAAAGCTGGAAGAGCTAAAGACCCATTTAACCTTAGAGACAAAACAAGTAGATTTGCTCAGTAATCCTAATTTATGTCACTAAGGAAATCCTACATCAACCTTCCACTATTATTAATTTTACTCGGGTTTTTAACTCAAGCTAGATGCGATAACAGAGTACAGAATATTCCATATGTCCCCGTGAATTTTGACGTCAATTTGAATCTACCAACCTACAACTCTTTAAATTTTCCTGGTGCTCACATTTATGTAGATGGCGGTTCAAAAGGGATTATCATCTACAGATATACTCTAGATGACTTTGTGGTATTAGATAGGCACGCTACTTCTGATATAGAGATGGGCTGCCAGGTTAATGTTACCTCGGACGGATTAACTATTAACGACAATTTAGAGTGCTCAGAATCTAAGTGGTTGATTATAGACGGAACTGTAATGCAGGGCCCAGCCATACTGCCCCTTCATAGGTATAGCACAAGTTGGAATCCTCCAATACTTAGTGTGTTTAACTAGATACTTAAATTAGTATCTGTACTCGTTAGACTTATAAGGTCCATCTACTGGAACCCCAATGTAGTCTGCTTGTTCTTGAGAAAGAACTTCTAATACAACTCCGATTTTTTCTAAGTGCAGTCTTGCTACCTTCTCATCAAGGTGCTTAGGAAGAGTGTATACTTTGTTTTCGTATTGATCTGATCTTTCCCAAAGCTCAAGTTGAGCAAGAACCTGATTTGTAAATGAGGTACTCATCACAAAACTTGGGTGACCAGTAGCACATCCAAGGTTTACAAGACGTCCTTCAGCAAGAAGGATAATATCTCTTCCATTGATAGTGTACTTATCTACCTGAGGCTTTATCTCATCCTTAGTGTTACCGTAGTTAGAGTTTAACCAAGCAACGTCAATTTCATTGTCGAAGTGACCGATGTTACAAACGATGGCCTTATCCTTCATTGCCTCAAAGTGAGCACCAGTGATAATGTCTTTGTTTCCTGTAGCTGTAACAACAATATCAGCTTCTTTACAAGCTTCTAACATTGACTTCACTTCAAATCCTTCCATTGCTGCTTGAAGAGCACAAATTGGATCAATCTCACTTACAATTACTCTACATCCAGCATTTCTTAATGACTCGGCAGAACCTTTACCAACATCACCAAATCCAGCTACAGCAGCAACTTTACCAGCCATCATCATATCAGTTGCACGTCTAATCGCATCAACAAGTGATTCACGACATCCGTACTTATTGTCAAACTTAGACTTAGTAACTGAGTCGTTAATATTGATAGCAGGCATAGGAAGAGTTCCATTCTTCTCTCTATCATGAAGTCTTAATACACCAGTTGTTGTTTCCTCAGAAATACCTTTTACTCCGTTAACCAGGTTTGGGTACTTATCTAAAACCATATTAGTCAAGTCTCCTCCATCGTCAAGAATCATATTCAATGGCTTACGGTCATCACCAAAGTGAAGTGTCTGCTCAATGCACCAATCAAATTCATCCTCAGTCATACCCTTCCAAGCGTAAACTGGCACACCAGCAGCTGCGATTGCAGCAGCTGCGTGGTCTTGAGTTGAAAAGATGTTACAAGATGACCATGTAACGTCTGCACCAAGCTCTACAAGTGTTTCAATAAGTACAGCTGTTTGGATTGTCATGTGCAGGCATCCAGCAATCCGAGCACCCTGCAGAGGCTTAGATGCGCCAAACTCCTTTCTAATTAACATTAAACCAGGCATTTCAGCCTCAGCTAGTTTTATCTCTTTCCTTCCCCACTCTGCGAGGCTCATATCCTTTACCTTATATGGTAGAACAGAAATTTCAGTAATTGCATTCATACAGCAAAAATACAATATCTTAGTTTTAATGGAATTTCTTAACTGTCCCATTTTACCTGACCAATTTCAACTTGTACTCGCTAAAGTTCCTAATTCGAAAATTACTCTATACAACCCATTTGTTTTGTCTAAGCACTTCCCTAAAAGAGACGTTGATAGTTTGAGTCTTTGGAGAGTTGTAGAACACCACGTTGTTATAGGAGCTACAACTGAAATCCTTGGACATAGTAATTGGTACTATGAACACGACAGTGGAGGAAGGCCCGTTTTATTCGAGAATGGAGATCAATCAGATAAACGAGTTTCAATTTCTCATATACAATGCCCAGAAGGATCCTCATACGCAGCTGTGATTTTAGCTCAGGTCGACCACAACATTGGTGTTGACATCGTTTACACGGATGACGACAGACTAGATAGGATTGCAACTAGAACTATGAGTGAGGATGAAATAAAAAATGGACGTCTTCCAGAAATTTGGGCTATTAAAGAAGCTGTTTTTAAAGCTTATGGGCCTGGAGTTGATTTTAAAAACGATATCGTAGTAAAAACTCCCATTGAAAATTCTAAAGCCAACGTTAGGTTTAAGGATGAAGAAAAGAATTGGATGGTACAAGATGTAAGTTGTTTAACATTAGCACTAGGTCCTTTTTAGTATGAGCATCAACTAAACAAACTTTGTATAAACAAACAAGGGAACCCGATGAGGTTCCCTTGTTTGTAATTAATAAGCTGTAATTCGAAATTATCTCTCGATGCCTTTATGGCGGCGCTCAGAGCTTACACTTAACTTCTTACGTCCTTTACGACGACGCGCGTTTAATACGTTACGACCAGTAGCACTAGACATACGCTTACGGAATCCGTGCTTGTTACGGCGTTTACGTAAAGATGGTTGAAATGTCCTTTTCATCTTAATTTGTTATTACCCCGTTAAATAGGGACGGCGAAGATAGTGAATTCTTTCTTCACTCCCAACACAAAAATAAGCACTAAATTTGTCACTAATGAAGAAGAGCAGGTTTAAGCTTTCAGATCTCAAGGGTTTTAGAAAATTAAAACCTTACTTAAGACCACATATATGGGGTTTTTTACTGGGAATAGTACTACTCAGCTTTAGTGGGGTACTTACTCTTGTTGTCACCAGGCTTTGGGGACAGCTAGGAGGAATAGGCGTTCTAGGTAGTGAAACTGAAGATGCTGATGTGAGTCTAGGGTTTGAAGCATCGCTTCTTGAGGATTATGACCTTAATAATCTTCAGACAATCGGTGTAGCTATCGCAATAGTTCTGATTATTCAAGCAATTTTGAGCTTCATAAGGGTGTTCCTTTTTGCTGATATGACGGAAAAAATGATGCTTGCTATGAGAAAGGATGCGTTTGAAGCGATAGTGAGTATGCCCATGGAGTTCTATCATGAGAAGCGAGTTGGTGACTTGAATAGTAGGATTTCCGCAGATATTACTGCAATACAAGACACTTTCACGACAACTTTAGCTGAGCTGATAAGGCAAATGATAATAATTGGTGGTGGAGTGGCAGCTTTAGCTTATTTTTCTGTTAAGCTGACACTACTTAT
>NZRP01000019.1 GCA_002693775.1 Crocinitomicaceae bacterium | reverse complement strand
TAGTTCAGATAGACCAGCTCCAAAGCCAGATCTAGTGTCTTTTGATTCAGTAGGATTTAATGTGATTAGGTCAGACAATTCATTCATGGATGTTCAGATTGTGGGTGGAGCCCGAATTGATTGTGAAAGTTTTTTGAATACTGTATTTCGAGGAATGCGCCTGTCTTGCACGAAATATCAACGTGTAAGTTCCAGGCTGTAAAGTGTATCTGCCAGCGGGATTGCCACCGTCAAATTGTAAAACGTGATCTAATGAATTAGCATCTATAATGCTACCATACCCCGACACTTGTGATTGTAGCATTAAAGCTCCTGGTGCAGAAATTGTAATTGGAACAATATCTCCCTCTCTGATTTCTACGCCTTCGACTCTTGTAACTGGGGTAGTATGGAAAACCAAATCGTATGTACCGGTTAGAACACTAATAGACCCCCCCATATTCATGGTGTAAAAAGACTCGCATTCATCTGATTTAAATAGGTCAACACTAATGTTACCATAGTCTGTCCTTCTTGTAGAAGGGAACTTGGGTGTTATTATACCTTGAGACATGTTGGGTACTGTAATTATGTTGTGCCTACCTGGGGCCAAATTAACCTCAGACATTCTCTTTTCAGGAAGAGTATGCACCTTTAACTCGTAAGTAGGTACAGGATCCAAATAAAAAGTGTCTGTAGTATTTGTGTAACCAAGTGTGTGAATTACTTGAGGGGCATGTACTCCCGTTCTAGTGTCTGTGAATGTTAGTGGAACATCAGTAATAAACGGATCTCCAGCATTGTTAAGTAAGTCTACTTGTACTGTTGTGTTGTGCAAGGCTTGTTCTAATACTAGGTCTAGCACAGATTCAAATACTTCTGGGTCAGTAGCGTCGTAGAAATTACCTACGCACATCAGACTTTCCTTGTGCTTTTCATCAATACCAATCCCAATAATAAAAGGCTTGACTACAATGCCCTTTGATTGAAGCATTCTACTAACCGCACATGGATCCTCATCACATGCTTCTATACCATCAGTTATTAGAATAATGATATTCCTTCCAGGTACGTCAGGAAAGTCATCAGCAGCTCTTTCTAATGAACGAGCGATAGGAGTAGTTCCTTGAGCCCTAAGTCTTGATAATTCTTGCTTAATAATAAGGTTGGAACCACTTTTAATAGGAACTACAAGCTCTGTGTCATTACAATCCTGTTGACCTTCTACGTGTTTGGTTTGGTGGCCATATGCTCTTAATCCTAGCTCTAAATCAGCAGTGCCATAAAGTGCTTCAAGAGACGAAGAAAGAAGTTGTGTTGCAAGAGTTATTTTCCTTTCACCACTCCAAAAAGCATTCATGCTATTAGAGGCATCGAACACAAACAATATTCTTGTTGGACCGTCTAAATTTTCATCTGAACTGTCGTAAAATAGGAGGGCTTCTGAATTAGGGGTTTGGGCTAAAGACTCATTAAAACATGAGATAATCATCATGCACAAAACAGCAGCAACCTTAAAGGAAGTTCTTGAAATACGAGCTATTTTAGTGATGGAGTCCAAAAAATGAGGAGCTTAATAATCTCCTAACGTTTCTTCTAACTGAGAAAGTGCGTCAGCTAATTGATCGTCATTTGGAGCTACACCATGCCATTTGTGAGTTCCTTCCATAAAGTCGATTCCTTTACCCATCTCAGTTTTCATAAGGACTACACATGGTACACCTGAACCTCTTTTAGCGTGGGCTTCATCGATCACTCTTTGAAGGTCGTTCAAATCGTGACCATCACATGTCATTACATGCCAACCAAAAGCCTTCCACTTATCAGCAAGGTCCTTAAGAGACAGAACTTCATCACATGGTCCGTCAATTTGCTGGCCATTGCAATCAATAAAAGAAAGTAGATTGTCCACTTTGTTATGTGCTGCGTACATGGCTGCTTCCCAGACTTGGCCTTCTTGCAACTCACCGTCGCCATGTAGAGTGTAAACCCAAGTATCCTCTCCGTTTAGTCTTTTAGCCTCAGCAGCTCCAAGAGCGACGCTCAAGCCTTGCCCTAAAGAACCCGAAGCAACTCTGATGCCTGGAAGACCTTCCTCGGTAGCAGGGTGACCTTGAACTCTTGAATTGATTTTGCGAAATGTTGCAAGCTCAGAAGTCGGAAAAAACCCTCTTCTAGAAAGAACGCTATACCAAACAGGACTAATGTGTCCATTTGACAAGAAGAATAAATCTTCTCCTATGCCGTCCATCTGAAAGTCATCAGGATTAACAGACATCACGTCAAAGTATAGTTTTGCTAGTAATTCCACACATCCTAGAGATCCGCCCGGGTGTCCAGATGAGGCACCGTGAACCATTCTCACGATGTCTCTTCTAATCTGTGAACAGAGTGCTGGTGTAGCTTGAGTGCTCATTTATTTATTTCTTAGGTTTGTTATCAAGTTAACGTGTTACAAAAGTACTTCAGAGGAAGTCCTAAATATGCTTAGTGTGGATAAACTATAGTAATTCGTTGAGAGGTTAATTTTCTACCTTTACAATCCTCAATAAATATTTAACTCATGGCACTTCAGTGTGGAATTGTAGGTCTTCCAAATGTGGGGAAGTCAACCTTATTTAACTGTTTATCAAACGCTAAAGCTCAAAGTGCAAACTTTCCATTTTGTACTATAGAGCCCAACTTAGGTGTAATTACAGTTCCAGATTCTAGGCTAAATAAGCTTGCAGACCTTGTAAAACCTCAAAGCCTAATCCCGACAACTGTTGAGATTGTTGATATCGCTGGCCTCGTAAAGGGTGCGAGTAAGGGTGAAGGTTTAGGTAATAAGTTCTTAGGTAATATTAGGACAACTGATGCTATTCTTCACGTTCTTAGATGCTACGACAACGATAACATTGTACATGTAGACGGTTCAGTAGACCCTATTAGAGACAAAGAAGTAATAGATCTAGAACTGCAGCTTAAAGATCTTGAGTCAGTTGAAGCTAAGAGAGAGAAAATTAGAAAAGCAGCTAAAACAGGTGATAAAGAGGCGATAAAATCACTAGAGTTTTACGACAGACTAAGAGATCTTCTTATAAACGGTGAAAGCGCAAGAATGTTAGAATTAGAGGAGTCTGAGGAGTTTCTCATGAAAGAATTACAGCTACTTACAGCTAAACCAGTTCTTTATGTTTGTAACGTAGATGAAGCTAGTGTCATCTCTGGAAACTCATACGTAGACTCGGTTAAGGAAATGGCTGAAAAGGAGGGGGCCATGACCTTAATAATTGGAGCTGCAATTGAAGCAGATATAGCCGATTTTGATGATGTTGAGGAGCGCGAAATGTTTTTATCTGATTTAGGATTAGAAGAACCAGGTGTTGCTAAGCTTATTAGAACAGCATATGATCTGCTTGACCTACAGACATATTTTACTGCAGGGGAGAAGGAAGTAAGAGCTTGGACTATCAGAAAAGGGTCAACTGCGCCTCAAGCAGCAGGTGTGATTCACACAGATTTTCAAAAAGGCTTTATTAGAGCTGAAGTGATGGCGTATGAAGACTTTGTGAATCTTGGTTCTGAAGTAGCTGTCAAGGAAGCAGGGAAGCTAACAATAGAAGGGAAGGATTACAAAGTTAAGGATGGCGACATTATGCACTTTAGGTTTAACGTGTAAGATATTATGAGGCTGATTTTCACTATAGTTATTCTGATGCACTTAAATGTTGCATCAGGACAAATCCATGTTCCCGGTATGCCTCTTGAAGTTTCTAACACTATGGCATCTCAACAAGAAGCATGGAATAGAGGAGACATCCCAGCTTTTATGGATGGGTATTGGAATTCTGACAGCTTAATTTTCATTGGAAAAGGTGTTACTAGCACTGGTTACCAAACCACTTTAGATAACTATTTAAAATCCTACCCAACTAGGGAATCTATGGGTACACTTAGGTTTGAAAATAGATCATGGTTACCATTATCAGAAAACACCGCATTAGTTATAGGAAGGTGGCAAATAAGTGACGATGTAAAGGGGATGTACAGTCTTATTTGGCGTAACATCAATGGTAAATGGTTGATAGTAGCTGACCACTCATCTTAAATATTCTTCTAATCAACTATTCTGTAAACTTCCTCAAGAGGCTTTTTCATAAAATATCTTTCTCTGGCAACTCTTTCAAGAACTCTTGGATTTTTATTTAACTCTTTAAGTTGATGTTTAAGAGCAACATTCTTTTCGGTTATCTCAGTCACCTTGTCCTTCATTTTATTGAGCTCTATTTTCTCGCTAGCGATAAAGAATATATCTATATCGCTTATGAACATAACCCATAACAATGCAATTACAGAAGTGGCTGCATACCTGTTCTTTAGAAATTCTAAAATAAAACTAGTTATTGTCTTAAGCCTTTGCATTTTCTTCAGAATCTGATTCCTTTTTATTTGTCTTCTTTTTAGCTTTTGCTTTAGGTTTTTTTCTTGAAGAATCTGACTCTAAAGCCTCCTTTGCCCCATCAGGCATTTGAAGAAGTCCACATTTTTTCACAGTGATAGTTAGCTCTTTATCACCCTCTTTATAATCAGCCTTTAGCAAATCGCCTTCCTCAACAGAAGAATTGATTATTTCTTCAGCAAACGGGTCTTCAAGATGCTTTTGGATCGCCCGCTTTAGAGGCCTAGCACCATATTTTTCATCATAGCCTTTTTCTACAATGAAATCCTTTGCAGTATCTGTTACTTCAAATCCGTAACCCAAATTAACAACACGTTTACTCAACGAATTAAGCTCAATATCAATGATTGAATGAATGTGCTCTCGTTTTAAAGAATTGAACAAAACAACGTCATCAATTCTATTCAAGAATTCTGGAGAAAATGCACGCTTAAGAGCTGTTTGTATCACACTCGTTCTGTTGCTCTCCTCATTCTTTTTAGCAGCTGCAGTGCTAAATCCTACACCACTACCAAAATCTGCTAATTGTCTCGCTCCTATGTTTGAAGTAAGAATCATGACAGTATTTCTAAAGTCAACCTTTCTGCCAAGACTGTCTGTCATTTGACCATCGTCTAATGCTTGCAATAGAAGGTTGAAAACATCTGGGTGAGCCTTTTCAATCTCATCCAGCAGAACAATAGAGTATGGGCGACGTCTAACTTTCTCGGTTAACTGTCCACCCTCTTCATAACCAACATACCCTGGAGGTGCTCCAATTAATCTAGTAACTGCAAATTTCTCCATGTACTCACTCATGTCTATTCTAATGAGTGCATCATCACTATCAAACATGAATTTAGCAAGTATTTTAGCCAATTGAGTTTTACCTACTCCAGTAGGTCCTAAGAAAATAAATGATCCGATTGGTTTGTTTGGATCTTTTAATCCTGCTCTATTCCTCTTAATAGCCTTTACAACCTTCTTAATAGCGTCTTCTTGGCCTATCACCTTGCCTTCAATGTCTTTATCCATCCTAGCAAGTTTTCCGCTTTCCTTCTCAGCTATTCTAGTCACCGGAATACCCGTCATCATTGCAACAACATCTCCAACGTGCTCCACAGTAACTGTAACTCGAATATTCTTGTTATCCTCTTCCCATTTAATCTTAGCAGCCTCAAGCCTCTCATTAAGATTTCTTTCAGAGTCTCTTAATCGGGCAGCCTCTTCATATCTCTGAGATCTTACAACTCTAACTTTCTCCTCCTTGATTCTTTCTACTTCTTCCTCAATATCAAGTATCTCCTGAGGAACATGAATGTTATTAAGGTGAACTCTAGACCCAACTTCATCTAATGCATCTATAGCCTTGTCTGGCAAATGCCTATCCGTAATGTACCTAGAAGTAAGATTTACGCAGGCATCAATTGCTTCAGGGGTGTAATTCACACTGTGATGCTCTTCATATTTATCCTTCACATTATTAAGAATCTCAATTGATTCAGCAATTGAAGTAGGTTCAACTAACACCTTTTGGAATCTCCTCTCTAAAGCTCCATCCTTTTCAATATGTTGTCGGAATTCATCTAGAGTAGTAGCTCCAATGCATTGTATTTCGCCTCTAGCAAGAGCAGGTTTAAACATATTAGATGCATCTAATGAGCCACTAGCACCACCAGCTCCAACAATTGTATGAATCTCATCAATGAATAGAATTACATCGGGACTCTTCTCTAATTCATTCATCACCGCCTTCATTCTTTCCTCAAACTGCCCTCTGTACTTAGTGCCAGCAACAAGAGACGCTACATCAAGAGTGACAATTCGCTTGTTGTAAAGAACTCTACTAACTTTCTTTTTTACAATTCTCAAGGCTAAACCCTCAGCGATAGCACTCTTACCAACTCCAGGCTCACCTATTAAAATAGGATTGTTCTTTTTTCTCCTCGATAAAACCTGGCTAACGCGTTCTATTTCCTTTTGGCGACCTACAATAGGGTCAAGCCTGCCTTCCTCTGCCATCTTCGTTAAATCACGCCCAAAATTGTCTAGAACAGGCGTTTTACTCTTAGTCTCTCCTTTCTTTCTACTAGCCCCTTCACTTTGAGATTCTCCTGAACCTCTGCCTCTTCCTCCTGTAGGTCCATTACCCGGAGCTAAATCTCCTTCATCGTCATCCTCTGAATAAGAAGAATCAACAATATGTGGTGGTTCGTTCTTGTTATCTGGAATCATATTTTCAAACTCCTCCTTTGCAACTTCATAATCAATATTGAATGAATGTAGCGACTTTGTAGCCACATTGTCCTCGTCTTTAAGGATGCTAAACAATAAGTGCTCAGTACCAATAATAGGGCTTTTGAAAATCTTAGCCTCTAAATATGTAATCTTTAAAATCTTTTCAGCCTGTTTAACAAGAGGCATATTGCCAGAACCAACTGATTTGCCCCCAGCAGGCTTTATAGACTCTTCAACTAGCTTTCTAAGTTTCTGAATGTCACAGTTTAATCCGTCAAGAATTTTAACTGCTGTTCCTTCGCCTTCCTTAATAATTCCAAGTAATAAGTGCTCAACACCAATATAGTTGTGCTCTAGTCTAAGGGCTTCTTCTCTGCTAAAGGTTATAACCTCCCTTACTCGTGGTGAAAATTTTGCTTCCATACTGCTCTTGTCTTTCGTTTGGGCTAAAAAAAATCAGTCTCATAACAATTAACGCTTTTAATATGCATTTCGTTGTATCGAGTTATTCCAAATCTACACACTCATGTAAAATGACAGAAGTGAATTATCATTCGTTATCCACAAGAAATAGTTACCTATTGTGAAGAATTGGCTCTTTTTTAAAGTACGAATAGAGGGTGGATTTTTGTATTTTTGATTGCCTTTCAAAGCCAATGAATTCACATGGTTTTGAAATATTAAATGGAGATAGAAAAAGGATAAAATGGCAGAAGGAGAAAAGATCATTCAGATAAATATTTCTGACGAAATGAAGTCAGCCTACATTGACTACTCAATGTCGGTTATCGTATCAAGAGCACTACCAGACGTAAGAGACGGCTTAAAGCCTGTACATAGAAGGGTTTTATACGGAATGCTTGATTTAGGAGTACTTTCAAATAGAGCCCATAAAAAGTCAGCGCGTATTGTCGGTGAGGTACTTGGTAAGTATCATCCACACGGTGATTCGTCAGTGTATGACACCATGGTAAGAATGGCCCAAGATTGGTCACTTAGATATCCAATGGTTGACGGTCAAGGTAACTTTGGAAGTATTGACGGTGATAATCCTGCTGCAATGCGTTACACTGAAGCAAGACTTAGAAAAGCTGCTGAGGAAATGCTTGCTGATCTTGATAAGAACACTGTTGATTTCAGACCCAATTTTGATGAAAGTTTAAAGGAACCGACTGTTCTGCCATCTAAACTCCCTAACCTTCTTATAAACGGAGCATCAGGTATTGCAGTAGGTATGGCAACCAATATGCCCCCACACAATTTAAGTGAGGTGATTGACGGTGTGACTTATTACATCGATAATGATGGTTGTACTGTTGATGATTTAATTCAGCATGTAAAAGCGCCAGATTTTCCTACTGGCGGTGTGATTCACGGAGTTGAGGGAGTACACGAAGCATTAAGAACTGGCCGTGGAAGAGTAGTTGTAAGGGGTAAGGCTAGAATTGAAGAAACCAATACTGGAAGAGAAGTAATCATTGTAGAAGAAATTCCATATCAAGTAAACAAAGCTGATATGGTAAGAAAATCTGCTGATTTAGTTAACGACAAGAAGATTGAAGGCATAAGTGAGATTAGAGATGAGTCTGACAGAAATGGAATGCGGATTGTTTATGAATTAAAGCGTGATGCAATACCAAACGTTGTTCTCAATAAACTATATAAGTATACAGCTCTACAAAGCTCATTTTCAGTTAATAACATTGCGCTAGTTAAAGGGAGACCTCAGCTTCTTAACCTAAGAGATATGATTCAACACTTTGTTGATCATAGACATGAGGTAATAGTTCGAAGGACTCAATACGAGCTTGGCAAAGCTGAGGAAAGAGCGCACATTTTAGAAGGATTAATTATTGCTCTTGATAACATAGATGCTGTCATCAAGCTAATTAGAGCTAGTAAGTCGCCAGAGGAAGCAAGAAATGGACTAATGGAGAAATTTGAGCTTAGTGAGATACAAGCTAGAGCCATACTAGATATGCGCCTTCAGAAACTCACTGGTCTTGAAAGAGATAAGCTAAGAGCTGAGTATGACGAACTTATGGCCATTATTAAGGATCTTAAGGACATCCTCGAAAAGAAGGAAAGGAGGATGACTATGATAAAGGAAGAACTTGGTGAAGTAAAGGATAAGTTCGGAGATGATAGAAGATCTGCTATTGAGTTCTCTAGTGCTGACGTAAGCATTGAAGATCTCATTCCAGATGAGCAAGTTGTGATTACAATTAGCCATGCTGGGTATATTAAGAGAACTAAACTAGCTGAATACCGATCTCAATCTAGAGGAGGAGTAGGCTCTAAAGGTTCATCTACAAGGGATGCTGATTTCTTAGAAGAAATATTCACTGCAACTAACCACAATTGGCTTTTAATATTTACTCAACAAGGAAAGTGCTTCTGGATGAGAATTTTTGAAGTCCCCGAAGGTAGTAAGCAGAGCAAGGGCAGAGCTATTCAAAACCTTATTAATATCGGTCTTGACGATAAGGTTTTGGCTTACATACCAGTAAAGGATATTAAAGATCCTGAGTATGCAAATGCCAACTATGTAGTTCTTGCAACTAAGCTTGGTTTAATTAAGAAAACTAGTCTTGAAGCTTACAGTCGTCCTAGAACAAACGGTATTAATGCCGTTACAATTAGGGAAGGAGATGAACTATTACAAGCTCGATTAACTAATGGTGAAAGTGAGGTGATACTAGGCCTTAAATCAGGTAAAGCTATCAGATTTAACGAGTCTAAAACTAGAGCTGTTGGTAGAACTGCAATGGGAGTGAAGGGGATTACTCTTGGTGGACCTGATGATGAGGTTATCGGCATGGTTTGCGTTAATGATACTAAAAGCTCAGTACTTGTAGTTTCAAGGAATGGTTACGGAAAGCGTTCAGCTGTAGATGACTACAGAATAACTAACAGAGGTGGTAAAGGTGTTAAGACTCTGCAAATCACTGAAAAAACTGGTGATCTAATCAACATCTTAAACGTAACTGATGAACACGATTTAATGATTGTAAACAAGTCAGGCATTACCATAAGAATGTCTGTTAGTGATCTGAGAGTTATGGGAAGAGCAACACAAGGTGTGCGTTTGATAAACCTGAAAGGTGAAGATGAAATCGCATCAGTATGCCGCGTCCCTAAAGATGAAGGTGAAGAAACCCTTGAGGGAGTAGAGGGCGCTGAAGAAACTTCTGCAACAGCGAGTGAAACATCTTCACCTGAAACAGCATCGGAAGATTAAGTTTTAGGCATAAAATTTGATAACAGATAGGTCAGTTGCATGCATTTTGCTTGTAACTGACTAATTTTGAAAAAAAACAATCAAAACTCACATTATGAAGCAGCTATTATTAGCAATTGGAATGCTTATTTCTGTAACATCTCTAGCACAAAAGGAGGTGGTGTCGGCATATAACGCTAACAAGGACGGTGATTTTAGGACTGCCGCCACTTACATAGAGCAAGCAATTCTAGTGGAAAAGTCAGCAGTTAAAGATAAGACTTGGAGATACAGAGGTCAGATTTATTTAAATATTGCAGCTGATCCAGAAGTATCAATAGAATATCCTAATGCTTTGGTTTTAGCGAAAGAAAGCTACTTAAAAGCGCGTGAACTAGATGTTAAGGGGAGATACGAAAGTGAAATACTTCAGGGATTAAATCGTTGTCAAGTTCAAGCAAGCAATAATGGCATTAATTACTACAATGCTGAAGCTTTTGACCTAGCTGGCAGTAACTTTGACATTGCAGCTGAGATTGCTAAAATCTACAACGTAGTAGATACAATGGCTATTTACAATGCTGCTCTTTGTTACGAAAAAGCTGAAATGCCTGACATGGCTATTGCCAGGTACTACGAGTGTGCTGAGATTCAGTACCAAGTGCCAAATGTTTTTCTCTTTATAAGTACTCTTTACAGAAATGTAGGGAATGATGATGCTGCACTAAATACTTTAAAAACAGCTAGAGAAAGTTACCCTAGAGAGCAAAGTTTAATTATTGAGGAATTAAATATTTACCTAACAAGTGGAGAGTTTGAAAAGGCTAAGACTAATCTTCAAATTGCTGCTGATCAAGATCCAACAAATGAAATTCTTTGGTTTAGCCTAGGGTCAGTTTTTGACAATCTTGGCAACACAGAAGAAGCTGAAGACGCTTATTTAAAAGCAATAGAGGTTAAGGAAGATTACTTTGATGCTAACTACAACCTAGGAGCATTGTACTTCAACCAAGCTGTACAAGGAATTAATAAAGCTAATGATATGTGGAAGCCCCGTATGACTAGTAAAGAAGCTTCAGCCCAAAAGAAACTAGAAAGTGATGCCAAAGAGCTTTTCAGTACAGCTAAACCTTATTTAGAGAGTGCTCACGAGGTTAATCCTGAGGATCTTCAGACTATAAGATCTCTTAAAGACATTTACGCTAGAACAGGAGAGGATGAAAAGTTTAAGGTTATGAATAATCTTTTAAAAGCTGCACAGAATTAATTTTTTTTCTACTTATTGAATTTTAACCCTCTACAGAATGATGTTTCTAGCTTCACTTCACTCTATTTAACATAATCTTAATTATCGTTCAAAAGAGGTTAAACATTTATTATAGTATTTGAATCTGATAATGTATTTTTGTCGCGCAATTAGGAGGTGTGACAGAGTGGTCGAATGTACCGGTCTTGAAAACCGGCGTACCGCAAGGTACCGGGGGTTCGAATCCCTCCGCCTCCGCAAAAGAAAACCCACTAGCGAAAGCGGTGGGTTTTTTATTCAACTAGTTTATAAAAGCTTTCTTGAGAATAAACTTGGAAGAAAAAAAAATTAGAAGTGTCGTTAAGTGGTTCATGGGGTTTGATTTGTACAACACATTTTAGTGATCTTTAATCACGACATGATTAAGACTAAATTTGTAACCATGAATATTAGGCAGCTCTTATCGATATCATTCTCTTTTTTCTTTGCTATTCAAGTTATAGCACAAACAGAGTTCGACATTCATCCATTTAGAACTGCTAATGGCGATTCATATATTGACGTTGTAATTGACATCGCCGGAGCTGACTGCAGTTTTGAAAAGTCTTCTGAAGGCTGGAAATCAAGAACAATAGTTACAGTTACAGCTGAAACTGATGGGAAAATACAGAGCTTTAAAAAATCAATCTTAGAAAGCCCCGTAATTACTGACTCAACTGAAGCTGTTACATCAAATCAGCTTCATCTAGAAAGATTACCTGTATCTCCTGGAAGTTATAAGGTGACAGTAAGTTTGGATTCTAATTCACAAATTCAACAATCTAAAAATGTTGAGATTGCATTGCCAGGAGAACCTGAAGTTTCTAGTGTTCTGTTAGTCGAAGCTTATGCAAACTCCGATGATTCTAATAATAGCAAGTTTTATAGGTCAGGATTTGATATGTTACCTATGGTAGGAGCAACCATTGCGCCTCATGCCTCTAAGCTGAGATTTTACACAGAAATGTACAATATAAATGAGGTTGTTGGTGAGGATTCTTTGTACCTAGTAGTGTTTGGCCTAACAGATGAAAATGGGACACTGGACCCTCAAAACACAAGGTATAAAAGGATTCAAGCTCACGGTGTAAATCCATTGTTTGAAACATTGCCTATAACTGCAATAACACCACCTCAGGATGGTGGTAGTTTGCTTATTCAAGTGAAAAACAGGGATGGGCATTTAATTACAGAAAGTTCTACTCCTGTTAAAAGATGGAGGATGGAGTCTAATCAAGATGGTGGTGATAATGTTAGTTTTGCTCAGAGTTTTACAGATAGAGATATACTATACCGGCATTTAGAGGATCACCTCCCCCTAGCCTCTCCTTCTCAGCAGCATACTATTCAGGGTGTGCTCAAGGAGACCCTTGATATTAAGATATTACAGGGGTACTTAGAGCAGTTTTGGATTAAGAAGTCTCCATTAGACCCTGTTGGGGCTTGGATGGATTATGCATCTGAAGTGATGGTGGTAGATAGTGTGTTTGGTGGATGTCGTAGCGGTCATGGAGCTGACACTGATATGGGATATGTATACCTGAAGTATGGCAGGCCCAATACGGTAGTTAAAAGGCATCATGATACTGATTACTATCCGTATGAGATTTGGCATTATCATCATACAAATGGGTTCTCTAATAGAAGATTTCTATTTTTTGCTCCACACGTTGTTTTAGAATGTATGGAGATTCTTCAGTCAGATATGCCTGGAGAGATTCAGAATGAGGATTGGATACAGTTACTAAGATCTAGAGAGAACAGGGTTAAGGTTATTGATACCCAGTTAAATAGACTTAATCCCAGAGAT
>NZRP01000018.1 GCA_002693775.1 Crocinitomicaceae bacterium | reverse complement strand
GTAACCGATGCTGATGGAGATGGAGGATGGGATGAACTTGACGATTGAGTTGGAGCATACGATGAGTGTGGAGTTTGTAATGGTAATGGTATAGCTGAAGGTGATTGTGACTGTGATGGAAACCAAACTGACGCTCTAGGCGTATGTGGAGGTACTTGTTCTGCTGATTCTGATTCTGATGGAGTATGTGATGATGTGGACGATTGTGTCGGAACATATGATGATTGTGGAGTTTGTAATGGTAACGGTATTGCTGAAGGTTCTTGTGACTGTGATGGTAACGTACTAGACGATTGTGGTGTTTGCGGAGGAGATAATTCTTCTTGTTTAGCTACAGTTGTATTCTCAGTTGATATGAACCTTGTTGATTACCCGAATGCCGATTATGACAATGTTGTAGTCAACGGATCTTGGAATGGCTGGAACGGTTGGGGTGTTCAGCTTTCAGACGATGATGGAGATGGTGTTTTCACTGGATCTCTTCTTGTTAATCCTGGTACTACTTTTGAATATGTTGTAGCTGTTACAGGCGCAGCTGACGGATGGTCTGGATGGGGAATTCAGTGGGGTAACGGATGTGCAAACACAAATGTAGCTGTAACTGCTGGAGATGCTGGAACGACAACTTCTACTTCTTTAGAGGCTGGATGTGCTATTGTTTATGGATGTATGGATGAAAATGCATCTAACTATGATTCAGCAGCCGAAGAACAAGCATATGATCAATATGGTAATCTTGCATGTGTATATGCTTCATGTGATGATATTCCAGCACCTGGATGTATATACGCTGATGGATTTGGATTCTTCAATCCTGAATTTGGTGAAGACTTGTGTGTGACATATGGTGGAACTCCATGTCCTGCATGTGATGATATTGACGAAGATGGAGTGTGTGACGACGAGGATGACTGCGTTGGATCATACGATGATTGTGGAGTATGTAACGGAGATAATTCTTCATGTACAGGTTGTATGGACGAAAGTGCTTGTGATTACGATGCAAGTGCAACTATCCAAGCTGTAGGCTACAGTGATACAGGATCACTTTCTTTCAATTGGCCATCAATTGGTTCTTGGCCAGGTGAAATTGCTTGGGAAATCAATGGAGCTTCATACCTTGCTGGTCAGGAATTCGATCTTGCACTAGAGGCAGGTACATATACTGTAAGTGGTACTGATTCTTACGGTGACGGATGGAACGGTGGTGAGCTTATTATAACAGATGTTAACTCAGGCACTTCTTACAGTTTAATTGTAGAAAGTGCTGCTGGATCTGTTGAGGTTACTGTAACTGGAGGTGAAACAGTTCTTTGTGATTACGAGTCTTGTCTAGGTTGTACTGACGCAGGCGCTTGTAACTACGACGACTCTGCATCTCAGGATGATGGTTCTTGTACTTACGAAACTGATCTATTCGATTGTAATGGTGATTGTTTCGAAGGATCGAATGTTACACTTACTCTTTCTGATTCATACGGAGACGGTGGTGGTTCTGTAACTATCAACGGTGTTACTTACACGCTTGAATCAGGTTCTTCAGAAAACTTTACATTATGTCTTGATCTTTCAACTTGTATCGATGTTGTTTATGCATCAACTGACTCTTGGAGCTACGAGAACAGCTGGTCCCTATATGATGAAAGCGGTGAGCTTGCTTCTGGAGGTGATGAGTCTGGCTTAGTAGGTACTTGTATTTCAGGTTGTATGGATCAAACTGCATGTAACTACGATGAGTCTGCTAATATTCCTGATGACTCTTGTGCTTACGCAGCTGAGAACCTTGACTGTGACGGTAACTGTCTAAATGACGAGGACGGTGACGGTCTTTGTGATGAAGACGAAGTTTACGGTTGTGTTGTTCCTGGTGCTTGTAACTACGTAGCTCTTCCAACACAGCTTGTACCATGTGTTTACCCAGAGCCAGGTTACGATTGTGACGGTGTTTGTCTAGGTGACGTTGATGGTGATGATATCTGTGACGCTAACGAGGTAGTTGGTTGTCAAGATTCAACAGCTTGTAACTACAATGCTTCAGCTACTGATGCTGGTGACTGTGATTACTCTTCATGCCTAGGTTGTATGGATGATGCTGCTTGTAACTACGATGCTGATGCTACTCAGGAAGACGGTTCTTGTGACTACTGCTCATGTTCAAATGCAGCAGGTGGACAAGACGGATTTGGATTAGAGCTAGAGGAGGTGTCTAATAACGGTATCAACACTACATATAGAGTATACGTTACTACTCCTGGATCAAACGACTTTGTATCGTCTGTGTCTGGTGACGTTAGTAACCCATCATACTTAAGAACTACTACTTCATTCTACCAGAATCCAATGGGAGGTTTGACTGCCGATAACATCAATCCACTCTTCTTCCCAATGTTCCCAGAGCTTGCTCTTGATAGCTGGATTACCATTGGTATCGACCAAGCTCCAGGTGAAGGTGAAGGTGCTATCTCTACAGCTGTTGCTGCAGGTGATACTTGGACTTCTGATTTCGAAACTGGTGGAAATCTTGAGCTTAACAGCTTCTTCGGAGGTAGCTGGTTCTCTCTAAACAACGTAAGCAACGGTTTTGCTGGCGATGATAACAGAGTACTTGTAGCTCAGCTGACTACTGATGGTAACATTACTGGTTCACTTTACACTCAAATCTTCCCAGGTGGAGACTCTTCACAGGAGCTTCTTCTTAACCTATCGTTTGGTACTGTAGGTTGTGGATGTACTGATGCTACTGCTTGTAACTACGATGCTAGCGCTGTGTATGATGACGGTTCTTGTACTGTTAACGATGAGTGTGGTGTTTGTGGTGGTGCAGGAATTGCTGAAGGGGATTGTGATTGTGACGGAAATCAGCTAGATGCTCTAGGAGTATGTGGTGGTGACTGTTCTGCTGACGCTGACGCAGATGGAGTTTGTGACGACGTTGACGATTGTGTAGGTTCATACGATGACTGTGGCGTTTGTAACGGACCTGGTGCTGTATACGAGTGTGGTTGTAACGACATTCCTGAGGGAGATTGTGACTGTGATGGAAACCAACTTGATGAGTGTGGTGTTTGTGGCGGTGACGGAATTGCTGAAGGAGCTTGTGACTGTGATGGCAACATGCCAGCTGACGGTTACGACTGTGATGGCAACTGTCTAAACGACGCTGATGCTGACGGAGTATGTGATGAGTTCGAAGTTGACGGATGTACTGATGCTGAAGCTTGTAACTATGACGAAGCTGCTACAGAAGAAGATGGTACATGTGAATATCAAGAATTAACTGCGCTTCCAGGTGCGGTTGATAATGCACCTTCGTGCGGACTATTCTTCAGCGGATACGCAGAGGGGTCTTCTAACAACAAGTTCTTAGAGATCTACAATCCAACTGATGGTGATGTGAGTCTTGCTGATTTCGCTTTCCCAAGTGTAAGTAACGCTCCAACAACTCCAGGTGAGTACGAGTACTGGAACGCATTCCCAGATGGAGCAGTTGTTGCTGCTGGTGATGTTTACGTAATCGCACACCCATCTGCTGATGACTTTATCACAGCTGAGGCTGACCACTTCCACCAATACCTTTCAAACGGTGATGATGGATACGCTCTAGTTCAGGGAACTGATTCTGATTACACAATTGTTGATATAATTGGTACTTGGGAAGCTGATCCAGGTTCTGGATGGGATGTAGCAGGTGTTGCTCAAGGTACTAAGGATCACTCACTTATTCGTAAGTCTGATGTAAACAGTGGTAACGCTGGAGATTGGGCTTCTTCTGCAGGAACAAACGCAGACGATTCAGAGTGGATTGTTTTAGACCAAAACGATTGGACTGGTCTTGGTGCTCACGACTTCACAGGTTCTTGTTCAACTCCAGTTCCAGTTGCAACCATTGGAGATTGCGATTTGTTTGATAATGGACCAAACGCAACGTGGACACATGTTTACACTTTAACAACGTCAAGTGATGATAACAGTTCTTCAGCACAGTCATTTACTATTAATGTAACATCTTTACCTGATGGTGGAGCGAATTACAGAATTGTAAAAACTGTTGCTAACGGTAACTGGAATAATGGCCCTGCTGTTTCATTAAATGAGGGTGTAAACACTAAGACTGTTCCTGGTGTTGCATTTAATCGTACTGTTAAGGTACAATTCTCTAGTGGAGACATTGAGTTTGACACATTCATAGTTAACGGTGAAGATGTAAATACATGTGCTGTTGCACCAGTTACTGAAGCATACGTGTACGACTGTGATGGAGTATGTATAAATGATTCAGACGGTGACGGAGTATGTGACGAGCTTGAAATTGGTGGATGTACTGATTCTGGAGCTTGTAACTACGGCTCAGCTGCAACTGATGACGATGGTTCTTGTGAATACGTTTCATGTGCTGGTTGTACAGACGCTTCAGCGTGTAACTACAACGCTGACGCTATCCTTGAGGATGGATCATGCCTGTACGCTGCTGAATTCTATGATTGTGATGGCAACTGCTTAAACGACGCTAATGGAAACAGTATTTGTGACGAGCTAGAAGTAGACGGTTGTACGTACGCTGATGCTTGTAATTTCGATGCAGACGCTAACGTTGAAGATGGTTCTTGTGACTTCTCTTGTCTAACTGTAGGTTGTACTGACCCAGGAGCAATCAACTACAACGAGGGAGCATCGAATGACGATGGTTCTTGTCTATACATCGGTTGTATGGATTCAGAAGCACTTAACTACGATGCTGATGCTAACCTAAGCTGTGGGTGTGAATACCCAGAGAATTGTCCTGGAGACCTTAACGGAGACCTCGAGGTTGACGTAAGTGACCTTCTTGATTTCTTCCAGCTATGGGGTAATGTATGTGAAGAGTAATTCACTCAAAATAGATAAAAGAAACGGGCTGCCTTCGGGTGGCCCGTTTTTCTTTGTATAAATTTGCTTCATGTCAAAAGAATCTGATAGGGAAAGAATGCGCAAGCAACTTGATGAAACACATGATTGGCCATGTGATTTTATGTTCAAGTTCATAGTACCTAAGGCTAGCGAAAATGAGGCTGCGCTCAGAGCAATATTTGGCCTTAAAGCAAGATTTAAAATGAAAGATTCTAAGACTGGTAAGTACAGGTCCTTTACAGTAGTGGATAATGTGGACTCTGCAGATGCGGTTTTTGTACGTTATGAAGCAGCGGCAAAAATTCCAGGAATTATTTCGCTTTAATAAAGACCAGACCGTTACATGCGCTCTGGCATACTAACGCCCAATAGTGACATTCCTGTTTTTACAGCTGAACTGCAAAGAGCGCAGATAGCAAGACGTGCATCGCGAAGCTCTTCGTTTTCCTCCTTTAAAATAGGGTGGTCTTGATACCAACTGCTGTAAGATTTAGTGATATCGTAGCATAGGTTTGCTACAAGCGAAGGGTCATACAGTTTGCCAGCCTCTTCAATAACATCAGGAAGGCTTAATACAGTCATTAAAAGTGCCTTTTCAGTATCGTCAAGAGTAACTGATTGGCTAATCTTTAATGTAGTCGAGTCTTTAATACTAGCGTTGCGCAAGACAGAGCGAGAACGGACGTAGTTGAACTGTATGTATGGTCCCGTGTTTCCGATGAAATCAATGCTTCCCTTAGGGTCAAACATTATTGATTTTTTGGGGTCAACTCTTAAAAGGAAATATTTAAGTGCTCCGTATCCCACCTGCTTAAATAGCTCAGGACGATCAGCTTCGGGAATGTTATCGAGTTTTCCAGCTTCTACTGCTACAGCCTCAGCTGTTTCGCGCATTTCTTGTAGTAGATCGTCAGCGTCAACGACAGTGCCTTCACGAGATTTCATTTTGCCCTCAGGAAGCTCTACCATTCCGTAGCTCAGGTGGTGACATCGTTCTCCTTGCTCAACACCTAGTTTGCCTAGGATTTCAAATAAAACCTTGAAGTGATATTCTTGCTCGTTTCCAACAGTGTAGACCTGTCTGTCTAAAGCAGGGAAGTCTTCAAAGCGTAGAATAGCTGTTCCGATGTCTTGAGTCATGTAGACAGCAGTGCCGTCTTTTCTGAGAAGAAGTTTCTCGTCAAGACCACTATCAGTTAGGTCAACCCAAACTGAACCATCTTCGCGCTTTTTGAATGCTCCAGATGAAACACCTTTTTCTACTTGTACCTTTCCTATGAGGTAGGTGTCAGATTCGTAGTATAGCTTGTTGAAGTCTACGCCCATTTCCGTGTATGTTGCGTCGAAGCCGTCATAGACCCAGCCGTTCATTTTAGACCAGAGAGCGCGGACTTCTGAGTCGCCGGCTTCCCACTTGTGCAGCATTTCGCGAGCCTCTAGAAGGATGGGGGCGCTGTTTTCGCCGTGTTCTGCGATTTCAGCTTTGTAGGCCTTGTCAAATGCAACATAGTATTTCCCTACGAGTTTATCACCCTTGAGGCCAGATGATTCTGGGGTTTCGCCATTTCCGAATTTGATCCATGCTACCATGGACTTGCAGATGTGAATCCCACGGTCATTGATGATTTGGACTTTTACTACAGAATGGCCAGCTGCTTTTAAAATTTCAGCAACGCTGAAGCCCAGGAAGTTGTTTCTGAGGTGGCCCAGGTGTAGGGGCTTGTTGGTGTTGGGAGAGCTGTACTCAACCATTATCTGAGGTTTAGATGATTCAGGCTGAAGCCCAAACTCTGCGCCACAAGTTACAGCTTCTTGAAGTTCAGATGCCCAATATGAATCTGATATGCTTAGGTTAAGGAAGCCTTTTACCACTTGGAACGACGTTACGTCTTCGCAGTTTTCAACTATATATTCTCCAAGTAAGGTGCCCGTTTCTTCAGGTGTCTTTCTAGAAAGACGTGTAAATGGGAAGACTACAACTGTTCTTTCGCCTTTAAATTCCGGACGTGTTTGCTGAACAGAAATCTGAGTAATTTCTGGAGTTGATGTGAAAAGTTCAGAGCAACCGGTTTGGACTGCTGAAGTTAGTATCTCGTCTATTCTTAACATGTCGGTAGGTGGATTTCAGCCATCATACATCTTGCAGATCCTCCTCCGCAAGCTTCAATAACGTCAAGACTAACAGGAACTAGTTTTCCGTGCTTTGAAAGAGTCGCTCTGTCGTCTTCAGTAAGAGTGTTAAATGCTGATTTACTCATAACAATTCTAGCTTTGTCGTCATCCTTAGAGGCAACTTCTAGCATATTGCCTGCAAACTGCGCGATTTGCCCTTCAGTAAGAGTAATAACTTCAAGGCCGTCTGACTCTAATGATTCTTTTAAAAGAGCTTTGTCTTCTGGGTGGTCAACGCTATCAAGACAAATTGTAGCAAAAGAACTTCCTACGCACATCATCACGTTAGTGTGGTAAATCTGCTCACGCTTGTCGCCAACAGTTTGCATTGCCTCGAAAACTACACCTTCGTAATCTAGAGTTTCGCAAAAATGCTCAAATGCTACTCGGTCTGTGCGAGGACTGATTGCAGCGTATGCTTTCCGGTTATTTCTGTCTAGGACTATGCTGCCAGTTCCCTCAAGAAAAACATTATGATCTTCAAACTCTGTGAAATCAACAACTTCGTCTATTTGAAAATTGTGGATATGTTTAAGGTCTACAATTACGTCTTCTCTTCTTTCTTCTCTTCTATTTGGGGCAAACATAGGGTAGAGTCCTACGAGACCAGCTTGACCATTAGTGTGAAAGCTAATCCAATTATTTGGGAACAAACAATCAGGTGTGTCAGAGTCAGGATTGTCCTCAAACACTATTACGTTCATTCCCTCAGATCTTAGAGTTTCAACCATAGCGTCAAACTCCTCGATTGCCTTGTCCATTACTTCTTGAGGACTAAGGTTGTCTAGGACTTTTTGATAGTAGTTGTTTCCAGCTGTTTCTTCATTCATTCTAAAGGCAGCTGGTCTAATCATAAGTATGTTATGAGTTCTTTGCATAGATTTTAAGACCTAAAAATAGGTAGTGTTACATAACGAAGTAGACCCTCCATTTTCTTGAAGTTTGTTAGCAAGGCATTCAAGTTCAGCTTTTACATCTGACTCAATAGGGTAGGTGCCATTTATAAGGTGCTCTCTAGATTTAGGATCTACTGCTTCCTCTGGTAGTGGGTTGGGGCCCCAATCATCTGCAATACCAACAACAACTGCCTCTAACTTAGAAGATTCGTCTTTAACACAAAGCTTACTTATCATCAGCTTCTTTTTTAGCTCTTAGAAGCTCAATCTTAGTGTCCCACTTAAGCAGTTTATTAGTGTCTGGGTTTTTACCAATATCTAATGACATAAAACGAGGGTCATATTTATCCAGGTCAGAAAAAACAAACACACCTGAGTTTCCATCTGCAACAACTCTTCTAATTAGTTCAGTTTTTCCATTATAACCTGTAACGTACTCCTCTTCATACCTTACATCAGCGTCTGGCATTTTATTCTTAATAAATAACTCAAAAGAAGATGGTGTTCCTTGGAAAATTTCACTAAACTCTAGACTGTAGATTATGTCAAACCCAATAAGAGCTACCTTTTGAGTGTTTTCATCAATCCACTCACTAGCAAAATCCACATTGATTTCTTTTACTGAATTCCTGTAACCCTTGTCCCACCAAGACTTTGTCTGCGTATATAACATGGGCTTAAATACAGTGTCATTATCATAATACTTAGGGAAATAGTGAAAATGAGCATGGAAATCTGCCGAATCACCAGTCTGTTGTAAGTGAAAATAATTGTATAAATCAGCTACTATATTTTCTAATTCATCTATATCTAAATCTGACTGAAGATTGTCATAGTCAATTTTCACCACGAGTGGGTCGTTGCTCCAATCAAAGTTGGTTGGATTACTTGAGATTTGTTTCACATCATGAGCTTCGGCTGATTGACAGCTATATATAGAAGCAGCTAAAATAATTACAGATAAAATTGACATAAAAAACTTCATGTCGCGAAGATACTAAGAGCGCAAGACAAGCACCTATTTTTGCTGATTTTTTAAACCAATTTCAGTAAGTCTCTCATTTAAGTATTCTCCAGCTGTAATAGGTTCGTCTACTGGAGATGCACCAGCTGGCACACACTGTGAAAGTGCATCTAACTTCATATGAGGTTGAGGATGGCAAAAAAATGGGATGCTGTATCTAGGCGTATGCCAAAGCTCGCGCGGCGGATTCACAACCCGATGTGTCGTGGATTTTAATTGATGGTTAGTCAGTCTTTGCAGCATGTCACCACAGTTCATAACGATATGTTCACTATCAGCAGTCACCTTATTCCATTTCCCATCAACACCCATCACTTCAAGTCCAGAAGCAGATGCTCCAATTAAAAGAGTGATTAAATTAATATCCTCGTGAGCTGCAGATCTAACAGAAGAGTCAGGCTCATTAGTAATAGGAGGGTAGTGTATTGCTCTCAAGATGCTGTTTCCACCCTTCATGTACCCAGTGAAATAATCAAGAGGCAATTCTAGATGCATTGCAATAGCTTCCAATACGATAATGCCAACAGATTCTAAGCTCTTATAAAGTTCATCAGCCCTTTTAGAGAACTCAGGGAATTCATCTACAACTACATTGGGAGGGTAGTGGCTAAGGTCAGCGCCGTTGGGTATTTGGGTTTGGCCTACTTGCCAAAACTCCTTCAAATCAGCACTGTCATTTCCCTTTGCATGTTCCTGTCCAAACTTAACAAATCCTCTCTGATTATTACTACCAGAAAGTGAGTACTTGAGCTTATCTTTTTTAGGCATGCTAAAGAAAGATTTTACTTCCGAATACATTTCTTTAATAAGCTTATCCCTTACTCCATGACCACTAATTGCAGCAAACCCTACCTGTCTATAAGCTGCGCCAAGCTCTTCTGCAAAAGCTTTTTTATCAGCGTCAGTACCTTTTGTGTAGCGCCTTAAATCCAATGTTGGTATCCCCGCTTGAAGATTAAATTTGATTGAAGTCATGATGCAATATAATTATTTAAAAACAATTCTAGTTCTTTGATAATGATGTTGTTATCGAATATACTCCTGATGTGTTTAGCACCCAATGATGCTTGTTTGACAGCAAGTTCATTGCTGTTTAAATATAATAAGATTTTTTGTGCAAACCCTTCTGCAGAATCAGCTATCTGAGCATTAACGCCATCTTTGAGGCCTAATCCACACAAACCCAATGATGTCCCAATAATAGGTAATCCTCTTCCTAGTGCTTCAACTGCCTTTATCCTCATACCTGATCCGCTTAGAATTGGAACAAGCGCAACACCATTTCTCTTAAAGAATTCTTCAGCTGACTCTACTTCACCTATCACCGCTATGTTTCTTTCCGAATTGGTTTTGAATTCCTCAGGCATATTCCTCCCTGCTAGTACAAGTTGGGCGTCTGCTTTCATTTCTAACACCTTAGGCCAAACCTCTTTCAACAGCCACCTCACACCTTCTACGTTTGGTGCCCAATCCATCGAACCAAAGTGAAAAACGTGATCAACTTCACCTACAGATTTTAATTTGTTAAAATCTAATCCAAATGGCATTACATGCACCTTCCTCGCACCAGCCTCCTTAAACCACGACCCATCTTCGACTGTTATTGAAATTACGGCATCAACACCGGTCACAACCTCTCTTTCCGCTGTTTCAAGCTGCTTAGCAAGTACTCTCAAATACCATTTCTTCAGCCCCCAGTTTTTCGCAGAAAGTCCATTCCAAATCTCATGCTCAAGATTGTGAGATCTAAGTACAACTTTAGCTTTGCTAGTACATCTTATTGCACCTAAATACGGAGTCGCATAAAGAGATTCTAGAATTACTAAATCATATTCGCACGATCTTAATTCATTTGTGATTTCTCGTTCTACATCCTCGTTGAAAAACCTTGCTAGATTATAGCTTTTATTTAGAATTAAGTGATTTAGAGCACTAAAGGGATTGAGTGCAGTAGAAATTCGTATGTGTTTGTACTTATCAGCTGAATTTTTGGGAGCAGGATGCTTTTCTGTACACATTGCTATGATTCTTACATCGTGTCCATTCTTTTCAAGCCCACTAGACATTGCATCCATCGCAATACACCCTCCGTCTACTTGAGGTCTAGGTGGTTTAGGACAAATTTGTAAAATCTTCATTCAGCTTGCTTTTGTGAAAATAAATCTACCTCCACCTTTAGCTGCTAAATACGTTAGCACAGTTGCAATGGGTATTAAAACTATTGTACTCAACCACATGCCTATTCCTGGATTAAGAGATCCGCTCTTTACCATTTCTTCACCTACCATAGAAATTATGTAATAAGCCATAAAAACAATTAAGGCAATTACAATTGGTAGGCCTATTCCGCCTTTTCTTAATAACGCTCCGAGTGGTGCACCAACAAAAAACAGAACGAGACAGCTAATTGCAAGTATGAATTTTCTATGCCATTCTATAGAGTGCCTGTCTCTTCTTAAAAGCTTACCTTCAATTTTATTAATGTGATTTTCAATCCCTCTAACCTGATTTCTTGCTATGTCCTTTGCTGCAGCAAAAGTCGTATTTCTATCTACTCGACTTAGATCGTTAATAAATGAATTGTTAGAAGCTGTTATTCCTGATGTAGTAAGTGAGTCATTAATTAATGAAACAGCTCTTCTACCATACTTAACAAGGTCTTCTCTTTCCTTTTCAACTTCATTATAAAGTGAGTCTGTTGCAGCTTTAAGCTTCGGCAATGACATCATTTCATATGATCTTTTAAAAAGACCTTCATCGGCTAAGTCGAAATCTAATGATCTAAGGTCTATTCTTAAAACTTGATGGTCAAACTCAGATATAATGTGCGGGTAGGTTTTCTCTTTACGGCGGACATTTGGTTCAGTTTGGTCTTCATAACTAATACCATCTTTAAGTTCAATTACTAGCTCATCTCGACTCTCATCATTAAACATAAGCCCTGAGCTAGCTTTAATTACCCTCGATGCATTATTATCTGGGCTTCTGTGATCGTGAATTAGGATGTTAGTTAATGTGCCATCAAGCGATTTGTCTTCAACTCTAATAGCAAATCCTTCAATTCCATTGTAGAATACTCCAGGCTTAATGTTTAGAGCTGGTCTCTGCTTTGTTACAGAATAGAGTAGAGCCCTGAATTTCATGTTTGCTGTAGGCCAAGCGGAACTGCTAAACCATAGAGCCCCTGCTGAAACGAAAAACATTAAGATTATTAAAGGCCTTAGAATCTTTAGAAAAGGCATACCCGCAGACTTTATGGCAGTTAACTCATTTCTTTCTGACAAATTACCCATTGCCATAATGCTCGCAACAAGAACAGCTAGCGGAAGGGCTAAGTTTACAATCCTTGCTGAAGCAAAAAATAGAAGCTTCATTATAACAAATATATCTAAGCCTTTTCCCATAAAATCGTCTGCATATACCCACAGAAACTGCATATCCAGTACGAATAAAGCTACTGGAAATGTGATGGCAAGAGGCCTTAAAAAGGCCTGAAGCATTATATATGAGGTTTTACGCATGAGATTTGCTTCGGCTCAAAGATACTCCCGTAAATTGCAGCCTATTAATATCATTTGAATCCTTTTTCATGACTAAGCGTCAATATACCATTTTAGTAATCTTTTCCCTGATAGTTATTACTGGATGTGGTGGTCCCACTTCTGTGGATTTTCAACCTGCAGATGCATCTGGAAACGTTGGTGCTAGCGAGCCTGATGATGATGGTTTTGTTTGGCAAACAGAGCAGTTTGCTGATTTAAAAATTGTTAGATACCAAATCCCAGGATGGGAGCAGCTTTCTCAACGTCAACAAGCATTAGTGTATTGTTTGAACATGGCTGGACTTAGCGGAAGAGATATTATGTATGACCAGAATAACCGCTACAATCTGCGAGTCCGTAACCTTCTTGAAAATATTTACACTAGTTATAAAGGTGATAAAGGCACAAAAGGATGGGGTAAGTTTGAGGTGTACTTGAAGAGGATTTGGTTTTCAAATGGAATACACCATCACTACTCAAACAAGAAGCATCAGCCTGAATTCAGCAAGGAATACTTTAATCACTTGCTATCTGAAACGTCTTTAGTGTGTTCTGATGATTTAATGGAGGTGATTTTCAACCCTGAAATTGAGAGTAAAAAAGTAGAGCAGGATGGAACCTTAGGCCTTGTAGAAAGTTCAGCTGTTAATTTTTACGGGCCTAAAGTAACTACAGAAGAAGCAAAAGCATATTTCGCTTCAATTAAAATTGAAGGTGACAGAAGTCCAGTTGAGTATGGTTTGAACTCTAGACTTATAAAAACAGAATCTGGAGAAATCGTAGAAGAGGTATACAAGATTGGAGGTCTTTACAACGATGCTATTGAAGAGATTGTAAAGTGGTTAAATGAAGCTCAAAATTATACTGAGAACGAAAAACAAAGCATTGCTCTAGCTCATCTGATTGATTACTACGAGACAGGAGATCTTGAGAAGTGGAGCCTTTACAATATCAACTGGGTACAAGACACTGAAGGTGATGTGGATTATATAAATGGTTTCATCGAGGTATACAACGATCCACTTGGATACACTGGAAGTTACGAAACAGTTGTAGAGATTAAGGACTTTGAGGCTAGTGCTAGAATGCAAACTCTTATGGAGAATGCTCAGTGGTTTGAGGATCACATGCCATTTATGGAAGAGCATAAAAAGGAAGAGGTAGTTGGTATCACTTACAACGTTGTTAATGTTGCTGGAGAAGCAGGTGATGCGTCGCCATCTACACCAATTGGTGTTAATCTTCCTAACTCTAACTGGATTCGCCAACTCCACGGATCTAAGTCTGTTAGCCTTGGAAACATTGTAAGCGCTTATGATAAAGCTTCCGGTGGTGGAATGTTAAGTGAGTTTGCTCACGATGAGGTTGAGATCAAGAGAGTGAAAGCTCACGGCACTCTTGCCGGAAAGCTTCATACCGCTATGCACGAGGTGATAGGTCACGCGTCAGGCAAACTAGAAGAAGACGTTGATACGCCTAAGGAGACAATTAAGGAATACAGCTCAACTCTTGAAGAGGGGAGAGCTGACCTTGTAGCACTATACTTCCTGCTTGATGAAAAGCTTGTAGAACTAGGCTTAATGAAGACTATCGAAGTTGGTAGAGCAGAATACGACAGCTACATCAGAAATGGAATGATGACTCAGGTTGTAAGACTAGAGCTTGGTGATGATATTGAAGAAGCTCACATGAGAAACAGAGCTTGGGTGAGTAACTGGTGTTATGAAAAAGGTCTTAGTAAGGGAATAATCAGAAAATACGTGCGCGAGGGTAAAACATATGTTGATATAACGGATTACGAGGCGTTGAGAGGTTTGTTTGGTGAGCTTCTACGTGAGGTTCAGCGAATTAAATCTCAGGGTGATTACGAAGCTGCAAAGAATCTTGTTGAGGGATATGGAGTTAAAGTTGATCAAGTTATCCATAAAGAAGTTTTAGAGCGTTCTGAAGCACTGGATATTGCTCCTTACGGAGGATTTATCAATCCTCAGATGGAGTCTACTAGAGCAGAAAGTGGAGAGATTATTTCAGTTGATGTTACTTTTCCTGACAACTTTACTGAACAGATGCTGTACTACAGCTCTCAGTTTAGCTTCCTACCTGAAGTGAATTCAATTCACTAAAATGAAATCAGAGAAAATGAAACATCTATTTATTCTAACTGCATCCCTTAGCCTATCACTTTCTCTTTTAACCCAAACCATAACGCCTTGTGAAAATGGAATGGCAGGGGATTATCCATGTGATGGCTACGACCTGCTAACTCATTACCCTCTTTCTGCTGTAGGCGGAGGAGACAATGGTAATGATTGTTGGGGATGGGTAGATGCTGAGAGTGGAAGAGAATACGTGATATTTGGGCGATCTAATGGGACAAGCTTTGTGGAAATTACTAATCCATTAGCCCCTCAATTTATTGCAACTCTTCCTACTGCTTCTTCTTCTAGTTTATGGCGAGATATTAAGGTTATTGGAGATTACGCATTCATAGGTTCTGAGGCTCCTCAACACGGTTTGCAGATAGTTGATCTTACGCAGTTATTGAATCTTGAAAGCTTCACCTTCAACATAAGTGCTGATAACCATTATACTGGATTTGGGAATGCTCATAACATAGTAGCAAACCCTGAAACAGGCTATATATACGGTGTAGGTACTAACACATTTAATGGAGGTTTACACGTTGTTGATGTGAGCGACCCATCTATGCCTTCACTTGCTGGTTCGTATGGTGAATTCTACACTCACGATGCTCAAGCAGTGGTGTATAACGGCCCAGATGAAGACTATCAAGGAGATGAGATTGTTATTTGTTTTAATGGATCTTCAGGCATAGCTATTCTTAATGCTGAGGATAAAATGGATATTCAGCTCATCAAGCAAGTGACTTATGAAGAGAGCGCTTACACTCACCAAGGTTGGTTGAGTGCTGATCATACTATGGTTTATTTCAATGACGAATTAGATGAGCAATACATTGGAAATAATACTAGAACCTACATGATGAATGTTGAAGATTTAGACAATCCAGTTATTGTTGGCTTTTACGAGTCTGACAACACGTCTGTTGATCACAACCTTTACACTCATGAGGGCAAAGTATACGCATCTAACTACACAAGTGGTTTAAGAGTTTCTACTATTAATAATGATGGTACAATATCTCCTCAAGGATATTTTGACTCATACCCAAGTGATGATGCTCCAACATTTGATGGAACATGGTCTAACTACCCATACTTCCCTTCAGGTACCATTGCAATTAGCAATTTTGACGGCTTGTTCTTGGTACGTTCATCTGATTGGATTGATTCTCTTGATCCTACAGCTTCTAATGAAACCCCATTCACTATTAGCCCTAACCCTGCGTCGGGTTCAATTAGGTTAAACGGAAGTCAAAGAGACTGCTCAGTAGGTATATACGATTCTAGATCGAGGCTAGTATACTCTTCGCCTGAAATTGTAGCAATCGATGGCCTCAATTTAATATTGCCAGAATTGACTCCTGGCTTATACCAAGTTGTTATTATTAATAAAATGGGAGAGAAGGTCTTAAGCGAAAAGCTAGTCCTTAATTAATTCTCTTTCTAGAATTTCTAGAATATCTTCAGGAGCAAGTCCTCTGTGAAGATTACCGTCCATTGCGATGCTTATTAGGCCTGTTTCTTCACTGACTATTAGAACAAGCGCGTCGGTTTTTTCAGCAAGCCCTAGAGCTGCCCTATGTCTCATTCCTAGTTCTGATGGAAGGTCTGACTTCTGAGATACGGGTAGTACGCATTTCACAGCTCTAATTCTTCCGTTAGCTATGTACATGCCGCCATCGTGCATAGCACTGCTTTTTGCGAATGAGGCTTCAATTAATGGAGCATATAAATCAGCTACAAGAGGCGTAGTTCCATGGAAGTGAATAGTTAAGTCAGAGCTACGCTGAATAATAATTAGAGCGCCATCTTTTCTTGATGCCAGATTTACTAAAGAAGTAGTTACTTCTTCGACATTAAATGGGTTTCTGTTTTCGTGCCTTAGAGTCATCACCTTCTCTAAAATCTTAGACGGGCCCTTGATGTTAGCTCTGTCTCCGATTGAGAAAAGGAATTGTCTGATCTCATTTTGAAATAAAATAATAATAGCGATGAAACCTACATTGACGAATTGATTTAGTAGCATCCCCATCATGTACATTCCTAGAAATTCTGCAACTAGCCATGCTAAGAATATGGCTAAAAGGCCAAGGAGAATAGGTATAGCTGAAGTGCCACGAGTTACCCGATAAATCCAAAATATTATAAGAAGAACTACTAAGGCATCGAATAGAATAATACCAATGTCGTATATGATTTCTATATCCTTGATTATCTCCATCCTTGATTAAAAGCCATTTAGAAGGTTGTGAAGTTTGATTACTTCGTTTGATTCTGCAATATCGTGAACCCTGAGCAGTTGAGCACCGTTTTTCAGGGCAATCATATTAAGAGCTGTTGTTCCGTTAAGAGCTTCTTGTGCGGTGCAGTCAAGAGCTTTATAAATCATGGATTTTCGGCTGATACCAGAAAGAATGATTGAACCTAAATCTGAGAATATATTTAGGTTGTTGAGCAAAGTGTAATTGTCTTGAAGAGTTTTTCCAAACCCAAACCCAGGATCAAGAACCACATCATCAACTCCCAACTTCTTTAATTCTTCAAGTTTGGTTTCAAAGAAAGAGTAAACCTCTTCAATCACGTTTGAGTACGTAGGGTTGTCTTGCATATTAGCTGGAGTTCCCTTCATGTGCATGAGTACATATGGAACATTTAGTTCTGCAACAGTTTGGAACATTTGAGGGTCAATGCTACCTGCTGATATATCGTTGACCATAACGGCGCCAGATTGAACAGCATTTCTTGCCACAAGAGAGTGGTAGGTGTCTATGCTGATGAACGCTTCTGGGTTTTCATTGAGAATACCTTCGATTACAGGTTTAACCCTCTGCCACTCATCTTCTGGAGATAGCTTTTCAGCTCCAGGCCTTGAACTAGCTCCACCAACGTCTATAATGAACGCTCCTTCCTTAATCATCTGTAAACCAGCATGTACTGCTGTTTTAGGTGAGAAATTTTTTCCGCCATCGAAGAAAGAATCAGGAGTTGTGTTTAAAATTCCTAACAATTGACAGCGATTTGCTTTTGCAATTGTTCGCAGTTCTTTGCGAAATTTTCGAGTGTTTGAGTTGCTAGTCATCGTAACTTGGCGCAAGTTATTCAACACTCGGAGAACTTTTGACAATCGTGGAACCAACTACTGAACAATACGACGCAGCACTAGGTAAATGTGAGGCACTTTTTCGTAAAAAGACATCTGATTATGGGACTGCTTGGCGCATCCTAAGACCTTCGTCTTTGACTGACCAAATATTCATTAAAGCATCTAGAATCAGAACCCTTCAAAAGGTTTCTGAATCAAAGGTTGATGAAGGCATTGTGCCAGAATTCATTGGAATTGTAAACTATAGCCTTATGGCGTTAATTCAGTGTGATCTGCCCGAGAGTCATCCTCTTGAAATACCAGTTGAAGAGGCAAACCAAAGGTTTAGAGAGGTAGCTGAAACTACTCGTAATTTGATGCTTAGAAAGAATCACGATTACGGGGAAGCGTGGAGAGATATGAGGGTTAGTTCTTTAACTGATCTCATTTTAATGAAGCTTCTTAGAGTTAAGCAGATTGAGGATAACAATGGTAAGACAGTTGTGTCTGAGGGCGTAGATGCTAATTATATGGACATTGCTAACTACGCTCTATTCGCATTAATCTTAATTACTGAAGAAGAATGAAAGTCTTTAAAGTTATATGTAGGACAATAGTAGGAATATTTAGGACAATAGTAGGAGCCTTATTTGTTGTTTCTGGACTGATAAAGTCTAACGACGCATATGGTTTCATGTATAAACTTCAGGAGTACTTTGAGCCTGGAGCTATGGATATGATGTTCTTAGATCCATATGCATTGCATTTAGCAGTTTTTGTTTGTGTGGCTGAAGTCCTTTTAGGTATAGCTCTTTTAGTTGGTGCTTTTCCTAAACTCACAATAACTCTTACTACAGTCATGATGGTGTTCTTCACCTTTCTTACGTGGTATACAGCAACGTGTGATCCGCAAGGAACATCTGTGATTGTTGATGCTATGGGGCAGGAAATGGAGATATCAAATCAATGTGTGTTAGAGTGCGGATGCTTTGGTAACGCCATACCACTTACACCTTGGCAAAGCTTTATAAAGGATATTATTTTGCTTGTATTGGTGCTTCCAATAGTAATTGGTGCATTTTGTAAAATAGTCAAGCTAAACGATACGATAGAATCATTCTTTATATACACTGGAGCAATTGTGATGACATTCTTGTTCGGGTATATTATGCTTGATTGGAATTTTCCAACGCTTTATTTGGTGATTTTGCTCCTAGGGGCTGAAGCAGTGAAGAGGAGGGTAAAGTCTTCATCAAAGCAAGTTGTTATGGCTTTAACGGTGTTATTGATAGCTTCGCTATTCCAATACTACACACTAGCGCACTTGCCAGTTAAGGATTACAGGCCTTATGCTGAAGGAGAAAACATTAATTGGAACATGCTTACTGCAGAGGAGCAGGGTTTTAAAGCTGCGGTTTATGATTACCACTTCCTGTTTGAAAACAATGATACAGGAGAGGAAGTAATTGTGACAGATTGGTCAAATCAAGTAGACTCAGCTTTCCAAGCAACGCATACTTCAACTGGAAATAAAAAGGTACTTGTTAATGAGGCTGATGCTGGATATTTCGATCAGCCTAGAATCATGGACTTGATTATGGAGAACTCAGATGGAGAGGATTTGACTGAACAGGTACTAGCTAATAATGGATATACCTTCATACATATTTCTAACGATTTAACTGCTTCAGGAGGCGTAGCTTCAGCTGAGCTAAACTCACTAGCAATAAATGCTATCGAAGCAGGTCATGACTTCTACTGTTTGTCGAATGAAGGTTATGAATCGAGTGAGGACTTTAAGCATGAATTTCAAGTGCCTTACGAGTTCCTTACTTGTGATCAGACAGAGCTGAAGATTATTATTAGATCTAATCCAGGTCTTGTTTTGATTAAAGGAGGTGAGGTGGTTGAAAAGTGGGCTTGGAGAGATATACCTACTTTTGAAGAGTTAGAATTAAAGTGATAGAGTAGGTGCTGTTTATCCTCAAAAGATTTGTGCAAGGGTTGGGGGTTCTACTTGGAACTCTAACCCTTGTTTTTTTCATCTTCGCTTGGGTGCCAGATCCATCTAGGGAAATTGCTGGTCAAAACGCAACAGAAGAATTCATTCAAAATTTCAGAGAGCTTCATGGATTAGACCAAACTGTTCCAACTAGGTATTTTAATTACATCTGTGGATTGAGCCCAGTTGGTAAAAAAGCTGATGGTGGTTGGGGCTTTAGAGCTCCGGATTTAGGTAGGTCTTATTACACGAGTGAGCCAGTAGTTTCCAGTATTAAAAATGCATTGCCTTCTACCATGCTTCTTGCTGTTGTAGCTATTCTTTTTGCTACAATCGTGGGGGTTTCAATAGGATTGTTGATAGCTGTCCAAGGTAAAAGTTGGTGGGGTGATGCAATACTTTCTGTGTGCTCTCTGGGTATGAGCGCCCCAAGCTTTGTTGTTGCCATTATTGTAGCATGGCTTTTCGGGTATGTGCTTCACAGTTACACTGGGCTTCCTATGACAGGGGGTATGGTGGAAGTAGATCCATTTGAGGGCCCTAGAATTGCTCTTACACATTTGATTTTGCCAGCTTTGACTTTAGGGATTCGTCCCCTTGCAGTGATTATTCAGCTTACTAGAAATTCAGCTGTTGAGGTTATTTCTGAGCCATACATTAGAACAGCTAAGGCTAAGGGGCTTTCACAGTCAAGAATTTTGTTTAAACACGTTTTGAGGAATTCATTAAACCCTGTTATTACAGCTACCTCCGGATGGTTTGCATCTATGCTTGCAGGGGCTGTTTTCGTGGAATTTGTGTTTGGTTGGAAGGGAATGGGACTACTGATTTTTAAAGCCCTCGAAAACGTTGATCTACCTATTGTAATGGGATCAACCATTGTTATTGCGACAATATTCGTTTTAGTAAATATTGTTGTAGACGTTCTTTATGCAGTGCTAGATCCTAGAGTTAGATCTTAGTTGTTAGGTCTTAAGAATTAGTAAGAACAACCTTGTTGAGTTCTTCAAGAAGCATCAAAGCAGTTTTATTAAAGTATCTCTTAGTTCTGTAACTGGCTACCCATTGAATTCCATGGATTGCATTTGTTAGGAATACCTCGTCTGCTTTAAGCAGTTCGTGAGCCTCTAGATTACACTCATATACTTTTATGCCTAATGCAATAGCAAGGTTGATTACTGCCGCTCTCATCACACCGCCTACAGGGCCCGATTCAAGTTTAGGCGTGTGTAAAGCTCCGTTTAAGACCAAGAAAATATTTGATGAAATGGCTTCAATAAGTTGATTGTTGTCATTAAGAATAAGCACATCTCCCAAGCCTTTTTTCTTAGCGTAATTTCCCGCCTGAACATATAGATGAGAATGAAGATTCTTGTAATTGGAAATACTAGAAGGTGTCTTCAGAAGATCCTGGTATAATCCAATTGCTATCCCGTTTTCATTAATTTCATATCCTCTTCCATCAATATGCTCAATGCTACCTACAGCTGTGGCTGTGTTGATTGTAGGTGCAAATCTCCCATCGCCATCCCTGAAAATTGTAAGCCTGATTCTTGCGTCACCACTCAGGTTTGACGCCTTATAAAGCTTAAGTAAAAGCTCCTTTAGTTCTTCTTTTTTAAGCCAAACCGGCACTTCCATCTTGTAAGCCTCCGCACTAGCAACAATCCTTGCGTGATGTAAGTTAAAGAGTGGTAGTCTCCCTTCTATGCATCTAAAAGTTTCAAAAAAACCATCAGCGTATAGGAATCCTCTAGATTCAAAACCGTTAGGTAGGTTGAACTCCTCAACTACCTCGGAATTGTATAAATATTTTCTAGAGGACTGCATCAACCTAAATATACACTTAAATGAGCTTGTCTAAATAGTCTTCAAGTGGATCGTTGGGAGCAATTAACACTCCGGGGACGCCTAAGGCAGCGGCTGAGTCCAAATCCCTTTGCTTGTCACCCACCATCCATGACTTTTTTGGGTCAATGTTATATCTCGCGACAGCCCTTTCTACCATCATCGACCCAGGCTTTCTAGTTAATGAAAGACCTGTAGTCTCGTGATGTGGGCTGTAGTAAATGTCTAATATCGGCGTGCCATTATCCTCGCACACCTTCTGTAAATAGGTGTGAATTTCTCGCACTTCTTCATGCCCATAAATCCCTTTAGCAATCCCACCTTGATTAGTGATAAGCACAAAGACAAAACCTCTGTCTTTTAGCACCTTTAATGACTTCATCACAGTAGGTAGAATCGTGAACTCTCTTAAATTCCTTGTGTAATCGCCCGGGTCGTAGTTAATCACGCCGTCTCGGTCGAGAAATATGGCCTTTAGCTGTGGCTCTCTTGAAGTATTGTGGAAAATATTATCCTTATCCATAATGACAAATCTAACCTTCATCGGAGGTTGAATTCGTATTTTTAAGCCGTGAAAAATTCTCAAATATTTTCTGTTCCAACACCCTCTGAATGGAGGAAGAAAGCCGTGGAGTCGTTAAGAGGTCGGTCCATTGATGATTTAGAGAGGTCCAGGTGGGACGGAATGCCGTTGCCGCTTACCGTTGATTGTGGTCATGAGTGTGTTAAAATACCAGATCGTCCTGTTTCGCTTCGTGATGACTTGGGTCATCCGTGGGAGATAACGGAAAGCTTTGAGGACGGAGCGAGTTTGATGAAAGCTCTCGAGCAGGGGGTGGAAGCCATTCGAATTCAAAGCGGAGAAGTACTTGAGGGGGTTAAGCCTGGGATGGTAGGCGTTCACGTTGATGGGCACATGAATGAAGGCATATTGAGGTCCGTTTTAAATTGGGCTGATGGATGCAAGGTTGATGGTTCGGCAGCCTGGGATTTGGGTAAGGGTTTGCCAGAGGATGTGAGTGATTTTGCTAGGCACGTGCAGGTTTGGTCTACAGCTTTGCCGCAATTCAGAACTTGGGGAGTAGATGCTTCAGTATGGCAAGACAGGGGTATGATGGCCGGGGACGCTGTTGCAGGAGTTGTAGAAGCAGTAAAGTGGGGAGTTGAGGCTTTGGTAGCAGAGGGTTACTCGGCTGAAGAGGCTGCTAACAAGTGTGTAGTGAGAGTTGCTGTTTCAACGGATATCATTGCATCAGCAGCTATGATTAGAGGATTGAGGGTGGCCTTGGCAAGTATTGCATCAGCACCCATAAGAATTGATGCAAGAACTACCTCAGTACTGTTAGTTGGAGATAAGCAAGAGGATAATATTTTGCGCAACACTTTAATGGGGTATTCAGCAGTCCTAGGTGGAGCTGACGGTGTGGAAGTAAGAAGGCACGATATAAGAAACCCTGTAGAAAAGGACAAAGAGAGAGCAAGGAGACTTGCTAGAAACGTTAGTCACATTCTTAGAGAGGAAGCTATGCTGGGTAGGACTAACGACCCAATGGGTGGGAGTAGGCATTTGGATTTGGCGACTAGATATTTTGCAAATTGTGCACTAGGAGATTTTAGGGGAGTTGCTGCAGCTATAAAAGAGGGTAGAAAGATTTGGTGTACTGCGCCAGTCTATGTGCCAAGTGATTCAGAAAGAGGTGATATGGCGATTTCGTCAGATGATACAGTAGATTTCTTTGTTCTTGACCATCCTTTTGTCGATGGAGTTCAAACTACAGCTGTTGGTTCTGAAGAGTTTAAGTTCAAGAACTTGTTAAACCTTAAAGCGAAGAGTAATAAAACTATAGAAACTGCTGAGGGTATTGATGTCCCGGTTAGTTTTGCTCAGAATCCTTACACAGCTCCGCACAAAGGATTCAAGGCTGGATTGCCACCGTATTTGGGGGGGCCTTATCCAACTATGTATGCGAGTAGGCCTTGGACTGTCAGGCAGTACGCAGGTTTTTCTACCGCTGAGGAATCAAATGCTTTTTATAGAAGGAATCTAGCCGCAGGCCAAAAGGGCCTCTCAGTCGCCTTCGACCTCGCCACCCATAGAGGGTATGATAGTGATCATCCAAGAGTGACTGGCGACGTAGGGAAGGCGGGAGTAGCTATCGATAGCGTTGATGATATGAAGCGTCTTTTCGAAGGAATCCCTCTCGATAAGATGTCTGTGAGTATGACTATGAATGGTGCAGTATTGCCCATTCTAGCCTTCTATGTTGTCGCTGCTGAAGAGCAAGGAGTGAGTGCTGATAAGCTTGCCGGCACAATCCAAAACGACATTCTTAAAGAATTCATGGTGAGGAATACCTTTATCTACCCACCAGCCCCATCTATGAGGATAGTATCTGACATTTTCAAATACACCTCTGAGAATATGCCCAAGTTTAACTCCATTAGTATCTCAGGATATCACATGCAGGAAGCGGGCGCCACTCCTGAATTGGAACTTGCCTATACGATTTCAGACGGGCTTGAATACGTAAAAACCGGAATTGAAGCAGGCCTTAGTGTCGACGACTTTGCCCCAAGACTGAGTTTCTTTTGGGCAAACGGCATGCACCATGTAATGGAAATTGCTAAAATGAGAGCAGCTCGAATGATTTGGGCTGAAAAAATGCAGCAATTCTCACCTTCAGACCCTAGAAGTTCGATGCTTAGAACTCATACACAGACTTCAGGTTGGTCTCTGACTGCTCAGGACCCTTGGAATAATGTTGCTCGAACAGCAATTGAGGCATTGTCTGCAACGTTTGGTGGGACTCAGAGTCTTCATACAAATTCACTGGATGAGGCAATTGCCTTGCCAACTGATGCCTCTGCAAGAATTGCAAGAAACACTCAGCTTATGCTTCAAATGGAAGCGGGCTACACTGGCGCTGTTGATCCTTGGGAAGGTTCAGATTTGATTGAATACTTGACAGCTGAAATTGCTACAAGGGCAAAATCGCTCATGGATGAAATTGAAGCACACGGCGGTATGTCTCAAGCTATCGAAGTGGGGCTGCCTAAACTTAGAATTGAAGAAGCTGCTGCTAGTAAGCAGGCAAGAATAGATAGAGGGGTAGATAAAATTATTGGAGTAAATATCTTTCAAGTAGAAGATGAGATCGATTCTGAATTAGACTTGCTTAATGTTGACGCAAATGCAGTTAGAAATCAACAGGTGAGTCTTCTTGAAAAACTAAAGTCAGATAGAGATTCAAAGGCTGTATCAAAAGCTTTAAGTAATCTTGAAAATGGTGCTAAATCAGACGGTAATCTGCTTGCGCTTTCTGTTGAAGCTGCAAGGTGTAGGGCAACACTGGGAGAAATTAGTGAAGCTCTTGAGAAAGTCTTTGATAGATTTAAGCCAAAGGATAGAAGAGTAAGTGGCGTATTTTCGAAAAATATGAGCGGAGAAGAAAAATTTAATGAAGTACTAAATGCAAGCAATAAGTTTGCTGGACTTGCAGGTCGTAGACCTAGAATTCTTGTTGCTAAAATGGGGCAAGATGGGCATGATAGAGGAGCTAAGGTGGTGGCTTCGTCATTTGCTGATTTGGGTTTTGATGTTGATTTAGGTCCGTTGTTCTCTACTCCAGAAGAAGTTGCTCGACAGGCAATTGAAAACGATGTTCACGTTGTTGGTATTTCGACTCTTGCTGCAGGGCACATGACCCTAGTTCCAGGATTAATCGCTGAGCTTGAACAGCTAGGAAGACCCGATATTTTAGTAGTAGCGGGAGGAGTGATACCGCCTTCGGACTACGATCAGCTGTATAAGATGGGGGTTGTGGGAGTGTTTGGCCCTGGTACACCAATCACTTCATCAGCTTCAGAGATACTTAATGTGTTAATTTCATCTTACGAATAATACGCAACCTATTAATCTTAAAAGCGTCTTAGTTACGATATGAGAAAACTTATTGCTATCCTATTTGTTTTTTGTGCAATTGCAACCCCTTTCTTTGCCCAAAAACAATCATTAACAGCTCCTCAAGGGACTACAGTTCCAGGTGAATTGATCATAATGTTTCATGGTGATTTAAACCCTCAGTTGTTTGCTGACAAGTATAAAAATGTAGAAGGCCATAAGACCAGCCTTGAGCCAGTTAAGGTTTTGTCTGATCTGTCGCATATCTACCTTTTTAGATATAGTGAAGAAAGAGCAGATGGTGATGTTTTATTGCGTGAGCTTAGTAAGGATAGAGCCGTTGAAGCCGTTCAGTACAATCACTATGTAGAGGATAGGGCCACGCCCAACGATCCGTCTTTTTCTCAGCAATGGCATCACATTCAGAGTGGTGATCATGACATAGATAGTGATTTGGCTTGGGATATAACTACTGGAGGAGAAACAGCAAATGGAGACCAAATTGTGGTAGCAGTTCTTGAGGGAGGAGGTTCAAATTGGGATCATACTGACTTGATAGCTAATCACTGGGTAAATAATGGTGAAATTCCGGGCAATGGTCAGGATGATGATGGAAACGGATATACAGATGATTACAACGGATGGAACACGAATTCAAACAATGATGTGATTTCTGCTGGTGGTCATGGTACTGCTGTAAGTGGAATGATAGGAGCTAAGGGAAACAACAACCAAGGCGGTGCGGGTGTGAATTGGAATGTGGGAATAATGCAAATCCAAATGGGTGGACTTACAGAGTCTAATGTGATTGCTGCTTATAACTACCCATATGTGATGCGTGATATGTTTAATAACTCTGGTGGGTCAGAGGGAGCATTTGTAGTGGCTACTAACGCTTCATGGGGAATAGACCTTGCTAATCCAGCTAGCTACCCGGTATGGTGCTCTTATTACGACGACTTAGGTGAGGTTGGAATCATCAACTGTGGAGCAACAGCAAACGCGCAGTACAATGTGGATACGCAGGGTGATATGCCTACTGGTTGTGGGTCTGATTACATGATGAGTGTAACGGCGACTAATTCTAATGATGTAAGAACATTCTCTGCTTACGGAGCTACAACTATTGATTTAGCTGCTCCAGGGGAAAGCGTTTACTTGCCGTCTGGTTCATCAAATTATTCTTCTACTTCTGGAACATCATTTGCAACTCCGTGTGTTGCTGGTGCTATTGCACTAGTATATAGTGTGCCTTGTTCAGATTTGGCAAATGCTGCAATCTCGAATCCTCAGAACACAGCTGACATTGTGAGAGGCTACATTCTAGATGGTGTAGATGTTGTGCCAAACTTAGTTGGAGAAACGGTGACAGGTGGAAGGCTAAATGCATACAACTCGGTTAGCATAGCTATGAGCAACTGTAATTCTGATTTAGGATGTACTGATCCATCTGCATGTAACTACAGCCCTGAAGCAATTGAGGATAATGGTTCGTGTGATTATTTTGACGATTGCGGAATTTGTGGAGGTAACAATTCATCTTGTACAGGATGTACTGACTCTTCAGCTTGTAACTACAATACTGCAGCAACAATTGAGGATGGAAGTTGCGTTTACGGAAACAGTGTGTCTATTTATGTTGGTGGAGGTACTTGGGATGGTGAGATTACTTGGACTCTTATGCTAAATGGAAATACACTTGTTAGTGGTGAAACAGGAACTCAAGAGCTATGTTTAGGAGAGGGTTGTTATACTCTTTTAATGTACGATAGCTACGGTGATGGTTGGAATGGAGCAAGTTATTCATTTGTAGATCTTCAGTCTGGAGATATAATCGCAATGGGTGATTTGGATTCTGCTATGAGCGGAGATGGAACCTCAAGTGGTGAGGATTTAATCTCAATAAGTGGGGTTGATTGTGGAATGGGTTGCACTGATTCATCAGCATGTAACTACGATTCAAACGCTGCCTTTGATGATGGATCTTGTATTTATGATTGTATAGGCTGTACTGATATGTCAGCTTGTAACTTCGATGATTTTGCAACTATAGACGATGGCTCTTGTGAATACTTTGATCAGTGTGGAGAGTGTGGTGGTGATGGCACTGGCTGTATTGGTTGTACTGATTCTGCAGCGTGTAATTTTGATCCAACAGCTACAATAGATGATGGGTCTTGCATTATCGGAGGTTCAGGTGTCGAGATTAATATTTACACTGATAATTACCCAACAGAAACTTCTTGGCAAGTGAGTAGCCTTGTTGAAATTGTTGCTTCGAGTTCTCAATACACTGAGAGTTATACAAACTACGCAAACCAACTGTGCTTAGAAGATGGTTGTTACACATTCACAATTTCTGATACATTTGGTGATGGTATTTGTTGTGCCTACGGTGAAGGATATTATGAGATAGTAGTTTCTGGTGTTGTTGTAGCTACAGGAGGGGAGTTCTTTAGTAATGAAAGCGTTATGTTCTGTGTTGGTGATACTGAGATGGGTTGTACTGATTCATCAGCTTGTAACTACAATCCTGATGCGACAATGGACGACGGTTCTTGTGATTATGATTGCACTGGTTGTACTGATGAAGATGCTTGTAACTATGACGTAACAGCAATAATTGATGACGGTAGTTGTGAGTTCCCAGATATTGCATTTGGATGCGATTGTGAGTCTCTTGTTGAATTCAACACTGTACTTGTTGGAACAGACCAATCTGAGCCAATAGAATTTGAAGGAACAGGAATGTTGGAATCCATTGTTATAGATATGAACTGGGAGGATGTTGAGTCTAGCGCAAGTTGGCCTGCTGATTTGATTATTTTGTTTACTTCTCCCAACGGTCTTTGTTATGAGTTGGGAGGGTATAATGTTCAGTCTGGAGTATGTGATTTCTTGGGTAACTACTTGGATTTTTACCCAAATGAGTGGCAGACAACTGTGGCGGGAAATTATGGGATTGAAATCAATATGATAGCCTTAGGTATAGAGGGTGAAGGTACTTGGTCTGTTTCTATTGCTAATGGCTACACAAACTCTGAAGGCGCTTTGTATGATTTGTCTATCATATTTGTTGGAATTTGTGAGCAAGAGATAACAATTGATATTCTTGGTTGTACTGATGAAGAAGCATGTAACTATATGCCTGAGGCTACTCAAGATGATGGTTCTTGTGTGTTCCAAGAAACTCCATATGATTGCGATGGAAATTGCCTTAATGATGTTAATGCAAACGGCATTTGTGACGAGCTTGACGTAGTAGGCTGTACTGATTTAGATGCATGTAACTACAATGCTGAAGCGACATTTGACGATGAAAGCTGTGAGTATGATAGTTGTGACTGTCCAGCTGACATTAACGAGGACGGAATTATATCTGTAGCTGATATTTTACTGCTTTTGGGAGAGTTTGGTTGCATGAGCAACTGTGATGCAGATTTAAATAGTGATGGAGCTACAAATGTTCAAGATGTTCTATTATTACTTGCATCTTTCGGGCAGTCTTGCTAAAATGGCCTCAAGAGAAATTGCCCAATTCTTCTCTTAATCCTCTTGCGAAAGAGCTAGTATCCATTGCTGGCTTGCCTGCAGGTTGAAGTTTTGTGATCTCGTAACATCCATCGCATGTGCCAACGTATAATTTGCTATTTACTACAAGAGTTTCTCCAGCTTTTAAGTCTTGCTTTTTGCAAGTCTTACCATCAAGGATTTTATAGGGCTCATTTGAGCCCTCAATTACAGTGAAAGCTCCTGGATATGGGCTTAATCCTCTAATTGTATTGTGAACCACCTCCGTGCTCTTTCTCCAGTCAATTCTCCTGTCTTCTTTGAAGATTTTAGGAGCTTCAAATATATCAATATCATTGTTTATTAGGCTTTCCTGAGGAGTCTCTACGTCATTACCATTTGAAATTGTGTCAAGTGCTTCTACTAAAAGATCCTTTCCTGCATTCAAAATCCTGTCGTGCAATGAACCTGCGTTTTCATTAGGACCTATTTCTAAGCTAATTGAGCTCAAAATGTTCCCAGTGTCGATCTCATCAGTTAACCTAAAGACAGTTGCGCCACTTTCAGTTGCGCCTTGCATAATTGCTCTTTGTATGGGCGCGGCTCCTCTAAATTGTGGAAGAAGTGAGGCGTGTAGGTTGATTGTCCCTTTAGGGGGCATAGCCCAAACTACCTCAGGCAACATCCTAAATGCTACCACAACAAACAGATCAGCGTTCCAACCTCTTAGCACCTCGTGAAACTCCTCTGCTTTAAGCTTTTCCGGCTGCGCTAACGGAATCTCATGTTCGGTCGCAACCCTTTTCACGGCAGATTCACTAATCTTTCTGCCTCTCCCTTTTTGTCTGTCTGGGGCAGTAACAACGCCTGTAACATTGTGTTTGCTGCTAATAATTGATTCTAGACATACAGCCGCGAAATTTGGTGTTCCCATAAAGACAATATTCATATTGTAAAATTAGCTAAGTGATTCTAAGCCGCGTTGCCATTTACCATTTCTTAATGCTATAAGGCATCCAAGAGCTATGAATGTGAAGTATATCCACTCAACTCGCCAAATCACTTCAATAGGCCTGTAGTTTCCTTTTACCTCGCTTGTTAAGTAGCAAACGCCAGCTAAATACATTCCTGCGCTGAGCATTTCCACAATAAACGCTCTCTTAGTACCGCCTGCCCCTTCAAGAGTGGACAGGAGTATTGAGCTGCTGGCAAAGCCAAGAACCGCGATAAAAAGGGTGGTGAAGGTTTTTGACATAATAGCGATGTGATCAGGATCTTCAAAGAACAGGCTTGCGATGAATTCAGGGTAGAGTATAAATCCATGGGTGAGGAGCAGGACGCCAATGATGTTGAGTATCCAAAGCTTTTTAACCGTTGGTATTAACTCAGAGTTTCTATTTGCTCCGATTAGTGTGGAGATGACTGTCCGGGTGGTTTGGCCTATCCCTGAAGTAACGATAAAGGCAAACATGAAGGCATTTCTTCCTATGTGCGACACTTTAAGCTCTGTTGATCCCACTTTTTCTACAAAGAAGAAGAAAGATGTCCATGTGCCTACCGTAAGCAAAAGTTGGCCCATAAGCGGACCAGAGATCTTCCACCATGCCTTGAAAACTTCTCCGTCAGGTTGTTTAGGAAGCTTGAAAAATCTGGGTTCAACCTTTAACATAAGGAGCGCTCCTGCAATAAAACCAAGTATTTCAGACATCAATGAAGCTCTAGCAGCTCCCATGTGTCCCATAGCTTCAAACCCCAGGTTTCCCTCTATCCAAGCGTAATCAAGTACAATGTTAGCGAAAGCTGTAGCTAGACTTACAACCAGAAGTAATCTAGTTCTAGCAATTCCTGTCCAATATGCAGTAAAAGCAAATGTGATTCCATATGGAATGCAACCCCAAATCCTTACGCCTAAGAATGGCTCGAATACATCTCTTACTTCGCTACTATCTATTAGACTACCTAGAGCCCCTTGGTTAAGTAAATACAGAATTGAGCAAAGGGTTATTCCCAGTATTGTGTGAATGATCCAACCGGTTCTGCCTGTTCTTAATTGCATTTGGTAGTCACCTTCTCCCTTGCGTCTTGCTACAAGGATTTGAAGGCCAGTTGCGCTACCAAAGATTGCCATGCCTATTGTTAGGTAGGTAAGTCCAGCATTTCCTGCTCCGTTTATTGCTGCCTCACTTACTCTAGCAAGGAAATAGTTGTCAGTTAGTAGAACCAAGAACTGTACAAATGTTCCAATTGAAATAGGAAGAGCAATTAGAAGCAGCCCCTTGTAGTCAGTTCTCATAAAATTTTGCTTCTTATCTCCTCTGGTAATTCTAAGCCCAAATGTCTCATAATCGCTTCTGGATCATTTAATGAGTTATAAGCCCAAACTAATCTCAATTCAGCTTTTTCTTTATCACTCAATCCATCGTCTATTTTCATTTCATTTAGTCTATTTCTTAGCCTACTTGTTATAATTGAAGAAGCTACAGATATATTAAAGCTTTCTGAGAATCCAAGCATAGGTATTTCCAAGTAATCATCAACTTTTGACATGAGTGGAGGTGTGATGCCATTGAGCTCAGTCCCCATTACTATCGCAACAGGTTTGTCTATTGGAAGGGTGTCAGGGGTGTATCCTCCTTCGTGTGGTGAGGTGGCAACTATTCGATATCCAAGTGACTTCACTTTTTCTATACATGAGTCAATTGAATCGTATTTGTTAAGTGTTAGCCAACTTGATGCGCCCTTAGAAACACTTTTGTTTTTATTCCACTTATGAATGGTTTCAATAATGTGGAAGTCTTGAATTCCAATTCCATCGGCAGATCGCATAATAGCAGAAGTGTTTCTGCTTTGGTATACATCCTCTAGAATAAGAGCTATATGTCTAGTTCTTTTATTTAGCACTTTCTCAAACCTCTGCTTTCTCTCCTCTGTAAGAAAAGTATAAAGGGATTCAGTGAGTTTGTCTATAGAGGGCATGTGATAGAATTAAAAAAGCCCCTCCTGCCTCACGGACAAGAAGGGCTAATTCATAAAAAATTGCTATTGCAACTTATACGTCTAGGCCTGATCCAGCTTTGAACTTTACAACGTTCTTTGCTGCGATTTGAATCTCAGCACCAGTTTGTGGGTTACGACCCTTACGTGCTGGACGGTGCTTTACAGAGAAAGAACCGAATCCTACTAGAGATACACGGTCTCCTTTTCCAAGAGCTCCTTTAGTTGCTGAAATAAATCCGTCTAGTGCGCGACCTGCGTCCGCTTTTGAGATGCCTGCACTTGAAGCCATAGCATCAACCAATTCTGCTTTGTTCATGAGAATGATTTTTTAGGTTAAACAAATAATTTTTTAATCTTGTCTTCGCAATGTAACGGCAGAATCTCAGCAGTGTCAAGGGGTTCAGCCATAATACATGCATTTTGTTAAGAACCTGGGCCTTTTTGTTAATAAACCTAGAAAAATTGAAGTGTTTTAGAGTGAAAAACTCTCAAAAAGTACTAACATCATAGGATACCTTAGTTTTATGAAAGAGTATATGATATATAAACCTGAAATCAGATTCGCTGATATTGATTCTTATGGAATAGTTCACAATGCAATATTTTTATTATTTTTTGAAGAAAGCCGAATCAATTTATTCAAGAAAATTGTAGGAGTTTGGGATTGGAAAAAGAGCGGAGTTCTTGTTGCATCCCAAAAAGTTGACTATAGGCATCCAGTTACATTAGATGATGAGTTGGAAATTATAGTTTGGGTTAAGTCTGTTGGAGTGAAGAGTCTCACTTTTGCTTATGAAGCATATCTATTAAAAGGCGGAAAGAAAGTTCTTTCGGCTGAGTCTGAGACAGTTATAGTTTGCTACAATAACATTGTAAAAACTACTGTTTCGGTGCCTTCTGAATGGAGGGAGTCTATTGAAAAAAATGGCCTTTTAAGGAGGCCTTCGATGTGTTGATATTTTAACTATATAAAAGTCGTTATAAACACCTCGGAAACTATATTTGTGAAATTCTTGAAAAAAACTACTATTTATGAAGCATTTGTTACTTCTCACTAGTCTCTTTTATTCTCTTGCTCTGCAAGCTCAAGTTACTGGTATTTCTGTTGAGACTTTCTATGTAAGCGATGGAACGATTATACCAGATGGTTACACAACCTATCACGTATACGCAAACACAACGAACTCGACTGATTTTGTTTCTGCTGTTTATGGTGATGCAGAGAATCCTTTAGGAATTACTATGGACGGTAACATTTACAACTCAACTCCTGGTTTCTTATATGGATCCGAGATCAACCCTAATTTCTTTGCTGCATTCCCAGAACTTGAGTATGACTCATGGATGACTATCGGAATGCTTTCGGCATTTGATAATGGTGTTCTTGGAAATATTGGTCTTGATGCTGCTATGGCAGACTTTACGGCAACTGGTTCATTCTACATTGATGACCCCATCGGAGGTTCATGGTACAACACTATTCCTTGTGATCCTGCAGTAAGTCCTACATGCACTGATGACTACCCCCAGTTTGGTGGAGCAGATAATAAAGTGCTTCTAGCTCAAATCACAACAGACGGATCATTTACTGGTGTATTCAACCTTCAGGTATTCAACGATGGTAATCAAGCACAAAACGAATACGTAAACGGACTAGGTTTCAGTAACGACCCTAACGCAATCTTCGGTTGTACTGATCCTAATGCATCTAACTACGATCCTAACGCAACTAACGACGACTACTCATGCGTTCTTCCATGTACTCTTGATCTAGTTATTGAGAACATCACAACTCCTACTTGTTCTGGTGACAATGACGGTTCTCTGGAAATCACTGCGACGGGTGCTCAAGGATCTGACGATTACTACTTAGGCGAAGACGACGAGCAACCATCAAACTTCGGTAACTTCAACAACCTGCTTGCTGGTACTTACTATGTAATGGTTGAGGACGGAGCAGGTTGCCAAGACTCTCAGTACATTGAGATCCCAGAAGTAGAGGAAGTAAACGTAACTGCTTCTTTAACACAGGCAATGACTTGTAACAACACTAACGATGCAATAATCGAAGCTATTGGAGCAGGTGGTGATGGAAATCTACAATATTACTTCGCAGGTCAAAGTCCATCAACAATGACTCCAAACAACGTATTCACTGACCTTGTTGCTGGAAACTATACAGTAATTGCTGTTGATGGAAACGGTTGTACAGGTTCATCAGTTGCAACACAGGTGAGTAACCCTCCAGCAATTAACGTTTACGTTACTGCTACGTCAGACGCTTCATGTGCAGATATCGCTGACGGCCAAATCGTTGTTTCTGCAGTAGGTGGTGCAGCTCCAACTACTATTCAATTCGAGGTTGATGGAAATATGTACGCTTCTAGCCCTATCAATATATACGCAGGTACATTTAACGTAGTAGCTGTTGATGTTAACGGTTGTACTGGTTCTTCTGAAGATCTAGTAATTGGTCCTGATGCAATTGAGGTGAACGCTTCTGCATCGCCAGTAGCATGTACTGATGAAGCTAATGGTTCTGTAGCATGGGCTCCAACTGGAGGGGCTGATGGCTTCACTGTAATGATAGGTGATTCTACACTAACTGGTTCTTCTTACAACGGTCTTCCTGTTGGATTCTACACTGTTGAAGTTGAAGATGCAAACGGTTGTTCTGCTTCTGAAATTGTAGAAGTTTTAAATGCTGATCCTATCGTTGCCACTACAGAAGTTGAAAACCCACTTTGTAATGGTGATTCTGACGGTGTTGTAACTGTATCTGCTACTGGTGGGGCTGGCAGCTTCCAATACTCTGATGATGATAACACTTACGGAGATAGTGGAGAATTCGATAATCTTTCTGCTGGTGAGTACGTATTCTACGTTCAAGATGAAAACGGATGTGAAGTTGGTCTAACTGCTGTAGTTGAAGAACCAGCAGAACTTGTTATTACTGGAATTGTAAATAGTACTGACGTTCTATGGGGAGAAGGATTTATTGATGCAAGTGTTACAGGTGGTACTCCTGATTACTATTTCGACTGGACTGGGCCAAATGTAAACGGCATGTCTGATCAAGATCTTACTAATCTTGTTTCAGGAGTTTACACTCTTGAAGTAACTGATGGTAATGGTTGTACAGCTGTTGAGCAGTTTAACGTAATCTTCGACAATGTTGTAGAACTTGTTAACCTTTTAGAAGTTAGTGTTTACCCTAATCCATCTAACGGAGTATTCCAAATCAATTGGGATGGTGCTCAGGGTGGAGACGTACTTTACAACATAGTTGATGCTGTTGGAAGACAAATTGAATCTGGTGTTTGGAATGAAACAGCTTCATCTTTCAATACAGTAATCGACTTGAGTTCATATGATAATGGTGTTTACAGATTAAACGTAGTTTCTAGTGGCGTTCCTTCATCAGTAGCGTTAGTAAAAGCTAACTAAAACTGATAAGAATTATATTAATAATAGGGAGGCCTTTGGTTCTCCTTATTTTTTTGCTTGAATTTTTTAACCTTCCTCCGTGAAGTTTGTCTTTGTTAGATAGTCATATGTTCAATACAATTCTTATCTTTAAGTCATAATTAGAAATACATCATATGAGTTTATTAAAACGTTATTTTTTTTCTGTATTACTTGTAGGTGCATCTGTTTCGCCTCTTTTTGGTCAATACACATTGACTGTTGAATCCTCAGATGCTGTTGCAGTTGCCGGCAGTACTGTGTATCATGTTTACGTTGTTATGCAGGACCCAACCGACAGAATGAGTGCAGTTTATGGAAACAATCAAAGTCCATTAGAGCTTGAGGCTTTAGATGGGGTGTTTAATTCAGATTTCAATTCTAGCTGGAGCGCTTCAGGTATTAACCCTGCTTTCCTGCCTTTTTTTCCAGATATGGCTGATGACACATATGCAACAATTGGTCTTGAAGGACCATCTGCATCATCAGGTATTGCTGGAGCTGAAGATCCATCTCTTGTAGAGGATGCATCACAGCCTATTACTCCATTCTTCTTAACACCAGGAGCAACGAACCTGCTAGCTAGTACTCTAACAGGAGCTTCGTACTACGTTCTTAATACAGCCGCTAACGGTTTGCCAGACTCTGATTTGAGAGTTAAGATTATGCAGGTTACTACAACAGGCGATTTTTGCGGAACAATAAACTTTCAGGTTTTCCCTCTTGGAGTTGGAGCAGATCAAGAACAGCTTACAGTTGAGTTCTGTGGTGTTGGTACATTCGAAGCAGGTTCTTCACCAATTTCTGGATGTATTGATGAAGCAGCTTGTAACTTCAATCCTGATGCAAATGCCGATGATGGTTCATGTGAGTACCCTGAAGAGGATTACCTTAGTTGTGAAGGTGATTGTATCAATGACGTAAATGAAAATGGCACATGTGATGAGCTAGAAGTATTTGGATGTACAATTCCTCAAGCTTGTAACTACGATCCTACTGCTACTTTCAATGACGGATCATGTGACTTTACTTCTTGTTTAGCACTTGGATGTACTGATCCTAATGCGTGTAACTACGATCCAGAGGCTGTTTACGAGGATGGTACTTGTGAATACGCAACAGCCCCTTATAACTGTGATGGAGAATGTGTTAACGATAATGATGGTGACGGAATTTGTGATGAGTTTGAAGACTTTGGATGCACAGATATGGCAGCGTGTAACTACGATTCAGCAGCAACTGATGATGATGGGTCTTGTTTCTATGCAGATGATAACTTCGACTGTGACGGTAACTGCTTAAATGATACAGACGGTGACGGTGTATGTGATGAAAATGAAGTAGAAGGTTGTAATGATGTAAATGCTTGTAACTACGATTTAAGTGCTACTGAAAACGATGGTACTTGTGATTTTTGCTCATGCTCAGATGCGGGAACAGAAGGATACGGTTTAGAAGTTGAGCTAGTTGCAGAGCACACAGATGGTGAGCTTGCTGGTCACAATACATACAGACTATATGTAACTACACCTAATACTGATGATTTCTTATCAGCTGTTTTTGGTGATGAAGAAGATCCATTAAACGTTGGTACAACAACTTCATTTTACCAGCATATATATGGTTCCGTACTTGGATCTGATATGATTCCTGAAATTTACCCGTCATTTCCAGAAATGGAATTTGATAGCTGGGTAACTATTGGTCTTGATCAAGCACCAGCAGATGGCGAGTTCGCCCCTCAAGTAATTCAATCTACTGAGTTCTCTTGGGTTGATCAGTTTGAAGCTGGTGGCGGAATTGATATTGATGATTCAGTTGGAGGGTCTTGGTTTGTTTTAGATCCTAATTCAACTGCTAATGCTGTTTCAGGAGACGATCAAAAGATTCTTGTAGCTCAGCTTACTACAGATGGCATCCCTTCGGGAATAATTCAAGTTCAGCTGTTTAACCACGGCTCTCAAGATGATGTTAGTAGAGTTACTCTTTCTTTCGAAGGTTTAGCGGGTACATTAGCTAGCTCTTGTGGTTGTACAGATGAGACTGCTTGTAATTACGACGAAAACGCTACGGATGATGATGGTAGCTGTGAGTACGCTGAGATTTACTACGATTGTGATGGAAACTGTTTGGCTGATGCAGATGGTGACGGAGTATGTGATGAGGAAGAAGTTTCTGGTTGTACAGATATGGCAGCATGTAACTACAATGCAGATGCAACTGATCTAGATGATTCTTGTGAGTACGCTGAGATTTACTACGACTGTGATGGTAACTGTCTAGTTGATACAGACGGCGACGGCGTTTGTGATGAGTTAGAAGTACCTGGTTGTACTGATATGGTAGCATGTAACTACGACGAAGAAGCTACAGAAGAAGATGGGTCTTGTTTGTACGCTGATATATACTACAACTGTGAAGGCGAGTGTATTAACGACGCAGATGGCGACGGAGTATGTGATGAGGAAGAAGTTCCTGGTTGTACAGATATGACAGCTTGTAACTACGATGCTGAAGCTACTGAAGATGATGGTTCATGTTGGTATGCAGAAGCTAACTATAACTGTGAAGGAGAATGTATCAACGACACTGATGGCGACGGAGTATGTGATGAGGAAGAAGTTGTTGGTTGTTTAGATGAAGCAGCTTGTAACTATAATGCTGACGCAACAGATAACGACTTAGATCTTTGTGAGTACGCTGAGATCTACTACGACTGTGATGGAAACTGTTTAGTAGATACTGATGGTGACGGAGTATGTGATGAGTTAGAAGTACTAGGTTGTACTGATATGGGTGCTTGTAACTACAGTGCTGAAGCCACTGAGGATGATGGCTCATGTGATTTTGATTCTTGTGCTGGATGTACTGACATGGGAGCTTGTAACTACGATTCTGATGCTACTATTGACGACGGAACATGTGAGTACGAGTCTTGTGCAGGTTGTACAGACGAGACAGCGAATAACTATGACGCTGATGCTACTATTGACGATGGTTCTTGTTGCTACCTAGCAATTGTTGGTGGTACAACAGTTGATCCTGATTGTAATGGTCAGTTAGGTTCTGTAACTTTAGTTGCTGAAGGCGGCCAAGGAGCAGTTACTTACATAGTAGGCGATGAGTCTAACGACACTGGCGTGTTTGAACTTGCAGCTGGCGTTTACACTGTTGTTGTGACAGATGATAACGATTGTTCTGCTCAAGTAGATATCGAAATTGTAGAGCCAGAACTTCTTGAGGTATCTGCTTCTGCAACTGATGAAACAGCCGCTGAATTAGGAGTTGGTACATCTGAAGTTACAGGTGGTACTCCAGATTACGATGTTGTTTGGATTGATGCAGAAGGAAACGTTGTAGATCCAGCTGGTCTTGCAGCCGGTGTTTACACAGTGACGGCTACTGACGCAAATGGTTGTGTTGCTACAACTGAAGTTGAAGTGTTATTCAACTCAATCAGCATCATCGACCCTATAGCATTCAATATGTTCCCTAACCCTACAACAGGTGATGTGACAATTCAAATGCCTACGGCTTTTGATGACGTAACTATTATTGTAGTTGATGGAGTTGGAAGAACTGTTTACTCTACACAGTACGGCGTCCTTCAAGGAAACACTGTTCTTAGCTTAAACGGTCTTGCAGCTGGAACTTATAACGTGATGATTACTGCTGAGGCAGGAATGTCAGTAAGGAGATTGTCAGTGGTTAAATAATAGCCACTCTGCATAAAAGAAAAGCCCGGCTAATCAGCCGGGCTTTTTTATTGATCTAATATTTTTTTGAGTATACTATTTATTTGGCCTTGAATTCAGCAATAGCATTTCTAGTAAAGTCGCTAAGTACTAGCCTGCCAGAGATAGCTGCTCTTTCTTTCAATAGTTCGTCCCAATCTTCAGTTCTTTTCCAAAGCACCTTTTTAAGCTCTGACATGGCTTCTGGTGAACTAGAAGCAAGTTTTTCAGCAAGAGTCTTAACAGCGTTGTCCATTGACTCAGCATCATCGTGTACTTCACTGTACAGCCCGTATTGAGCAGCCCAGTTTGCATCCTTCCATGATGTAGCGTCTATAGTAAGCTGAGCGAACCCAGATGTGCCAAGCTTACGCTCAACTGCAGGGCCAACAACAAATGGTCCAATTCCAACAGCAAGCTCAGATAGCTTAACAGCAGCAAACTTTGTTGCAAAACAGTGGTCTACTGCAGCTGCTAGGCCAACTCCTCCGCCTACAGCCTTTCCTTGTACTCGACCTATTACGAACTTAGGGCATTTGCGAATCGCGTTGATCACATTTGCAAAACCACTGAAGAACTGAAGTCCTTCCTCCTCGTTCGAAATTGCAACAAGCTCATCAAAGCTAGCTCCAGCACAAAAGGCTCTTTCGCCTGCTGATTTAAGAATAATCACTTTTATGGCGTCATCCTTACCTGCAGTAGTAATAGCATCTGCAATAGAAGCTAGAATTGCTCCAGGAAGACTGTTTGATGCTGGGTGGAAAAATTCAACCGTGCAAATACCGTCCGAACTTTCAGACTTTACGAATGCTTCCATGATGTAGGGTTTATCTTTCTGTAAGAGGAATGAATGGACGAGCTGTAGCGCCAGTGTAAACCTGACGTGGACGTCCAATAGGAGCAGAGTGCTCAATCATTTCCTTCCATTGACCTATCCATCCAGGTAGACGCCCAAGAGCGAACATTACTGTGAACATATCTGTTGGAATTCCTAGAGCTCTGTAGATGATTCCGCTGTAGAAATCAACGTTAGGGTAGAGGCCTCTCTTAACGAAGTACTCGTCATTTAGAGCAACTTGCTCAAGCTCTTTAGCAATGTCAAGAATTGGGTCATTTACTCCAAGAGCTTCTAGCACCTCGTCAGCAGCCTTCTTGATGATAGTAGCTCTAGGGTCGAAGTTCTTGTAAACTCTGTGTCCAAAGCCCATCAAACGGAAGCTATCAGTCTTATCCTTTGCTTTAGCGATCCACTTGTCTAGATCACCACCATCTTGTCTGATTTGCTCAAGCATCTCAATTACTGCTTGGTTAGCTCCACCGTGAAGTGGACCCCATAGTGCAGCAATACCAGCTGATATAGAACTGTAAAGGTTTGCTTGAGAAGATCCTACAACTCTAACAGTTGCAGTTGAGCAATTCTGCTCGTGATCAGCGTGAAGAATAAGCAGCTTGTTCAGTGCTTTTTCTACGATAGGATTAACCTCGTAATCTTCAGCAGGTAAACCAAACATCATATGAAGGAAGTTACCTTCATAGCTCAGTTCGTTTTTAGGGTACATCGTCGGAAGCCCCTTGTTGTGCTTGTATGCCTGAGCTGCAAGCGTAGGAAGCTT
>NZRP01000017.1 GCA_002693775.1 Crocinitomicaceae bacterium | reverse complement strand
ATGCCCTATTTCAATCTACCAACGCAGATTGCTCTAATGATTTAAATTCAGTGACTTGCCCATGTACTCCTGATTGCATGCCAAGCGACGCATGGTGTACATGCCCTCAGTCCTGTAGTGACTGAATTTATCAACAGCATCAAGCCCTTTGATATGAGATAGAAAAAAGTGTCTGAATTCGGCACAACAATGGGAACAACAAATGTTAGTAAACGTCTGGAACGCCTATGTTTACTGGGGTGTGTGTAGCCCCCTACGGGCTACTAAAGACCCTCTGTATCCCTTGATATTGTTGATAACTCACAAAGTATTAACACTCGGGGGGACATATGGGGGGACAAATTGAAACCATTTGCTTAACAAGGCAAGTGGTTTTTTTGTGGGCAATACTGGATTCGAACCAGTGACCTCTACCATGTCAAGGTAACGCTCTAACCAACTGAGCTAATTGCCCAATATTTATTTGGTTAATTTCTTTTCTTCAATAGGAGCCACAACTTTTAATTCCTGAATTTTAGGAGCTGGTTTTTCCCAAGACTTTAGATTCTGAACTACATTCTTGTAGTAAGCTAATAGCATTTCTTCAATATCATTAACAAATCCAGATACTTGTGCAAATTTCACTGATTTAATTAAATCAACATTAAATCCAATTATTTCTGTATTTTTTATCCCATCATATTCATAAAAGCTATCAATGTTTTTATGGCTGTATTTGATTGATTTATTTGTGTACTTAATATCTGCATCAATAAATAAATATTCAGATAAATTAGATTCTTGAAGATGATTAAGGTGATTCTTAATCCATGATATTCTTGCAATAACTCCTCTATCCATAGGAGCATTGACATAAACAGACATCATTACAGATCTGCGTTCAAAATCAGCGATTATTTTAATATCTGAAACGGCACCTTTCACTGATAATTTGCTTGTCAACGTATGACTTTTCTTCAGTCTTTTTAAGTCTTTATCAATTCTGGTAGTTACTTTTTCTTTATTTGTCTTAACAAGTGTTCCAAGTTTTCTACTCAACAATAAAGCCATGTCGGCTTCTTCTTGATACCAACTTGAAATGGCATCATAAATGACTTCCTTATCTGATAAGGATTGTTGGTTTTTAATTTTCTCTACTATTTCCTTCCAACCACTACTCATTCTATGAAATCCACTTACTCCAGACTTTTCATCATCAAGATAATGAAGTACTTCTTTCATTATTTCAATCTGATCCTCATCTCGGATATTTTCATCATTATCAAAAAGTAATAATTGAGCAATTGTTTTTAGATAAGTCCACGAAAAGTGGAATAGTTCAATCTTTTTTGACTGATTCTTTATTTGAATTGGAGAATTAGATGAGTCTGCAACGTACTCATTAGAGATAGTGATAATTTTTGGGACATTTTGCAAAGACTGGGCTAAGCGATAATATCTCATGATTTGATCATGATCTATAATGCTTTTACCATTTTTCACCTCAACAAAAGCAGCATCTTTTATGATTCCTGATACGACTACTAATATTAATCCATCTATTCTTGAATCCTTATCAACATCTTTGAAGCAAACTTCAGTGTAGAAATATGCTTTTCCTCCTCTTTTAATTTTTGCCTCTCTGAAAACTTTGTCCTTAAACTCTTTTATCAACCTAAATGACGACATTATTATTGAAGTCAATGCCATTTCATCACCTGTTTTGAGAAGAGGGATAAGTCTAGAATCAGATAATGTGATTTTTCCAGAATCTACATAGTTATCAAATTCTATCTTTTTTAATCCAATGAGTTTATTTATTTTCTTGATCATCGTGTCAGTTTAGACTCACAATTTACATCATAATTTTGGGGGACAAATGGGGGGACATTTATTGACAGTTTCTTATCAAATGAATGCAAATGTCTGTTCACGTTATTGACATTTTATCCCAAGTGTTTATTGGGCTTACAGACTGAAACGCCAGTAAACATTGAGTGTTACAGAGATAGAGTGTATAGCTCCCTACGGGCTACTCTCTGATTTTATAAAACCTTGTTATCACTGAGATAGCGAGGTTTTGTTTTTTTACTGTGCCTACCCTTGTGCTTACATTTTGTTTTTAGGATGTTATGATCTAATATTTTTTTAGATGCATCATAGAGATTTACCATTATCATTAACGATTACAGTTACTGGATCACAGAAATATGTTTTTGTAAAGTCGATTAATGTTCTATCGGTTACTTCATTATGAAATAAAACGTTGTATAAACTCTCTATTCCTTTATCATTTGATGCATATGTTTTAAAAAATTCAACATATGTTTTTTCTGTTATAGAATTTTGTTTTAGTAAGTCATACAACATAATGGTTTTTGGACAGTCTTCTTTATAGCTGAGTTCTTCATACAAACAACTTCCATCTTGCTTTTGTGCATTTAAATTATAGTTAATTGCTTTTGTGTCCATACATCCTAAAACAAAAGGAATACAAGATCCATCATCTTTATTCGCACCAATTTTGTAATTATACATAAGCGGATCTGTACACCCATAGACTATAGGAATACAAGATCCATCATCCTTGTTTGCTTTTAAGTTATAGTTTATTGAGTAAATATCTGTACAACCTTGAATTTCGACATAGCAAAGTTTTGAAATGGAAAAGTAGAGTCCAATTATTGCGAATATGATTATTGCAATAAGAGCATACAGATTAATTTTCATTACGCGAAATCTCTTTTAGTAGTAATCGTGATTTCATACCCGCAATTTAGTCTGTTTTTAAGAGTGTTTATAGTGTGTGGATAACATAAACCAAAAAACACTCAAATACGTGAAACAGAATTGATGCAGATATATATAACAGTGAAAGGTGGAGAAAACTCTTCTCTTTTCCCTTGTTATTTATGCGTCATTCGTTAATCAAAACGGGAGCTTTACCATCGGTGATTATCAATTTTGCATTCTCAGATGAAGCGAGTTCTTGTAATACTTGAAGACTTCTCCAAGCTATATTCTTATCAGTCATTCCTTCCTGTATAATCATTTGAGCATCCCTTGTACCCTCTGCTTCAATTCTTTTTTTCTCAGCCTCTTGTCTTGCTGTCTGCAATACAAATTCCATTCTTTGAGCCTCTTGCTCAGCTTTTAATTTATTTTCAACCGCAGCATATAATTCCTCTGGCAAAGAAATGCTTTTTAAAAGCACAGCTTCAACTACAAACCCTAATGGCTCTAAAACCTCACTCATCTGTACTTTTATGGCAGCTTCAATTTCTTTTCGTTTGCCTGAATGCATGTCTTTTGCAAAATACTGTGCTGTTACGTCAGCTGCTGAAGATCGGAATGTGTTTTTAACGATTTTCATACAATTATTCTCACTGCCTAAATTCTTTACAATGCTGATTGCATCTTCTGGATTTATGCGATATAATACAGACACTTCAGTTTCAACATTTAAGCCTTCTTTTGAAGGTAAGTTTAATTTTAGCTCTCCATTTATAGTTCTTGTAGATAATGATATTATCTGAGTTGTTGCAGGATTTCTGAATATTACTCCTTGAGTTCGCGTGTTTTCTTGCAATTTTCCCAATCGCTGTTTTATATAAATATTACCAGGCTTTGTGACATAGCATGATGCAAACAATAAAGGCAAAATAAGAAGTAGAAGTGGTTGTAGATTTTTCATAATTGTAATTTAATGGTTTTTCACCAATTTCTAAACCTACTGATCAAGATTTGGAAGCAGCAATTGATCAATTTTTTGATGGAATAGGATGTCACGATTTTGAACAAATCGAGTCTGCTAATGGATATAATAAATTATTATGGTGTACCTCATCTCAATTAGATGGATATTTTGATTTTTGGATTGAATAAAAACTACTCCACTAATCACTGAAAGAACTTGTGTTCAGCTATCCGTTTTCCTCCTTTGAGCTAGAAATTAGTTGTAAATTTAACAACTTATGAAAAAACTCATAATCATACTTTTACCGCTTTGCCCGATGCTAATCCAAGCTCAACTAATTATTAATGAGGGCTCAAACAAAAACTTTAATTTCATCTTAGATGCAGATGAAGAATCTGAGGATTGGATTGAGATTTATAATACAGCAGATTATCCTATTAATCTAGATGGATATTATCTGACGGATGATGAAGACAATCTTCAAAAGTGGGAATTCTCAACGTATTTCATTCAGCCCCAAGAGTTCTTGGTAGTTTTTTGTAGTGGCAAAGACATTCAACCGATTGAGGGTTTTCAAGAAGTTGCTTATGTTGAGTCTTATGTCCCCAACATGGGTTGGAATTATCATGAATTTGATGAATCCTTCAATTGGGATGGTGAGTCAGACGTATTAGTAGATGTCTGTTCATACTACAACGATGGATACACAAGTAATTCTAGATTTTACCAAACAGAAACGGATTTTGGGTCAACCGTTACTGCTGTAAATGATGGTGGAAACGCTTCGTGTGATGCTTCTGGAGGAGATATTCACTTTCAAAGGCCAAACACTCGGTTTAACAATTATCAAATTGGATATGACGATGTTGTAAATTGTAATACTTGCTATCCTGCTCCATATGGTAATTGGTATTGGGCTGCGAGAAACCAAATGTTATTTAAGGCAGAAGAACTTGAAGAATCAGGGCTGTCAGAAGGTGACATAAATCAAATAGGTTGGGACGTTGAGTTCACTTCAGAAGAGGAGTATACCTATATCACAATCAAAATGAAACATGTGAACTTAGATCAACTAACAGGTCAATTTACCAATAGTCAAGGCGAAGAGTTTCATACAAATTTCAAGATTGATTCAGATGGAGAAAACATTTTACTAGTATCTCCTGAGTTAGAAATCGAGTCCGAACTCTTTGTTGATGTTCCATCTATTTTTACAAGTAGAGGCTCTATGCCAAACGGAAGCAACAATACTTCTCTTTTAACCCTTCCTTCTCCAGGAGAATCAAACGGGGATAGCTTTTTACCAGAAGGTGTTTGCAGCGAACCAATTATTAGCATTGACGGAGGGGTTTATCAAAGTACATTGCTAGTGGATATCATAAATACTGGTGATGAGGAGACCTACGTCTATTACACTACAAATGGAGATGAACCGAATTTAGATTCAGAGTTATATACAGGAGAATCTATCAATGTGTTCCAGTCGTCAAACATCAGAGCAAGAGCATTCAAAGACGGATACATACCAAGCCAAATAGCATCAGAAACCTACCTTTTAAACGTAAGTCACATTACTCCAATTGTTGCCATAAGCATTGAAGACGACCACCTTTACGCTGGTGACGGCATATTTGAAAATTGGTGGGAGGATTGGGAAAAGTATGCTCAAATCTCAGTTTTCGACTCTACATTAGAACACAATCATATGTTTGATAGAGATGTTGCAATGCAAATGGATGGAGGCGCTGGAGGTTCAAGATCAAACCCCCAGCACAGCTTTAGATTAGAGATGGCAAAAGGAGCATTTGATGAAGATCCAGTTGAATTATCATTATTATCAAACCGACCAGAAAGAGACACTTACTCAAGACTGTATTTCAGGAATGGTTCAAATCACTGGTTAAATATTCCCTACAAGGACGCCTGTCTGGTTGACATGTTAACCACCAATACTTTCGCATACCATTCTGCAATGAGGCCGGCTTCAGTGTACATAAATGGTGAATATTTTGGTCTATATGAGATGAGAGAAAAATTGGACGCAGAATTCTGGGCAGAATATGACGAGTATGATGATTACGAAACCGTTGATGTCTTATCCCAAAGCTATTGGTACGATTTAATCCTACGCGCAACAGACGGCCAGGTAGATGACTATTACATCATGTGGGACGAGTTTCAGCAGCTTGACCCAGGGTCGCCCGGTTTTATAGCCCAAGCAAATTCGTATTATGACCTTGAAAATTATACTGACTATATTATCAGCCAAAGCTGGATAGCAAATTATGATTGGCCGTATAACAATATAAAATTATACAGATCTGATGCCTCTGATTTGAGGTGGAGGTTTGCAACAATAGATCTCGAATTGAGCTTACAGCCAGGAGGTTGGTCAGATTGCTACGACAACGGTCTTGAACACGTAAGGAATGAAGGTGAAAACAATTTATTTGTTGGCGCTTGGAACAGGTGTTATGAGAATAACGACTATAGAGTTTACTTCATAAATAGATTTGCCGACCTTAACAACACCCTGTATAATGTCGATAGGCTCCTTTCGATAGAACAGAGATATTTTGACGAGTGGTCATTAGAGATGCCAAAAGAATTTGCACGATGGGGTGACCCATGGGACATACAAGGTCAAATGAATGAATTTTTCGACAGGCACATTCACCTTCAAGAAGAAATTGAGTGTAAAACAGAAGTGGTCCGTGACCAGATTGAAGACGCGCTGGATTTAGACGGTCAATTCGATTTATACCTTGATGTATTGCCAGCGGAAGCCGGGATAATTTATTTAAACACAATTGAGCCACTAGAATATCCTTGGGAAGGAGTTTATTATAAAGGAATCCCAATTGAAATGACAGCTATTGCTAATGAAGGTTATGAATTTGTTGAATGGGTAAGCTCACCTCAAATCGATGATGATCTTAATCCATATTGGACCGGAGAAACCTATAACAATTCTCTAAGCTTTACAGCACTTTTTGAAGAAATATCGGAACATCAAACAGTTTCAGAAGCAGGAAATTCTATTGTTGAAATTTACCCAAATCCAACATCAGATTTTCTTTTTATCAAAACTTCAGAAAGTAAAATCCAAAGTTGGGAGATATACAATTCAAAAGGCAATCTAGTTGATGCAAAAATAAACAGAGTGCTAGACAGACAAGTAAGATTAGATATTGGGCAATTAAGCACAGGAGTTTATAGCATCATAATTAAAACTGAACAAGGGGTCTCAGCTAAACATTGGGTGAAATTATAATTGTAGCCTTAGGAACTAACAATAAACTTCTTCTCTACTGACCCATCATCATAGATGTGGAAGAGGATGTTGTTAATAGTGAACACATTCTCCATTTTCACAAAAGTCTACTGTATTTGGATCTCCATCATCACAATCAGAATCTACTAGGCAACCATCGCAAGCGTCTCCTATACCATCGTCATCCTGATCTGCTTGATCTATATTGTAAACAAAAGGACAATTATCCTCATCATCACAAATACCATCTCCGTCTGCGTCTTCACATCCCGAAATATCACACAAATTTCCAAATTGACCAAGGAAGATTAATAAATCTGAAGTGGCAACAACATAATCTCCATCTAAGTCTCCAGGGCAATCATCATTACAATCTGGGCATTGAACCGATGCTACTCCTGCTGCAAATGCTTCTTGGTTGTCTATAGTTATATCAACAGAAGCTATTCCAGCATCGTAGCCACTTTGGTATTCAGAATTACAATTATTACAATTGTTTTGACAATCTTCTAGTGTTTCATATAATCCAGATCCATTTTCCGGATTTATACATTCATGATTAAAGCAATCCCAAGTATCTGGGCAGTCAATATTTAAATTGAGTTGATAAATAGTTGGACATATATCTTCGTTATACTCATGATATTCATATTCTCCTGATTCAAAGTAAGTCTCATCATTTATCCAAGTAAATTCATTACAAGCATTGGCTTCCTGAATAATGAATTCACTTTCACATATGATCCGAATAAGATCATTGTATATATATGGCGACTTATCAATGTCTTTTTTTCCAATGCTAGAATATGTAGTTGCTAATTGATTTTCAATAATTAACCCTTCTGTTTCTGCCCCTTCTCCAAGGTCAAACCAATAAGCGTCAGCAGACGAAAAGATAACATCCAGATGTGTACAAGCTGGATTGTAAATGATCACTTCAGGTTGCTCAAATAGACTTTCAAAGTCTTCATAATCCTGGCCTATACCGTTTATAACAATATCAAAACTATGTCCATTTTGCCCATCTCCTCCATCTCCTCCATCTCCTCCATCTCCTCCCCACCCTCCATTTCCTCCACGCCCAACTTCAGATAGACAAGTTGTTCCTCCTGCTCCGCCTTGACCGCCTTGACCACCTTGACCGCCTTGACCACCTTGACCGCCTTGACCACCTTCTCCAGAATTTATTTTACAATCTAAAATCTCATAATTTCCATTATTTGTAGCATAGATTCCAAAAGAACCGCCGCCTGCAGTGCCTCCACCGCCGCCATTTCCGCCATTTCCGCCACCGCCGCCACCGCCGCCTCCATTACCAGTTCCATCAAGAACAAGCCATCCGCTTTGACCACCGCCGCCACCGCCACCACCACCACCACTACCAGCTTGACCAGATCCACCAGGTGCGCCTTGTGAACCCAAAACATAATACTCCCCCAATTGGCCAATATTGCCGTTATAACCATTTTGTCCCGTATTTCCCTGGCCTCCATTTCCTCCATTTTGTCCGTTTCCTCCACCGCCTCCACTGCCACCGCTACCGCTATATCCATAGTAATTTCCAGCACCATTGCTGCCATAACTTCCGTTTTCTACACCATATCCTCCCTGACCACCAGCGCCACCAGAATTTCCGCCAATACCTCCATTACCTCCAGATCCACCAGTATTTTCATTGCAAGAACCTCCAGATCCACCTTGACCACTTTGACCGTTTTGACCGTCTAGACCATTATATCCGTCCATTCCATATCCTCCATTTCCAGTAGATATAGAAGTTCTAATAATGTGATAATCTAAACATCCATTCAAATAAATTCCATAATTGGTTGCTTGATGACCCCAAAAAGTACCACCAATGTTTTCAGTAATAATTGAAAGGTCATGAATTTCAAATCCATTAATATTTATTGCATGAAATGCTGATAAAAATTTGTTCTGATTTATATCTGTTGAATAACAACAATTAGTTCTTGTAATAATTGTATTTGCTCCTCCTTGACTGTTTTTGCTCCAATCTTCAGAATTATAGCCACCTTCTATATATAGATTATTAGCAGTAATCTCAATTGAATTTGACATCTCATAATTACCAATTGCAATTTTTATTGTCAAATTTTCTGTCTGTTCTTGAAAAGCTTTTGTAAGTGTGAAAGGGCTGTCTTGTGTGCCTAAACCATTTTCTGAAGCATTAGATGTCACATAGTAAACATCACATTGAGCTACATAAGTTATATTAATCAAACAAGCTAAAGCAGTAAGTATAAGTCTCATAGTTGGTGGTTTTAGACTCACAATTTACAGCAAGTTAGTGTCAGGTGAAATAATGCTTAACCAACTTGACTCTGTCAATGTGTTGATACTTGATTGAGTCCGAACTTTGCTACGCTCAGCATGAGTTCTTACCCTGACACTGAGAGGGTGAGTCTAAAACGAACCCTCTTCTCACAGGAAATAGGTACCTCCTTAAATGACACGCTCGGCCGTCTTAAACGGCCCGAGCTTACAAAGACAAAGGAAAGATGTAACAGGAACTAAGACACAAAGTTCAAGTCCAGTGAGCGGCCATCTTTTTGCTCTAATTTTTTATAGGGGGAAGGGGTGTTAAAAATCAAGATGAATGAGACGTGAGAACGTCGTGTCATTCTTGATTCACTCCGTCAGTAATTGAGTAGGGGATTTGCTGAATTTATCAACAGCATCAAGCCCTTTGATAAGAGACAGAAAAAAGTGTCAGAATTCGGCACAACAATGTGGCTAACCAACGTTCTTAAAGAACAACCGCAAGTGTAATTATTTCACCTCCTCTATTTATTGTACAAATGATTTTATCACCAGGGCTATATTGAGTTAATTGTTCCTGAATGTCACTTAATGAGTTAACTTCTTTAGATTGAATTTTTGTCAACACATCTCCCTGCTTGATACCACATCTATATGCTGATCCATCATTTATTGTATTGTAGATATATACTCCTTTTAAACTATTTAAATCAAATTCTTTAGCAATTTCTGAATTAATTTCAAGAATATTTATACCTAAAAATGCTCTTTGCACTTTACCAAATTCTTTCAAATCAGCAACTATTTTCTCAACCATATTTGATGGAATTGCAAATCCATAACCCGTATTTACCCCAGATGGAGATTGTATTGCAGTGTTAATACCGATTAGCTTTCCATCAATATTTACTAGTGCACCACCTGAATTCCCAGAATTTATTGCAGCATCGGTTTGAATAAATGATTCAATTCCACTTTGACTTATCAAACCAATATCTCGACCCTTTGCGCTGATAATACCAGCTGTTACGGTTGAATTAAGATTAAATGGATTTCCGACGGCTAATACCCATTGTCCAATTTTTGCATCATCTGAATTTGCAAATTCTATAAACTCAAGTCCCTCATTCTTGATTTTAATTAATGCTAAATCGGTTGAAGCATCCTCACCTAAAATTTCTGCTTGAAATTTTTGTTTATTATTAAGAACAACTTCAATTTCTTTTGCATTGTTAATCACATGGCTATTTGTCACTATATATCCATCTTCTGAAATTATTACACCAGAACCACTTGCTATTTCTTCTTTTGGCATGGCATAATATCCTTTTCCATAAAACGGATGAAGATATTGATAGTATTCATCAGTAACATATTTTGACTTAATATGTACAACTGCATCAATAGATTGATCAACAGCAAATTCAAAGGTGGGCAATACTGATCTTGAAATAGCTGATTGGTTAGTCTCTTTCTCTATAGAATTATTAATTTCTAAAGAGGCATTTACATCATTAAATAGATACGTGTCAACATATTTAAAAACAAAAAATCCTACTACTATAATTAAAATCTTCTTCAAATAATCCATACCATAAATTAAAAATGTTTTTTGTTCAAATTGACTAATGTTAATTGTAAAAATGGTTAATAGATAGAATACAGTTCATGTTTATGAATATTGAATCACCTACTGAGTTTTCAATAGCATCAAACCCTTTGATAAGAGATGGAAAAAAGTGTCTGAATTTGGCATAACAATGGGAACAACAAATGTTAGTAACCGTCTGGAATGCCTGCATTTACTGAGGTGTGTGTAACCCCCTACGGGCTACCACGTTCCTTCTGAATCACTAGTAAACAAAGGGAACTCACATATTACCAACACTAAGTGTGGCTAAAAGTGTGGCTTTTTTGAACTGTTCATAGCTATTAAGGTTGTGAGCAGTTTTTGCTTTTAGAAACTAACTTGACAGTCCTTATAGAGAAGAGGTTGATTATTGAAGTAAATTGTGAGTCTAAAATCCTAACCATGAGACTTCTATTTACTGCTTTAGCTTGTTTGATTAGTTTGAGTGTGTTTGGACAAAACGATTTTAAATCATATCGACAAACATATTTTGAGTCAAATTTTGGAGTTGCTTTATTGTCTGAAAAGTATCGGCTTTTTGACATATGGCCTGGTTACTCATTTCTTGGTGGAAGAAGAAAATTCTATTCAAGAAACAAATTCACTGATGCGCAGATAGGATTGGCTTTACCTACTGGTGCGACAGCTAAAATAGCCGTGGGTAAATACAATTTTAATAAAGAAACATCAAGTTCTTTTGGCCTTAGAATATGGCCTGCTCATATATATATACAGCATAGTAGACCCTCACATAAGATCAGTGAGAGAAGAGAACGTAGATTTATTAATTTTTTTAACTCAAGCCCACTCAAGCCAAAAAATGTCATCTGTGGAGAATGGAATTTTTCGATTGAAGTTGGAGGTGGAGATATTTCTCCAACATTACGTACTGCTAGCTTTTTTTCAGTTGCTATGGTAACAATAGGGTATAGAACATACATTAATTTAAAATGAAAAAATCACCTTACAAGGTTCTGATTTGGTGTGGCTAAAAGTGTGGCTAATTTCAACAATAATGAGGCATATCTCTTTTCTTGTTTTTGCAGTTGCAAATAAGTTATCCTTAGTTTTTTCAAGGGTTTCAGATCATTTGCCCAGTAAATACTGGGCATCCAGAGATTATGCTTTGTAGCCCCCTACGGGCTAGTCTTTGATTTAATAAAATCTTGTTATCACTGAGATAGCGAGGTTTTGTTTTTAGTTATTAAATAGCCTACTGAAATTGACGAGTTGTATACTGCAGTTCCTTCACCTTCATATGATTGAATTATAGGGTTGAATTCTAAACTTAGCCTTAGATTTTCTTTGCTCATAATTGAAAGACCAAACTTCGAGGTCAATGCTGTTCCATAATCTCCAAATAAGTCATCAGCATCAGCACCAACACCAACACCAATACCAGTATAAAAGGAAGCGTTATTAAAGGATTTTTGGAATATAAATTCATAACCCAATGCTATTCCTGTACCATACCCACCAATAGTAGTCCCGATTCTAGGGCAATGATAAATTCTTCTATTCTTTGACATTTCTTCCCCTTTAAGAAGTGAGACTGACAATCCCCCATTAACGTCATCTGCCCAAAATAATCTTGTATTTATACCTTTTAAATGGTCTATACCAAATGTAGATGAAACTGAAATTCCAGGAGCGTGAATTGGTTCATCTGTAGATGCTGGCATTATTTCTATACCACCATTTACATCGATTTGTCCTTTTTCAATTGGTTTAGGGGGTAATACTAATGAGGTGGTATAATGATGGTAATCGCAACTCACCAATATCAAACT
>NZRP01000016.1 GCA_002693775.1 Crocinitomicaceae bacterium | reverse complement strand
TGAGAATCAATGGTATTATATTAGGTATAATGCCAACAAAAAACATTTTTATATTAAATCCGTAGGCCAAACAAAGAAATATTCCGACTGTTATTATTGCTAGAAACAAACCCATTAAAAGGTTAAATGTTAATCCATCACTTGTTTTATCAAAGAGGTGTCCAATTCCAGAAAATTTAATTTCAGATTGTTTATCAAATTCTTGAATATTATTATAGATTTTGTTCGATTGGTTTGAGCCATTGTCACCAATTCTACAGTCGTACTTGTATACTTCTGATGAATCCTGAAATAGATATTTGTATATAACTTTATTTTGTTTGGTGTCATTACTAAAGTCAACACTTATACCATTTTCATTTAATAATTTTTTAAATGAATTTTTATTAAAATTTTTACTTTTTGGATTAACAGATATACTAATTGGTTTTATTCCTCCAAAATTATCATCTATATATTTACTTGTTTGATAAAATTCCGAAGATGGATTTAATTCATCAAGCAGGTAGTTGTCAATTTTCACATCACTTATTTTAAAGCAGGAAAACACAAATGCTATTATAAGAGCAGGAAATACTACCCATTTTTTATTTTGTAATAATTTGATGAAGTTGTGAATTAATCTCTTTGCACTTAATGCAGGTCTAATTTTGTCATAATTGTGATTTACGATGAATGCATAGGATAATACTGAGAAAAAAAGGGCAATCATAATTCCTAAACCAGTTATAATCCCGAAATGACTTAATGGTGTAATGTCGATCAGAATAAATGAGAAAAAACTAATCATTGTTGTAAACGAGGTAATTAGAACAGGCTTTCCTACTTCTTTTAATCTATTTAGAAATCTTTCTTTTTTGTCATTATTATTATAGTTGTGTTTAGAGTTAACTAAATGCATTATATCGGAGACAGTAACAATAAAAAAAATTGCAGGTGATATAATCATAAACAATTCTATGCCACCAAATAAAAATAATGACATTGCAGTGCTCACCAATATTGTCATTACAACACACCCAAATGACATAAATAAAATCGCAATATTTTTTGTGTAATAGTATATTGCTGTTAAACAAAAGAGTGCACTTAGAATTGCAAGTAGAATAAATTCTTTAGATACTTTTTCTTGAAAATAAATTTCACTGGGCACTCTGCCTGCATAATTTATAGTTAAGTCTTTTTCTTTAAGGATGATACTGATTGAGTCTAATAACTGCTCTGGACTTTTTATGAAATCTGGATTTGTCTCGAATAGTATTAAAATAGATTTTTTGTCATTACTTATAAAAGAACTAGTTGAGTCAATTGTTTTATCATATGTATCCTTATTTCTTAATGATAATTTGTTTCTTGGGATAGGAAATACACTTGTTTTGGAAATGGTTTTCTCATTTAGAATGCTAAAAACTCTTTTAATTTCCTTAAGCTTTTTTATTTCGTTTATTTGATCCTTGAGATGTAAAAAATCTTCGTATTCATATTTGTTGTTATTTCTGATTGTGGCTAGAAATATGTTTTCATTATTTAGATTCTTTGCGTCTCGATTAGTATAGCTTTCAGTGGTTAGTTCCTTTATAATTCTTTCAGATTCAAAATAGATTTTAAAATCTTTAAGTTTTATCACACAAGCCGATATAAACAAAAGTGAAAGACACAAAATGTGTGTCTTATATTTCCAAATAAAACTATATAATTTATCCATTATTATTACAACGTGGACAAACCGCCATCAAAATTAATCACCTGACCAGTCATCCATTTTGCTCCATCATTTATTAAAAATTCAACCAACGTTGCAATGTCATTCGGGTCTCCAATTTCCTTCATTGGATGTCTTTCTTTATTTGACTCAATTTTTTTTTCAGTATTTAAAAACTTTGTGCTTAAAGGCGTATTAAGCAATGAGGGAGCTATAGCATTTACTCGGATTTTTGGAGCAAGTTCAGCTGCTAGTGTTCGTGTTAAAGCTTCAATTGCACCTTTAGAACATGCAACTTGTGTGTGAAATGGTATTCCTTTTTGCGCCGCGACGGATGAAAAAAGAGTAACCGAAGCATTTTCTCGCTGTAGTAGATTTTTTTTAAAAAAAGATAATATCTTCAGAAAGCCAATAACATTGACGTTAAAGTCTTCGATAAGTTCTTCTTCTGAATATCTGTGGAAAGGTTTTAGATTTATAGTTCCTGGACAATAAACGATACTATCAAGTGGGCCATCAATTTCCAGTTTTTCCGGCTTATTTTTAATAACATCAAATTCTCTATACTCAATATTTTCAGTGTTTTCTTTAAAATTATTTTGGTAGGTCGCTATTACATTATTGTTCATAGCGATCTTTTTTGTTATTGCTTCGCCTACTCCAGATGATCCCCCAATGATTAATATATTCTTCATTTGCATAACTTTAATTGATAAACATTATGCAAGATTATAAATTTTTTCGTAATTATTATCAAAAAAGTCTTTAAACATACAAATACATCCATCGCATCTATGAATGTGTAAGCCAACACTAACATAAAACCCATTAAGCATGGATTTTTATATGTCTTGGCCTAAAACATAAATATTTGTGTTACCTAAATACCGATATACTCCCTGTACACCAATCTCTTAATTCAGATGTTTCATTACATGGGTAATTGACTACTTCTAAAGTATAGAAATATACTCCTTCTGGTAATAATGTTCCATCAGACTTCTTACCTTCAAAAGGACGGGTTTCATCAGTCATTTCATAGACTAGAAAACCCCACTTATTATAAACTTTAATTGAAAAATTTAAGCATGAAGTGAAATTCGTGGGTAACTCTAAAACATCATTAATATTATCCTGATTTGGAGTGATCACATTAGGAATAAAGAAGTTAGAAAGATCAAGGGTTTCACTTAAATAAATTTCTTCTAAAATGCTATACTGACAGTCATATAAATCAGAAACAATTAGTTCAAGATTATAATTTCCGTATTCATAAAATGTAATCTCAAAATCAGACTGAATTGACACTAAATCTTCACCTAAAAACCAATTATATTCATTGACATTGTTTGTGAAGCTCTCGAAAAATAATTCATTACAAGTTATTTCATAATTAATCGAAGGATATAATGGCTCAACCACTTCATATTCGTGATCTAGTTCATTTGTACATCCATTTTGGTCAGTATAGTTATATGAAATATTATATAATCCAGGTTCAGCATCCTCAAGCTGAAGAACATCATCATTAATAGTAATACCAACTAGATTTCCACCTGGTGGTTCTGGAGATACTTCAATATTTGTTTCATATGGACAATAGTATTCTTCAAGACCCAAGTCGATAATGGGTAAATCATTAACCACTAAATTTGTGATGACAATACTATCGCAACCGCTTTGAGTTAGATATTCAGAAGTGTATTCACCTTCATTATCAACAATTTGTCCATCCGGCAAAACAAATTCGTCGCCTTGACAAATTTCCTCAACTATATAAATTTCAAATTGAGGATTTACTTGAAGATTAATCGTAATTAAGCTATCACAACCAGTATATGTCTCAAAAGAAAAAGTATATTCTCCTGACTCGGAAGGGATTGATCCATCAGGAAGTATATAACTGTTGTCATCGCACACATCAAATTCATAAATTAAATTGTATGAAGGATAAATGAATATTTCTTCAACTACGGTACTATCACATCCATTATAACCATTATAGATAGTAACAAAGACGCCTTCCTCGTCTATAATTTCGCCATTTGCTAACATGATAGAATCACCCTCACAAATATTGTAATTAATCGAAGTTAAACTTGTGTCTAAATAGGAAAGGTTGGTTGTAATTATACTATCGCATCCAGAAACAGTAGTTTGTAGGTCAACAGTATATGTGCCAGGGGAGCTGACTAAACTTCCATCAGGAAGAACAAAACTATCTCCCTCACAAAGATTAAAAGAACTATCTATGTTATAAGACTCAGAAATATTAACAAATACTTCTAATGTATCTGAACAAATACCAGTATTACCAATAATTAAATACGATGTGTTTTGAATTGGAGAAACGTAAATAACAGAATCAATATCTGTAAAATTACCATATTGATTCGAGAGATATTCATTAGCACCTGAAAAAGAGATTAAAGCGGAATCACCAAGACATATTGATGAAGGATTTGGTGTAGCTTCAATGTATAATTCGCCTATTGGGGAAATAACTATCGAACCGTTACCCGTTACATTCCCGGCATCACAAGTGAAACCTGCAGGAACTAAACTTGAACCACCACCACCACCACCACCACCAAGAGAACCAAAATCCCAACAATCACTACCGCCGCCACCGCCACCAAAATATCCGCCGCCGCCACCACCACCGGGACCTAAATTATAACAAGGGTCACTAGCACCTATACCTCCTTGAGACAAGTTTCCATTACCACCAATATTTCCCTGATCAATCCATGGAGGCCCGCCAGTTCCTGAATTAATCTGCGTGCCTCCAAATCCACCAATACCAAATGGACTATCTCCATTACCCCCATTATCACAACCTCCAATTCCAGCTACAGCATCAGTATTTCCTCCACCCATACCGCCACCTCCAGCTGCAACAACAATACGTTCATTTAGTGAGTATGGAGCAAATCTTATGTCTGATGCTCCTCCTCCTCCGCAACCATAATTTTCAGAAACGCCTGCTAAACCACCAGAACCACCGCCATTAAAGCCACCATCAGGACAACTTCCAATTCCACCTACTCTAATCTCAAGAATTTGGCCTTCTGTGACATCAATGATTCCACTTAAAGTTGCACCATTACCTCCATTGATACCACCACCTTTTGCCCCTTTGACAATAACATTTAATTGGTTTACACATGCGGGAACAATGTAAGTTTCGACATTACCAGTATATTCAAATACAATTTCTTCCTGCGATATGAATTCACAGGAAAACAAGATGAAAAATAGAGTTGGAATAAGTCTTCTCATCGATTTAAATTAAAGCCATATATCGGTAATTTAATTAAAGATATATCACAATTTAATATTTACTAGGTAATCTTATTTACTAACTATTTTGAGTAGAAATGTAATTTCTATAATAGTTTCCAATTTTTTATATCATTTATTAAATAAATGTTTACGTACAACGAAAACATACTAGTTTTAGGTTGTTAATCATGAGTGGGTGAGGTAGATTTTAATTATCAAACTCACGCAAAAGATTAAGGAAGCCTTCAATTACTTTAAGGTCAGACCATCCTGTTTTTTTTTATGTTTTAGCAATTCGTAAATCCATATTGTTACACCCAACATTAAAAAGCAATAAATAAAATCCTCGATCGGAATAGTTAAAATTCTTACTGTTGTAATATGCGAATCATAATATTTAACGATTGGTTCATTTGTTATGGATCCTGTCAATATTCCGTTGACGATAAAAAAAGGAATTAGACTGACTATATATGTGCGATAGACAGAGGTTAGAAATAAATCGCTATTTCTTTGAAAGAATATTAAAAATCCACCACATGAAATAAAACAAACACATGTGTACGTCTTATCAAAAAAGAATATTCCTACAGTTAGTAAGATAAATGCAAGTAAAATGTTTATCTTTTTAATTAATGATATGGGGTGCTTTAATGGGAAAAAATAAAGTAAAACTTCATGGATAAAAACACATGCATATGGAACAAAAACAAAAAACATCCATTCTTCAATTGGTAGATGCATAAGTTTTATTCCTAAAATATATTTATCAGTAAATGACCATATGGATAATTGCGTAAAAACAATATCCCATGTGATGAAAATCAACATCATGCATAATATCGAAATGCCAAGTTGTTTCCAGTTTTTGTAGAACCTTAATCGGTTTTCAAAACTTCTTAATAAAGGATAGCTAATGCTTAATAGCATTAGGCCCAAATAATAATATTTAGGTTTCATCCACTCCATTATACATGTAAAGAGACAAAAAAGATTAATTGTGACGCTACAATAGTAAAACCAAGAGAATAAGGTATTAATGAGCTTTTTTTCGTGATTATTGCTTGCATAACGATTGAAGCAATAAACCACATTAAATAATTTTGTTTAGGAGCATCATGTTGAGCCCAATTCCAAAATTTGTATTGGATTGCTATTGGTTCAATTAAAATATCTAATCCAACCATTAGTATTGCGGCGTATACAATCTGTAAATAAGTCGATTTCGTTAGCCAATTAGCACATGCTCGTGTGCCTATAGTTAATATGAACCAGTTGACTCCTATAATCAATGGAACATTAAACAATTGAGTTCCCAAAACACTTCCATTATAATCGTAGTCTCCAAACAATAATTTAGTTTCAACACCAACAATTTCTAAAACATATCCGATTGTAAACACATAAATAAATGGAAGAATAAATTTCTTGAAAGGAACATAGAATAAACAAATAACCAAGGTTAAAAGTAAATTGTATGGTGTAAGGAGTTTAAAAAGTGGTAAAAATATATCATATCTAAAACCAATAGCTCCGATGATATTTACCAAAATTATTAAAGCTAAACCAATCTTATTTGGTAAGTTTTTCATGTTATTAATTGATCTACGATTTTAGCAGATGACAAAGCTAATGGGATGCCGCCACCAGGATGAACGCTTCCTCCACAAAAATACAATCCTTGAATCTTATTGGAAAAATTTGGATGTCTAAAAAATGCTGATTTACGGTTGTTAGAAGCTGTGCCGTACAATGACCCTTGATAGGAGCCAGTTATTGTTTCAATTGTCCTTGGGTCTAATACATGTTCACACACGATATAATGCTCAATTGAGACTCCCAACATACGATTAAGCTTTCTTATGATGTTGTTTTTTGTTTGGGCAATGACTTTTTCCCAATCTTGACCTTTATTTGGAGGCGTATTGACCATGACAAACCAATTTTCACAATTCTTTGGTGCGTCATTTTTTTGTTCTTTACTAGTAATATTTATATAGATAGTAGGATCATTTGGCACTTTATGATTAGATGAAATTTCATGAAATTCATCCTTGTAATTCTTTGAAAAAAAGATATTATGAAGCTCAAGTTCTTCAAATGATTTTTTGATACCCCAATAGAAAATAATTGCAGAAGTTGATCGCTCCTGCTTCTGTATTTTTTTTGCTATTTTTTTGTCATTTAGTAAATTTTCATAAACAAAGTATACATCTTGATTACAAATCACGATATCGGAATCATAAAATTTATCTTTAGCATGAATTCCTTTGACTTTATTGTGATCAACAGCAATCTGTTCAACTTTTGAATTGGTGTGAATATCAACTCCCATTTCAAGGCACAAGCGTTCCAATAAATTCGCAATTGAACGCATTCCTTTTTTAGGGAAATAAGCTCCTTGATTGATTTCAAGATGAGGAATTAAATTTAAAATTGCAGGAGCTTTATAAGGATTCGAGCCATTATATGTGGCGTATCTATTAAAGATTTGTTCAACTTTAGGGTTGTTAAAACGCTTTTTGTTACGTTTACTCATTGAGCTAAAAAGATCTAGGCTAGGTAGCTTACATATAGCAATCAAAGATTTTAAATTGGTGTACGTTCTGAGCTTGTGCAATGACTTTTCTAAAAATAAACTTTGAGTTGAATTGTATAAATAAGCACTTTTTTTAAGATGATTTTGAACTTTTTTTGATTCAATACTTGTCTTTTTTGAGAGCTCTTCTGCAAAAAGACTTGAGTCAGTATATCCTATAATTCTTGTATGATCTTCAAAAAAATAACGACACGATTCTTTTAGCTTATGATATTTGAAATAATCTTCTGGTTTTTTATTACAAAGTTGTATCAACTCTTCTATATGATGAGGTTGAGTAAATAGCGATGGCCCCGTGTCAAATCGGTAGCCTCGCATATTGATTTGCGACATCTTACCTCCTACATAATCGTTACTTTCGAAAAGATTTACCTTGTACCCTTTTACAGCCATTCGAATTGCTACTGCTAGACCTCCAATACCTCCTCCGACAACGTTAATTTTTTTCATTTTTAAACAGGTTGAGATAACTCACTATAATTAAGTCATAGGCTTTTCAAACGAAATGATAATCGGAATATTTAAAGACTCTTTAATCTTTTCATAAGAAATGCAATAAATTCTATCAACTTAGATAATATTGTTTTGATGCAGCAAATTGGTATGTATATATAATCAATTATTGGATGTGTATTTCTCTTTAAAGTATTTCCAAGGAACCCACAACATTCCGAATGATTCATCCGCATCTTTACCTATCTGTTTGTGGTGCATTTTATGTCCTTTCCTTAAAGCTTGTATGTACCTCCATTTTATGTTACTAAACCATTTAAATCGCTTGTGTATAATTACATCGTGAACAATAAAGTAACATATCCCATAGCACAAAATCCCCAAACCAATAAATAATAAAAAATAAAATTGATAGTGAATTCCGTATACAATTAAAAGGGAACTAGGTATAGCAAAAATGACAAAAAAAAGATCGTTTTTTTCAAACAAGCTTGTATACTTTGGTTGATGATGATCTTTGTGTAAATACCACAAGAACCCATGCATTACGTATTTGTGTGTAAGCCATGTGATTGCTTCCATTAATACAAATGTTATCAGTGTAATACTTATGGACTTAATTACGGGCATTTATAATTAGTTTTTGAATGTGGTTTGAGAAGGTAAGATAAAAGCTATTTATACATCTTTTAAAATGATTTTAATATGGTGTTTATATGGTCTTGTAAACTTATGTCTTCTTGAGAAAGATACATTTCTATCATTTTGAGATCATTGCTCATGTCTTTGTTGTAAAGTAAAAATGATGGGCAATTATGCTGTATAGTATATCTTAATAAGCGAATCTCAATGTTTTTTGGGTTTGTCTTAATAATGCTATCCAATTGAGTTGTTTGATTTATAAATATTCTGTATTTCTCAAATGGGTTGCCATAGTAGTCTAACAACATCAGCTTACCAGTACAGTTGTATGCAGAAACAACAGGGTCGTCTATATGATTGTTACTTATACTGATTAATTCTTCTATTTCACGAACGCTTTCTATTGTTTTAAAACAAGAACGCAGTTCATCAATAGTATTATATTGACAAATGCATCTAGATGTTGCGCAAAGTGTGATAATTAATAAAAGAAATCTCAAATTAATTTTAATTGATGCCTTAGCATTGATTTGACAAGCAACACAATTTTCATACTGTTTGGTATTCGAATTCGATCTTTTAAGATTCTAGATGAAGGAAGGGCTTTAATTTTTAAATACAAATCATAGTAATAGCGATATGCTAAATACACTCCTCCTTTTGAAGAATCTGGTAACATTTTGATGCCAATTAATGCTGTTTTGAAATCATTTTCAATATCGTTTTCAATTTTTCTTTTTTCCACTTCAGTAAAATCAATCATATTCACGCCAGGAAAATATGTCCTACCCAAGCCTTGAAAATCACTATTTGCATCTCTTAGAAAATTAACTTTTTGAAATGCAGACCCCAACTTCATTGCAAATGGCTTTAATTGATTATAGTCATCGTCATTACCTTGCACAAATACTTTTAGGCACATTAGGCCTACGACTTCAGCAGATCCAAGTATGTATAGCTGATATTTTTCTTTATCATAAACTTGGTCCTCTAAATCCATTTCCATGCTGTTTAGAAATGATTCAATCAAGCTCCAATCAATTTCATATCGATTTACTGTTTCTTGAAAACTGTTTAAGATTGGATTTAGGCTAATCTTATCTTCAATAGCGTTAATGGTATCTTGTTTGAAACGACTCAACAATTCAAATTTGTTGTAATCATGAAAAGTA
>NZRP01000015.1 GCA_002693775.1 Crocinitomicaceae bacterium | reverse complement strand
CACATATTCCGTCCGCATCCGCGTCAGCAGAACAATCTCCACCACAATTTCCTAGAGCGTCTAGCTGGTTTCCGTCACAGTCACAGTCCCCTTCAGGTATATCAGTACATCCACACTCGTAGATAGCGCCAGGGCCGTTACATATTCCGCAAGTGTCGAAGTACTCGCAAGATTCGTCGTCATAAATAGCAGTTAAACTGAAGTTGCAAGCTGTTGGGTCTGTACATCCGCAAATTCCCTCACCTTCTCCACCACCAAAAGTACCTGCCCCACTAAATTCAACTGTTTTAATTATTTCATCAGCCCCCACTCCATTAGGGAAGATTTGATAATTCAACACACCGAAAATATCGCCTACAGTAGTAACCTGCATTATAAGTACTCGACCGAACTCATCAGGCAAGCCGTTAGCTGCTCCGTTCGTCACAAAGTATGATGCTCCATATACGTTGTTTACATTCATGGATGTCGCAAGAGTCGACATGAAGTAATTTGTGATGGGCTGAGAAACGTCTTCTACCAAGCTTGGGTTTTCAGCACCAACCATTCCAGATAGAAGAGCAGGTACATCTAGGCCTATAGTAGCATATGAATCGTCAATTAAATCTGGGAAGAATTGGAAAAAGTTGGGGTTTATCCCTGAAGCATTCCAACTAGAGTTAATTGGAGTATTGAAAGCCCCCTCAGGTGTGTTTATAATCATAGGGAGCTGGTCGTGTCCAAACACTGCGCTCATGTGGTCATTATCATTAACCATGTTCACATAAAACCTGTAAGTTGTGCTTACTGATGCAACAGCTGGGAAGGCCTCAATGGTAAGAGTGTAGTTTTCTTCAGTTATGCAAGAACAGTATTCGCATGATCCATCATTAGTTGTGACTAAAGAATCGAAGTTACAAGCTAAGGTATCGTTACATCCGAGGACTTCTTCATCGTCACAAACCCCATTATTGTTAATGTCTGATTCGCAATCGCCTCCACATTCTCCCAGGGCGTCTTCTTGGTTTCCCTCGCAATCACAATCGCCATCTGGTATTTCTTCGCATCCGCATCCGTAGATAGCACCGGGGCCGTTACATATGCCACATTCGTCAATTGAGCCGGGACAGTCGTCGCAGATTCCGTCTCCATTTGTGTCCGTTATGCAATTTCCGCCGCATTCGCCCACTGCGTCGAGTACGTTACCAAGACAATCGCAGTCACCTTCGGGTATGCCTGAACCGTCACAAATTCCACAATCGTCGAAGTAGAGGCAGGATCCATCGTCTATGATAGAATTAGAGTTGTAGTTACATGCTGTAATGTCTGTGCAGCCTTCGCCCGGTTCGCATGATAGGTTGAAATAGCCTGTAGTGGTGAAGCCGTTAAGGAAGTCTATGCTGTAGTTGATGTTGCCTGAGATGGTGAAGGCGTTAAGACCACCTTCGGGACCGTCGCTCCATCCGTTTCCATAGCCATCGTGTAGTTCGATGAAGTACTCACCTTCAGGAAGTGTGATCGCTTGGGTTATAGTGTAGATGTTGTTTTCGAGGATGGCATCTACATCCTCGCCAAACCATGTGTATAGATCGTCAATGTCGCAGGCGGCGCAACCTTGGTTTTGACATGCAGAAAAATAACCAGCAACTAGACTACCGTTAGAATTGAATATTTTGCAATAGGACTCGCACCAATCACTATCTAGTACCCAAGTAAAAATCACTTCAGCCTCACAGTTATTAGAACTTGGAATTAGACAGTTGCCATCATCACAAATTGCAAATTCATTATAGTTTTCGGCGAGTTCATTGGTACACCCTTCTAAATTTTCAAGTATTATATCTAAATTATAATGAGCCTCGTTATTGTTACCGTTTTCACGTCCATTTTTGATTAGAAAATGCCAAATTCCAGAACCATAAAGGTGATTATCAGGGATAGCAATAGAATGTGAATGATTACCATCAAAATTTTGGGCCCCATTGCCTTCACCCCAAGAAGATGGCCAATCAATAGTAATGCAATTTTCTAGTGGTGGAATATTGAAACCTTCTCCAGATATACAATTTCCATTTGGAGCTGATATTTCAACAATTAAATCTCTCGGAATCATCCAAGAGCCATCCGAATGATAATCATTCAAATTGAATGTGATGTTGGTTATGTTTTGATTTAACTCAACAAATAACTCCTCTGACTGCCCTCCTGATAAAGATGCGTTAAGATTTATAGATTGTTCACACTGACTAACACTAATTTTTGATATTAGAACTAGAGTTAATATTAAAATATGCTTTCTTAGAAACATTACGATCTATAAAGATAGAAAAAGGTTTCAATCTTCTTGCAAGTTGCTAATTGCAGGTGGTTATTATTTAATACGCATTAAACTCAAATTGGTTGCACGTAACTTTGAATTATGTCTACGAGAATTAATAAGTTTTTAAGTGAAGCGGGTTATTGTTCGCGTAGAGCGGCTGATAAGCTTATAGCTGCTGGGAAAGTGACAATTAATGGAGATGTGCCTGAAATGGGTACTAAGGTTGAAGATGGTGATGAGGTTAGAGTTGAAGGGAAATTAGTAGGAAACAGTGAGGAGGAGCTTGTTTATTTGGTCTTTAATAAACCTGTAGGGGTAGTTTGTACCACTGACACTAAAAGAGAGAAGGATAACATCATTGATTTTATAGGATATCCAACAAGGATTTTCCCAATTGGAAGGTTGGATAAGCCCAGTGAGGGTTTGATTTTCCTGACCAACGATGGTGATATTGTAAATAAAATCCTTAGGTCGAAGAATAATCATGATAAGGAATACATAGTCCGCGTGAATCGTCCTATAAAAGGAAATTTCATTAGGGATATGGGCAAGGGAGTTCCGATTCTAGACACTATTACTAATCCTTGTTTTGTAGAGCAAACTGGAGATAGAGAGTTTAGGATAATTTTGACGCAAGGCCTAAATAGACAGATCAGAAGGATGTGTGAATACCTAGGCTATGAAGTGAGAAGGCTACAGAGGGTTAGGATTATGAATATGCATCTTGATATACCAGAGGGAACTTGGAGGGATTTTACGAAGGAGGAGCTGGCCGAATTAAAAAGATTGCTTGCTGATTCTACCAAACATGCAGGTTGATCCAGATTTGATTTTAAGCGCTAAGAGGGCGTGACAAAAAACTTCCCTTTTGATGTGTAAACCCTTGTTTATATAGTTGTAGGTAAGATGTTTTACCTCTTTGATGTAGACTTTTTGAAGGAGTAAATCTGAAATGTGATTCTGAAAAAGCTGTTGGATTGCAGATTAAACCTTGCTTAAATAAGTCTGTCATTAAAATGTCTTAGCAGGGTAGGCCAAATACTGATAGAAGCCCCAGAACATCAGAAATGCTCACTGTTCCGTCTCCATCTATATCAGCTGTGCAGTTGTTAGCACAGCCATACTGACTAAGCATCATTAGCACGTCATTGGTGTCAATCACACCATTAATCATAATATCTTCATTGCAAGTCTCAATAGGCCCAGGTGGCGTTCCTGCAAGAATCGAATCTGTAGGGAAGCTTTGAATAGACCTTGCAAAAGTTCCTGCAACAAGCCTGTTTTCTATTGGGTCAACATCTAAATCATACACAGGAATCCAAGGCATTGTGCCAAGTCTTTCCCAATTAGTCCCATGATTAACTGAAGCAAATACTCCAGCATCTGAAGCCACGACATAAACTCCATCAGCAATTGCAACAATAGAATTCATTGGGTGATGAGGAAGGTCTCCACTTATACTTTCCCACTCTCCACCAATCTGAGCTTTCATCACGTGAGGCGTAAGTACATAGTCCTTGTACCCGCTTACTGTACAGAAAATAGAATCTTCATTAAAAGGGTCAAAAAAGATATCTGTGATATATCTATTAGGAAGGCCTTCTCCCATTTCAGTCCAATTGTTTCCTCCGTCTTCTGTAAACCAAAACCTCCCATCAGAAGTTCCTGCTGCTACTATATCTTCATTAAAAGGTGAGCCAGCAATATTTGTGATAACCCTGTAGCTGAGAGCTGGTTCAATATTATAGGTAAGGTCACCACTCATATTTACCCATTCGCCCCAAGGGCCTCCTTCCATTTTCCACATTCTTTGGGTTCCAGTCCAAATATGATCTGGATTTGCTGGGTGAAGAATAATGGGGGAGTCCCATCCATTCCTATCGTCGTAATCAGTGTCGGCCATTGTGGTCCAATCATACCAAATATCAGTAGGCTGATCTTGCGAATATGCATGGTTGCCATATTGAACAGTTGCAATTCTAAAATTGGGATCTGTAGGGTGAAAAATAGGTGTAAAACCATCTCCACCTCTATCTCGATTCCATCCAGTTAATTCCTCAAACGACCCTGATGTGGTTCCATTGTCTTGAGCTCCACCTGTATATCTTCCGGGGTAGTGAGGATTATGCGTTACTCTGTAGAATTGAGAATTAGGTAAGTTCTCTATATCAGTCCACGTAACTCCATGGTCTTCAGACCTGTATGCTCCTCCATCTGTAGCTAAAATTAATGACTCAGGGCCAATCCATATAAGGTCATGTTTGTCTGCATGAATGATGTATTCCGACCATGTCGGACCCATCATATTCCACGTAATACCTCCATCGGTAGAGTTCCATAAATCGACTCCTAAAATTGTAATGTCATCAGAATTCCATGGATTAACTCTAACCTTAGAAAAGTACCAGCCAAACCCTCCCAATACATTTTGCGGAATGTTTTCCCATGGAATAATTGGATCCCAGTTAAAACCTCCATCATTGCTCATGTAAATATTATCAAGCTGCATGTCCTCACCCACAACAAGGGCGTAAAAACTTCCATTAATTTCTTCCAGACCTATCCTACATCTATACTCCTCACCCCATGGGCTATCAACCTCGTCCCATGAAATTCCTTGATCATCCGAACGGTAAATTTTAGACTCTGGTCCAGTCACAAGACTGTAAGTGTTATTTCTCAACCTGTTCCATCCTGAAGCAATCATAATCCCAGTACTCGAATCATAAACAACGTCATTTACTCCGGCCGAATCAGACGGCAGCAACACCTGTTCCCATGTAGCCCCAGAATTATCGCTCCTATATAATCCTCTATCCGATCCATGAATCGCGGGATTACCCATCGTCGCAGCCATCACAACCCCCGGCTCGTCCTCCAGCAATAACACCTTACTTACAATCCTTGCGCTATCTAATCCTAAGTGCACCCAGTTTTCCCCGCTATCATTACTCTTCCAAACTCCGCTTCCTAACCTAGGGTGACCGCTAATCTGTGGGTCGCCAGTTCCTATATAAACTGTTCCTTCCTGAGTAGGATGGAATTCAATAGAACCCATTGCCATCCAAGAAAAATCGTCAGTAGAAGGTTCCCAAGTTTCTCCTCCATCTTCAGTAATAAAAAGCCCACCAGCGCAGCTCCCTGCAAAAATCCTATCCTCATTAAATGGGTCAATAGCGATGGTGTTTAGTCGTCCTCCAATATTAAGCGGTCCTTCCATGCGCCAATCTCCACCTATGTAACGAGGTACTCCCTCAGCTTCCATATCCTCAAAGTGCTTCTTCACTAACTCAAGAGACTCGTCAGCTTCAAACGCATCCCAAACATCGTCTGGATAAGACCACTTGAAACTTGCCGCCTCCCATGGTTTCATTTTTTTGAATGGATCTTGTGTGTTTTCACCACCATCTAAAGCGCTCGGTAGAACACTGGGAAAAAATAGAAAACATGCAATTGCAACTATAGAGCAAATGCCTAAAAATATATATGAGGAAAATTTTACTTTCATCGAGATAAAGATACGTTATCTTGTAACTTTGAAGACTACTAAATATTAAGCAATGAATATGCGCAACACTATACTTTTCACTCTTGTTTTAGGATCATTTATTTGTTTTGATTCCTCAGCCCAAACAGAATGCTTTGACCTAATTATTTCTGAATATGTTGAAGGAACAGGAAATAACAAATGTATTGAGTTCTTCAATACTACTAATGAAGACATTGATTTAAGCGCATATGAGCTTCAGCGTTGGAGTAATGGAGAGGCTGCAGCTACTGATGCTACACAGCTCTTTGGTACTCTTCCAAGTCACACAACTTGGGTGCTTGTAAATGGCCAAACTGAAGACGCTGACCTCGGTGGTGGAGCAATTTCTCCAGCATGTGACCCAGCTCTTCAGCAACTTGCAGACCAATTAGATAACCCTTACCCAGCCCCAACTTACATGAATGGAGACGACGCTCTTGTTCTTGTGAAGAACGGAACAACTGTGGTAGATATCTTTGGGAAACCAGGAGAGGATCCTGGTGTAGCTTGGACTAATGATGCTGCAAATGGATTCGTGGATGTTGGTGATGGAGCTTCTTGGCTTACTTCTAACCACACTTTAAGAAGAAAATTCGAAGTTGTAAAAGGCGTGACTGTACCTCCAGTGTCATTCGACACGTTTATGGAGTACGATACTCTTGTAGTAAACTCTTGGGACGGCCTAGGCTCACACACATGTCAGTGCGGATCGACAAGCGTAAATGAGAACGAACAGTTAGAAATCACAACTGCAAACATTTACCCTAATCCATCAAACAGCGGAGCTATCAACATCGAAGTAGAGCATGAAGTTTCTCTAATCGAGATATACAGCCCAGAAGGAAAGCTTGTTGAGTCAATTGTGCCTGCTGTAAATGCTCGCAAAATCGAATTCAATTCATCTGATTGGAATTCTGGAGTTTACTTCGTGAATCTTAGATACCCTACAGGCACAACATTCTCTCACAGAGTTGTTATTCGCTAATATCCATGCGACACTTAGCCCTTCTCTGCCTTTCGTTTTTCCTAATTATTAATTCCTCTGAAGCCCAAACCGGCCTCATTCGCGGTACTGTCACAGACGCAACAACAGGGGAGTCATTAATTCAGGCTGCTGTACTATACTCCGGACAAGGAGTGCTCACTGATTTTGACGGTAGATACAAGGTTGAACTAGCACCAGGCGTTTATGAGCTAAGCGTTTCTTATGTGGGTTACGAGCCCATGAAAAAGGAGGTAGAACTCCAAGCAGGTCAGACCCTAGAAGTAAACTTCAAACTTCAAACGGTTCTTCTGCAAATTGCTGAAGTAGTCACCGATATTGCAATTGAGCGTGAAACCCCAGTTGCTTTCTCCAACATCAAGCCCCTCCAAATCCAAGAGGAGCTAGGTTCTCAACCCATTCCTATGATTTTAAACTCCACTCCAGGAGTTTATGCCACTCAAGCTGGGTCGGACGATAATGGACCTAGCATCAGCATTCGTGGATTTAAGCAACGTAACGTAAGCGTTCTTATCGATGGAATTCCTGTCAACGATATGGAGAATGGTGGGGTGTACTGGAATAATTGGTTTGGTCTAGATCTAGTAACCCAAACAATGCAGGTCCAACGTGGCCTGGGCGCTTCTAAGCTTGCACTCCCGGCTATAGGCGGTACGGTAAACATCATTACTCAGGGAATCGAGAATAAAAAGAAGACTAGCGTAAAGCAGGAAGTTGGAAGTTTTGGAACTACTAGAACTACGATAGGCCACACGAGTGGACGCCTTGACAATGGCTGGGGTTACACAGTTTCGTCAAGCTTTAGAAATGGCGGCGGATTCCCTGATCAGTCATACACTAAATCCTTTTTCTACTACTTAAAAGTCCAAAAAGAACTCGGCACCAGATTGCTTTCTGTTTCTGTAACCGGCTCTCCTTCTCAAAATTCGGCAAGGGGCTACCAGCAAAGAATCGCGACCCACGATAAAGAATTCGCTCGCAGTCTCTTCAACGGCTCACCCGATGAGTACGATCACATGGCAGAATACAGCCAAGCGTACACGGAGATCTACAACGACAACACTCTTAGCGTTGACGAGGAAGAAGCAGCTATTGCATCTTTGAATGAAGAGTTTGGCTTCGATCCTGAAAACGGTAAGGATGAGTTTGAGAATATGATGACAGAGACCAACTTCATCGACACAACTCACCTAGTTGATTTTGGAAGTAGATATAATGTGCACTGGGGTGATTTAAATGGCGACGTTCTATACGAGCGCCAAAACAAATACCACAAGCCTCTAGCAACCGTAAGACTAAGCAACCGCATTTCTGAAGACCTTTATGTTTCTACTTCGCTTTACACGTCTTACGGACACGGAGGAGGAACAAGGCTTGAAAACGCCTTAGGTTCTGGAGATTATACAGTTGACGGGCAAGTTGATTTCCAAGGCTTCTACAATACAAATACAATAGGAGGTTTGTTTGGCCCACCTATAGATCCAACATATTCAGATTCACTACTAAAGAGTTCTAGAATTCTTAGAAAACTGTATAACAATCACTACTGGTTTGGTGCGCTTTCTACGTTTAGATATTCTCATCCAAATGATAAGTTGACTGTTTCAGGAGGTTTGGATTTGAGGACTTATCAAGGGGAGCATTACTCAACTGTTCACGATTTGATTGGTGGTGATTACTATGTTGATGTGAATGATCCTAATGATAGTGAACCCATGCATTTTGTGGGTGATACAATTGGATATCATAACGATTCCTTTGTTAGATGGGCAGGTATGTTTGCTCTTGCAGAGTACAAGGGACCTTTTTACAATTGTTTCTTTAACGTAAGCACTGTTACCCAGTCTTACAGACGAATGGACTATTTCAGAGAGCCAGATTCTCAGAGCTCTGAGACTATTAATATTCCTGGATACACAGTGAAGAGTGGTGGTAATGTTAATATGTCTGAGTGGTTAGATGTATTTGTGAATGCAGGATATCTAAATAGGACTCCAGTGTTTTCGAACGTAATAGGTTACGATAACCAAATCGTTGAGAATATCAAGAATGAGAAAATCATGTCAATGGAGTGGGGAGCTAAGTGGAGTAAGAATCCATTTACTTTCAACTTAAACGGCTACGTTACAAATTGGCAGAACAGACCTCTTCAGAATCTACTTAGGATAGAAACACCAACAGGAGAAATTGCTAGGGCTAACATTAATTCAATGAGCGCCCAGCACACGGGGATAGAATTTGATTTTGCTTACCAGATTAGTAGAGAGTTGACTTTCGACGGGTATGCATCATTTGGTGATTGGCGTTGGACAAGTTCTGAGGATTCGCTTGAGCTTATCGATGACGAGACTCTTCTTCCATATCTAAATGAACAAGGAGATCCTATTACAATTAGCTATAATGCTGAAGGAGTAAGCGTAGGAGATGCACCCCAAACCCAGATTGGTTTCTCAATTCGCTACCGTAAAAATGGTTTCTACTTTAAGCCACGATATACTTTTTTCGATAGGTTCTATGCTGACTTCGACCCATTCTCATTGTACGATGAAAATGAAGGGCGTCAGTCGTGGAAGATGCCAGCTTACGGGCTTCTAGATCTTCACGCAGGTTACACAATGGACTTGCAAGAATCACAGATTGATTTCAGGTTCAGTGTTTTCAATGCACTCAACACAACCTACCTGATTAACGCCCAAAACAACGATGCATACGGAGAGTGGTACTACTCGAGTAATAACCCTAACAGGACATACGCATTCACTGAAAACAATTTCGATGCAGCTTCCGCAAGCGTCTACATGGGCTATGGCCTAAGAACCAATTTTTCTGTAAGAGTAAGATTCTAACAACATGAGAATATTTAAATACACTATAGTAGCGCTTGTATGCAATACGTGCACACTAATTCAAGCGCAAAACAGCATACTTGACTTACGATTGAACTACCCAGTTGGTTCAACAGTTACTGCAACAGGTATTATCACAAGTGGAAATGACCTTGGGTCAGTTCGCTACCTTCAGGACGCAACAGCAGGAATTGCTCTTTACCCTGGATCTGATTGGAGTGATTGGTCATTTGAGCCCAATCCTGGAGATGAGATTTCTATCACTGGAGAGGTGACGGAGTACAACGGTCTTCTTGAAATTGGACCCAACCTTTCAACTGTCGAGCTCCTTAGCTCAGGAAATAGCCTTCCAAACCCGCAGATTATAACTCCTAGCCAACTTGCTGAAAACCTTGAGGGCATGATAGTTGAGATTCCAGGTTCTACTTTTGAAGCAGGAGGCCAAATCATAGAAGGCAACAACACCTACAATTTCTCTTCAGGTGGAGAAACCGGCATCATCTACGTTAGATCATCGAACTCACTAGTTGGTACAACATTGAACGGTTGTGAGATGGACCTCCGTGGAATTTGCTCTCAATTCTCGTTTGATGGGTTTGGCGGATACCAGCTTCTTCCACGTGGAGCAGCTGATATGGTTTCTACTTCTGGAATTTGTCTTACTTCAGATGTAGTTCAGTCTAACATTACAACTAACTCTTTCGATCTAACATGGTCAACAGATATCGAAGGATCTTCAATTGTAGAATGGGGAACAACTCCAGACTTAGGTAACACTACTGACGGCGGTATGGTTTCAACTGACCACACAGTAACTCTTACTGGCCTTGAACCAGGCGTACTATACTACGCAAGAGTATACTCTAGCTCAGGCTCAGAAGAGGTTTACTCTCCAACAAGAGTTTACGCTACAGTTTCATCTTCTTCAGGCGATATCCACGTTTACTTCACTGGATCTGTTGATCACAGTGTTGCGACAGAAGAACTAGCAATGTCATTAGGTACTAACACTAACGATACTATTGCCGCTTGGATCACTTCAGCTCAGCACACACTAGATCTAGCTTTCTACAACCTCAACAACGTTGCAATCGAGGACGCAATCAATACTGCTGCTGCTAACGGAGTTGAAATCCGCTACATAGCTGAGGCAAGCAACGCTAACATCGGAGTAGGCAACTTAGACTCATCAATTCCTGTTCACTACAGAATGGACGGAGAGGGCTCAGGTATGCACAACAAGATCGTTATCGCCGATGCAGATTACCCTGAATCAGCCTTCGTTCTTACTGGATCGACTAATATGACGACTGGTAACTTGAATACAGATAAGAACAACGTTATCGTTCTTGAAGACCAAAGTATAGCAAGGGGTTACCGCCTAGAATTCAATGAAATGTGGGGTTCTGACGGCATGGTTCCTGATGATTCAAATTCAAAGTTTGGCCCTGATAAGTCTATCAATACTCCTAAGAAATTCATCATTGGAGGCTCTCCAGTTGAGCTTTACTTCTCGCCTTCAGACGGCACTACTTCAGCCATCAGAAAGACCATAGAGACAACGGACTACAGCATGTTCTTTGCACTTCTCGCCTTCACAAGAGACGACCTAGCCGACGCAATCATCGCTGAAACTAGCTTCTTCGTTACCCCAACTGGAGCCATCGAAGAAGAAAATGTTACTGGCTCAGAGTTTACAACCCTTCTGGACGCGGGTGTTGAAGTTTATTCTCACCAAGGTATCTCTGGCTCCCTTCATCACAAGTATGCAGTAGTAGATCACGTTGAACCACTTTCAGACCCAACAGTAATAACTGGCTCACATAATTGGTCCTCAAGTGCGGAAAATACTAACGATGAGAATACGTTATTTATCCACGATGCCCGCGTAGCAAACCTGTACTACCAAGAATTTAAGGGATTATTACAGTCTATGGGCGTGGATTCTGTTGAAGATGAGGAGGGTAAGTTGATTTTGTCTATTTACCCTAATCCAGCTACATCTAGAGTGTTCATGGAAGTGGATGAAAAACTCCTGGGTGAGATGATTTCTATAAAAGACATTAGCGGCCGTGAGGTGATGCAAATTCTATTAAATAACATACGTTCAACTATTGAGATTAGTCACCTGAATTCAGGTATTTACTTTTTATCAACTACATCTCTTAGTGAGTCTCTTCGCTTATCAGTGCAATGATAAAGCAACTATCCAGCACACTAATAATTTCCCTGTTTTTAGCTGTGGTTTTATTTCCAATGCTTACTCTTTCTCAAGAAGCAGAAGGATGTGATGGTGCTAGGTATAGGTATTTAGTTTTTGAGGATTTTGACAAGATTGAAGATGTTGTTTACGGTAGCAACATTGCAGCAAATGGATCGGAAGTAAATCTTGAAATGGACATTTACCTTCCCCAAGGAGATTCGTTAACAAATAGACCCGTCGTAGTTTGTGCTCACGGTGGATTTTTTATGGTTGGAAATAATGAGTCTCCTGATATTGTGCCAATTTGTGAGGACTTTGCAAGAATGGGATATGTGGCAGTTTCAATAAGCTACAGACTGGGTATTGATAACTGGTTGAACCTTCAAACTTCTATGCAGGAAGCTGTACTTAGAGGTGTTCACGATGGAAAAGCAGCTGTGAGATTTTTGAGAAAGTCTCATGAGGAGGGTGGTAATCCTTGGGGTATTGATCCTGATAGAATCATGATGGGCGGGTCATCTGCAGGAGCATTCATAGCGCTTCATGCAGCCTATATTGATGAGGATGAAATCCCCAATATTATCAATCAAGAAGATCCTGGATTAGGTGGTGGAGTAGAAGGAGAATCAGGAAATTCAGGCTATTCATCGGAGGTAATTTCTGTATTCAGTATGTCCGGTGCTATTGGCGATGCAAATTGGATTGAAGAAGGAGATGTGCCAGTGGTGAGTACTCACGGGACTGATGATACGACTGTCCCATATGGATCTGGTTCAGTTCAATTCTTGCTTATCGACATTGACCAAGCTGATGGTAGTTTAACTATTCACGAAGTAGCTGAAGAAAATGGAGTTGAGAATTGCTTTAAAACCCTAGAAGGTGCTGATCACATTCCGCATCAATTTTCAGCAGAATATTACGATACAACACTATCTGTTATTTCAGGATTTAATAGTAGAATGGTTTGTCCTACATATGAAAACCTATGCGGTTATTACGACGTGACAGATGTGCCTGAGATTAATAATGAACCAGATGACCCAATTGATTGTCCTCAGGATATTGTCGTTAATGGTGTAGTAGATGTAAGTGATATGATGGCATTCCTTGCTAATTACGGTTGTACTGGCGATTGTGTTGGTGACTTTAATAACACAGGCAATGTTTCAATTTCAGACGTACTTTCTATCCTAGCCATTTATGGGTCCTATTGCGAATAGAAAATTTACTGTCTCTGCTCCAGGAAGGGTCTGTCTTTTTGGAGAGCATCAAGACTATTTAGGTATGCCATCCATTGTGATGGCAATTAACCTTAGGTGCAGGATAGAAATTGAAGAAAGAGATGATAGGCTTGTATGTTGGTCAAGTCCCAAGCTAGGCCCAGAGTACAGTGGCCAAATCGACCTTGACGACTTACACAACCTAGAGCCCACTCTGCCAAATGGCGAGCAAAACCATAAACTCTCAGCTCTTATTCTTGCTGAAAGGCGTGGAGAACTACCATTAAAAGGCTGGAATGCTACAATTGATAGTGACATACCTGTGAAGGCTGGTTGTAGCAGCTCTTCAGCTCTTTTAGTTGCTTGGATTGCTGGGATGCAAAGACTTTCAGGTCATCTAACTTCCTCTAAAGAATTAGCTGATCTTGCCTTTGAAGCAGAGGTTACTTACTTCGATGCACCAGGAGGAAATATGGACCAAATTGCTTGCGCAGTAGGCGGCCCATTACGAGTAGACCCATCAGAAGCTCTAGGTTATAAAGAACTCAGTTCGATAGACTTCGACTTTGTTTTGGGCGATTCAAACGCTCCTAAGGATACTATGGGTATTCTAAGAAGATGTAAGTTTGATAGGTTGGATATTTTGGAGGAGAACGGAGGGGTTTGGGATACAATAAATACTGGAAAATTATCACCTGAAGACGCAGAAAAAGTCTTGGGCACCATCCGTAACAGAGACTTGGAGGTGGAAGCAGCAGAGATGTTAGTAAGTGGCGATTTCTCAGCAGAGGTCATAGGCGAAATGATGAACGAACACCACTCTATCTTACGGGATGTTCTTAAAATCAGCACTGATAGAATAGAAGCTATGTGCTCAGGAGCCTTGGAAGCTGGAGCGGTGGGCGCTAAAATATTTGGCTCAGGCGGGGGTGGTTGTATGATTGCCCTCGTTCCAAGAAATGGAGGCGAATCAGATTCAGCAACCATAAGCAAGGTGATGAAGGCTATTGAAAATGTGGACGGTGCTATTGCTCACCACGTAAGGTCTGAGCCCGGAGTTTGTTGGGGAGAAAACTCTGTAAATAACCCAGTTGTAATCCTTGCTGCAGGCGCATCTAGCAGGATGAAGAAGGTGGAAGGTGTCGCTTCAGAAGTGGCTCAGGAAGTTGTCTCACGTCCAAAAGCCATGCTCCGCGTAGGAGAGGGTGGTGTGCCGTTTTTAGACCTTTTAATCAGGCGCATCAAGTCTGAAGGTTCAACTGATGTTGTTGTGGTGATTAATGAAAAAGATACTGTCACTGAGCCATATTTCAAGATGAATCCTGTTGAAGGAGTTAGGGTCTCTTTTGTAGTCCAAACCATTCCTGAAAACCGCATCAAACCCCTGGGCACAGCAGAAGCTGTTCAGGTAGCCCTTGAGCAAAACCTTCACCTTAACGGCCATTCTATTGTCGTATGTAACGGCGATAATATGCCACCGGAATCAAGCTTTGCTGAGATCTTCAAGGAGGAGTGCGCCATGCTTGCATATGACGCTTCGAAGCTGGGTTTGCCAGATGATAGAGTGAGTGCTTTTGCTGTAGTAAGCATTGATGAAGCAGGGTGTATTCTCGATATCATTGAAAAGCCAACTAAGGAAGAGATTGAGAAATACACTCAGGAAGATGGAGTAGTGAGAGTGAGTATGAACACTTTTAGAATGCCATATTCTGAAATGATTGAAGCAGTGAAAAACTGCCCTATGAGTGAGGTTAGAAATGAGAGGGAGTTGCCTGTGGCTGTGGGGCTTTGGGTTAAGAGTGGAGGGATAATGAAGGCTATTCCTTTTGCTGGTGAATTTTTAGATTTAACACATCCTTCTGACTTTGAGTTTGTTTTGAATAAATTACAGTAATGCAATTAGAAGTATGTGCGAGTACGCCTGTAGATGTAGCAATGGCTCTTGAAGCTGGAGCTGATAGAGTGGAGCTGTGTGCTCACTGGGAGTGCGGAGGTTTAACGCCCTCTTCAGCATCAATTAGGGCAAGTGCGTCACTAGATATCCCAGTTAGGGTGCTAGTAAGGCCACGAGCTGGACATTTCGTGTATAACGCCTCTGAGAGAAGTTTGATTTTAAGCGAGAGCATGGATTGTATGGAGGCCGGAGCTGATAAGGTTGTAGTGGGTGGGCTTACAGAGGAGGGAGAGCTTGATTACGCATTAATGGAGATGCTTGTTGATGCTGTGGGAGCTGAAAAGATTGTGATGCACAGAGCTTTAGATCTGAGCAGTGATCCCATGGGAGCTGCTGATGCGCTTATAGATATGGGAGTGAGGGAAGTGCTAACAAGTGGAGGAGCTTCAGCAGCTGGGTTAGGGCTTGATTTAATCAGAGAATTAAGCGGTGTGGGAATGGAAGTGATTGCAGGTGGTGGTGTTAGGGCTGAGGATGTTGTAGCACTTGGAGAGAGTGGTGTTAGCGTAGTACATGCTTCTTGCAGGGTACAGGAAAAGCTTGAGTTAAGTGTGGTAGATTCAGATAAAATGAAGTTGTTTGATTTACAAACCTCGCCTGTAGATTATAGAAAAGTAGAATCGCTTGTAAATGCAGTTTACAACTGGAATGCAAGCTCAGAAGATATTGATGAAGAATAGAAAATTATTTACTTCTTTGACACTGTTAGTTGCAGCAGTCCTTGTTTTTATGTCTTTGCCTGAAAAGCCAAACCATAAATCACCCACCGGATCCTTGTCTGCAATTATTCCAGCACCTCAGTCAATGGAAGAAACTGAAGGAGGGGAGTACTATTCTTCAAGTTTAATAACTGTGGAAGGGGTAGAGGAGCTTGAAAGTTCTTGGAACTCTATCGAAGAGTTTTTGAAGAATGCTGGACTTGATGTTGTTGAAGCTGGCGATGTTGGGGGGAATTTGGCCTTTAGAATTGATGAAAGCATTGAAGGCGAAGAATCATATGGATTGGAGGTTAGTGAACATAAGATCACAATAAGTGCAAGGTCATCTACGGGGCTTTACTGGGGCTTTACAACTCTGAGGTTAATAATGCCAGATGTGGCTGAAACTGGAGGGTGTTCAAATGGTTTTTATTTGCCACAAGTAAGAATTGAGGATTCTCCAGAGTTCCCACATCGAGGGTTGCTTTTAGATTGTTGTAGGCATTTTATGGAGCCAGAGTTTGTGAAGAAGATGATAGACAACATAAGTCTTCATAAGATGAATGTTCTTCACTGGCATTTAACTGAAGATCAGGGTTGGAGGATAGAAATTGATGCTTATCCAAGGCTCACAGAAGTTGGAGCGTGGAGGACTGAGCTAGATGGATCCACTCATGGCGGATTCTACACAAAGGAGCAGATACGAGAGATTGTAAAGTATGCTGAAGAAAGGAATGTTGAGATTATTCCTGAGATTGAAATTCCAGGTCATAGCCAAGCAGCTCTTGCTTCATACCCTTGGCTTGGTTGCGTTGGTGATTCTTTGCCAGTAGCAAATAAGTGGGGTGTGTTCAAGGATATATACTGCGCTGGAAACGATAGTACATTGAGATTTTTAGAGACTGTATTAGACGAGGTGTGCGAGCTGTTTCCTTCAAATAGAATACACATAGGAGGCGATGAAGCTCCTAAGGTTAGATGGGATGCTTGCGATAAGTGTAAGAAGAGAATAGAGGAGGAGGGGCTTGCTGATTCGCATGAACTTCAGACTTGGATTATTGAGCATGTAGGACATTATTTAGAATCTAAAGGCAAAACCATCATAGGCTGGGATGAAATTCTAGAAGGAGGTTTGCCTGAGGGAGCTGCAGTCCAAAGCTGGCGCGGTATGGCCGGTGCAATTGAAGGAGTTCATTTAGGAACAGATGTTATTTCATCTCCAACTTCGCATTGTTATTTGGACTATCCTTTGAATAATATTGATTTGGAGAAAATCTATGGGTTTGACCCAGAGCCAGATGAAGCTTCTCATGGCCCTGGTAGAGTGCTAGGAGGTGAGTGTAATATGTGGACAGAAAGAGCTCCTCAAGAGACTGTAGAATCTAAGGTGTTCCCAAGGGCAATAGGTCTTGCTGAAGTGCTTTGGACTGGTCCTGAAACAACGGGGAAAGAAGGAGCATATTATGAATTCCTTGAGAGGCTTGACCCTCACTTTAATAGACTTGCTTTGTTAGAGGTGGAATACGGCTTGGAGGCTCAGCCTGTAGCAATGAAACTTGCTCTTGAGGAGAATGATGAGGGTAGGAAGCTTTTAGCTAAGTTTATTCCAGTAGGTAGTTTTATTAAGGGTAAGGGGCAATTTGTGTCTGCTGGCGGCGGTGAAAGTGAGCCGGTGTCATTTGATCAAGCCATTGAGGTAGATGGGCCGGGAGAAGTTGTGGCTGAGATTAACTACAGGGGTAGGGTTCTAGAAAAGAAGATTAAATACCCAGTAGATTTTCATGCAGGTGCTTACAGAGATATAAGTCTAGATTACACTCCAAGCATGTATTACACTGGAGGAGGGAATTATGCTCTAGTTGATGGGAAGCTTGGGTCTGATAATTTCAGAGATGGAGCTTGGCAGGCTGTTCAGGGTGAGGATATGGAGTTTACTGTGGATTTGGGTAGTGAAACAGCTTTAGATAGTGTTTCAATAAACTTCTTCCACTACCAGGATGCATGGATTTTCATGCCTAGAACTATATCCATTTTAACGTCTAATGATGGAGAGGAATTCCAGGTGGTTAATGTGATTGAAAACAGCGATGTTTTTGTGAAAAACGACTACGAGGGACCAATCAATCAAAGCGCGTCTTTAGAAAATGTAAGCGCTAGGTATGTGAAAGTTATTTCTGAAAACCCTGGGGTTTGTCCTGATTGGCACGCAGCAGCAACCATGGATACATGGCTATTTGTAGATGAATTTGTCGTTAGAGAAAGGCGTTAAACTCCTTGCCTTAATTACAGGGATAAAGTCTTTTTCATTATTTCCCATTCCTGGTGAAAAGATGTCGACATCGAACAAGCTTAATGTTATTCTCTTTGTCTCTCCAGGGAATAAGTCAAATCCGTTTTTATCGAAGTTGGCCTCGTGTGGAGTGTAGAGCTCTAGATCTTTTACGTAGGTGTTAGAACTTACTTCAAAGAGGTAATCATCTCCACTCCATCCAAACCTTTTAATATAGATACTTCCTTTTTTTAGGTCTATATCTCCAGCATCAACTAAGTAAACTCTGTCCTGAGCGCCCAACTGTTGTTCGCTGTCATTTGCTTTCCACTTTAAGTGAACTACTATGTTTTCCTTCCTGCTTCCAACTGGAACTATGCTTGGAAATTCCATCCAAGTAGTTTGTCCAGATGTTACATCGAGGTTAACTACATCTCCGTTTACGTATTGGTCGTCTAAAGTCTTCACGTCAATAATAAGAGAACCCGTAATAGTTTCATCACTGAATCCAGGGTTTGCAGTAATCCCAACTTTTATTACCCCGTCCTTGTAGTCTCCGTTAATTAGGATGGGGCTGAACGCTTCTTTTAGTTTGTAATGAAGGAGCTTCTTTCTGCCGTGACCGTCAATAGACGACCATGAGGCAACTGGCCAACAGTCGTTGAGTTGCCAAACAAGAGTTCCTGAACAATGTTCTTGATTAAGCCTTCCAGCTTTAGCGCCTTCAGATATGCCTTCAGCTTGAATCACCCGGCTTAAATATGACCACTGATCAAAGTCTATGTCCTCGCTCGTTGACCTGCTGTGAGTCATAGATAGATATGAATCAATTATGTCAAACCCTCTTGGATGCTTTTCGTGAGCTACTATTTCAGGGTGGTCTCTAAACTTCACCTCTTTTAAAATACTGTCGTGACTTAAAATCGATTTAAAAGTTGCATTAACTGGGAAGCTCTGAAAGCCGTATTCGCTCATATAACGAGGAACCCTCGTCCAAAGGCTATCGAATGAGTAGCCGTCGTGCCAAATCCCCCAATCATGGGCATCCCCCTCTGATTTAAACCTCTCATCTCCACGGCCAAACTTAGGCGAAGACTCCCAGTACGGTGCATCGTCTAGCCTTCCCACAACATCAGGTAATATCTCTTTAAACACTCTGTTGTAGCTGTCGTCTACCCTTGAAACCTCACTCTTTGAAAGTCCATCCTTCCATCCCCAGCGTGCCCAACCTTCGCTTATCTCATTATTACCACACCAAATTGCTAATGACGGGTGATGTCTTAGCCTAAGAGTTGCCTCTTCAGCTTCTTCTTTAGCGGTTTCAAGAAACTCGTCATTTCCCGGATACATGGCGCAAGCAAACATGAAATCATGCCAAACAAGCAACCCCTTCTCATCACACATCTCCATAAAATGATCAGTAGCATATCTGCCACCTCCCCATACTCTTATGGTATTCATATTTGCGTCGATAGCAAGATCTAATACAGCCTCCTCTTCATGTGGGTTAACTCTATTTTCAATCACATCACATGGAATAAAGTTAGCTCCTTGAGAGTATATGGGCATTCCGTTCAGAATAAATTGAAATGCCCCGTTTTCAGTATTCAATTCCAGTGTTCTAATTCCAATCATTTCGACCTCTCTACCAACAAGGCCTGCACTATTGTAGGCTATTACCTCAAGTTTATACAGATAAGGCTTTCCAGTATCGTGCGTCCACCAGAGTTCAGGGTATTCAATTTCAAATTCAGCTGAATAAACGCCTGAAGCACCAGTTGTATTGCCCCAAGCGACTTTTACTCCATTTTCATTGCTTATTGCCCACCTCATTGTTGCGATTTCATCCGAATCAGAAGGCGTGTAAGTCCAGTTAACTATTCCTTTAGCAACATTGTCTTCTATGCTTGTTGTGCTAAGGTTTATGTGCTCAATATTGTTTGAACCATCATCGTAATAAAGTCCATTTACTGAAAAGTCGACCAACCTAGGCCCCCAATCCCAACCAAATGCAAATTGTGGCATTCTATGAACAGACCTCGATTCATCACCAGGTAAAGGATGTCCAGCTTTTAATAATAGATCATTTGAAAGAGATGATGGGGGAGTGAATTCCACCCTCAGGATATTCCCATACTCCATAAACTTCCCAGTTACAATGAACTCATCTAGTATAAATGAATTCTGTGTTGATCCGATTAACTCGTCATTCAAGTACCATGAAGAATAAGTCTGTGTGCTATTAGCAATGATCTTAAATGGTTTGTCATTATTGCCAAATGATGGGTCACTAAAGGGGTGAGAAGTGAAAACCCAAGTCTTTTCTCCTACCCACTGCACATTTTTCTCATTAGTACCAACAAAAGGATCTTCAAGCATACCTCCTCTTATCAATGCTTGATGTATTGATCCAGGTAGTTGCCCAGGAGTTGAAATTTCTGATGAGTCAGGACAAGTCCAAACCCCTGAGAAATACGCTGGATACCTTGAGGTTTGAGCTAAAGAGCAATAAGAAAAGCTCAGGAATAGGACGATTAGGAAATTTTTCACGCCCTAAAATACCATTTTCTGAATATTCTTGTTGATTGAATTGAAATCCGTGTTATATTTGCACCCCTATTTAAAGAGGATATTAGATGGCAAATCACAAATCTGCACAAAAGCGCGTACGTTCTGACGAAAAGAAGCGCGATCGTAACCGTTACCAGCACAAGACAACTCGTAATGCTGTACGTAACCTACGTGCGTCTACTGACGCAAAAGAAGCTGGAGAAATGCTTCCAAAGGTGAGCTCTATGTTAGATAAGCTTGCGAAGAACAACGTGATTCACAAGAATAAAGCTGCCAACCTTAAATCAAGTCTTAGCGCTCACGTATCGAAGCTAGGATAATAAAAGGTTATCAAGATATTTGAACCCTCAGCATTTTGCTGGGGGTTTTTTTATGCGATTTTTTATGGGTTTGGGAAAAAGGATACAGGTGGAAGGAGTGACAAAGCTTGAAGACAAGGAGCTTTTGTCAATTTTAATAGGTGATGATTTAGTTGCTGGGGAATTACTCCAAATGACGGATCACGATTTGCAAACAATAGGGAAATTGTCTGCAGAGGGGTATGAGCTTGTTCCTGGTTTGGACAGATCTAAAGCGCGACTTCTCTCTGCTGCCATAGAGCTAGGAAGGAGAAGGACTGCTTTTTCTAGAATTGTGAAGAATAAAATCAGTTCATCAAGAGACGTGTACAATAGGTATGTAGATAGGCTAAGTGATTTGGGTCATGAGGAATTTCATATCCTACTTCTTAAAAGGTCTAACCAAGTGCTTGCAGAGGTCAGGATTTCTAAGGGTGGATTAACTGGTACTGTTGCTGATCCTAAAATAATATTCAGCAAGGCTCTAGCGTTAGGTGCTGCAGCCATGGTCTTGATTCATAACCATCCATCTGGAAACCCTAATCCCAGTTCAAGCGACAAACGACTCACTAATAATTTGGTTGAGGCTGGTAAGTTTCTCGATTTGCCCGTTCTAGACCATATTATAATTGCTGGCAAAAGCTACAGTAGTTTCGCCGATTCAGGTCTAATTTGAGCCCTGTTAAATGAAGAAGGTTCTTACCATATTAGGCGCTAGGCCTCAGTTTATTAAAGCTGCAGCTTTATCTAGGGCTATAGCTAATAATCCTGGCCTGGGCATAGCACAAGATATTCTTCATACTGGCCAACACTATGATGAAAGCCTTTCTCAGGTTTTCTTCGACTCATTAAGCATTCCAAAGCCCAGGTGGCAGTTCATCCTCGATAGCTCAGACAGGCCATCTAGAATGGAGGAAATGAAGTCGAAAATAAGTGAATGCGTTGATGAAAGTAGGCCAGATGCAATACTTGTATATGGAGATACAGATTCAACTCTAGCTGGAGCTCAAGTAGCACACGAAAAAGGTATTACTCTTGTTCATGTGGAGGCGGGTTTGAGATCGTTTGACCTAGATATGCCTGAAGAAGTAAATAGGATAGAAACGGATAAGTTGTCGGACATTTTGATTGCTCCAACTGCTACTGCTATAAAAAATCTTGAGAACGAGGGGATATTTGGCGGGTTTTTAACTGGAGATATTATGCACGACAATGCAGTGCATTTTTCTCAGTCATCTGAGTCTACAGATACAGTTCTTCTTACAATGCATAGGCCTTCTAATGTAGATGATGGTAGCAGAGTAAGGCGCTGGCTGGAATCTATCGGAAACTGGGCTAAATCTAAAGGGTTAAGGGTGGTTTTCCCTGTTCATCCGAGGACTAAAAACACCATTGAAAAGGAGTGGGGAGATGATTGGAAACTAGCATTAAGTAAGCTGCATATAGATGCAATTGCTCCGGTAGGTTATGTTGAGCTACTTGGTTTAATTAATTCTTCTAAACTTGTTGTGACAGACTCAGGTGGAGTCCAAAAGGAAAGCTACTCCTGCGCTACACCAGCGGTTGTGATTAGGCATAATACAGAATGGGTAGAGCTTCTTGAAATAGGCTGTACTGTTCTTTGTCCAGAGCCTGAGGATTTTTCTGATTTAGCTGAAGCCCAAATCTCTTCTAAAGTCGACACCTCAACTCAATTATACGGAGATGGAAAAGCTTCAGAGAGCATACTTGAAATGCTATCTGAGAGATTGAATTCTAGTCAGAACGGTCAGGTTGTAACATTAAATCATAGCAATCCTTCTCCTCGCATAGAATATGCAGCGAAGATTCTATTCAATGTCTGTTTAGATGTAGAGTACAAGTGGGAAGAAGTTGTTGATAAAGACAAGTTGATATGTGAGTATAATGGAGTCGTTAAGGAATTTTCGCTTCATCCAATTTGTTTTAGTGATGAGTTTGAAGAACGACTTGAGTCATTAGATCCTTTCAGTACTGTTATATTCTACGCAGGAATGTGGAGTGATGTTATGGTGAAAGGGGAACTTGATGAGCATAATAGATTTGTTGGAATTGAGATTGCAACGCCAGTTGTTGAGATCACTGCAAGGCAATTAGCTAAAGACTTGGGAATAGAGGTTGATGCTAATACTTACAAGTATGAGCCCACAATTGATGTAGACGTGGCTTATGCATTTAAGGGAAGGGGAGTGGTGCATACTGGTTTAGCATTGGTTAGAGATTTCTTCACGTTTAAGTGGGCTAAGTTCTCAGAAAGAATTGGGGTCTTGTTTGGAGGAAGAGATCCATATGATACTTATGAGTATCTGGATGAGCTGCACTCAAGAAATGGATTGCAGACCAGGGCGTTTTTCTTAAATGCTCCATTCTCAAAACCTTATGATGTAGGATTGTCTTTTACTGTAGTTGAAGCATTACGCAATAGAGTAGAGGCTTGGGGGTGGAGAACAAATTGGCATCCATCTTATTCAGCGATGACTTCTATTCATTCTGGTAAATTGGAGGGCTTTAAGAAAGAAGCTTTAAGATTTAATGGAAATATTTCTAGTGTTAGAGCTCATTTTTTAAGAAGCGATGCAAGGCATTGGAGTTCTTTAGTTGATTGCGGAATAGAGAATGATTATTCAATTGGTTATGCTAGCTCAATTGGGTTTAAGTCTGGAATGTGCAGGCCTTTTCCAGCGTTTGACTTAAAGAGAAATGTTGAGCTTCCGCTTACTATTCATCCTGTGGTTGTGATGGACTCCACTTTGAAGTCGTATTTGCATTGTGATGCTGATGAAGCAATTGAAAAAGTTCGTATGTTGAACTCAGAAGTAAGGAAGGTAGGAGGTACTATGATTACCCTATTTCACAATACTTCTGTTTCTGATTACGCAGAGTGGGAGGGTTGGCGTAGGGTGTATGAAGAAATTGTAGAGATTTGTACCTAATGCAGCAATTATTTAAAATAGCGGGATATGTTTTAGCTAGCATTTTCAAGTTCGTACTTACTCCTTCAGCTATGATTTATTACGATGAAGGAGTTTTGAAAACAATTATTGTAACATCGATTGGGGCTGCTGTTGGTGTGCAAATATTTTTCCATCTTGGGAGAACGATATTCTCTTGGTGGGATGCTAGAGGTAAGAAAAAGAAGAAAACCATAACTCCATTAAAGAGGAGGATTGTAGGATTGAAGAATAAAACTGGTCTTGTAGGAATATTGCTTATTTCGGGCCTTATTTCAGTTCCTATTTCTGCTGTCATAGTAGCTAAATATTACGGTGATAACAAGTGGTCTTCATGGTTGCTTTGTGTGGCGTTTTTGGTTTGGTCTATAGTCTTAACTTTAGGTTCATGGATGTTCTTATAGAAAAATGGGGGAGATGAAAGTGTTCTTTTGGGATTTAGATCATACGCTTTGGGATTTTAAGAAGAATTCTAGAGAAGCGCTAAGAGAAGGGTATGAGGCTTTTGATTTGAGGAGTTTAGGTGTGGGTGAGGTGGGTGAATATATCAGTGCCTATGAGACTGCGAATGATTGGTGTTGGAGAGAGTATAGAGAGGGGAGAATGGAGAAGTCTGAACTTAGGGGACGAAGATTTGAAATGGCTATGGAACCTTGGGGGCTTCAGAATAATGCAGTTTTAGGGGAGAAACTTGGGCAGCATTACATTGATACTTCGCCTTATAAGACAAACTTATTTGAAGGCTCAATAGAAGTGTTGACTGCGCTTAAAGAGGCTGGGTTTCGAATGGTAATTTTGACAAATGGTTTTGAGGAGGTTCAGCATATAAAGGTTGAAAAATCTGGATTGTCAGACTTTTTTGAGAGTGTAATAACAAGTGATGCAATGGGGTATAAAAAACCCCATCCTGAAGCTTTTAGAATTGCTTTAGATTTGGTAGGTGTAGAGTCGTCAGATGTGATTATGATAGGAGATAATATCGAGGCAGATATTGAAGGAGGGAAGAAAGCTGGTTTAGAAACGGTGTTCTTTAATCCCAACTCGAATAAAATAGAAGAGAGCTTTAAAAGCTCAGTTGATCACGAGGTAAATTCTCTCGTGGAAATATTAGACATAGTATTACATTAGCGTCATGGCAGAAAAAGATAAAAAACCTAAGCTCAATATCGAGCTACCAGAAGATGTAGCAGGAGGGACATACTCTAACCTTGCGGTCATCACTCATAGTCCCACTGAATTCGTGACGGACTTTATTCAAATTATGCCTGGAGTGCCTAAGGCTAAGGTTAGGTCTAGGGTGATTATGACACCTCAGCACGCTAAGAGACTTATGAAGGCTTTAATTGAAAACGTAAAGAGATATGAATCTCAACACGGAACAATTTCTGAAGTAAGTGGACCTGAGGCAGCTATGCCTATGGCATTTAGTGGGCCTAAGGGCGAAGCTTAAACTTCTTAATGCCGTTTACTATTCCGTAAACTGTACCCTTTAAGTCTTCAATATTTTTCCAAGGGTCATTAACTCCTGCAGAGATGCGGTCTTTATTTGCATCACCCTTAGGATTGAATAGAGTAAGCTTGGCAGTTGCTCCAACTTCTACGTGTACTTCAGCCATATTGAAAATGCGCCTATTTGCATTTGACATAGCATCAATTACTCTAGTAATATCTGCTTTTTCAAGGGCTTTTAAAGTCGCAGGGAAAGTTGCTTCTATTCCAGAAATGCCATTGGGGCTTAGGACAAACTCTACATCGTTGCTCTCTAAGTTTTCAGGTCTGTGGTCTGAGCATATCCCGTCAAGTACTCCGTCAGCTAGAGCATTTCTTAATGCCTTTCTGTCCTTAGAAGATCTAAGCGGAGGTTGTACTCTAAACGTCCCGTCAAAAGAGGCGATGTTGTCGTCTGTAAAGTTCAGATGGTGAGGAGTTGTTGATGCTGTTACTGCTAGTCCCTTCTTTTTAGCTTCTTTGATAAGCTTAACGCTTTCTGCAGATGAAACTACAGGTATGTGAAGTCGTCCTCCTGTGTATTCAAGGATATTCAGATCCCTCTTAAGTCTCATTGTCTCAGCTTCAGTAGGGCTACCCTTCAGTCCAAGTGATGTGCTAACAGTTCCTTCGTGCATTGTAGCTCCAGGATTGATATCGCTTTCATGGGGTTGGATTATGAGCACATCTCCAGAAGGTCTTAGGTATTCTAAAGCCATTTGGATTAGTCCCACTTTTTCAACTGGTCCGTCGTCACTGAATCCAATTGCTCCCTCTTCCGCCATGTCTAGCATCTCAGCTAACTGTGTGCCATCTCTGTGTTGAGATATGCAGCCTATTGGATGTGCGTCAGTGATTGCTCCTCCTTCTATACTTCTGTTCTTTAAGTATGCTACAGCTGCTTTATTGTCTATCGCTGGGTTGGTAGATGGTAGCACTGCAACGTCTGTAAATCCACCTGCGGCTGCAGCATCTAATCCTCTTAATAATCCTTCTTTTAATTCTTCTCCTGGATCTCTAAAGTGAGCTTGGCCATCCATCCATCCTGGTGAAACGCATAGGTTTTCTTCAGTCCAAACCTCCGCTTTCTTAGGCTTTAAGTCTTTTCCTATCTCAGTAATTACACCATTTTCAATTCTGATGCTTACTTTTTTGCCGTTGAATGACCCCTTAGGATCAATGACTCTAGCGTCTTTAATTAGGATGCTGCTTTCCATCTTTTTTGAAGAAGTGTTTCGCCCGTTAAGGCAAGAATTACGACAAGCACAAGGTACCACCAAAGGTGCTTTCCCGATTCAATATTGTTGATTACAGTTGTAAGGTTCGCTTCGTTAACTTCTAAAACTTTAGCGTTGTGCCACTCAGAACTTTCAAGCTCATTAGTGAATGTTGGTATGTCAAATGCCTTTGGATCAGATTCAACTCTGTCTGCATTTACCCCAAACCTCAAAACATCTTCACCCTCATAAGTTGCTGAGAAATTTCCTGTAGAAGTAAGCGCTGGCCCCATCATTAATCTTGTAACGCCATTGATTGTTCTTACTTCAGGAATGATAGATTCAGTACTGTCCTCTTTTACGATTCTTATATCTGTTCCGCGATTATGCTCCTCACGTAGTGTAACAGCATTCTCTCTTCCAAGAACTACTGACTTAATCTCTGAAGTTCGAGATGTCTCAACCATTCTTAAGATCAATGGCACAAACAATGCGTGACTAGTCAAATTACTCACATCATCATTCAGTGGTGTCCCAAGTAGGAAAGCCGCCCCTTTTCCTAATCTTGATCTTCCTAGGAAATTAGTACCGTTCCAATTAGTACCAAGTCTCTCAGTGTGTACTCCCGAACCATACGTCAGGGCATATTTAGATTTGGGAAGATCCATTTTAGATGGAGTAGAAGAAAATACTCCATCATAAAATGGATGCACCACGTTCAGCTCAGCTATCGACGTACTCTCTTCAATCCTATCCCAACTAAATCCACTCCCAAGACCCAGTTCGCTTAACAGTAGCTCAGCTCTTGAGTTAAACTCAAGTGTGTCCGGAATCACTAACACGGCTCCTCCTTCATTTACAAACTGCACTAGGCTATTTGTGTAGCCATTAGACGGGCTTGTTAATCCGTTAGAGATTATTAAGTCGTAGTTGCTTAGCTCTATCGTTCCGGGTAGATTCTTCTTGGTATCAATAAGTATTGAGCCAGGATTAGTTTGGCATACAAGCTCTATGCTCTTAGACTCTTCTGAATATATGTCTTTTGTTATCTGTAAAACCTTGATGGACTCAACAACTTCGAATCCCAAGTAGTAATTGTTGTCAAAAACAATTGGAGTATCGTCTATAGAAATTTTAGCGTGATAGTGAGCAGGCTTGTCAAAAGTGAAGATTAAAGCAGTGTCAGTGCTCAACCCGGGTTCAATGTTGTAGGTTCCAACGGCCTTCCTTTCGCCATTTACGTCAAGCCTCATACTCAACCCTTCTACAGCAGACAGCGCGTTGTGTTTGATCCTAAGATTAAGCTTGGCAGCCTTTCCAGTAGTTGCAATGGGTGAGCTGAACCAGGCCGAATCAAGCCAAACATTTGGCCTCTCATTTGCAAAAGACGGAATAAAATGAATGCTCAAGCTAGAGTCTGGAATAAAATCCCCCTCAGTTTTGTGGGTAGACTTCTGCAGGTCAGATAGATAGTAAAGAATTTTATTATGTTCGTCTATACTTGAAGCGTTGTCTGAGGCGCGTGACATTACTTCATCGACGTTTCTAGCTATGTTGCTGGGCTTGATACTAGCAATCTTTTCCACGCACTCTTCTCTAGTTAAATACCTTGAGTCAGCACCGCTGAACTCATTAGTTACAACATGAAACTTATCTATCTCTGAATACTGCTCAACAATTTTAAGCGCCCTCGATTTTGAAGTTTGTAGGAGGTTTCCGTTTTCTCCAACTGCTTCCATAGATGGACTGTTATCGATATAAATGCTAACGATATTGTTTGAATGTTCCCCAGTCTTGTTACTGAATGTGATGAAGGGGTCAGCAAATGCTAGAACAAGTGCGGCGACTGCTATCAGCCTTGAAAGAAGAACTAAAAGGTGCTTGAGCCTTTGGGATGCTCTAGCTTCTTTTTTTACCTCTGAGAGAAAACTTACGTTTGAGAATTTTACCTCCTTATATCTGCGAAGGTGAAGAAGATGGATTAATACGGGAATTATTAAAGCCGCTAAGGCGTAAAGCATATCAGGTTTTCCCCACTCCATTTCGAGTGTAAAGTTAGTTCCTTTGTAGTTCCTTTTTTGACCTTTATACTATGAATATTTCAAAATTGAGTAGATCTGATTTTAAGGACTTCCTAGATGAGAAGGTGTTGCAGTTTGAAACTCCCGACTTCATCCCTCTTGATCCTATCTCAATTCCTCATATGTTCACAGAAAAAAGAGATATAGAAATCGCCGGATTTTTAGCTGCTACCATTGCTTGGGGGAAAAGACCCATGATCCTTAAAAATGCTCATAGTCTTATGGAGCGCATGGATCACGAGCCCTATGATTTTATTATAAATTTCGAAGAATCAGACACTGCAGCTTTCAAGGGATTTGTTCATAGAACCTTCAAGCCTGAGGATGTAGTGTGTTTTATGAAGGCCCTTAAAAGAATTATTACTGAATACGGGTCTATTGAAAGTTTGATTTCATCTCATTGGATTGCTTCAGGCAAGCCAAATTCTCTCAAAGACTCCCTCTCAAATTTCCATAATGTATTCTTCGATCAACCACACGCACCCAGATCTCGAAAGCACGTTGCTAACCCAGCAAAGGGATCAGCAGCTAAACGCCTAAATATGTATCTAAGATGGATGGTTAGATCTTCAGAAAAAGGTGTGGACTTGGGGGTTTGGGATGAAATACCTTCAAGCAAATTAAGCATCCCCTTAGACGTGCACACTTCCAACGTAGGTAGGCAATTGGGACTTTTAAAGCGCAAGCAAAACGATTGGAAAGCAGTTTCTGAATACGACGAAGAACTCAGGAAAATGGACCCAGCAGACCCAGTTAAATACGATTTCGCATTGTTCGGCCTTGGAGCAATTGAAGGCTTTTAACCGACCTATTTAGCCAATTAGTCCCAGCCTGTTCTCAACCGACTCTCTTATCCTAGAAATTAGCTGATCCGGGGCATATGTCCTCCATCCAAACTCGCTCAACTCGCCACCCATGACAAAGTAGCTGTCCAAATCAATGCTACCCATGTCATCTAAAACGTGCTGATTAAAATTCAGAAGAGCAATCCAGCCATCTCTATCCGTCACCTCTTCAAACCATTCCTCATAGTAGCTATCGTCAGAGTGGTGGAAGTTCAATACGTTTTCTCCAATCAATATAAACTTGCAGATACCTTCATTTTGAAGGCAGTCAATAATGTCACGCTTTAAAAGCATGATGTCATTATGAAGACAATCATTCCATTCTCCCAGGAGTTCAATTATGGCGCTTTCCTCGTCATAATCAATAAAAAGAATCTTTATAAAGAGAGTAGACGACCCAATTGTATCCCATTGAGGATGTATGAAGTGATCATATATCTTCATGTGATAGCTCATCTCATTATACTCCCTTCCATAGAAAGGACTTCTCTCATCCTCACTAGCTACGTAGTGATTTCGCCAAGCGTAATATGGTTCAATAGTGTGCATAGCCTAAGCGCTTAACTATACGCATCAACTGCGTTTCTAACACTACCGTGCTTAAGCAACAGCTCCTTAGCCTCCTCAAGACCTACTCCTGTTGCCTCTGCTACCATCCTGGTCCCTCTCTCTACCAATTTCTCATTCGACAACTGCATATCCACCATTCTATTGCCCTTCACATGTCCCAGCTGAATCATTGTAATAGTAGTAATCATATTCAGCACCAGCTTGGTCGCTGTCCCAGCTTTAAGTCGAGTAGATCCAGTTACAAACTCTGGCCCTGTAATAGCTTCAATAGGGTAGTCGCATTTCTCAGAGACCTCAGTCCCAGGATTGCAAGTGACACATCCTGTAAGCATTCCGTGTTCTTTAGCTTTCTTTAGCGCTCCCACAACATATGGAGTCCTTCCGCTAGCAGCAATACCCACAACAGTATCATTCTCAGAAATACCCTCAGCTTGCAAATCATCCCAACCACCAGTTGTACTGTCTTCAGCTCCCTCCACAGCTTTTCTTATAGCTGAATCGCCACCTGCTATAAGTCCCACAACTCTCCCAGGCTCTACCCCAAAAGTTGGAGGGCACTCACTAGCATCAACCACGCCTAATCTTCCGCTTGTTCCAGCGCCAACATAAAAAAGCCTCCCGCCCTTCATCATTCTAGGAACCAACTCTTCAACAAAAGCACTGATTTGATCCTTGCAATTGGTCACTGCCACAAGCGCCTCACTATCTACTGCATTCATAGAATTAACAAGCTCACTAACGCTCATTTGATGCAATTCACCATGCCTTCCGCTCTGTTCTGTTGGTGGTAGTTTACTCATTATAATCCATTTTCTAGCCAAATCTCAAGCGACCTCTCTGCCTGCATCCTCAGCATATCACTGCCATTCATAACAGTTGCCCCTTTCTCTTTAGCTCTTTTCATAAAGGTCGTTTCTTCAGGGTTGTAGACCAAATCCACACATAAGTGCATTTCTCCCACGCCTCCCCAAGGTATGTCCACGCACCCCTCAACTTCAGGCCAAGTCCCAAGTGGTGTACAATTCACAACCAGCAAATAATGCCCCATTGCTGCCTCCGTCAAATCCTCATAAACCACCTTCCCCTCTCCAGCAGTCCTACTCACAATCACTGTCTCTATCCCGAGCCTTACTAAACAATACTCTACCGCTTTAGCCGCACCACCAGACCCCAAAATCAGTGCCCTCTCGTGCCTTCCCTTAATAAACGGCTTAAGCGAACGGCTAAATCCCCAAACATCGGTATTGTAACCCTTCCATCCCCTCTCAGTCTTCACAATAGTGTTCACAGCCCCCACCTTCTCAGCTTCCTCATCTAAACAACAGAGTTTCACCATGATAGACTCCTTATGCGGAATTGTCACATTAAACCCCATCACACCAGCATGCTCCCTAACGACCTCATCAAAATCATCAATATCTGCTAGGTCTATCGACACGTACTCAACATCAGTCCTCCCAATGCTTTCCAGCTTCCCAGCAAAAAACTCCGGCGACTTCGAATGACCCACGGGGTGACCTAAAAGCCCCAGCTTAATCATCTCCTCGACAGTTTATCCAGCCCCGTCACTATCACCGCACCCAACAACGCCACGCCACAAACAACGGCTATCTCCACGGTCTCCCCATAAGGCGCGATATTCTCAGTTAAGTATTCTTTCCTTCCATCACTATGCTCAAATAGCACTCTTAAATTTTTCTTCCAAGGCCATAGCACGCCTAATGCTCCAATCATAAAACCAACAAGTACGCTTAAGGTCTGCTCGTAGTACAGATCTAAGATCTTCTTTACGCCTCGAGTGAAAAGCAAGAGTCCTAAAACAACTCCAGAAGCAAACACAACGATATTAGTTAGCTCCAAATTATCCAAACTTAAAATTTCAGTTGTTTCATCTCTCAAATCAAACGCTCCTGTAATTCTAGAATAAGTCCCCAAGATTATCAGCAGGAAACTCCCGCTTATCCCAGGCAGTATCATCGCGCAAATGGCAATTGCTCCAGTTAGAGCTAAATACCAATAAGAATTCATCCCAGCTATGGGCTCTCTACTTGTAATGTAGAATGCAACTGCTCCACCTATGGCTAGCATCAACAGGTTAGTCAGTTTTTTCTTATTGATGGATCTTGCAATCAGAGGTATTGAAGCAATCACAAGCCCCATGAAAAACCCATTGAGTTCTTTAGGATGAGTATCCTGTAGTGAATGGACAACATTTGAAATTAGAACAACAGCAGTTAGTATCCCTCCAACAAGAGCGGTTAAAAAACTTAGGTTGTATTTCTTCCAAGTCTCGACAATCCCAAGCTTGAATAAATCTGCAACAGTAGAAGGACCGAGGCCTGCAATTGTTGAGATAAGCTCTGAATAAATTCCAGTGATAAAAGCAATTGTACCTCCGCTTACTCCGGGGACGATATCTGCTGTACCCATAGCAAATCCCTTTGCTACAAGCCTAGCCCAATCCCCAGCGGTTCTCATGCTACTTCTACGTTAGCGTCTACTAATTCCGCCCAAGCAGTTATCCCACCCTCTAAGTTGATGACGTTAGTGTATCCAAGTTGTGTCTCAAGGTGATGTGTAACAGCTGCTGACCTTGCTCCAGATCTGCAGTGAATTACAACGTCGCAATCCTTTCTGATTTGGTCTAGATTCTCACCCAGTAAATTCATAACTATGTGATTAGAGCCTTCGATAAGACCTACTTCTCTTTCCCAAGGTTCGCGCACATCTATGATTTGAACTTCTTTAGAAGAGTCTAACCACTCCTTGAGTTCTGTTGCCTTTATGGTTTTCATTCGTCGTCGTCGTTGTCTGGCTCTTGTCTAAGACCTTCAGCCATGCTTTCAGGTAGGTATTCAAAGAAAGTGTCACCTCTAAGCCCTAGTCTCAAGGCTTCAAGAGGTATTATGTCCCAAGGACCAATATTTCCAAGGTTAACATTTGCTCCAAACTGCTGTATAAACCAAACCTGCTGAGCCTTCTTAGGTGCCTCCCAAAGGATATCATCTAAATCTACCTTAGCTAGGATTTTTCTGATTAGTGCAGTGTGTGCTGATCCGTTGGGTCTGTAAATCCCCACATTTCCACTCTCTCTAGCTTCTGCAATCACTTTCCAGCTGCCAGCCTCGAGCTCCTTGCTCATCATGCTAGTCCATTTAGAAGGACTGATTAAAATACCCGCTTCCTTAGATCCAACCTCACTTAGAACCTTGTAATTCTTACTCAGCTTGTGGATGATCTCACATTTCTCATCCTCCTCAATAACCATAGAGCCATCACTAACCTCTAAGCAAGAAAGCCCTAAGTCATCAATAAATCTTAGGTAATCGTCTAATGAGCGACGGATAAAAAATGCTTCAAAAAGAGTTCCACCACAATACACCTCAATCCCAGCATCCTTGTAAAGTTTCACCTTTTCCTTGATGTTTGAAGTAATTAGAGCTGTGCCAAACCCTAGTTTCAATAAGTCAACCCTATGCGCGTCTGATGAAATCAGATCTTCAGCTTGTCTCAAACTCAATCCTTTATCCATAACCATAGTAAGCCCAGAGTTTCTAGGTTTACTTGTGCGGTCAGGGACGTGTGAAAGATGGGTGTTCATTTAAATTATGGTTTGAGTCTTGAGTATAACTCTGCAATTCTAGAATCCTCAAGCAGTTCAGGGAATGCTTCAATGATTCTGGAAGATTTGTCAAATGTGTGCATTAGAAGTTGCTCAAAAAGATCGATAGCTTGTGCTTCCCTTCCAATTTTATACAAACTCAATACTTGTTGGTATAAAAGAAGAGTAGGGTTCTTGACAATTGATAGTCCTTGTTCAAGAGCTTCCAATGCTGCCTCGTGTGCTTCAATTTTTTGAAGGTTGTCAATTCTTCCCTCCCAAGCGTCCTCGTTTTTAGGATCGCGTTCAATGATGTGGGTGAAATATTCTTCAGCTTTTTGGGGCTTGCCCACCTTAATTAAAGATGTAGCAAGTAGAAGCTTGTAGTCAATATTGTAGCTATCAAGTGTTGCAGCGTGTTCAAAGTACTGTACTGCAACAGTTGGTAGAGATTGAAGGTCAGCTAAAACTCCTAGCCCGATAAAAGCATCTGTGTACTCAGGGTCTAAGTCCAGACTCTCTTTGTACATGCTTTCAGCTTTCTCATATTCATTCAGCCTCTCATAGCATTCGCCCATATTGCATAGAATGTATGCTGATTTAGGCTCAATGCTTAGTATGTCTCTGAAGGCTTCGAGTGATTCAGCAAAGAATTCACCAGCTAGTAGCGCTTCCGCTTTCTGATGGTATGCTCTTATGTAATTGTTGTCAATTGCAATCGCAAAATCATAAGCAGATACTGCATCTTTAATCTTTCCTACCCTGTGGTGCATGTTGCCCAGGTTATACCAAGCAGCTTTACTGTATGGAGCAGAATCAATGTACTCGTTATAGTAATCTATGCCTTCTGTCATAGCGCCTGCCTTATCGAAACAGAATGCTATTTCAAAAAGAGCTGCGTCGTTGTTAGGGTCAGAGTAAAGCGCATCTTTTAAAACAGAAATAGCCTTTCTCCATTCGCCTAGATTTTGATGCTCAACTGAAATATCTACATAGATATCCTTGTGTATTTCCTTGTCAGCACAGTTAAGAGCTTTGCGGAAATGCTTGATAGCCATTCTGTGTTCTTTTATCTGGCTGAAGATGCTTGCAAGACAAAGGTGGATCTCCTCGTTATTTGGTTCGAAGGCAAGGAGTGTTTTTAGGCGTGGGATAGCTTGGATGTGTTTACCCATGCTAGCTAGGATTTGGGCTTCTCTAAGTTGAAGCATCAAATTCTCAGGAAATAATGTGCTGGCGTATTGAAGAACTTTTTTAGCGCTCCCAATCTCTCCAAAACTCAAGTAGTGGCTGATGATTGCCTCGAATTCTTCAAGGTCAAAATACTGCTGGTCGTTATCCTCAATCATGCGCTCAAAACGCTTGACTAAGTTGTCGATTTCGCTCTTGCCTTGATATTGTCTACCGTCGTCGTTCATCCCTACCAAATCTAACGTTCAAAGGTCGGAAATAATTACTAAAATCTCACGGGTTTTTAACATACTTAGAGGAAAACTAATGTTAACTAGTAATTCTATTCTGCTTTACTTTGTAAGAATGTTAATTAAGTCGATTTCTGGTATCAGAGGCACCATTGGAGGAGTGCCCGGAGAAGCTCTCACGCCACCTGATGTGGTAAAGTTTGCAACGGGTTACGCGCTGTGGGTAAAAGAGGATAGTGGACTTGAAAAACCAGTTGTTGTAATAGGCAGAGACGCAAGGATATCTGGCCCAATGGTGAGCTTGCTTGTTTCGTCAACACTGAACAGCTTGGGAGTGGATGTTATTGATTTGGGTTTAAGCACAACACCAACAGTAGAATTAGCAGTTCCAGAGCTAGGCGCTCAGGGCGGAATAATTCTCACGGCATCTCATAATCCTAAAAATTGGAACGCCCTCAAACTTTTAAATTCTAAAGGCGAATTTTTAAATAAGCTAGCAGGGGAGAAGGTCCTTGAGTTTTCTGAATCAGAAACTTCATACTCTGAGGTTGATGATCTGGGGAAAACCACTTGTGACGATACATGGATTAAGTGGCATGTTGATCATGTCCTTGGTCTTGATCTTGTGGATGCCTCTGTGATTAGATCAGCTGGACTGAAGGTTGCTGTTGATGGAGTTAACTCATCTGGCGGAATTGCAATTCCTATGTTGCTTGAAGCACTAGGAGTGGAGGTTGTAAAAGTTCACTGCGATCCAACAGGAGATTTTGCACACAACCCTGAGCCTCTACCTCATCACTTGGTTGACTTGAGTAATGCAGTAGTAGAGTATGGATGTCATTTGGGAATCAGCGTTGATCCTGATGTTGATCGGCTGTGTTTTGTTACTGAGGATGGATCCTTCTTTGGCGAAGAATACACACTTGTAGCTGTTGCAGATTATGTGCTTTCTAAAACACCTGGCAATACAGTCAGCAATATGAGTTCTACAAGAGCTTTGAGCATTGTAACAGAAAAGCATGGTTGCTCATACACTGCTTCAGCTGTAGGTGAAGTAAACGTAGTTGAGGCTATACGCTCAACAAACGCGATAATTGGAGGTGAGGGAAATGGAGGAATTATATATCCTACTTCTCACGCAGGAAGAGATGCTCTAGTGGGAGTTGGAATGTTTTTAACTCATCTTGTTGAGAAGGGATTACGATGCTCAGCATTAAGAGCGACATATCCAGATTTAGTTATTTGTAAGGATAAAATTGAGTTACCTGAATCGGGAGTCGAAGACGCATTGGATCAACTGGTTAAAAACCACCCAGATGCTGAAATTAACACTGTGGATGGAGTTAAATTTGACCTGGAAGAAGGATGGGTTCACCTTCGAAGAAGTAACACTGAGCCGATTATTAGAGTATATGCAGAATCTGCAACTGAGGCTGATGCAAATGCTCTTGCAGGAAGATTTAAAGAGGAATTACTTAGTTTGCTGTGAAACAGATTTACTTAGATAATGCGGCTACTACGCCGTTAGCGCCAGAGGTGGCAGAGGCAATGTTGCCAGTGCTTAGAGACGTTTATGGGAACCCATCGTCAAGCCATGCAACAGGAAGAAAGGCAAAGGCTTTAATAGAAACTTCACGTAGGGATATTGCTCGTAGATTAGGTTGTGAGCCTAAGAGCATCATCTTCACTTCTGGTGGAACTGAGGCTGATAATCTTGCTCTGAGAACTGCTGTGAAAGATTTGGGATGCGATAGGATTATCACATCACCAGCTGAGCATAGCGCTGTAATTGCTAGTGCTGAAAAGATGTCTACTCTATTTGGAGTTGAGCTTGTGCACGTTAAGCATTTGGAGGATGCGTCAGTTGATTTGGCCCACCTGGAGGAGCTGCTTTCTTCTGGCCCACGCACCTTGGTTAGTCTGATGCATGCGAATAATGAGATTGGGGTGATTCAGCCGCTTGATAAGATTTCTGAGCTGTGTAAAAATTATGATGCTGTTTTCCATAGTGATACAGTCCAAACCATGGGGCATTACCCCTTCAGCCTAGATTCCCTGGAAATTGACTACCTAACTTGTTCCGCTCACAAATTTCACGGCCCTAAGGGTACAGGCTTCTTGTACGCCCACCCTAAAAATAAAATCCGTTCCCAAATTGTCGGAGGAGGCCAGGAGCGTGGATTGCGTTCTGGAACTGAAAACCTACACGGGATTGTAGGTCTAGCCGCAGCAATCAACCTCGCCTACGGCAATATCGAAGCCCACGAAAAGCACGTTAGGAGCATTAAAAAACGCATGGCCGACGGCCTCCGCGAACGAATCCCAGGAGTTTCCTTCAATGCTAACTCTGACTGCGAATCAAGGCTCTACACCGTCCTTAATGTGAAGTTTCCGCCACACCCTAATAGCGGTATGGCCCTATTCTTACTGGACCTCGAAGGTGTTGCCTGCTCTGGTGGAAGTGCTTGTTCTTCAGGAGCAACTAAAGGCTCTCACGTATTAAACTCGCTGGGCTTCCACGACCCAGAAAGAGCTAGTCTTAGGTTCTCCTTCTCTCACTACACAACTGAGGAGGAAATAGATTTTGCCTTAGATGCTGTTTCTAAGGTATTTGATCCAGTAAAATAGCATGCCTATAAATAAACTCTTTTCTAGATTCATTAGGTTGAGAATGAAGGAGATAAATAAATCTCTTTCTGCTCCAATCGAATCTTCAGAAGCAGTTTTCACCGATCTTTTTGAGCAGTTGTGTGATACTCAATTTGGAGAGGAACACGGTGTAAGTTATTTCAACTCTACTCTTCCTAAAGATCAGTTCCGAGGCCTAATTCCTATTAGGACTTATGATGAGTTTAAGCCTTGGATAGAACGCGCTAGGAGAGGTGAACTGAGTGTGGTTTGGCCTGGAAAAACAAATTGGTTTGCAAAGAGCTCAGGCACAACATCTGATAGGAGTAAATATCTTCCTGTTACAGAAGAGTCCTTGAAAAAGGGGCATTATAAAGGTGGGAGGGATCTTCTTTCAATCTTCTGTGAGCAAAGGCCCAATGCGCCGCTATACGCCGGAAAACACTTGATTATCGGAGGCTCAAGCGCGCTTCATGAAGACGGTTCAGGTGCATACACTGGAGATTTGTCTGCAATCATTGTTAGGAATCTTCCTCCATGGGTTGAGATGCGAAGAACTCCCAGTAGGGAGATTACTCTCCTCGAAGATTGGAAGGTGAAGGTTAATCTCATGGCTGAAAAAGTTGCTGAAGAGGACGTTAGAATTCTTGCAGGCGTGCCAAGCTGGATGCTAGTGGTGTGTAAGGAGGTTATGAGGATTAAAAAGGTGGAGAGCTTAGATGAGGTTTGGCCTAACCTGTGGTTGTATATGCACGGAGGAGTTGGGTTTGATCCATATGAGAGTGAGTTTAAGAGCCTGATCAAATCTGAGAACATGCATTATATGGAAACGTATAATGCCTCGGAGGGATTCTTTGCTCTTCAAGATGACCTTGATAGAAGGGATATGGCATTGCTGTTGAATCATGGAATCTACTATGAGTTTATTCCTATGAGTGAATTTGATGTGGATAGATTAGACACGATGTCTACAATAGAGCTGTCTGATGTTGAGACGGGAGTCGATTACGCAATAGTGATTTCTACTAATGCTGGCCTTTGGAGATATTTATTAGGCGATGTTATCAGATTTACTTCTCTTGCTCCTTATCGAATTGAAATAGCTGGAAGAACTACTTCCTATATAAATGTAGTAGGAGAGGAGTTAATGATTTCAACAGCTGAAAAAGCATTGTCAATGTCCTTGAAATCTGCTGGGTATTCTTTGAAAGAATTTACTGTAGCGCCTTTATTTTCTGAGGATTCAGGTAACCCAATTGGTCATGAATGGGCAGTGGAGTTACAGGAAGAAAAGCCACGTGAAATGGATGCAGTGGAGTTTGCTAGGATTCTAGATAAGCACTTGATGGATCTTAATTCGGATTACTCTGCTAAAAGGTCTAACGACCTAGTACTTCAATTGCCCAAGGTTAATTTCATGCCTGTAGGAACTTTTGAAGGGTGGTTAGATAGTCGTGGAAAATTAGGTGGGCAGCATAAAATCCCCAGGCTTTCTAATAGTCGTAAAATCATTGATGAAATCTTGTAGGGACTCCTCTTTGGTGCTATTTTTCGAGTCTATTACTTTTTTACAATGCATTTAGCCGTAGCCGGAAATATTGGGTCAGGTAAAACTACACTGACTACTCTCTTAGCCAAGCATTACCGTTACACTCCACACTTTGAGAGCGTTGACGATAATCCATATTTAAACGACTTCTATAAAGACATGCAGCGTTGGTCATTCAACCTGCAGGTGTACTTTTTGAATTCTAGATTTGCCCAATTGATAGATCTTAAGGAGAAGGGTAAGCCTATCATCCAGGATAGAACGATTTATGAGGACGCACACATCTTTGCTCCCAATTTAAACGCAATGGGTTTGTTGACTAAGCGTGACTTCGATAACTATCTGTTATTATTTGGTCTAATGGAGTCATTTGTTAGCCCTCCAGATCTATTAATTTATTTAAGGGCTTCTGTTCCAACTCTTGTATCCCAAATCCAAGAACGTGGACGTGACTACGAAGAGGCAATTAGGTTAGATTACTTAAGTAGATTAAATGAGCGTTACGAAGCTTGGATTTCTACTTACGATAAAGGAGAATTATTAATCATCGATGTTGATGATAACAATTTCCACCAGAGTAAGGAGGATCTAGGTAAGATCATCGAATCTATTGATGGAAAGCTCCATGGGTTATTCGATTCAGGCAAGAAATAAAAACATTACATAAATAAAAAGCCCCGCTATTAGCGGGGCTTTTTGATGCTTTAAACTTTCTACTTATACAGCAGTGAAAGTAAACTTGATAAGTACCTCATCATTGATGGCCTTATCGCCTAAGTTTTCAAAGAATGAGCCAGATCCGTAAGTAATATTATGCTTAGTTCTATCAATGAAGAATTCTCCAGAGATGCTAAAAGCTTGAGTTCCATCCTCTAATTCAAAATCTTTAATGCTTACTGGAGAAATGTACTCGACAATACCACCGTGAAGCTGCAGACGGATTTTAGCAAATTGTTCATCTTCCTTTGCTTGAATACCTAAAATCTTAATCTCAGCAGTTGGATATTTTTCAACTTCTAAAAAGGCATCTGACTTTAGGTGCTCGTTGAAGTTTTGCTTGTCCTCTCCTTCTAAATCAGTACAAGTAAAAGTGTTCATGTCAAGAGAAAGACCTCCTCCAACAATCTTACTATCTTCTACTTTAAACTTTCCGTTTACAGCTGAAATTGTTCCGCTGTGACCAGATCCAGAAATCTTCTTTGCAGTCCAAACAATATTAGGCTCAACCTTAGTTAGCGAGTACATACCATCAGGAATATCTATGCTTACTGCATTGCCCGAGCCTGCTTTGTATACAATTTCGTCGGCTGTTGCGTTAGTAGATCCGTGGCTATCATTCAATATAGGAGCGATTACAAGACCAATTAGGCAAGTAAGCTTAATAAGGATGTTCATCGATGGACCAGAAGTATCCTTGAAAGGGTCACCAACAGTATCACCAGTTACAGCTGCTTTGTGAGCATCTGAACCTTTGTATGTCATTTCACCGTCGATTTCTACACCTGCTTCGAAGCTCTTCTTAGCATTGTCCCAAGCGCCACCAGCGTTGTTTTGAAATATTGCCCAAAGAACACCACTTACTGCTACACCAGCCATGTAAGATCCTAGAGGCTCAGCACCCATAGTGAATCCAATTAGAATTGGAGAAATAATAGTGATAGCACCAGGAAGCATCATCTCCTTAAGAGCTGCACGAGTAGAGATGTCTACACACTTGCTGTATTCAGGAGTACCTTTCCCTTCCATAATTCCAGGAATCTCTTTAAACTGACGTCTAACTTCTTTTACCATTTCCATAGCAGCCTTACCAACAGAATTCATTGCAAGCGCAGAGAATACTACAGGTACCATTGCACCAACAAATAGTGTAGCAAGTACGTCAGCTTTGAAAATGTTAATGCCGTGAATTCCCGACATAGTAACGTATGCAGCAAAAAGTGCTAGAGCAGTTAATGCAGCAGATGCGATCGCGAATCCTTTACCGATTGCTGCAGTAGTATTTCCAACAGAATCAAGAATGTCAGTACGTTCTCTCACCTCTTCAGGTAGTTCACACATCTCAGCAATTCCTCCTGCGTTATCAGCGATAGGGCCAAATGCGTCGATTGCAAGTTGCATAGCAGTTGTAGCCATCATTGCACAAGCAGCAATTGCTACACCGTAGAATCCAGCGAAATCGTATGAGAAGTAAATCGCAGCTGCGAAAAGAATAATTGGAGCAAACGTAGACATCATACCCACAGCTAGTCCAGAAATAATATTAGTTCCTGCTCCAGTGCTTGAGTTTCTTACAATGTCAAGAACTGGTTTCTTACCTAGTCCTGTGTAGTATTCAGTGAGCCAGCTAATTCCACCGCCAACACCAAGTCCTACAAGTACTGCGTAGAATACGTTCATTGATGGGAATTTAGCTCCAGACTTTGCTTTGTCCTCAAAGAATTTCATAGTTAAATCCTCAGGTAGCATCCACTTGATAAGGAAGTAACAAGCAATTGCTGTTAGGATAATAGATCCCCAGTTACCCTTGTTAAGTGCAGATTGTACGTCTGACTCTTTTCCACCGTCTTTAACGCTTATCATTTTAGAACCGATAATTGAGAAGATGATTCCAAGAGCAGAAATAACTAATGGTAGAAGTACTGTTGCAAGACCACCAAATTTATCTTGGTAGCTATCTCCCATATCACGTACTACGTAAACACCCAATACCATAGCTGCAAGAACTGTTGCTACGTAAGAGCCAAATAAGTCAGCACCCATGCCTGCTACGTCACCTACGTTATCACCTACGTTATCAGCGATAGTCGCTGGGTTACGTGGGTCATCCTCAGGGATGCCAGCTTCAACCTTACCAACAAGGTCAGCGCCTACGTCAGCAGCCTTAGTGTAGATACCTCCGCCTACACGAGCAAAAAGTGCGATAGACTCGGCACCAAGTGAGAAACCAGCAAGAGCTTCAAGAACTACAATCATGTCATCAACGTTAGTTACGTCAATGTCACCAAGAACTTGAGTCTTAATTAAAAGTATGAAAAGCATACTTAGTCCAAATACTGCTAAACCAGCAACACCAAGCCCCATTACAGTACCTCCACTGAAACTAACTTTAAGTCCTTTAGATAGGCTAGTGCGTGCAGCTTCAGTTGTTCTAACATTAGCCTCAGTAGCAATACGCATTCCGATGTTACCTGCGACAGCAGAGAATACAGCACCGATTACAAATGCAACTACGATAAACCAGTGAGTTGATTCAACAATAGTAGAAATATATCCTAGAAGAGCTCCAGCAATTACAACGAACACAGCAAGAAGGCGGTATTCAGCATTTAAGAAAGCTAGTGCACCATTGTGGATGTACTTAGCGATTTCTGACATACGCTCATTTCCAGTAGACTGCTTTTTAATCCAAGCAGTTTGAATAGCCATTATAATTAGGCCAAACACAGCGATGGCTGGAATTAGGTAAAGTAAATTTTGATTTAAAAAATCCATATTTTGTAAAAGATTATATTCTAATGTTTAGCTAACGTACATAGCTTGTTTAACTGCATCCATTACCTCTTTAACCTGAGGAAGCGCCTCTTCAATTAGTGTAGTAGCAAATGCAAAAGGTGTGTCTGACTGACAAAGTCTCACAATAGGAGCGTCTAGGTGGTCGAAAGCATTTCTTTGGACTCTGTAACTAACTTCTGAAGCAACTGAGTTTACAGGGAAACTTTCCTCAACGATTACTAGACGGTTAGTCTTTTTAACTGAATCAATAATAGTAGCTAGATCTAAAGGTCTAATTGTTACAAGATCGATAATCTCAACATTGATTCCTTCTTTCTCTAGCTCGTCAGCTGCCGCGTGTACAGTCTTTAGGATTTTACCAAAAGATACAATTGTACAGTCTGAGCCTTTTTTTCTGATGTTCGCCTTACCTATAGGTACTAGGAATTCACCTTCAGGAATTAACCCTTTATCACCGTACATCTTTTCAGATTCCATGATAAGAACAGGATCGTCATCTCTAATAGCTGACTTTAATAGGCCTTTAGCTTCATAAGGAGTGAATGGAGTTACAACCTTAAGCCCAGGTATAGAAGAATAAAATGCTTCGTAACTCTGGCTGTGGGTTGCTGCTAATTGACCAGCAGGTCCGTTTGCACCTCTGAATACTATAGGAGTGGTAAATTGACCACCACTCATCTGTAGCATTTTGGCTGCGTGGTTGATGATTTGGTCTGCAGCAAGAACTGCAAAATTCCACGTCATATACTCTACGATAGGTCTTAGACCATTCATAGCTGCACCGACGGCAATACTTGTAAAACCTAGCTCAGCAATGGGGGTGTCGATGACTCTGCGGGGTCCAAACTCGTCAAGCATTCCCTTAGATGCTTTGTAGGCTCCGTTGTACTCGGCAACCTCCTCACCTAAAAGGAAAACGCGCTCGTCTCGGCGCATCTCTTCGCTCATTGCTTCAGCGATAGCTTCTCTAAATGTAATTTCACGCATGATTTATATGCATAATTCGGTCGGCAAAGATAAGTGATTGATGGCATTGCATCACTACCTTTGCACTCCTAATCACAGAAACTTAGAATACACTATCATACCCATGAAATTGCTTGTATGCATAAGTAAAGCCCCAGATACGACGAGTCGTATAGCTTTTACAGACGAAGATACGCGCTTTGACGAAGGCGGTGTCCAATTTATTGTTAACCCATATGATGAGTGGTACGCGCTTGTTAGAGCTATAGAATTAGTGGAAACTGAAGGAGGTTCAGTGACTACAATTACTGTTGGAGATGCTACTTGTGACTCTATCATTAGAAAGGCTTTAGCTATCGGTGCAAATGACGCTGTAAGGATTAATGCTGAGCCAGAAGACTCAATGCAAGTTGCTAAGTTGATCGCAGATTACGCATCTGATAAGGATTTTGATATAATTCTTTGTGGTAAGGAGACTATCGACCACAATTCAGCTGCTGTTCCTGCAATGATAGCAGAATCTTTAGACCTTCCATTTGTTGCATTTGCTACTAGTATAAATGCTGATGGAGGTACTTACAATCTCACATGTGAAGCATCTGGAGGAACAAATAAGGTGACTGTAAATGGTGCGTTTGTCCTAAGCGCTGCAAAGGGAATGTCTGAGCAAAGAATACCTAATATGAGAGGTATTATGTCAGCACGTACTAAGCCACTTCAAGTAGTTGAGGCTTATGCTGATGCTACAACAAAGGTTGAGAAGTTTTCACTACCACCTGCAAAGGGGGATTGCAAGATAGTTGATGCTGACAACCCAGCAGAACTAGTTCGTTTATTACGTGAAGAAGCTAAAATCATATAATTATGTCAGTATTAGTATTTGTACCTCTAAGTGAAGGAAAGGCTACTAAGTCTGGTCTTGAAGCAGCTTCATACGCAAACGCGATTTCTGGAGGATCTGCTACTGCAGTAGTTTCAGGGATCATAGAAGGAGATGGTGGAATTGGAACAGTTGGAATTGGTAAGGTTCTTCAGTATTCTAAAGCACTTAATGATAACTCCCAGCTTGCTAAGCTTGTTGAAGCAGTCTCTATATCTGAAGGAGCATCAACTGTAGTGTTCTCTGCTAACCTTGAAGGTGGAGCAGTTGCTCCAAGAGTTGCTGTTAGAATAGGAGCAGGGTATGTTCCTGGAGTAACAGGAGTGCCTGAAGGAGGTAACTACCCAAGAAATGTATTTAGTGGAAAGGCTAAAGCTTCAGTTTCTGTTGGAACTGATAAGACTGTTGTATCTGTGACACCTAACGCGTTTGGCGTAAAAGAAGTTGGAGGTTCTGCGACTGTTGAAGCATTTTCTGCTGAAGTAGGAGAAGCTAGATTATTAATTGGAGAATTCACTCCTGCATCTGTAGATGGTTCTGTGCCGCTTCCTGAAGCTGAAAGGGTAGTTTCAGCTGGAAGAGGATTAAAAGGACCCGAGAACTGGGGGATTGTTGAAGATCTTGCAAAGGCTCTAAATGCCTCAACTGCATGTTCTAGACCTGTAGGAGACATGGGTTGGAGACCTCATCATGAGCACGTAGGCCAAACCGGAGTAACAATACGCCCTGACCTTTACATTGCTTGCGGTATATCAGGAGCTATCCAGCACCTTGCAGGTGTAAACCAAAGTAAAGTCATCGTTGTAATCAATACTGATCCTGAAGCGCCATTCTTTAAGGCAGCTGATTACGGAATTGTAGGTGATGTATTCGAAGTTCTTCCTAAATTAACTGAAGCAATTAAGTTACTCTCTTAAAAAAATCATGAAAAAAGTCGACCTCGAAATCCATGACATTAGCCTTACAGGCTCGTCATCGGGGGCGTACACTATGGTATTAGGAGTAGTAGGAGGAACAACTAGAATTCCAGTTGTTATTGGAGCTGCTGAAGCACAGTCAATTGCACTTGAACTAGAAAATATGAAGTCTAGCAGGCCTCTTACTCATGATATGTATAAGAGCACTTTAATAGCCTTTGGAATGGAGGTGGTAGAGGTTCTCGTTTACAAATTTCAAGAGGGAGTGTTCTTCGCTAAAGTTCTTGTATCTAACGGTGAATCTATTGAGGAAATTGATTCACGAGTTTCAGATGCTGTGGGCGTAGCTGTTAGATTTAGATCGCCTATAAGGTGTTATGATGCAGTCGTTAAGCAGGCTGGAATTAATCCTGAGGAGTTCTCTGAGGGCTTAGAATACGATGTTGATATACATATCGGTTTAGGAGAAATTGAAGAGATTGACGATACTCCAGATTTGGAATTACTCGAGACAGAGTTAAAGGAAGCAATTGATAATGAAGATTATGAACTAGCTTCTGAGTTGAGAGACCAAATCGATAAAATAAAAAACAAAAACAAGGATGAGTAAGGTAGGTATTATTATGGGCAGTAACTCTGATTTAGGAGTTATGGAGAAAGCCATGGCAGTTTTAGAAGAACTTGGTGTTGAGCATGAGGCAACAGTTGTTAGCGCGCATAGGACGCCTGATCGACTTGCTGAATACGCAAAGAGCGCAGTTGGTAGAGGAGTGAAAGTAATAGTTGCTGGCGCTGGTGGCGCTGCTCACTTGCCTGGTATGGTTGCCTCTTACACGCCACTTCCAGTAATAGGAGTGCCTGTTAAGTCAAGTAATTCTATAGACGGTTGGGATTCAGTTTTAAGCATTTTACAGATGCCTGCTGGAGTCCCAGTAGCAACTGTTGCTCTTGATGGAGGAAGAAATGCAGGTATTCTGGCAGCCCAAATTCTAGCCATAGCTGACTCAAATCTTCTCAATAAGATTGCTCAATTCAAGGAAGATCTTAAAGCTAAGGTTCTTGAAAAAGTAGCAATTGTAGAAAATCACAAGCCTAAATAGACTTATTTAGATGTCACATCTAACTCTAACTCCTTCTGATTTAGATCCTGGAAAGCTTCATGCCTTTTTATTAGGTGGTATAGCTCCAAGGCCCATTGCTTTTGCAAGTACAGTTGATTCTGAAGAAAGAGTTAATCTAGCTCCATTTAGCTACTTCAATGTGTTCTCTGCAAATCCACCTATTCTGATTTTCTCGCCAGCTAGAAGAGGAAGGGATAACACTACTAAACACACTCTCGAGAATGTATTAGAAGTCCCTGAAGTAGTAGTGAATATGGTTGATTACAACACAGTTCATGCTTGCTCACTAGCAAGTACAGAATACTCTAAGGAAGTAAATGAATTCAAAAAAGCTGGTCTTACTGAAGTAGCATCAGATTTAGTTACTCCTCCAAGAGTTTTAGAGGCTCCTGCTTCTTTTGAGTGTAAGGTGTTAAGAGTTGATTCATTTGGAGATACTCCAGGGGCTGGGCAACTTGTAGTTTGTGAGATTTTAAAAATACATTTTAGAGAGGATGTTTTAAATGAATCTGGATTACCTGATGCAAAAAAACTCGACCTAGTTGGAAGATGTGGTGGAAGCTATTACGTAAGAGCATCTGGTGATGCTTTGTTTGAAGTGCCTAAGCCTCTTGCTAACCTTGGAATGGGAGTAGATAATATACCTGAAGACATTAGAACTAGTTCATATTTAAGTGGAATGCATCTTGCTATGTTGGGTAATGTAGAAGTACTTCCTGATGAGACTGAGGTCAATGATTACAAACTTATGGAGCTAAGCGAATTTTTCTTGGAATTACAGGATGATGGAAGCGCATTGGAGATAACACTTCATAAACATGCTGCTGAACTTCTCGATAATGGAGATGTTGATGGAGCGTGGAAAACACTTCTCAGTTTTAACCTAGGATAAGCATCGATTTTTGATTGGTTGTTTTACTTTTATAGCATGGCATTTGAGTTAAAAGGAAAGATTAAAGTTTTGTTCGAGCAACAAGACTTCCCAAGCGGCTTTTATAAGCGCGATTTCGTTATTACCACTAACGAACAGTACCCACAAGACATCAAACTATCCGCTCTAAAAGAGAGAGTTGAGCAATTAAATGGAATGTCTGAGGGAGATAATGTTATTGTGAAATTTGATCTGCGAGGTAGAGAATATAATGGTAACTACTATGTTGATCTTAACGCATGGAGAATTGAAAGCGATGGAGTTGTACCGGTAGGAAGTTCTTCTGAACAGGGCGGTGCTCAGCCTGCTGTTGATGTAGCGCCCCTTCCAGACGTTGAGCCAATGGTTATAGAACCATCAAGCGACGACGATCTGCCATTTTAATAACCGGTAATGTCCGGTTTTCTTAATTCATACTCGAGGGGCTTCGAGCGATTACTGCCATCACCTATGGCTATTGCCTTGGTGCTTACGCTTGTGGCATTTGGTTTTTCCCTATTCGGAGCTACTGCTGAGGAAAGTCTAATAGCATGGTCGGATGGATTGTGGAATGTTACTGGATTAACATTTGGATTTCAGGCAATGTATATGCTTGTGTTAGGGCATGTTTTAGCGTTGTCTCCACCAATCAAATCAGCATTAAATTTTGTAGCTGTTTATGCTGTAAAAACTCCAAAGTATGCACCAGCGGTTGTCGCGCTTATTGCAATGTTACTTGGCTGGGTGAATTGGGGTCTAGGTTTAGTTGCGGGCGCTTTAATTGCTAAGGTGGTTATTGATAAAAAAGTTGCTCATGCTGGGTTAGTTGGAGCAGCTGGATATATGGGCTTACTAGTGTGGCACAGCGGATTGAGTGGGTCAGCGCCATTGAAGGTTGCTGAGGATGGTCACTTGGCTGATATTTATGAAAAAGGAGTTGATTGGCTACCAGAATCGATATCGATTTCAGATACAATTTTTACTTCATGGAACATAGGGATTACTGTTGCTGTTATGGTTGCAATTGTTGGGTTATTCGCGGTTTTAGGTAGGCATGTGGAGAATGAAGAAATTGAAATTTCTGATACTGATTTACATTTTATTCCAGTTAAGGGGAAGCTTGATTCAATAGCATCGTTCTTTGATCACAGTGTTTTTCTGCCAATAATATTTGGAGTTCTTGGTCTTGTAGTTGCTGTATATCTGGGTCGTACATATGATGGGAATAGTGCGCTGGGATTTGTGAATCCGGACTGGGTGAATTTGGTATTATTTAGTTTAGCCCTCATTTTTCATAAAAGTATATTCAACTTAGTAGGTGCACTAAATAAGGCAATCGGAGGAGCATCAGGCATACTTCTACAATTTCCAATCTACTTTGGGATAATGGGGATAGTTACAGGAACAGGGTTAGTTGATGTATTGTCAGGTGCTTTTGTAAGCGCTACTTCTACAGGAAGTTTACCATTTGCAATTTTCAGTTCCTCAGGGATTTTAAATGTTTTTGTTCCTTCAGGGGGAGGGCAATGGACTGTGCAGGGTCCACTAGTTTTAGAGGCTTGTCATGCAATAGGTATGACGTTAGAGAAAGGGGTAATGGCAATGGCTTATGGTGATCAATGGACTAATATGTTACAGCCATTTTGGGCTTTGCCCCTTTTAGGGATAACAGGATTAAGGGCTAGAGATATCTTACCCTACACACTTGCAGCATTTCTCGTTTCAGGAGTTGTTTTTGTAATAGGTTTATACTTGATATTTTAATGGAAGCAGAGTTTCACACATTTACATTGGAGAATGGGATACGAGTAATTCATAAGGAAGTTCCTAGGGAGGCGAGTCACATTTCTCTTGTGATAAACACGGGAAGTAGAGATGAATTAAAGGGTGAATCAGGTGTGGCACATTTCATTGAGCACTGTCTATTTAAGGGAACTAAAAAGAGGAAGACCTTTCATATTCTTAATAGGCTTGAGAAAGTAGGTGGGGAGCTTAATGCTTATACGACTAAGGAGGAGACTTGGATTAGTGCTTCTTTCCTTGAAAGAGATATGGATAGGGCGGTTGAACTCATTGCAGATATTGCTTTTAATTCTACTTTTCCTGAGAAGGAGATAGCAAAGGAAAGGGATGTGATTCTCGATGAGATTGCTTCTGTGAGAGATAATCCTAGCGATGTGATTTTTGATGAGTTTGAGGAGAGATTGTTTGGTAAACATCCGCTTGGAAGGACTATACTAGGTACACCGGAGTCAGTGGAAGCCTTAACAAAAGCGGATGTTGAGGCGTTTGTTAGTAGGAATTATAGACCAGTGGCTATGGTGTTTGCTTCTGTTGGTTCTACACCTATTAAAAAGCTAAAGAGGATTTGTAAGAAGTATTTGAGTAGCTATCATTGTGATGGGGATGGTACTAAACGCTCGCTTGCGAAGCCAGTTGAGGTGTTCGATGAGAGGATAAAGCAGGATACTTACCAAGTGCATCATCTTATGGGGAGCCTTACTGTTGGAGCTGACCATCCAGATAAATTGCCGCTTACTCTGCTTGCAAATTATTTAGGAGGACCAGCTATGAATAGTAGGCTTAGCATGAATATTAGGGAGAAGTATGGGATGGCTTATCACATTGAGGCAGGGTATTCTCCGTATGCGGATTGCGGAGTGTTCTCAATTTATTTTGGCACAGATACAAGGTTTCATAAAAAGGTTGAGCGCCTAGTTAATAAGGAGCTTAGGGAAATGTGTGATAAAAAGCTTAGTGCTAGGCAGTTGAAGGATGTTAAAAAGCAGCTCATAGGCCAAATCGCGCTCAGCCAAGACTCCGGCACCGCAATGATGACGGGTCTTGCTAAGAGTTATCTTTTCTACAATAAAGTTGAGCCTCTTTCCGAGTTTTTAAAATCAATCGAAGATATAAATGCTGATGATTTGCAGAGAGTGGCACAGAAGTTTATACATCCAAAGGTGATGAGCCATTTGGTATATCTACCATCTTGATTGCTTATGCCAATCTTCGTTATCCTCTTGGATAGAGTTTTTTACTGCCCTGATTTTAAGACTAATCATAGCCCATTCTTTTTCATCCATTTTTAGTAGCTCTTCAATAGCAGTATTGTCATTGTCTGCCCCTTCAGCTATAAGAGCAAGTTTAGAGTAGCTATTAGCCCTTAACCAATTAAGAGCTTTTTTATCTCCTTCAGATCCCATTACTAGAGCCATTAGCTCAGGGCAGTTGTTGTCCATTAGCCATTTTCTAGCACTATCCTGTAACTGCAAAGCGTAGACAAAGCACGAAAGTTCAGGGTAGCCATTTTCCTTTAGCCAATCTTTAATCTTTTTGTTGCCGCTAATGGCTTCGCCCCAAGCGACGATTATTTTAGTTGGGTACTGTCTCACTAGCCATAAAGGTACGGGACTACCTTTGCGCAGAATGAAATTATTTACCCCAACGTTTTTCACTCTGTGCGCTAGCACGGTTTTATTCATGGCTAGCTTTGGGATGATAATGCCTGAGTTGCCTGAGTATTTAACTGAGGAGCTTAACGCAGGACATTTGCTAGGCTACATAGTAGGCCTATTCACACTTGGTGCATTCGTATCTAGATTCTTCTCAGGCCGAATCGCTGACAGAGCAGGCAGAAAGGTCGTGATGGTGTTTGGAACAGTCGTCGCAGCTTGTGCCGGTTTTCTATACGTAGGCGTAGGTATGTTGAATGAAGGCTGGAGCGGAGAATCTGAAACAGCAATGTGGGGAGTTTGGCTTTTCTTAATTCTAAGAACAGTTCACGGCCTAAGCACTGGTTTCAGGCCAACAGGAACAAGCGCCTTCTTAACTGATATAATTCCTAAGGAGCGAAGGGGAGAAGCCCTTGGATACCTGGGTGTAGCGGGTAATGCTGGAATGGCAGGCGGCCCAGCGCTCGGCAGCTTTATCCGCGTCGAATACGACTACGATGAGATGTTCATTGTTTCTTCAATCCTTGGAATCCTTGCGCTACTATTAACGCTAAAGCTTCCAGAGACACTAACTAATCCGCGCAAAGTCACTCTAGACGATCTCAACATCTTTGAAGGTGGAATCTTCGAATCTTCAGCCATACCAGCGGCATTAGTATTGTTGCCAATCTCATTTGCATTTGGGGTATTCCTAACAATCACCCCAGATTTTGTCGATGGCCTAGGATATACATACAAAGGTCTCTTTAACACCATAATCGTTGTAGCCTCCATTTCTATGAGGTTTGTTGCTGGCCGTGCCTCTGATAAATACGGGAGGGAGCCTCTCCTCATCATTGGCGGCTTCCTGATTCTTATAGGCATGGGCATCATGAGCATTGCGGAAACAAAGTTAGTTGCGGCCATCGGCGGAGTGATCTACGGATTGTCGGCCGGTATTAACATGCCTACTATTTTCGCATGGACTGCAGATATTGCGCCTAAAAACAAGATTGCTCTTGGCTTAAGCACTATGCTTATGGCATTAGAGATAGGCATAGGTACAGGGGCTATGATTTCAGGTAGTTTATTCGCTGAAAACCCTAAATATCTGTCTTCTATTTATTTAGGTAGTGCATTGTTTGCTGGAGTGAGCGCGTGCATACTTTGGTATGTTTATTCAAGGTTTGGTAAACTTGAAAAAATCACCAAAAAGGGTTGAATAACTCCTAACCAAAGGTAAGAAGTAGGGGAGATCTTAGCCGTATTTTTCAAATATGGATAAAATCATTGCAGAAAAATTGAAGGCAAAGCACGCATCACGCAAGCAATCTCTTGGAGCATTCCTTGAGAAGAAAGCTGAAATGCTACGCAATCAACGCATTAAGGATGGGTTAATCGCGAAAGACGTAGAGTTTAAATGTATTACTCAGCACTAAGTGCTGCGCTTTCAGTTGGGAAAGCTCTATCCACCTTTTTAAACAAACCCTGAAGAACCTTACCTGGTCCAACCTCAGTAACTGATGTTGCACCAAAGGAAATCATAGCCTCCATACTTTGAGTCCATCTCACAGGTGCAGTTAACTGCGATACAAGATTCTTCCTAATTACCTCAATGTCCGTTTCAGCTTTTGCGCTTACGTTTTGGAATATTGGACAACGCAAATCATTCATCTCAGTAGCTTCGATTGCTGACGCAAGTTTCTCTCTCGCAGGTTCCATAAGTGGAGAGTGGAATGCTCCGCCAACAGGTAGAATCAACGCTCTTCTTGCTCCAGCTTCTTTAAGTGCTTCGCAAGCAGCTTCAACAGCTGGAATCTCACCAGATATTACCAGCTGACCAGGGCAATTGTAATTAGCAGCTACAACAACACCTTCAGTGTTAGCACAAACTTCTTCAACTACTTCGTTCTCAAGGCCAAGTACTGCAGCCATCGTTGATGGTGTTGTTTCACAAGCTTCCTGCATTGCATTAGCTCTAGCTGAAACTAGCTCTAAGCCGTCTGCAAATGAGATTCCTCCAGCTACAACCATCGCGCTAAACTCACCCAGGCTATGACCAGCGACCATGTCAGGCTGAGTCTGATCGCTCAGTACTTCTGCTAGTATAGTAGAGTGTAGAAAAATAGCAGGTTGTGTAACCTTTGTTTGCTTGAGGTCTTCTGGAGTGCCAGAAAACATGATGTCAGAAATGTTAAACCCAAGAATTTCGTTTGCTTCAGCAAACCTCTTGCGAGCAATTTCCGATGCATCAAAAAGATCCTTTCCCATTCCAGGGAATTGTGCCCCTTGTCCAGGGAATACAATTGCTTTCATAAAGTTGTGTTTAACGTACTAAATACACGTGGCCTGTTTCGGTCCTAGCACCTAAACCGTCCACCATTTTAATTTCGATTCTCCAAGTAAATGCCTCTGTTGAACTCACATAGTGAGTGCCTAAGCCATCTACCATATTATCACCTACCCATGGTTCTTCAGGAGTAGTAGAGAAGTAAACTAGCTTACCCCATCTGTCGTAAACCCAGCATTCGTAGGTTTGGATTAACTCTTGCCCTGATACTCTAGGAATCCAAGCATCATTATTTCCATCATTGTTAGGAGTAAATGAATTTGGAACCCAAATCTGCAATAGGTTACTCACGTTGATAGTTTGAGTGCTCACATCAGTACATCCGTACTGATTAGTTACGAGAAGCTGTACATCATAAGATCCAGTTTCATAGTATTCATGCTGTGGATTTACCTCTGATGATCCGTCTCCGTCTCCAAAAGACCAAATGAATTCCGTTCCACCCTGTGTTAGATTCACAAAGTTCACAGTCGGGTCTAGGATGTTGATGTCTTCTGGATCTGTAGTGAAATCAGCAAGCGGTGGGTACCACGCTTCAAATGCATCTTCATATTCAACAGTCACAGAGCACCCTTCATTAGAAGTAACGGTGAATTCTGCCTCATAAATCCCAGGGAATTCAACGTCTAAATAGAATGGTGAGTTGAAGTTGGTTGGAATAACAAATCCAGGTACTTCAAGGTCAAAGCTTGCAGCTCCAGTTGTTGTATTTAGAATTTCTATCTGTGTTGGCAGACAAACAGAAGTAGAGAAGAATCCAATCTCTGGAACAGGCGCCTCAACTACTTGGAAATCTTGGAAGCTTTGACTTGAACAACCAAATACATCTGTTGTTTCAAGTCCAATAGAGAAGTTACCTGTACCTGCAGCAAAAAGGTTGGGCATATCATTTACTGACTCAGTACAATCTCCAGATCCGGTAGGGAATAAAGTCCAGTTGTATGGAGCGTTTGTAGATCCATTACAAAGAAGTCCTGTTATATCAGAGCTAATATTATTTGCTTCAATGATTGCATCTACGCCCGATTCAAAACACACAATGCTCTCACTCAAGAAGAAATCACTTTCTGGAATAGGGTGAACTGTGATTTGAGTAAACTCTGAAGCAGTACAGTTAGGGTTAGTTGGAGAGATAGCTGTGTAGCTCACGTTGTATATACAATCTCCATTGTCGTAGTCGCCACAGTCAAATGTCATTTGGACATTATCTATACCTGTTTCAGACTGACCATTGTCAAAATTCCAGGCAGTTACACTTGCAAATTGATTGGTAGCATTAAAGTTTACAGTTAGAGGATTACATCCTTCTACAACATCAGCTGCCATAGTTATAATTGGCAATTCTGTTGTGTTCACAAACACTGTGTGTGAAGATTGGCAAGCATTACCAGCTTCCACAACTAGAGTTACTTCAGCAGTTCCAGATGCGTAAGTAGGGCAGTGAGTGAATGCTCCTCCGTTTGAGTGTAAATTTCCGTCAAGGAACCAGTCGTAAGAGAAAGTAGCGCCATTTGGATCTTCATCCCAATCAACAGTTAAATCAATACACTCACCCTCACAAATCTCAGTTGAACCAGCAAGTTGGAAAGAAGTGTTTGCGTTTATTGTAGCTGTAAACGGCTCCGAACTAGAACAAGTTAATTCATCAGGATAAGTAATTGTTCCAGTAGTGTTAATGTTTAAGTCACCAGGGATAACGTTTGTATATCCAAGTGATAGGATGTTATTTGAAATAACCCCAGGATCAGGATTCAAGCTAGAGTTAGTCTCATTAGGATCTGATGTCCAAGTGTAGTTTTCAGCTCCGCTTATATCAACCTGCACGCTTTGGCCTGTACAAGGAATTCCACTAAAAATAAAGTCCAAATCTGGATTAGCCCTTGAATCTACTACTATGGTTTGTGAAGCAGTACAGTCGTATTGTGAAGCAGCAATAATAGAAGCAGAAGTAACAGTAGCCGTTGCTGTGTAGGAATCTCCATCAGTTACAGGGTAGTAGTAATATCCAGTAGCAGTAGGTGTAGCTCCGTTAGCACTCCAAGTTATATTTCCATTTGAAGAGGTGTCCATAAACAATGTGTCACCATCACAAATAGGCGATGAAGTAACATCAATAGAAGCTCCTTCAAGCATTTCAACTTGAATTACAGATCCTCCAATACAGCCATTGTTGTGAGTAACTTGGCACGCGACATTATTCAAGCCAGCATCAGTAGGGTAGCTTAATGCAACATTCACGCTGTTGTTTGTTTCGCCAGTAATTTGGAATCCGTTAAACCACCACTGGAATGAGTATGTTGCAGGATCCATTCCGCCAGTTGTTATGAGTGCGCTATCATCTGGTCCACAAAGAACAGCTCCATCAACAGCTAGCTGAACCACTGGTGTCTCAAGAATCTGGTAGTCTAGCATGATAGAACTAGTGCATGTGATTTCAGCATAATCTATAGATCCATCAGCGAAACCAGTAATCGAGTTAAGACCAGGAGGGTAAGTAGCAACACCATTTACTTCAGTAGCTGGTGGTGGGTTGAAGTCGTAATAATCAGCTCCAGTTACAGTAATTTCTGGCAGTTCGTTAGAGCAGAAAGTTGTTCCTGCTGAAGGCGAAATTGCAAGCACCGGATTAGGATTTACAACCGCATTAGCTGTCATTGTTGAAGAGCAAACTAAAACTCCGTCAACTGTCCCAGTGTAGATGATTTCACCAATTACGTCAACAGCAATACCGTCTCCCATAACTGCTGATTGAGTGTCGTTTCCTCCAACTGCTTCTACAGGGCTAGTTACACTGAATAAAGCATCAGGCCAAACATATTGAGTAGCATTACCCGTCGCCACAAATTCGGCTGCCGTATTTTCACATGTAGGTGTTGTAGTTAGAGTGAAATCAACATCATCGTATATCTCGATATTTATTGTTTCACTTGTGGTACAGCCGTTAGCATCTACTAAGTTGACTAAGATTGTAGTTGCTCCGTTGATACCATTTAGGTCGAAGCTGTATGAAGAATTGTTTGCGATTACAGTCTCTGTGTATTGTGATAGGCCGTCTATTGACCAATCAATTACATAAGGCTGAAGTCCAAAATTGATATTCGCATTCACCGTAGCCTGCTCGTATGAACAAAAAGCTCCAGCTGAAGTAGAAATGCTCAGACTAGGAGCTTCAAAAACTTCAAAGTCAATGATTTCAATTGTTGGTATATTGTATAAATCACCCTGTGCTTGGAAAATCAGTTGGTGCATTCCTGGTGAAAGAAATCCTGCAGAAATAACATCTGCAAAAAGAATTGTTCCAGGTGTTATGCAACTAGAAAGTCCGCCGTAGTTGTTAGAAAACAGTGGAGCTCCATCAATAAATACATTAAAATTTACAGAGTTATTGTTGTTAGAAGCCATTTGCCAAAGAGCTTCAGCTTGACCGTTTGAACAAGTTGAAACTGAAGTGAAATCGTCAATTATTAGTTGAGGTGGACCTGCAATAGTTATTTCAGTAGGTGAAGTATTTGCAACATTATTACAGTCTGAGGCTGTTAGAGTGATATTGTAACAACCTTGAGTAATGAACTCTACAGCTAGATTTTGAGTGGTTTCAGTTGTTCCTTCAACCAAAATCCAGTCTACCCCCATAGCTCCATTGTCTATAGACCAAGCATATGAAACATTAGTGCCACAAGTCTCATCAATATTGATAGAAGTGTTTGTGCAATGGACAACTAATCCAGAAGCTTGTGCGCCCTCTGTAACATCAACTGTAAACGATGGAAGCACGTTTGTCCCATCTTCAGCAGCAACAGCTACTTGAAAAACTGCGAAGATGGCTAATATTCCGGTAAACAGAAACGTGCGTGTTGATTGCATTTGGTTTCTTTTGTGCAGGTGTGTTTAATCCTGCAAAATAAGGAATTTACCTCAGTTATTTAAATCCCTTACTGAGGTCTCTCTTCTGGTGATTGTGAAAACGTGAATTATTCTTCTTTCCCTTCCTTTGTAAAATCTGCTCTTCTTCAGGAAGTTGAGAGTATTCCAAACACTCTGGAGAACAGCATCCACCATTAGCTTTTTGGCATTTTTCACACTGAATAAATAACAAGTTGCAAGTCTTGTTTTTGCAATTTACATGGTCATCACTCGACTCACCACATTGATGACAATTTGAGATAATATCATCAGATATTCTCTCGCCTAATCTCTCATCGAAAACAAAATTCTTCCCTATAAACTTATTCTCTATATCCTTGTTGTTTTCAAGTTGTCTAGCGTAATCAATAATTCCTCCATTAAGCTGGTTTACATCATTAAATCCATGGTGCTTTAAGTATGCTGAAGTCTTCTCGCATCTTATGCCTCCTGTGCAGTAAAGAAGGATTTTATCATCTTCTTTTCCTTTAAGATTCTCAAGCACTTTTGGGAGTTCCTCTCTAAATGTTTCAGATTGAGGGCAAATCGCTCCTTCAAAATGACCAATCTCACTTTCGTAGTGATTCCTCATATCCACTACAATAGCTCCCTCATCCATTGCTTCGTTCCAAGCCTTAGCATCCAAGTGAGTGCCAACATTTGAAATGTCGTAATCACCGTATTCCAAACCATCAGCAACAATTTGGTTTTTAGTCTTTAGCATTAACTTAAAAAACGACTTGCCATCATCTTCAATAGCTATTTTCTGATGCATATTTATAAACTCAGGATTAGAGTTAAGCACATCAATAAACTTATCCCAATTAGGCTCAGGAACAGAAATCTGAGCATTAATGCCCTCATTAGCGAGATACACTCTTCCAAACACCCCAAGCTCACTCCACTCTCTGTAGAGTTTGTCGCGCATTGCTTCAGTATCGGGAATATCGACGTAGCGATAAAAAGAAGTAGTTCTTCTTGCAAAGTTCTCAGTGTGAAGTGCTGCAATAGCCTCATCACGACCCAGGCGATTAATTAGTTTTTTGCCAGCGTTAGGATCCATTCTAATTAAATTTAACTGTGCAAATGTACTAAGGCTACTACTCTTAACTCATCCTCTTTTCAATGAAAGTATAACAAGAGCTCTTTGGTAAAGCTTAATAAATCTCATGGGTCAAAAGGTTTAATCTATTAGATAATAAACATCTACTTTCCAATGCAGAAGTTTGAGAAGATGTGTCCTAGAATGTCGTCTGCATGGACTGCCCCTGTGATTGATCCCAAATGATGAAGGGTCGTACGAATGTCTATGGCTACAAGGTCAGCTGGTATATCGCTTAATAGTCCTAATTTTACGGCGCCAAGGCTTTCCTTAGCGTTAACTAAGGCTTCGAAGTGACGTACGTTTGTTACAATAAGAGATGAAGCGCTTTCCTTAATGCTGTGAGAGTCAACAAGAAGGGTTTTGATAGCTTCAATTCCCTCGCCAGATGAAGCGGAGATTGAAATAGTTGAGGAGCATCTTGGTAAGTCATCTTCAGGAGATTTTTGCAAGTCGCTTTTATTCCAAACTGCCACAATATTTACCTCCTCGCTCAACTCAAGTTCAGAGATTTTATCTGTGGCAGATTCGAGCGATTCCGAACTTGAATCAAGCAAATAAAGTACGGTGTGAGCTGAAGAAGCTTTTTTAATTGCTCGTTTTATTCCTTCGGTTTCAATGACGTCTGAAGTTTCGCGGATGCCGGCGGTGTCAATAAAGCGGAAAAGGGTTCCGTTTATTTCACAGGTATCTTCGATTACATCACGGGTGGTACCGGCAGTGTCAGAGACTATTGCTCTTTCGTCACCTACAAGTGCGTTGAGAAGAGTGGATTTGCCGGCATTTGGGGCGCCAAGAATTGCGACTCGGACACCAGACTTTATGGCATTGCCTGATCTGAAGGAGTCGGCGAGGGAGGTAACGCGGCCGAGTAATTTGTCGATGAGTCCTAATAATTTGGTTCGGTCTGCAAATTCTACGTCTTCTTCCGAGAAATCTAATTCTAGCTCTAGGAGGCCGGCAAATTTGATGAGAGAGTCACGGAGTTCACCTATTTCACGGGAGAACTTACCGCGGAGTTGTTCGACTGCTAGTTTGTGGGCTCCTGAGTGTTCAGAAGCGATAAGGTCAGCTACTGCTTCTGCCTGTGTTAGGTCGAGCTTACCGTTGAGGAAGGCTCGCTGAGTGAATTCTCCTGGTCCTGCGAGGCGGCATCCCGCGAGAATGAGGAGGTGCGTTACTTGTTCCTGAATGAATGTTGAGCCGTGAATGTTGAATTCGACGGTGTCTTCCCCAGTGTATGAGCCTGGGCCACAGAGGACAAGGGCGAGGCCTTCGTCAATGATTTGGTCTTCTTCGAGGATGCGGCCAAAAACTACTGTTCGATCGTGTTTAGGGGTTAAGGGTTTAGAGAACACTGATGAAGAAATTCTTAATGCCTCAGGTCCGCTAATTCTGATGACTGCAATTCCGCCAGCACCTGGGGGTGTAGATATTGCACAAATAGTAGAACCGTCAAGGGCTTTGGGCATCGAATTTTTCACAATGCAAATTTGAGGAAAGTAGGGGGAAGATGGAGTTGGTTTGGCCTAAATTTGACTGGCAATTAAAAAGTGCGACATAAAACTATATCAAATGAGCGTTTTAGTAAACAAAGATTCTAAGATTATTGTTCAAGGTTTTACTGGTGGTGAGGGAACATTCCACGCAGGCCAAATGATAGAATATGGTTCTAATGTTGTTGGAGGTGTTACTCCTGGAAAGGGTGGTTCTACTCACCTTGACAGACCTGTATTCAACACTGTTCATGACGCGGTTAAGGAGACTGGTGCTGATGTGAGTATTCTATTCGTTCCTCCTGCATTCGCTGCTGATGCAATTATGGAAGCTGCTGACTCGGGTATCAAGGTGATCATTTGCATAACTGAGGGTATCCCAGTTGCTGATATGGTAGGAGTTAAGTCATATATCGATCAGAGAGATTGCACTTTAATTGGTCCTAACTGTCCAGGAATTATGACTGCTGGTGAGGCGAAGGTTGGCATTATGCCAGGATTCATCTTTGAGAAAGGCCGTGTTGGAATTGTCAGTAAGTCAGGTACTCTTACCTACGAGGCTGTTGACCAATGCACTAAAGCAGGTTTAGGCCAAACTACTGCCATCGGCATCGGCGGCGATCCTATCATCGGAACAACTACACTGGATGCGGTAAAGCTTCTTATGGCTGACGATGATACTGAAGGAATTGTTATGATTGGTGAGATTGGTGGTGACCTTGAGATTAACGCTGCTCGTTGGATTAAGGACAACGCTACTAAGCCAGTTGTTGGATTTATCGCAGGTGTTACTGCTCCTAAGGGTAGAACAATGGGGCATGCAGGTGCTATCGTAAGCGGTGAGGACGAGACAGCTGAAGCTAAGAAAAGAGTTATGGCTGAATGTGGAATCCACGTTGTGGATAGCCCAGCTCATATTGGCTCTAAGATGAAAGAGCTGCTTGGATAATTTTAAGTTAATCCTAGGTTAAAGCTCTCGGAACACAGGGTGTTCTGCTTCATTCTTCCATAAACCATTTGTGATGTCAGGGATATTTACCCTTGCATTGCCCATTGCTACGCTTTGGTCTGTAAGTGCGCCAACTAAGCTCCAAAGTGCTCCGTCGTAAACATTGAGATCAAGGGATACTCCGAGATTTAATGCGCGAATAAGTCTGTACATCATAACGAAATCCATTCCTCCGTGTCCCTGTTCGTTACTTGAGATTTGTTCTCTTAGGCTAGTCCACATTGGGTGAGCATACTTTTCCAGGTGCTCATTGTATCCAGCTTCATCTTGCCAAGTGTGCCATCCGCCACTTTCAGGGTCGTCAATAAATAGTCTAGAAGGGTAGCCGTAGTGAACAGCATTGGTTCCGCAAAGTTTGTTTAGTCTGTTGTAGGGTCTGCCAGTATGTACGTCAAACTGAAGCATTATGCTCTTTCCCTTTTCAGTTTTTATAAGAGTGGTGTTTACGTCACCACATTTGGCCTTATCTGCTAGAGCATTCATAACAGAATCATCAGACTCCCTCATAGCTTTAGATAGAGCAGCCTCATTTGAACTCATCGAAACAAGGTGGCTAAGATTGTCGCCTCTAAGAATATCCATGTACATACATACTGGGCCTAAGCCGTGTGTAGTGTAGAAGTTGCCGTCTCTTTCAAGGTGGTGATTTAGCCTCCAGCGCTTGTGATAATAATCTGTATCAAGCATTAGAGCTCTGAGGTCGTGGATATATGCGCACTCAGCATGAGTCAGATCGCCAAACACTCCTTCTTTAATCATATTCAGAACAAAGAGTTCTTCTCCGTTGTAGCAACAGTTCTCAATCATTATGCAATGACGCTTAGTGCGCTCTGCAGTCTTGATTAGATCTAAAGCGTTAGTTGATTTATATGCCAAAGGAACTTCTGTGGCAACGTGGAGTCCTTGTTCCATAGCATGGGTTGCCATGGGTGCGTGCCACCTCCAAGGTGTAGCAACTAAAATAAGGTCTGCTAGATCAGTTTTGCACATTTCCTTCCAAGCCATCTCGTCCTGGCTACCGTCGAAAACACGCGGTTCAGTAGATTGAAATTTAGAAATTGTCGACTTCGCCCTTTCAATGTATTTAGGCTGTACATCGCAGATCGCAACTATCTCGCAGTGGTTGTTTCTAGTTAGCCAATCAAGCATTTGGATTAGAGTAGTGCCTCTATTTCCTAAACCAACTACAGCTACTCTTACCTTTTCAATAGGAGCGTCAGCGTAGTTGAACATACTCCCATCTATTTTAGAATCAGCAACTAATCTATCAAGGTTAGTGTCCCATCTTCTGCCAGACTCTGGAGATGATGTTGAAGCAAAAGCTGATCCAGATAAAAGTCCTCCGCCAAATAAGGCTCCTAGTCTTAAAAAGTCTTTTCTACGCATGTCTTATAGTTTGTACACTCCTGGCTTTCTAGGAGTAAGGATACAAGATAGGAGTTTTTCAAAATCTTCCTCTCTTTTTACAAAGTCGTATTTAGAGGTGTCAATGAACAGTACCCTTGACCCTCTGTGGTATTGATAGTGAGCTTCGTACCCTGAGTATACCTTTTCTAAATATCCCTCAGGAAGATCTTGCTCATAGGATCTGCCTCTTTCTACGATTTGGGTTTTTACTCTGTCGAGCCCTGGGTTGAGTATTGCAACCACTTCAGGTTTGGGAATTTGGGCTTCCATTAGTCTGAACATTGTCCTGAAAAGAACGTATTCGCTTCTCGGAAGATTTGCTTTTGCGAAAATCAAAGACTTGGCAAAGCTGTAATCTGCAACCACTCTTTGACGAAATAGATTCCTGCTTCCTAAAGCCTCCCTTAATTGTTTAAATCTATCAGCTACAAAGGCAAGCTCTACAGAGAAAGCGTGGCTTTTAGGGTCCTTGTAAAACCTCTCTAAAAATGGATTTTCCTCGAATCGTTCTAGGATTAATTCGCCACCAGTTCTTTCAGCTAGCTTCTTACTGAATGTGGTTTTTCCAGCACCTATATTCCCCTCAATTGCTATGTATGCGTATGGCCCCATTTACTTCAAAAGTTCTTTAACTGTTTTAGTTAAGCCTGGTACTAAAAGGTTGGGTTCAAGGTCTGCTAAAGGCTTCAATACAAATTGTCTTGAGGCCAAATGCGGATGCGGCACCACCAACTTCTCAGTATTTACAGTTTCCTCTCCCGCGCACAGAATGTCACAATCTATAACTCGGCTTTGATATCCTTTGCTTTCAGATCTAGTCCTCCCTAAATCAGTTTCCACCCTTAACAGCAAATCTAAAAGTGACTTGAGATCTATGGAAGTTTCTAGGCAAACAGCACAATTTAAAAATGCAGGCGTCCCTTCCTCCATCCCCCAAGGTTCTGTTTCATAGATGTTAGATATTGTTAAGGATTTGATAGCTCTGTTTTCTACTAATTCGCTTTCTATGGCAGAAATCGCAGAGTTTATGGCACTTTCCCTGTCTCCTAAATTTGCACCCAATCCTATGTACACACTTCTCATTTTCATCAGAGAGCAAGATAAGTCTATATATTAGCATTTATGAACTTTTTCAAAAACGTAATGAGCTCTGCACTAGGCTCAATTATAGGCATGTTAGTTGCCGGTACTATACTGATTTTTATTTTTGTTAGCGCACTTGTAGGAGGAATATCAAATGCATTAGCAGATGCAGATTCTACAAGCGTAAATGTCAATGAAGATGGAGCTAATGTTTTAGTTTTCGACCTGAATACCACAATCGTGGAAAGGGGCGGGGCTGAACCGTTTGCCTTGGATTTATTCACTATGAATGCTACTCCTCAGCTAGGCTTAGACCAAATCCTTGAAGGGCTCGACCGCGCCGCACAGGACGACGATATCGAGGGCATCCTTCTCAACATTAGCGGAGTTAGTTCATACCCCTCTACTCTAGAAGATATTCGTGCTGCTATTGAAGATTTTAAATCAACAGGAAAGTGGGTTGTTGCTTGGTCTGAAAGCATGTCTCAGTCAGGCTATTACATGAATTCCGTAGCAGATGAGGTTTATCTACATCCAAACGGGATGACTGATATCCTGGGTCTTAAGTCCCAAGTGATGTTCTACCCAGGAATGTTTGAAAAGCTAGGAATGGACGTTACTATCCTTCGTGGACCCAACAACAAATACAAGTCTGCAGTTGAACCTTTTTTGAGAGACGACTTTAGTCCAGAAAACAGGGAGCAAATGGAGGCTCTATTAGGTGGATTTTGGTCTACAATGAAAGAGGCAATTGCAAGAGACAGAGGAATTGATCCTTCTGTAATTGATGACGTAGCAAATAACATTGGAATAAGAGTTGCTGAGGACATGGTAGACCTTAAGCTTGCTGATGCATTGCTTTATGAAGATGAGTTAGAGGCATTGTTGGAAAAGAAACTTGGTGATTCAGAGTTAAGCGAGATCTCTTTTATGGAATACACACTTCCTGAGAGAATGTTCAATATTGATTTGGAAGATCCTGAAGCAATAGCAGCATTATTCGAAGAGCCATCAGAATTAAGTGAAGTTGAGGATAATCTCGGTGGTGACATTGCAGTTATTTATGCTGTGGGAGGCATTCAATCAGGAGAAGGTGATGCCGCTACTATTGGATCAGAAACTATTGCTGCAGCAATCAAGGAGGCAAGACTTGCTCCAGACGTAAAGGCTGTTGTACTTAGAGTAAACTCACCAGGTGGGTCAGCTCTTGCAAGTGATGTGATTTGGAGAGAGACCATCCTTTTAAAGGAGGCAGGAAAGCCATTTGTGGTGAGCATGGGTGATTTAGCAGCGTCAGGTGGATATTACATCAGCTGTGCAGCTGATAGGATTTATGCTAACGCTACAACTATTACTGGTTCAATTGGAGTGTTTGGCATGATTCCAAATATTGGTGGAGCATATGAGAACCTATTAGGTGTATCATTTGATAAAATCACAACTCATGAACATGCTGGTTCTCCAGATGGTTTATTTTCTATGACTCAATATGAGATTGACGCTTACAATGAAATAATTACTGATATCTATTCAGACTTTACTTCAAAGGTGTCAGAGGGGAGAGGAATGAGTGCAGAGAAGGTAGAGAAAGTTGCTAGAGGAAGGGTTTGGACTGGAGAGGATGCTTTAGAGATAGGTCTAGTTGACGAGTTAGGAAATTTGGAGGATGCTATTGCTCATGCTGAAAGCCTAATAGGATTAAAGGATTCTGAACGCATATTTCTGCCAGAGATGAAGGATCCTTTTGAGCAAATGATAGAAGATCTTACTGGAGTTAAAGCTAACATTGATGCTCTCAGCTTGCTTGGAGCTGAAGACTCGTACCTGAAAGAGGTGCTTGAAGTAAAGAAGCTTGTTGAGTCTGGTGAGGTTATTCAAGCAAGATTGCCATTCAATCTGCATATAGACTAAGCCATAGTTTAGTAGTGTTAGAAAAGGATAGAAGGCTATCTCCAGAGGAGTATGTAAGTTCTGAGTTATTACCTGTAAGGTTGATAATTGAGGATGTGCGATCTGGAAATAATGTAGGATCATTTTTTAGGACAGGTGATGCCTTTAGGATATCTGGTATTGAGCTTTGTGGAATTTCATGTCACCCACCTCACAGGGATATTCTTAAAACTGCATTAGGTTCTTCTAAGTATGTTCCATGGAGAGGCCACAAGTCAGCAAGTGAGGCAATAAAACTCCTTAGATCTGAGGGCTATAAGATTGCTTCAATAGAACAAATTGATACAAGCATTATGTTAGATGAATGGAAGCCTCAGAGAGGTGAGAAGTGGGCCTTTGTGATGGGCAATGAGGTGAGAGGAGTGAGACCAGAAACATGTGGCGCTTCAGACTGTGTAATTGAAATTCCTCAGCTAGGAGTTAAACAAAGTATGAATGTCAGTGTTTGTGCAGGTGTGGTGCTTTGGCAAGCAAGTCAGTTGCTGAGGTAAGGCTTGTAGTTTTAGAAATTATTGCAATGAAAAAGGCCCAGCTTAATGCCGGGCCTTTTTGATATAAGTATTTTTCTGTGTAAGAACTATTATAGTCCTAGATCTATTCCGTCAAACTCTAAGTCAGCTTTTGCTTTAGAAGTTAAAGATGAGTCCTTAGTAAGGGCAGCATCAACGTTTGCTTTAACTCCAGCTACATCGTCAAGTCGTGCACAGCATATAGCTAGTACGTAGCTTGCTATAGCAGAGTCATCGTTAGAATTCATAAGAGTAGTCTTAGCTCCATTTGCGTCTCCGTTAAGAAGCTTAGCAAGAGCAAGGTTTACGGAGTTAGAACCGCTCATGTTAGAAACTGCATTACCGTAGTTTCCTTGAGTGATAGCTACTAGCCCTTTGTTGTAGCTAGTCTCAGCACTTGAACCTGCCTTTCCAAGAAGAGTAGCAGCTTCATCGGTCTTACCTTCTTGACGTGCGATAGCTCCAAGGTTGTTAAGTACAGCCTTGTTGTTTGAGTCAATGCTGTTAGCCTTGTTAAATGCTTCTTTACCTTGGTTAGTACGCCCCATCTCCATTAAGCAAACACCACTGTTGTTGTGTCCTCTTAAATCGTTAGGGTGTACTTCAGAGCATGATGCGTAGATAGTGTACTTGTCAATAACGTCGCTGTATAGTGTTGCGCTATAAAGTAGCTCTTCGACAGTAAGAGTTTCAGGAGCACTCATACAAAGAATCATTAACTCAGCATCAGTGTAACCCTCAACTGTGTAGTTCATCGCAATCATAGAACGACGAAGTGAAGGAAGAATTCTGTCCTCTATTTCGCTGTAAGTCTTAGATATGTTTCTGATTTCTTCTTCACGCTTATTCTTGTCAGAGTACATCTCAAGAACACGGATGATAAGATCTTTGTCAGCAATATCTGAAGCTTGCATTAGTTGTTTAAAGCCATTCCAATCCTCACCACGAGCAATTAGGTTAGCGAAGTCTTCACCAGAGTTGATTTTGACTCTTCTTAATTCTCTTTGGAGAGACTTGTGTGCTGAACTAGCTCTATCAGCAGCAAGGTCTTCGTTTAGGCTAATCTCTCCCTCTGGAGAAGCGTATGCTTCAATAGTAACTCCAGTAAGAGAAACGCTGTCTGCTGAAGCAGCAAGGGCAAAAAGCTCCTTCATCTGAGCCCACTCATCAGTTCTTAGTTCAGACCTCTTTACAGTAGAACTGTTGTAATCGTAATTGATTTCATCGTTCTGTGTGTAAGTCATAGTTCTTTGGAAACGATCTGGAGTGATCATGAACTTGTCGTCTGCTTGAACTAGATTAGGTGTAGTGATTACTCCTTTACAGAGGTAGTAAGGTTCAAAATCAACAACTTTATCACCTTTGATTCCCTTGATGCGAAGCTCTAGTCGACTAACGTCTTCCATGGCTTCCTCGTATGGAATGCTAGAAGTGTATGTGAAGGATTTTCCGCTTTCGTAAGAAACAACAGTGTAGTTTCCTGCAGCGTCTTCGCCTTGGAATCCCTGAGTTTCAAAAGAAGCTTCACCACCTTCCCATACGAGAACAGGAGTTGCTTCAAGGATTACTTGCTTGCCAAAGTATTTGGCAGGGAAGTTTCCAGTAATAGTTACCTCAACATTACCTCCTTGAAGGATTAATGTTTCAGGTTGAACAGAAAGGCCCACAGTTTCGAGGGCTTTTTCCATAGATCCTAGGCCAGCGCAGCCAGCTAGGAAGATTGCAAATGCAATTGCAAAAAATGTAGAGTTTGTACGTAGCATGCGAGTAATTAGGTTTGTGAATCGCAAATAATTAAGACAAAATTAATATAAAAAGTAGATGGTATAAGACAAAAGATATTAAGCTGTCACTATTCCCATGTTAGAAAACTTGCGTATTCTTTGTGAGACTCTTTTATCAGGTCCTTGGGGCATTAGTGCATCAATGTTTTCAATGATGATATTTTTAAGTGTATCGTACATTGCTTCCTTATTATTGTGAGCCCCACCTAATGGTTCAGGTATAATCTCATCAATAAGACCGATGTCTTTCATGTCATCACCTGTAAGCTTTAAAGCCTCAGCAGCTGTTACTTTGTGATCCCATGATTTCCATAAGATAGAAGAGCATGACTCTGGCGATATAACACTGTACCAAGTGTTCTCAAGCATCATCACTTTATCTCCAATGCCTATGCCCAGTGCTCCTCCAGACGCACCTTCACCAATAATAATGCAGATAACTGGAACTCTAAGTTGAATCATTTCAATCAGGTTTTTAGCGATAGCTTCACCTTGGCCTCTTTCCTCAGCTTCTAGTCCTGGGTATGCTCCTGGAGTGTCAATAAGACAAACAATAGGCCTGTTAAACTTCTCGGCAAGCTTCATTAATCTAAGAGCTTTTCTATAACCTTCAGGGTTAGCCATTCCAAAGTTTCTGTATTGACGCTGCTTGGTGTTAGATCCTTTTTGTTGGCCTATAAACATTACTGGTCTACCGTCTAAGTCACCAAACCCACCTACCATTGCTTTATCATCCTTAACATTTCTGTCTCCGTGAAGTTCCATAAATGTTCCGTCTGTTATAGCATTTAGATAATCAAGTGTATAAGGTCTGTCAGGGTGCCTACTAACAAGCACTCTCTGCCATGGTGTAAGCTTCCCATAGATTTCCTTAGTGACCTCTTCTATTTTAGCTTCAAGCTCTACAATAGTAGTAGTCATATTAAGGTCGTTGTTGTCCTCTATGTCTCTAGCTTTATCAAGCTGCTCTCTCAGAGTCTTGATGGGTTCTTCGAATTCTAGATAATTCATTATCGCAAAGATGATAAATACTCGAGCATTTCCCTAATCGCAATGCCTCTATGACTGATTTTATTCTTTTCATCGCCAGACATCTCTGAAAAGGTCCTGTTTTCGCCTTCTGGTATAAACACTGAATCATACCCAAAACCCTCATTTCCAGACCTTTCAGTAGCGATTTGGCCTTTGCAAATGCCCTCAATTAATTTTTCAGATTTACCAGTAATTACGTGAATTGCCGTCCTGAATTGAGCACTTCTATCGTCTGTATTGCTATTGTTGAGTTCACTTAATAAATGTGCAATATTTTTGTCGGCATTTTTCTCTGGTCCGCCATATCTAGCTGTGTAAACTCCAGGAGCTCCACCTAAGGCTGAAACTTCTAATCCAGTATCGTCAGCAAAGCAATCGTAACCGTATTTCTCCTTCACATATCTTGCTTTTATCGCAGCATTTCCCTCAAGGGTGTTTGAAGTTTCAGGGATGTCTTCGTGGCAACCAATTTCAGGTAGAGACTTGACAGTGTAAATGCCGTCGAGTAGTCGTTGAACTTCCAGAGCTTTATTCTTATTGCCAGTTGCGAAGACGATTACTGGTAACTGTCTGCTAGCTTGATTTGACATTTTTTTTCTGTTTGTTTTGCCGTTGGGGTTGCGGAGGATGGGGGCGAAGACAATGTTTCTAGGGGCTTCCTTGCTCTTAAGGGTGGCAGAGATTGAGGCCGAGATTTGATTCTGGACAGATAATGGGACGGGGTGCTGAAGGTCTACACGAAGTTCAATGCACTCGCCTAGATCGCTATGAGGGACGCCGTAAATGGCGAGGTCGAACGATAGGTGGGCCTTCAATTTGGCTTCGAGAATCTCTGGGGAGAACTTAATGCCACCCGAATTTATTATGTCGCTCGATCTGCCATGCCAAGAAAATGTGGTGGGGCTGTTGAGTGTGACGATGTCGTCGGTGATAAGGCCGTCGATGTTTCTGTCGAGAGCGTCTATGGTGAGGGTGCCGGCCGGGGATTCTGAGAATTTGACGCCTGGGAGAGCTTCAAATGATGGAGCGGACGGGTGGACCTTTCTTAGGGCAATGTGCGTGATGGTTTCAGTCATGCCAAACCCTTCATAAGCATCCTCTTTACTTAACTTTTCAGCTAACTCTGATGAAACAGGTGCTCCGCCAAGTAATATTTTGCCAAAGGGCAACCTGCCATTTAATCTGGCTATTTGGTGAGGAGTAAGCGCTGTGAAGTTGAAGAATGAAGTTGGGGATGCTTCGAGGTTTGGGTTAATGGCAGTGATGTGCAAACGTCCTATGATAGCGCGAACGAGCATGAGCTTGCCAGCGATAAAGTTGATGGGAAGGGCCAGTAGGGCTGAATCTCCTGGTCTCAGGTCGAAGAAATCGAGGGTTTGCTGGGCGCTGAAGATTACTGCTTCCCTTGAGTGAGTGATGAGCTTAGGCGCTCCTGTTGAGCCTGAAGTCATGACCTCTATGGGAGAATTAGAGTTGAACCAGAATTTTAAAAATTCTAACAATTCCTTAGACCAATCCTCATCGCACACACCCTCAAACTCCACAATCCCTTCCTTTGTTAAAGGAGTGGAACGACCATTTATGGTGATGGTGGGAGTGGGGGTGTGGAAGATTTGGCCTTTAACTATTTCAAGATCAGATTCTGTATTGTTAGTGTATAAGCTCCCTGTGCCTAGACCTGAAACTCCTTCGCATCCCTGGGTGTTCTCCAACATGTATCCCGCCCAATCAGCAATCGCTTTTAGACCTACGTTTGATTCAAGAGCGGATGTGCTCCACCACTTTATTCCGCGATCTTGAGCAAGCTCTATCCATTTGTTTGCAACACTCAGACCTCCAATAAGGCTGGGCTTAAGGATGATGTACTTGGCTCCACTACGTTCCAATATCTCCACCATCTGCTCCTCACTCTCAACTCCAATCAGCTCCTCGTCGAGAGCGATATCAATTGCACTCGCTTCAGCTACCTCTCTCATCATGCTGAGATTTCCTGGAGCAACAGGCTGCTCTAAGCTGTGCACATTAAATTCAGAAAGCGCTTTAAGCTTCTCGATAGCATCTTCATTAAAAGCTCCATTAGCATCGAGTCTGAGAGTGTATTCAGGATGCGGACAGATCTCGCGAATCTTCCTCAAGGCGCTGAGCTCTTCTTGAAAGTCTAGAGCTCCCACCTTGAGTTTAATCGTCGTAAAACCCTTAGACTTCAGCTCCATCGCCTGTTCGACCATGCTTTCAGCATCAGCCATCCAAATCAGTCCATTTATATCAAGGCCTTCACCATTGTTTGAAAACCCTGACCTCAACCTCGATCCATTCAACTCCATCAACAGCATCTCCACGGCAAACCTCACCGATGGCAAAGACCTCGGCACAAAGCCCAAATCAAGCGTGTCCCCACTAGCAATTCGCTTAAGTTCTTCAAGTGCCTCAACCTCTGTTTCTACACTTAATCCCGGTATAAGGCTACATTCGCCAAGAGCGGTTAAGCCTTTAGAATTAGTTGCTTTCAGGTAGTAGCATGGCTTGGTGCTTAGCGTATCTCTTGAAGTCTTAGCAGGCTTTTTAAAAATCAGCGGCCTCTCTATTACCTCTAATTTCAGTTCCGATATGGCTCCAAGATTAAGCACGCTTTATACTTCAGCTACTTGAATGGTTTGTTGCATTAGCATGAACATACCTACTATAAAGCTCAGAATAGCCACCTTCTTTAGTTCAGGATCAAAATGCTCAGGAAGTGTGGCTTCTCTAACAACTCTAATATGCCTAATTGCGATAATAAACATGAGTGCGAACCACATAAACCCAACTTTATCTTTTAGAAAATAAAGCAGGCTTCCCCATGCAATGAGCACGATGATTGTGTGGTAAAGTTTCGACTTTTCAAGCCCAATCTTTACAACAAGAGTGTTTTTCCCTGCTTCCCTGTCTCCATCAATGTCTCGCATGTTGTTCAGATTAAGCACTGCAACAGCGCTCAACCCTGAAAATGTAGCTGGTAGTATCCATGAAGTCTCGATTTCGCCACACATTAAAAAGGCAATGCCCAAAACCCCAATATATCCAAAGAATAGTAGAACGAATAAATCGCCCATCCCTCTGTAGCCATATGCGCTTTTACCCATTGTGTATTTAAAAGCAGCAACAATTCCAGAAACTCCAAGCACGACCAAGGATATGGCACCCAGGTTTTCAAATAAGTTCACCTCAGAATCTCTGAAAGCAAGCCAAACCGTTGTGCAACCAGCTAAGAATATCACAACAGAGTTAAAGATCATTTTAACCCTCATTTCAGAAGGAGTAATGTCCCCTGAAGCAAGTGCCCTATCAGGCCTGTTTTCTCCGTCAGTGCCTTTTATGAAATCCCCGTAATCATTAGCAAAATTTGCCAGAATTTGTAGTTTCATCACTACAAAAGCAGCAAGCCCTAAAACTAGGGGAGAGGCGTCTGGATTTTTACTAAAGCCAAGTGCTCCGCCTATCATCACGCAAGTAGTTGCAAGCGGTAGAGTTCTTAGTCTAGCGGCTTTAATCCAGGCCTTAATTGATGCCATCTTATGGGAACTTAGGGTACTGTTGGAAGTTTGGCTCTCTCTTTTCTAAGAAAGCTTTCTTCCCTTCCTGAGCCTCCTCCATTAGGTAGTACATCAGAGTAGCGTCGCCAGCGAAATCCATTAGACCTCTCTGTCCATCAAGCTCAGCATTAAGCCCGCGCTTAATCATTCTAATTGCTAGAGGTGAACGCTTTAAGATTGTTTTACACCACTCAACTGTTGTGTCTTCAAGCTTGTCAAATGGAACCACAGTATTTACCATGCCCATCTTTTCAGCTTCTTCAGCAGTGTATTGGTTGCACAGGAACCAGATTTCACGTGCTTTTTTCTGGCCAACCATAGCTGCTAGATAGCTCGAGCCAAACCCAGCGTCAAAACTTCCAACCTTAGGTCCTGTTTGACCAAAAATAGCGTTATCACTAGCGATAGTAAGATCGCACACAACGTGAAGAACGTGTCCTCCGCCTATTGCATACCCATTTACCATAGCAATTACAGGCTTAGGAAGCGATCTAATCCTTTTGTGTAGATCTAATACGTTTAATCTTGGTACTCCATCCTCTCCAACGTAACCGCCAATTCCCTTTACGTTTTGGTCTCCACCACTACAGAAAGCCTTGTCACCTTCACCAGTTAAAACAACTACTCCTATATCGCCTCTCTCTCTGGCGATATCCATAGCGTCTATCATCTCAATGTTTGTCTCTGGGCGGAAAGCATTATAAACCTGAGGGCGGCAGATTGTAATCTTAGCTATGCCTTCAAAAAGTTCAAATCGAATGTCTTCATATTCCTTAATTGTAGTCCAATTGCGATTGCTCATTTCTATCTTGATAATATCTTTTTATACACTTCAGTACTCTTTAAGCCGTCTGTGATTACTTCTAAAATTGCTGGCCCACTGCCGCTATTAAAAAGCTCTTCAACACCTCTCTGAGTTTCGTCTTTATTTGTAGCACAAAAATAAGTGAGTCCACAGTATTTAGCCGCGTCTTTAACTATTGTCCTAGGTTTAGTTTCAAAGTATTTATCAACTAAGTCAGTTTTTTCTGGTCCATTTAACCATCTAAATATTTCTCCGCCTCCATTATTGATTACAACAACCTTCAGATTCTTAGGTAAGGCGTCAACTGAAGCTAATCCGTTTAAGTCATAAAGGAATGCAATATCTCCTGTTATAAGAAGAACATCACTGTCAGAATTCATAGCATATCCAACTGCTGTTGAAGTGCAACCATCTATACCAGCCACACCTCTATTGCAGTGAAAGTTGAGACCATCCTTTGCTCTAATTAGTTGTGGGTATCTTGCTGATGTAGAGTTGCTTAAATGAATGTTAACGCTACTATTAACACTGTCGAAGACAGTTTGAAAAACAAGGGCGTCAGACCAAGGAGAGTCTGTTAGATCTGCAGTTTTTTCAAGTTTTTTCCAAGCCTTTATATACTCAGAATTAAAAGAGCCTACTTCCTGAAACTGAAGAAGCGCATCAATTGGATTGTAATTAATTGTTAATGATAACTCATCCCAAATATCCCAACCTTTTCCACTATCACTAAGGTGAAAATGGAGGGGCTTAGTTTTAAGAAAATGATTTCTCAAAGCCTTACTTAAAGTTGGGGTTCCAACTGTTATAACTACATCTGGTTCCAATTCTTCAGGGAGCTCCCCATTGTTTCTACCCATCAACAAATCAGCTGAATGCATAACTGCATCACCTGTGATTCCAGACCAACGTTCGCATATGCCAGGAAGATAAATCACAGCACCATTCCCCTGAACGTACTGAGGTAGAGATCCAGCAAGAATCAGAACTTTTAAATCAGGTTTCAATAGCTCCTCTGGAAAGTCAACTGTTCCAGAACAAACCTTTTCTGATTTACTACCTGCTATCAAATTCCACTCTTCTACAGGCATAACACCATAAAGTGGTTCTTCAAATGGCACGTTGATGTGAGCGGAAGTTCCAGTTAATGCAATATCAAATGCTTTTTTAGTCTCAACAATTATTGTAGAGTTACTCATCTCGCACTCATCGATTACAACTGAGTGTCCTACGTTTTTACCAAAGACTCCTGCCTGAAATATTGATTGCCCATGGCCTCTTTCAATAACAGAAGTTGGCCTATCTGCAGTAATGCTAATTAGTGGAGTTTTATGGTGAAAGGCCTCAGCAATTGCTGGCGCGTGATTCAAGCTTGCTGTACCTGATGTACAAACAACTGCAGCAGGAACGCCTGTTTTAAGTCCCAGTCCCAACGCATAGTAAGCAGCCGCTCGTTCATCAATAACTACGTGAGTTCTAATTTGAGGGTGTGCGTCAAATGCTATAGTAAGTGGTGCATTTCTAGACCCTGGGCTAATAACAGCTTCACGCAATCCTGATGCAGCAAGTTGCGCAACAAGTATTGATGCACCTCTATGATCTGAAGTTACCTGATGACTCATTAAATCTCTTTTGTAATAGTAGATTGAATTGCTCTCAATTTAGCCTCTGTTTCTTCCCATTCCGAATCTATATCAGAACCATCAACTATTCCACCTCCTGCAAATAAGTGGACCCCACCATTTTGCCATTTAGCACATCTAAGATTCACATAATATGCTGATCCAGATGCGGACTCTACTCCTAAATACCCAGTGTAATATTCCCTATTGAAACCTTCATTGTGAAGGATGAAATCGCACGCATTTTTCAAAGGCCTACCGCCGACAGCTGGAGTTGGATGAAGATCATTTGCTAATTCTACTATGCTACCAGTGAGAGAGCACCTAAATCTTGTTTCTAGATGGACTAAATCTCCATATGCCAAATCTTCCCTCGGCTCCACCCTCAAATCACTCGCCCCGTGCTTTTCTAAAATTCCTTTGATGTAATCTGTAACTAAGCCCTGCTCATCGTATTCTTTTTCAGTCCAAGGATTATTTCCTATGCCTTCTTTAGTTCTAGTACCAGCAAGAGATACAGTCTCAACTCTATTGTCTGACGCTGTAACAAGTAATTCTGGAGTTGCTCCACACCAAACTCCAATTCTTGGGTGTTCTAGTAAGTAGACGAATGCATCTCTATGGGTTTGGCACTTATGCCTAAAAGCAGTTTCAGGTGAAAAATCACCCTTTACACTTTTCACCCTCGAAACAACAACCTTTTCCAATTCACCAGCCTCGATAAGTTCTAATGCCTTTCTAACAGCCTTTTTATGCTCATCTCTACTAGTTGACCTCTTTTCATAAATTTCATCTAGCCTCACTGTTCCTTCTTCAGGTAACACAGCTTTAACTACATGCCCCTTCCATGCAATTGAAGGGAATTCTCCATTGAGTTTAAAAGGCACAAACCTGAATAGCGATGTCCCGCTATCAGAAGCTTCCATTGTGTACACATCCTTAGATCCAGGCGGACGCCACCAAACTCTGGGGCTATGCATCTATAGAGATTATCATTACTGTGAGTCTAGAAGTGCAAACTAATCTGTCTTTATCATCTTTGATATCAATAGCCCAAACGTGTAATTTGCCACCCTTGTGCACAATTTTAGCTGTTCCATAAACAAATCCAGTTCGAACTGATCTAACGTGGTTTGCATTCACTTCAATTCCAACAGCTCCTTTTCCACTTTTTTTTACTAAAAACTGAGATCCAACTGATCCAAGAGTTTCAGCAAGAACTACGCTAGCACCTCCATGTAGTAGACCATAAGGTTGATGAGTTCTAGAATCTACAGGCATTTTACCCTTAACGAGCCCACCCTCAACTGAAGTAATCTCTAATCCCAGCGCTTTAGCAATAGTGTTTTCTCCCATAAAACTCATTTATAAATCACAAACCTACATTTTTTTACCTCTGAAACCATAGTAAATTCAAGGCTTTTATGTGTTAAGGAAATTTAATTAAAAAAAAAGGCAACCCTAGGAAAACTTACTCGTCTTGAAAATGTAACATGGTCAATGACTGTGTTGGTTTCAATTTTCTTGCAGGTATAGATTAGGTCCTTTGCGGGACCTTTTCTTTTGCGCTTTAGTTTAGGCTATTGCAGCCTTACGTAGACTACAGCCTTTGTTTCAAAGAAATCTTCTGAGAACCAGTCTGAAATTGCGATTACTTCAGTTGATCTCGTTACTTCTCGTAATTCTTCTGACAAATCGCCACCCTTCAAATACAGAATTCCATTAGGCCAAGGGTTCATACACCTTGAGTTAATCTTATTCTCTACCCAAGGAAGAAATTTATTCATCCTAGTTACTGCTCTACTTATGATGAAGTCAAACGTGCCCGGAACTTCGTTTGCTCTAAGGTGGTAGGCTTTAACGTTTTTAAGACCACAGCTCTTTATTAGGGCGTTTACTGCTTTAATCTTTTTGCCAATGCTATCACAGAGAGTGAACTCAACCTCTGGATATAATATGGCAAGAGGAAGACCTGGTAGTCCTCCTCCTGTTCCCACATCTAATATTTTTGAACTAGGTGCAAATTTCATAGCCTTAGCAATTGCAAGACTGTGAAGGACGTGCCTAGTATAGAATTCATCAATATCTTTTCTAGAGACTAGATTGATTTGTGAATTCCACTCAATGAAAGCTTCTCCTAGTTTAGCAAACTGCTCCTTTTGAAGGTCTGTTAGTTCAGGGAAGTATTTTTCGATTAATTCCAACTAAGCTTAGTGAATGATGCCAACTTGGTTAACAGAGCGCTCACCTTTGTCGTTGTACCATGTAACAATGTACATGCCTTCAGCCCAACCGTTTACAT
>NZRP01000014.1 GCA_002693775.1 Crocinitomicaceae bacterium | reverse complement strand
TTGAGCAAGGTAATTTCTCACCATTCATTTCACATATACGAATGGGGCTAATGCTTGCCCTGGGGACCGGGGTTTTATTGTTGAGAAAGAAGTGGGTGCTGGGTATTTCATATGGCGTGGTGGGGCTATTGTCGGTTTGGCATACACAATCAGTAACGGGGGTAGGCATGATAGCATTTGCAATGTTTTTTGCAGGCATAACTTCAGCATTTAAAAGGCATAGAGCAACAACAATAGTTGGAGGAATTGCTTTGAGCGTATTAGGTTTAGCTGGGGTATTTTATCTAGTAAGCCCAACAGAATTTGATGGGGAATTGAAGACTGAAACTCCATGGGGAGGGAAATACACTCATTATCCAGAAAGACATTTGGAAGAAAATGGCAATAAGGTTTGGGTTTACGTTGCAGAGGACGAAATGAGGAGAGAGTGGAATTTGAGAAGTGAAAAAAAGTTTGATAGCACTGATGAAAAAGGGCATTCAGTCAGAACAACTCTGATAAGATATTTGACTTCATTGGGGGTAAAGAAAAACGGGGAAGTTGTGAAGGCTATGAGCGATGAAGATGTTAGAAATGTTGAGAGTGGATTCACGTCTATAAGGCAAGTAACGCATAGCGGATTGAACTTGAGATTAGACGATTTGAGATTTGAGCTTGGAAATTATTTAGACGGTGGTGATCCCAACGGGAATTCTGTCACAATGAGATATGAAGCCTTTAAAACCGGGTCGTATATTCTGAAAAACAAGGGTGGCATTTCTCTTCTAACAGGAGTTGGAGTGGGAGATTTATACGGCGAGATGAAAATCGCTTATGCTGAAACTGAATCTAGACTTAGGGAAAAATTCTGGAAGAAATCTCACAACCAGTATCTAGCTCTACTGATTGGAGTTGGGATTGTGGGTTTAATGATTTGGATTGTCACTCTTTATGGTAGTTGGATAGTAGGTGGAGATATGGGTAGGCTTGCATGGTGGATTGTTGCACTTTCTTGCCTAGCTGAAGACACATTGGAAACTCAAGCAGGTGTTACTTTTGCAGCTCTAGCACTAACTGTATTCCACAAATGGAAAAGCTAACAGCAATTATTCCCACTTTTAACGAAGAGCACAACATCGTTGAGGCAATAAAGTCAGTTGACTTTGCGGATGAGATAATTGTGGTTGATTCATTTAGTACAGATAAAACTGTTGAGCTTGCAACACCTTTAGCCACAAAGGTTATAAAAAGAGAGTATATCAATTCAGCTTCTCAAAAAAACTGGGCTATTCCTCAGGCTCAACACAGTTGGATTCTTCTACTTGATGCTGATGAAAGGGTAACTCCAGAACTGAAACTGGAGGTTGTTGATAAGCTAAAGGAGAACCCTGCTGAAAGTGGGTTTTGGATTTATAGAATTAATCACTTCATGGGGAAACGAATTAACTTCAGCGGTTGGCGTGGAGATAAGGTGATTAGGCTATTTAAAAGAGATGAATGCAAGTATGAAGCTCTTCATGTACATGCGGAAATTATCTCTGATGGTAAAATTGGATTCTTAAATCATAAACTTCATCACAACACTTATGTGAGTACTGAGGTTTTTGAAAAGAAGATGGTCAGGTATGCCAAATGGCAGGCTAAGGACTACGATGGAAAAACTGGTGTCATCACTCCATATCACACTTTAATAAAACCTCTAGCTAGATTTTTTAAGCACTTTGTGATTCAATTTGGCTTTCTTGATGGTTATGTTGGATTCATAATTGCACACAGTCAAGCTTGCGCAGTGTCAAAGCGTTACAAGTTCTTAAGGGAATTAAGAGCTAATCGTGAGAATTAGTGAGTATTGTGTGGAAAAACTACATTGGTAAGCTTGGCTTAAGACTTTAGCTTTGCTGACTATGAATGTCTTATTAATTGGCTCTGGTGGTCGCGAACACGCAATAGCATGGAAATTATCTCAAAGCTCTTTATTGTCAAAGCTTTACGTGGCTCCTGGAAATGCTGGAACTGATCAAATCGCAACAAACGTAGATTTAAATCCGCTTGATTTTGCTGCTATCGGTAGATTTATTCGGAAGAATGAAGTGACCATGCTAATTGTTGGCCCTGAGGCGCCACTTGTAGAAGGTATTGTCGATTATTTCAATGATTCAGATAAATTCGAAGGATTAGTTACAATTGGACCCCGCAAAGCTGGAGCAATGCTCGAGGGGTCAAAAGATTTTGCTAAGGAGTTTATGGCTCGTCATAATATCCCAACTGCAGATTACAAGTCATTTGACAGTACCCAACTAAAGGCAGCTAAGGCATATTTAGACGAAAGAACACCTCCTTATGTTATTAAGGCAGATGGTCTTGCAGCAGGAAAAGGTGTAATCATCACTTCTGACAGAGCCGAAGCTGAAGCAACACTTGATGATATTTTAGTTGGAAATCAATTTGGCGATGCTGGTTCTAGCGTTGTGATCGAACAATTTATGGAAGGGATTGAAGTAAGCTACTTTGTAGTTACTGATGGAGATGCGTATAGAATTCTACCTTCTGCGAAAGATTATAAGAGAGTAGGTGAAGGTGATACCGGCCCTAATACTGGTGGAATGGGAGCAGTAAGTCCAGTCCCTTTTGTAGACGCAGAATTCCACACTAAAACACTAAATCAAATCATCATTCCAACTATTAAGGGGCTTAAAGAAGATGAAATTCCATACAATGGATTCATTTTTATTGGCCTAATGAGAGTTGGTTCTGACCCTTATGTTGTGGAGTACAACTGTAGATTAGGTGATCCAGAAACTGAAGTCGTTCTTCCAAGAGTAAAGAGCGATTTACTTCACATGTTTGATGCTTTAGGTTCAGGAATGTTGAGCGAATACGACTTACAAATTGATGAGCGAGCTGCAACCACCGTTATTCTAACTTCTGGAGGATACCCTGCTGCATACGATAAAGGGCTAGAAATAACCGGTCTAGGCAATATTCCTGATCCTAAGGAAGGATTAATTCTACACGCTGGAACAACAACTAAAAGAGGAAAAGTTGTGACAAATGGCGGGCGTGTGATCGCTTGTACTGGATTAGGAGCTAATCTAGAACGCGCACTAGAACGCAGCTACAAATTAGCTGAAAGCATTGATTTTGCTAAAAAGCAATACAGGAAAGATATTGGACAAGACGTCTTTACTAAGGAGGACTAGAGGTCTTAGACGATGGTTCCGTCTTCCTCCGCTTGTTTAGTGTACTTCTTTTGAAGGCTAAGCCAATAAACCATTCCGACTAAGCTTAAAACTACAATTCCTAAGTTTAAGGGATCTGCAATTGGCATAAGAACCGAATTAAAAGACCATTCCAATGCTTTACCGATAGGTGTGATGATTTCCTGAGTGTTCATTTGTTCAGAGAGGTACAATATTTGATGACAAATTTAATAGGATTAACTTAAATATACCGAACTTTGCACTACATGAAAATTGGAGTAGTAACATTCCCCGGATCAAATTGCAATATGGACATGGTCCATGCTCTTGAAAACAACTTAGGATATAATGTCGTTGAGCTTTGGCATAAAGATTCAGATTTACAAAATGTAGACGCAGTAATTCTTCCCGGTGGCTTTAGCTACGGAGATTATTTGAGAAGTGGAGCAATTGCTCGTTTCTCTAACATTATGGAGGAAGTGGTAAAGTTTGCAGTTAATGGAGGGAAGGTTTTAGGCATCTGTAATGGATTCCAAATCTTATGTGAAGCTGGCCTACTTCCCGGAACTTTAATGCACAATGAATCTCGTAAATTCATTTGCAAGAATGTTCACTTAGTTCCGGTTTCAAGAACTGCTTCAATTTCTGCAAGTCTCGACACCAAGACTCCACTTATGATTCCAATTGCTCACGGAGAAGGAAATTATTTCTTACCAGAAGATCAACTAGATAAGTTAGAAGAAAACGATCAAGTTCTTTTCAGATACTGTGATGCTGATGGAAAAGTTAGCGCTGCTTCGAACCCAAATGGCGCAGTAAACAATATTGCTGGAGTTTGTAACGATACTAAGAATGTATTTGGCATGATGCCTCACCCTGAAAGAGCTTGCTCTGAAGATTTGGGGAATACCGATGGAATTCAGATATTACAAGGTGTAATTAAAATCTTAGAAACAGCGTAAAATGAATCCCTATTCAGCAGGTCCCTTTCTTGAGCAGATTGAGGTTCCCGCGGATTTACGCGAGAAATTCAAGCCGGAGGAATTAGAGCAGGTTTGCGATGAACTAAGACAGTTCATAATCGATGTTGTTTCTGAAAAAGGCGGACACTTTGGTGCTAGTCTTGGTGTAGTTGAACTTACAGTTGCTCTTCATTATGTTTTTAACACACCGTACGACAACCTTGTTTGGGATGTAGGACACCAGGCATATGGTCATAAAATTCTGACTGGTAGAAGATCTAAGTTCCATACAAATAGAAAGTTTAAGGGAATAAGCGGATTCCCTAAGAGGACAGAAAGCGAGTATGACACCTTTGGAGTTGGCCATAGCTCAACTAGTGTGTCTGCTGCATTGGGTATGGCTGTAGGCAGTCGATTAAACTCTCATGAAGAAAAGCACAATATTGCTATTATAGGCGATGGAGCAATGACAGCAGGTATTGCATTTGAAGGGCTTAATCACGCGGGAATCGAGGATAGTAACATGCTTGTTATTCTAAACGACAACTGCATGAGTATTGATCCTCCAGTTGGTGCTCTTAAGGAATATTTAACTGATATTACTACCTCTCACTCTTACAATAAGGTGAAAGATCAGGTCTGGGATTTGTTGGGACAGATTTCTAAGTTTGGACCCAATGCTCAACGTCTAGTCCAAAAGGTAGAAAACGCTATTAAATCAGCCGTTCTCAAACAGAGTAATCTGTTTGAGGCGCTGAACTTTAGATACTTTGGGCCAGTTGACGGGCATGATGTTGAGTACCTGTCAAAGGTTCTTGCAGATCTGAAGGATATTAAGGGGCCCAAGATTTTGCACATTGTTACTAGGAAGGGAGCGGGTTATGAACCTGCTGAAAGTGGGAGCGCAACAAAGTGGCACGCACCAGGAGTATTTGACAAGGCAACGGGAGCGCCAGTTAATGCCATAAAAACTGATGATGGGCCTAAGCCCCCGAAGTTCCAAGACGTATTTGGTAAGAGTATTATTGAGCTAGCAAAGGCTGATAAAAGAATAGTGGGAGTTACTCCTGCCATGCTTACAGGTAGTTCGCTGGGGATGATGATGGACGAGATGCCTGAGAGAACTTTTGACGTAGGGATTGCCGAACAGCATGCTGTAACATTTTCTGCCGGTATGGCGACCGAGGGTCTGATCCCGTTTTGTAACATCTACTCGAGTTTTATGCAGAGGGCGTATGACCAAGTGGTGCATGATGTGGCTTTGCAGAATTTGCATGTGGTTTTCTGTCTTGATAGGGGTGGATTAGTAGGAGCTGATGGACCAACGCACCACGGTGTATTTGATTTGTCTTACATGAGATCTTTGCCCAATATGGTTGTAGCGGCGCCTATGACTGAGCCGGAGTTGAGGCACATGATGTATACTGCATCTATGCATCATCATGGGCCGTTTACGATTAGATACCCTAGAGGAACGGGATCTGTAGCTGAATGGAAAGTCCCGTTTGAGAAAATGGAAGTTGGAACTGGAAGGAGGTTGAAGATGGGTGAAGATGTTGCGGTGTTGAGTGTGGGAGCAATTGGGACAGAAGCTGAGAAGGCTGTTGAGAGATTAGAGAAACAAGGAATTAGTGCTGGACATTACGATATGAGATTTGTAAAGCCATTAGATCAAGTGATTTTGCATGAAGTGTTTTCGAAGTTTAAAGCTGTTGTTACAGTTGAGGACGGAAGTATACAGGGAGGTTTTGGATCTGCTGTGTTAGAGTGGATGGTGGATCAGGGTTATAGTTCTAGCGTTAAGAGATTGGGAGTGCCTGATAGATGGATAGAACATGGTACGCAGGATGAGCTTTACAATGAGTGTGGTTATGATGCTGCTGGAATTGAAGAGGCTGCGGTTGAGGAAATTGCTAAGGCAAAGGATAAGGTAATGAGCTTGGGGGCTTATGGAGGAGCCCATTAGAAATAGGGTTTCTGAAAGTGGGCTTCTACAGCTTGAACTTTCTTCGTTTATAGAAATCGATTGCGTTGAGATTGATTTCACTAGCATGCTTGTTGGTGGAGCAGTTGTCGTTGAGAGGGAATTTAGGAAATCGGTAGAGGAGCTAAATGAAGACAAGTTTGTTGACAAGGGGGTAGGACTTATAGTTACTGAAGATGCGATTATCCCTGATTGGGCTTGGATGGTAATTTGTGCTAAACTTCACAAGGCAGAATTTGTAGTAAAAGGAGGAATGAAGGGTGCGCTTAATGAGGCAATTAGAATAGGAATTGAGAATATAGATATAGAGGATTACAGAAATAAACGAGTAATTGTTCGAGGTTGCGATACAGTTTCGGGTCCTGCAGGCTTACTTTTATTCCAAACGAAGGTTCAACCCGTCGTTAAGTCAATAATGTTTGGCGAAGCCTGTAGTACCGTACCCGTATTCAAGAAGAAATAATGCTCAGTAAGGATTCAGACAAGAAACTCTTTTTAATAGATGCCTACGCTTTAATCTTCAGGGCATATTATGCATTCATAAAGAATCCTAGAATTAATTCAAAGGGGGTAAACACCTCTGCAGTTTTTGGTTTCACTAATGCTCTTCTGGAAATTATCAGAGTAGAAAAGCCTACTCACCTTGCTGTTGTATTTGATCCTCCTGGAGGATCGTTTAGAACTGAGGTCTATCCAGAATACAAAGCAAATAGAGACGAAACTCCTGAAGACATCAAGTTGAGCGTCCCACTTATTCACAGTCTACTTGAAGGATTCAACATACCCATTAGAGTGGAAGCAGGTTATGAGGCTGATGATTTAATAGGGTGCTTAGCTAAGAATGCAGAACAGGCAGGATTTGATGTGTACATGATGACGCCTGATAAAGACTTTGGTCAGTTAGTGTCTGATAGGGTTAGAATGTACAGGCCAGGGAGGGGTAAAAATCCAGCTGAGATATGGGGACCTGAGGAGGTTTGCGAAAAGTTTGGACTACAAAAAACAGAGCAGGTAATAGATTATCTGGGTCTGATGGGTGATGCATCAGACAATATTCCTGGTGTGCCGGGAGTGGGTGCTAAAACTGCATCGAAGCTATTGTGTGAGTTTGGGTCTATAGAGGGGTTGTATCAGAATACTGATAAGTTGAAGGGGAAACTGAAGGAGAAGGTTGAGGCTAATTATGACAAGGCTCAATTGTCTAAAGAGCTTGCTACGATTGTAGTTGACATTGATGTTGACCCAGCTTTAGATGAAATGATTCGCAGGGAGCCAAATACTGAAAAGTTACTGGCAATTCTAGAAGAGTTAGAGTTTAGAACCTTGCTGAGAAAGCTTCTCCCTAAAGGAGGTGCTCCTGCAAGAGCTGATGAGGAAATAGCCTCAAAAGATTCTATAGAAAAGGTGTCTTTAACAACTCGTGACGTGCAACTCGACATGTTTGTTAATCAACCTGTTAAAGAGGCTAAACCTAAAGAAGAAAAAGTTGAAAGAGAGCCACTAGGAGTGTATAAAACTGCAGATGATTTGGACGACCTTTTAGGCCAAATGAAATCCGCTAAACAGTTTGGATTACATGCAATAACATCTGGATTTAACGCTATGAAAGATGAATTGTTGGGCTTTGCTGTTTGTTTAGAAGAAGGCAAGTCGACATATGTTCCTATTAGTGAGCTTGAAAAGTTTAAGGGAGTACTTGAGGACAATAGCAACAAGGTGGTAGCTACTAATTACAAGTTCGCTGCTAAGGTGTTTGCCATGCACGGAGTTAGGCTTTCTAGAAATTTATTTGACTGTATGGTCGCTTATTATTTAATCGATCCAGATTCTAATCACAGGCTAGAGCAGATGGCTAGTACATATTTAGGACTTAAAACAAGGTCTCTAGAAACTCTACTGGGCAGGGGTAGGTCGAAGAAGTCGTTTAAGGATCTTGACCAGGAATTGGTTGTGGATTATGCAGGCGAAGCGGCAGATATGGTTCTGAGGCTGTCGGGAATTTTAAGAGAGAAGATTGAGGCTGTGGAAATGGTTGAACTGCTAGAAAAGGTCGAGTTCCCATTAATAGGTGTACTTGTAGATATAGAGCTTGCTGGTGTAAATCTAGACACAGCTATGCTTGAGAAATACCGTGTTGATTTAGCTAGTTCTTTAGAAAACTTAAAATCCTCGATATTAGAATCTGCTGGAGTGGAGTTTAATGTGGATTCACCTCGACAACTTGGAGAAGTTCTTTTTGACACTTTGAAGATTTCAGCAAAAGCTAAGAAAACTAAAACAGGTCAATACCAAACTGGAGAGGACGTTCTTAAAAAGCTAGTTGAAAACCATCCTATTGTGAGTTTGGTCTTAGAGTATAGAAAGTTAAAGAAGCTACTTAGCACCTATGTTGAGCCTCTTCCTAAGCTTGTTCATCCTGACACAAAACGCCTGCACACTTCATATATGCAGACTGTTGCCTCAACGGGTAGGTTAAGCTCGAAGGATCCAAATCTTCAGAATATTCCTGTAAGGACTGATGCTGGCAGAGAAATCAGAAAAGCCTTTATTCCTAAGGATGATGATCACGTATTACTGGCAGCGGATTACAGTCAAGTTGAGTTGAGAGTTGCTGCAGCGATGAGTAACGATCCTGGACTTGTAGGTGCTTTTAAGAACGGGTTAGATATTCACACGGCAACAGCAGCAAAGGTGTTTAATGTAGCCCATGATGAGGTTAATCGGATACAAAGATCGCAGGCAAAGGCAGTGAATTTTGGGATACTGTACGGTCAAGGTGCTTTTGGTTTAGCTGAGGAATTGGGGATCAAGAGAGCTGAGGCTAAGGAGATAATCAATAGCTACAATGAGCAGTTTAGTTCATTGGAACAATTCACAAAGGAATGTGTCGAGAAGGCTAGAGAAAATGAGTACGCTGAAACTATTTTAGGTAGAAGGCGCAGACTGCCAGACATTAATTCCAACAACGGAATGGTCAAGGCATTCGCAGAAAGGAATGCTGTCAATGCACCAATTCAGGGTTCTGCTGCTGATATCATAAAGGTGGCTATGGTGAAGATTGACTCAGCTCTTAAGGAAAATGGATTAAATGCTACTATGATTATGCAAGTGCACGATGAATTAGTATTCGACGTTCATAAAGACGAATTAGAGGAACTAAAGCCCATCGTTAAAAAGTGCATGGAAGAAGCAGTCGAGTTAAGCGTCCCTCTTGAAGTAGATATTTCTACAGGAAAGGACTGGCTTGAAGCCCACTAAAGCTAATTGATGACGTTAATTGATGATTAGAGGAAGAGCTTTAGGTTTACCGTCTAATTCAATAACCACGAAGTATGTACCCTTGCTTTTGTCAGCAGGAGATATTTGGAAGTTGTGAGGCCCTGCAGTTAGAGTTCCTGAGAATACTTTTTCTACTATCCTGCCTGATGCGTCTGCAAGAGTAATAACTGCCATATGGTCTTTAACAGTTGTGCAGCTAAGATTAGTTGCCCCACCTGATGGGTTAGGATATAGATTCCATGAAGGGCCAAAGCGCCACTCCTCAACTGCTATCATATCCTCAGTGTATGCCGTGATATTGATGTCGTCAATGAAGATATCGTTCCCTAGTCTACTCTCAAATTCAAACATAAGTCTAAACTGAGGAGTTAAATAAATGCTTTGGTCCAGTGTAAGAGTGTACTCATTCCACTCACCACTGCCTGATGGCACAAATGGGTAATAATGAGGATCCGCCGAAGGAAGATCTGTATACCCCCTGTGCATCTTTCTAAGATCCCAATCAACACCGCAATCACCTGAAACGCTAATCCTTAATCTATCATCAGTTTCATCATCCTCAGAAGTACCCTTAAAGCAATAAGCCCACTTGTAGCTGATTCTAACTTCCTCAATATCATCGCCACTTAAATCCATTGTACTAGACATCAAGTAGTCTCTGTTAAACTCGATATCGTTACTCCAATTATCTAAATGAAGTGAGTTCTCTCCAGTAAAAGATGCGTCATCACTTACCTCCCAGGTCCCGTCATTTAATCCATCTTCAATAAACCAATAATCGCTTGGGAATTCATCCTGTTCGAATCCCTGTGTTGACGGCGAGTCCATCGCTCCTGCAGGAAGAACTGTAATAACAACTGGATCAGACTCAACTTCTTCAAAAGAATTGCCTGCGGTTAGAATCACCTCATAAATTCCAGACTGATTAAAAACGTGATAAGGGTTTGCGTATTCTTGCGTTTCGCCATTTAGAATTGTACCGTCACCGAAGTTCCAATTCCAAGATGTTACATCGTGGTAGCTAGCGTCAGTGAACTGAACTCCGCTTCCTTCACACACTACAACCCTATCAGTATTGAATTGAGAGATGCATAAAAGAGGATCTCCTTCAACACCTGTTGCAATTAAGTTTGAAGTAGTAGATAACTGGTTTCTTTGAGCTACAGAAGAAAGTGCAGCTGTGCGCATTCTTGTTTTCTGCCCCTCAGTGAACATCCTACCGCAGTATGAGTATTCAAGGAAATTCTGTACGTTATCTAATGAACCGCATGATTCTCCCTCAAGGTTACAAGAAGTCCATCCCATAGTCCAAGGAGTATCAGCTACGTTATCATCCATGTCGCAGTTGTCAGGCTCTCCAGGGGTGTTAGACCCACCCCATAGATGGCGAAGGTTAAGCCAGTGACCTACCTCATGAGTTAAAGTACGAGAACGGAATGTGTTTGATGTTCCGATTGAACCTGTGTAAGAGTTTTGGATTACAATTCCATCAAGCCAAGAATTTCCAAAGTTGTTTACCGAACCCGGCAGGTAAGCATAACCAGCTGCACCAGACGCTTCCTCACAAACCCAAACATTTAAGTACTTATTTCTAGGCCAGCTAATAAGCTCTTTAACATCATCTTCTCCTTCAAAAGTTTGAGCGCTTACTGTTCTTGTAATTCCAGAATGGCAAACTCCATTAGGATCCTTACGTGCTAATCTGAATTCAATCTCAACATCAGCGATGATATCCTGGAAACTTGAAATCACCTGATATAAGTCTGTATTTAGAGATCTAAAATCCCTGTTCAATACTTCAATAGCATCGTGTAGCTGTGAGTCGTCAATATTCTCTGGACCATTAAAGTGGATAATGTGGAATACAACTGGAATCACTAAAAGTTCTGCTCTTTGCTCTCCCCCCATATTAGCGGCCCTTGTTTCTATCTCAAGCTGGTGAGATGCAGCGCTCTTAGACTCAATTTGGTCTGGAGTTAAGCCAAAAGTTCTAACAGTAGAATTATATATTCCACAAGGCTCATCTTCTTGAGCTATTAGTGGCAATGACAGTGCCGATAGAATAACTAACGCACACGCAAAGGCGGATTTACACAATGTATCCAACATGGTTTAATTTCTTGAGGTCTACAAAGATACGTCTTCCAGCCTCAATCCTAAGTCTGTCAACTCTTCTAAGGGATCAAGTCTCATTCCGTGAGTGATATTTATCTTATACAATCCCTCAAGCGGGAATTCAATTCCAGTTTGATATCCAATTCTGTGATCAACCATATCTCCCAAACCTGATCCATACCAATACCCTCTGCTATCTGCAAGAACCTCATTGATTGTGTCTATTCTTGTCTTACCATTTGGGTACTCAACCTCTACAAATAAATAGATGTTTGAAAATGGGTAATCGCCAGTGTGCCTTAAATCTACTAAGCAATTATATCTCTTTGTGGCATCATCCACATTGAACTCGAAATTCACAGTATCTGATGAGAACCAACCTGAAGAATCAATAGGCTGAGTTTCAGAATACAATGGCAAATCATAGCAAGAACAGAAAACAGATGCTACAATAATTAATGAACAAATAGGAAAACCAAACCTTTTAATCATGACTTAGAATTTGATGGCTTTTTCTTCCTCCTCTTAACATGCTTACCGCTCTTTCTCCTGCGATTCTTAGACTTGTCAAATCGAGTAAGATCATCTTGACCAACAACATTGCTATATGTGTGATCGATTTCCTCTTCATCCTCCTGAATTGCAAATTCGTTAAGTGAAGCAATTCTTTCACCTTTTTGAGATCTTGCAATTACTCTGTTTGCCTCCTCAACAGGAAGTGCAATAGGACCTCCACCTTGGTCGCCCAACTGAAGGAAATAAACAATCTTCTTAAAGATGTCCATTTTAAAGACCACTGCCTTGCCCTTTGATGTGTGGATTTTCGCATGAGGAGAAGGGAACTCCTTCACAGCTTCAACGTATTGATCTAATTCAAAATTCAAACAACATTTAAGCTTACCACATTGCCCAGCAAGTTTAACGGGATCAAGGGCCAGCTGCTGGTATCTAGCTGCACCTGTAGAAACTGATCTAAAATCTGTAAGCCAAACTGAGCAACACAACTCTCTACCACAAGACCCTATACCTCCTACCCTAGCTGCTTCCTGACGCGCTCCAATCTGGCGCATATCTATCCTTATTCCAAACTTTCCAGCAAGCTCCCTAACTAAATCTCTAAAGTCAACTCTTTCATCAGCGATGTAGTAGAAAGTCGCCTTCTTATTATCCCCTTGAAATTCAACATCAGTTAGTTTCATGGGGATTCCCAGCCTTTTGATGATCACCCTAGTATCTGTCCTTGTAGTGATTTCTCTAAGTCTTGCTTTATGCCAAACCTCAATCTCCTCAGCAGTCGACTTGTGAAGGACTCTTTTAATCTCGTGATCGTCTCTAACCTTACGAACGTTCATTTGAGTACGAACTAATTCGCCAGTAAGTGAAACCACCCCAATATCAATCCCAGGATTCAGGTCTAAAGTAACCACATCACCTACATGGTAAACGTCATTAGGTTTCTTCCTGAAAAAGCCTTTTCTGTTATTTTTAAATCTGACTTCGATTATATCGAAAGCCTTTACTCCACTTGGAAGCGCAACCCCTTCAAGCCAATCAAATACCGTTTTAGATCCACAACCACACGAGCCACAACGCCCGTTGTTTTTACATCCTCTCGGAAGTCCATCTGATCCTGTACTGCAGCTACTACATCCCATCGTGTACGAAGATAAGATTAAGCCGCCTCTTTTCTCAATAAAATGTGAATCTGGACACTCAAATCCATAAACACCACCTTAGAGTTAACGTTTCCTGCAATGTCTTTGTGTGCCGCCTCGAGAAGCGAGCTGATTTTCACAACGTTTTTATGATGAATGAACTTGCTGAACTTACTGAGGAAAGCCTTTTCGCCGGGCGTGAGGCGGACTAATGATGGGGCGCCGTAATTTCCTACTATGCTCTGACGGACCATGTGAAGTGCGTAGGTGATGAAGCGCTTTTGGGCTTCGCGGCCGGGAGCGGCGAAATCGTTTGACTGGCGCATCATTGCTTCTGCGTCTCGAACCCAGCATGCGCGCATCCATGATGAGAAGAGTTCGAGATCAGGAGTTTCTGATCCTGTTCTCGCGAGTCTATTTGCAGCTGTGATGTTGCCCTCTGTTACGTGAACCCAGCCCATAGCGGAGTCCTCAGAAACGCCTCTTAGCTTCAGCAGTCCGGTCGCCGCTTCGGCGTCGGAAAGACGAGGTACTTTGATTCGCTGAAGTCTTGAGAGAATTGTTGGTAGAAGCCTGTCAGAAGAGTTCGAGACGAAAAGCATAACCGTGTTGTCCGTGGGTTCTTCGATAAGCTTAAGCAATTTGTTAGCTGTGTCCACCCTCATGGTCTCAGGCAACCAAAGAATCAAAACCTTATAGCCCCCATGAAACGCCTTAAGACCCAGCTTTCTGTTGATCTCTAAAGCCTCATCTACAGAGATAAAAAGTTGCTTTTTATCCGCTCCAATTTTACCAAGCCAATCTTCTATGCCAAAGTATGCTGTATCCAACATGCTTTCTCGCCAATCACTTTGGAATGGATCTGAAATCGACCTTCCAGAACTGTCCTTTTTAAAGAATGGGAATGACCAGTGGAGGTCTGGATGTTGAAGCTTAGAGTGTGCAACACATGAAGCACATTTACCGCAAGAATCCTCAGGAATTCTGTCTGTACAGTGCAGATATTGAGCATAAGCTCGAGCAAGAGCTAGGGCACCTGAGCCTTCTGAACCGTCAAAAAGTTGTGCGTGCGCTACCTTTTCTGACCTAACACCTTCACGGAGTCTGGATGCAAGTGAGGTTTGGGCTACAACTTCTGAAAACAGCATGTGCTAATTTAATCAGAAGTTGGCGTTGAGCGCTATGAATACCCCTCTACCTGGTGCTGAAATTCCAGAAGAAAATGGCTTGTAGTGCATATCAAGTAAGTTTGAGACTCCAACCTGTGCTCTCAAGGTCTCAGAAAGTTCAAACTGAGATTCGACATTCAGTGTCCACCAAGCTGGAGTACCTGTTGAAAGAGCCTCCGCTAAATTATCTGTTGCTGGATCTCCATACATGCTAATATCCTTAGCTCCGTTAAAAAGAACGAAAGTCTCAACAGACCATCCTTGCCCCTGATTAAGAAATCCTACTCTGCCAAAAACTGGAGGAATGTGACTCAATTTAGCACCACCTAATATAATGTGACCCTCAGTGAAGTTAATCGTTCCTGAGAGCTGAGAAGTAGTATTTAATTGAGATTTAAATTCAAACCTTGCACCAGTAACAAATGCATTATTGGCGTTTTGATTCATTTGGACAATTGAATTTTCTCCCTCGTACATGATGGTCGCATCTCCATTAATTGTAGCAATAGTTGGAACAATTGCGTCAGCCCAAAGGCTAACAAATCCTGCAGCAGTTAAACTGAGTTTAGACTTATCTATAAAAGGCGTGTAGGTTAAGCTTTGGTCAAATGAGTAGATATACTCAGGTGAAATGCTATCGTTGGGAATAATAATGAACCCATTCTTCTCTCTAATCTTAGCAGCATCATCAATGTTTGGAGATCTGAACCCTGAAGAAAGTGATGTGTTAGACATAAGTTTCCCTACAACAGGCTGCTCTAGTGCTACACTCCCTGTGAAGGCGCCATTGGCTGAGTGCATCTCAGTAAAGGGTAGATCGATTGAGGCAAAATCTAGATTGTAGTATGCATCAATAGCTGAGTAATTATATCTGATTCCCCCATGAAGAACCTTACCTCCAAAGTTCCTTCGAGCAGAAGCGAATGTTCCCAAATTTAGCATTGTAGAACCACTGTTAGGGTAGCGAGTAACAGTTGCTGAACTATCAGAAGTAGATGTTACTCCATTCCACTGTCCGTCCACGCCAAGCAGAAATCTCCAGCCGTCTCCTCTAAATGGAGATGAATGCCAAACTGAACTCATAGAAAGCACATCCACATTCTCATTTTGAACTTCCTCATTGCTTGCCCCAAACCTTCTTTTAATCCTTGACTCTTCAATGTTTTGGTATGCGAAAGTCGTATGAAGAGAACCTGGAAGACCTAAGTATTGCTCCCAACTCACAGCTCCCAGAAGTCTTTTCTGAGGTCCATAATCCCATCTTGCCCATTTCAAAGATCCAGGTTCAATACCTGGGTCATTCAATTTATCAAACCTCGAAATATTAGAGCTGATACTGTATTGAAAATTTGTAGAAATAGCACCTCCTGGAATGGAAAACCTGGTTTTATGCATAAAGTCCTTCTGAGAGTACCCAGAACCTATCTGTAGACTAGGATCATCATTCTGTAACACAACATCCACTCCTGCACTATCACCAACATAATGAGTCATCAGACCCCAAATAGAATCGCCATGCATCCTATTCTCTCCCATTCTTAAATCTCCATAAACTGTATTGCTAAAAGAGATAATAGAGGCCCACTTTTCTCCTCCTCCCTCTACTCTTGTGTGAAAAGATGTCGCTGAATTATTCGTTCTGTATGAAGCGCTAGATACTCCTGACCAAGTATCCTCTAAATCATCCCTTCTAAACTTAGGCCTGTGAGTTTGGAAATGTATAACTCCACCAAGAGCGTCGCTACCATAACTAACCGAGCTAGGACCCATTACTACTTGAACTTGCTCAAGTGCATTTGCATCCACTGTTATGGCATTCTGCAGGTGACCCGATCTGTAGATGGCGTTATTCATTCTAACTCCATCGACAACTAATAAAATTCTGTTTGCTTCAAAACCCCTAATTATGGGAGACCCTCCACCTTGTTGGCTTTGCTGTACTAAAACCTGTCCTGTATTTGAAAGCAGATCTGTTGATTTTCCCGGCGCCTTCCCTGTAACAACAGATGTAAGCTGAAGTTTATCCACTACTTTCAACCCCTCTCTTCTTGCCATATCTGGGCTGATATTAGATGAGATTAAAACCGCATCAATCCCAATAGGAGTCTCATATAGCGCGATTTTACTTCCTATACTTTCTCCAGGAAGTACAATTCTATTTTCAAATCCAAGAGACCTGAATTCCAAAGTGTCATTTATTCCCCTTTCAGGTAGTTCCATTACACCCTCTCCATCAGAAAATGAAAAAGCTGATGTCCTGAGATTCTGGCAATGTGCAAAAGGAATGGGAATGGAGCCATTGACGATTCTAACGGTTTGGGCTATGCCCTCAACGCTGAATAGTGCGGTGAAGCACAACAGTAATGCACTATGAGAATATCGTCTCCAAGACTTCATAACTCTTTATCTCTCTTAGTCCTGCGTGATGCAGTTGAATAAACATAACCATAGCAAGCAGAAGCTCTTTGCGGTCTTTTTGATTTAGGCTTAGGCCACCCATAGTATCAAATTCCATGCCCGGAATTTTTATCATCAACTGCGCCAAGTCATTCCTCAGCAAATATGAAGTTCTTGAAAGCATCGGTGAGGCATCATGCCACTCACCTGTTTCCAAGTGTAAACTGTATCCAGATGTATTCTCCTCAGGCATTAAGCCCATTGCTTCCACAATTCTCGCCAACACGTAAAAATGCAGATTTGCTACATTCCCTGAATCCTCTAATTTTTCTAGTCCATCAACCAGAACACTATAAACTTCCTCCAAGGGCACACCCTCTGCAAGCGACTTTTCCATTACTTCTGCAATAAAAAAGGCTACTGCTGTTCGTTTAGGATCTTTAAGCGTTGCAATTGCTTTTCCTACCCTTTCAACCTTCTTATAGGTCGCCATACCACCATCTTTCTTCCTAACATCTGTAAACTCTACAAATGATAGTGGATGCCAAATCGCATTAGCCCCACCTTTCTTCTGCAACCTTACAAAAATTGGTACAACACCGTATTCATGGGTAAATACCTTTACAATCTTACTTGAATCTGAATAGGGATTGGCTCCTATTACTACCGCTTTTAAACTTGGAGCAATCATCTTAAAGGTGAATTATCAAGGATCAACCCAACTGCCCTCGCTCTTTATTAGATCTATAAGAGCTTCTACAGCTTCATTCTCTGGCACATTCTTCCTAACAACCTCCTTCTCCCTATAAAGGGTAATCTTCCCAGGACCCGTACCAACATATCCAAAATCAGCATCAGCCATCTCCCCCGGACCATTTACTATACAGCCCATAATTCCAATTTTCACTCCCTTTAGATGGTTCGTCACCTTCCTAATCTTAGCCGTTGTCTCCTCCAAGTCAAATAATGTTCTTCCACAGCTTGGACAACTAATGTACTCTGTCTTTGAAATCCTTGTCCTTGTAGCTTGAAGCACCCCAAAACTCAATCTATTCCTCTCTAGTAAACTCACATTATCTCCCTCAAACCACACACCATCTAACTTCCCATCAAGCAGCAACGCCCCCGAATCAATACTATTGAAAAGAGTATAATTATCAATCGCTTCAGAGCTATTTAGATTAAGAATAATCTTCCACTTCCCTTCTTCTATTAACTCAATTGTCTTTCTCAATGAAGTCAGTGGCCTCCCCTCATCTGAGCTCAACACCACCACCACATTTTCTCTATCTGCCCCCGCATTTAACAACCCCATTGCCTCTTGCACTCCCACTTTCAGGTAATGAGTTCCCTTACCCTTAATTCCTTCCTCTAAATCTTTGTACTCATCAATAGACCAAACCGCATCGTGCCCTTCCAGCTCCTCACTCCACACACTCCCATCAACAAGAACCCTCAACGTTCCAGGCAAAGCAAACTTCACAACTCTACTTCCAGTGTAAATCAAATCAGCAGCCTGATCAGTAATATTCCACTTATCATCTGGCACTGAATACCTGTATCCAGCACCCATAAAATTCGCGGGCACTACCTCTCCTCTATCAGCAATACTTCCTACCACAACAGGCACACCTTTTGTCCTCTTCTCTCCATCACCCATAACTCTAAAGCCCACGTGATCCACATATCTATCAACTAGAGATCTCGCTACAGGAAGTTCCGCCTCAGGCGCCTCCGTTAAGCTCACCCTTACAGTATCTCCTATTCCCTCCTCTAAAAGCGTTCCTATTCCCACAGCAGACTTAACCCTACCATCTTCACCATCACCAGCCTCAGTAACCCCTAAGTGAAGCGGATAATCCATACCCTCCTCTTCCATCCTACTAACTAGCATCCTGTAAGCCTCAACCATCACCTTCGTATTAGACGACTTCATTGAAATCACTAAGGAATGATAATCGTTCTCCCTACATATTCTGATAAACTCCAGTGCACTCTCAACCATGCCCAAGGGAGTATCACCAAATCTGCTCGTAATCCTATCAGACAACGACCCGTGATTAGTCCCAATTCGCATTGCCCTCCCAAGTTCTTTGCACTTCAACACAAGAGGCGTGAACTTCTTCCTTATTCTTTCTAACTCGTCAGCATAACTCTTGTCAGTATACTCATGACTCTCAAACTTTTTCTTATCGGCGAAGTTCCCCGGATTAATCCTAATCTTCTCAACAAAGTCCGCAGCCCTAAATGCCGCATTGGGAGTAAAGTGAATGTCTGCAACAATGGGCGTATCATACCCTGCATCTCTAACTCCCTTAACAATCGCCTCAAGAGCATCTGCATCCTTAATACTTGGTGCCGTTAACCTCACTAGCTCAGAACCAGCCTTTATCAAGCTTATCGACTGAGCAATACTTGCCTCAACATCACAAGTATTAGTAGTAGTCATTGATTGAATCCTAACCGGCGAATCTCCTCCAATTGTAGTAGAACCTACATCTACCTTTCTTGAAGAATTGTTCTTTTTATAGAAATACGCTCCCTGCCTAATTATAATCCAAATCACACCTACCGAAATTGCAGCATCAGCAACATTCCAAATAGGATTGAAAACATCTTCTCCGGCATCACCAAAAGGCATCCAATTTGGCCACCAGTTTGGCCAATCCAGGGTGAATTGAAACATGTCTACTACACTTCCTTGAAAGAATCCAGCATAGCCATCAGTAGTTAATTGAGCTACTGCTCTAGGGTCCTGGTATGCTTCTGTCCACCTTCCAATTGAAGAATTAAAGTGCAACCCTTCATTAAAGAAAAGCCCATAAAATGTACCGTCAATAATATTGCCTATTGCTCCAGCCCAAATAAGAGTAACGCATCTCTGAAAACCAATATGTGCTTCCCCCTTTACAAGTTTACTAAGGTATACACCTATCAAAACTGCTGCTAATAGCCTTAAAATGCTCAGCGCATATTTTCCATATAAACCACCAAACTCCATCCCAAAAGCCATCCCATTATTCTCTACGAATAAAATGTCAAGCACTCCAGGAATTAAAATGTCAGATTCGTAAAGCTGATATTTAAGTTTTATATAAAACTTAAGCGCCTGATCTACTACAAGTAATGGCAGTAGCCAATAAAGAATCAGTTTACGCATGTTTTGCCTAGCCTTTTCTTACTCTTACTGGCGTTGCTTTGCCTCCATAGATAGAGTTGCGTGAGGAACAAGTCTAAGTCTATCCTTAGGGATAAGCTTACCTGTCACTCTACAGATACCGTAAGTCTTGTTCTTAATTCGAAGAAGAGCGTTCTCAAGGTTTATGATAAATTTCTCCTGACGCGCTGCTAGAGCTGCTGTTTCCTCACGGCTCATTGTTTCTGAACCATCCTCCATCATTTTAAATGTAGGCGCAGTATCCTCAGTTGAGTTATCATTCTTGTGAGACATTGAAGCTCTTAGCTGAGATAAATCTTCTCTTGCTAATTCTAGTTTCTTCTCAATTAAAGCCTTGAATTCTTCAAGGTCAGATGCTGAATATTTAATTTCTGTCATGGTTAGAGCTTTTATAGTTTCACAACTTGAACGTTAACTGTTGTTTCTTCGTCTAGTTCAATTTGTACAGCCCCAGCTTCATTCTGCCATTTAACCTCTTCCGCAAGGGTCTGTGTTCGAATATACTCTAAATTTTCTACCAACCTACTCTTTAACTCATCATTTGCATCAACAAATAATGCAATTCTATCTGTTACATCTAAGCCCGTTTCTTTTCTAAGGTTTTGTACTCTGTTCACTAGCTCTCTTGAAAGACCTTCAGCCTTAAGCGCTTCATCAATAGTGATATCAAGGGCCACTGTCAATCCGCCGTCGCTAGACACAATCCATCCAGGGATATCGTCTGTTACAATTTGCACATCCGAAAGTAAAATTTCTACTTCACCTTCACCGTCCTGAGGCGTTACAAAAAGAGATCCGTTAGCCTCTAGCTTTTCTGCATCATCTGAATTAAGAGAATTTATCGCTACAGCTATTGCCTTCATCCTCTTTCCGTATCTAGGTCCCAAAGCTTTAAAGTCAGGTTTTATTGACTTGACAATTCCTCCTCCATCTCTAATTACCTCAACTTCTTTAACATTTACCTCAGACCTAATAAGATCCTCAATTGCTGACAATCTGCTCGCGCTAACATCATCAAGAACAGGCACCATAATTCTTCTTAGTGGCTGACGTACCCTGATCATTTCGCGCTTTCTAAGACTTAGAACCTGAGAGCTTAGCTTTCTAGCAAGCTCCATTCTCTTCTCTAATTCAAGATCAATTACGCTTTGATCTGCAACTGGGAAATCCGCCAAATGAACTGAGAACTCAGCTCCGTCTCTGCTACCTCCAAGACCTTCATTAACATCTCTGTAGAGCCTATCCATGAAGAATGGCGCGATAGGAGAACCTAGGATAGCACAAGTTTTAAGGCAGTATGAAAGTGTTTGGTATGCGCAAAGCTTATCATCATTCATATAACCCTTCCAGAACCTTTGTCGGTTCAATCTCACGTACCAATTACTAAGCTCGTCTGTAACAAAAGTTTGGAGTAATCTAGCCGCCTTAGTAGGCTCAAAGTCCTCAAAAGCTGCATTCATCTCACCACTAACCGTGTGCATTCTAGAAAGAATCCATCTATCAATCTCAGGTCTGCTAGCAATAGGCTGCTCAGCTTCTTGGCCAGTCAAGCCATCGATGTTTGCGTAAAGAGCAAAGAAGTTATAAGTATTATGAAGAGTCCCAAAGAACTTTCTAGTAACCTCGCCTACTCCATCAAGGTCAAACTTCAAGTTGTCCCATGGTTGAGCATTGCTTATCATGTACCAGCGAGTGGCATCCGCTCCATATTTATTGAGGGTAGTGAATGGGTCGATAGCATTATTTAGACGTTTTGACATTTTCACTCCATTCTTATCAAGAACAAGGCCGTTAGACACAACATTTTTGAAAGCTACTTTATCAAATACCATTGTAGAAATGGCGTGGAGCGTGTAGAACCAGCCTCTGGTTTGGTCTACACCCTCTGCAATGAAATCAGCTGGATAAGCTCCTTCAGCATCCACTTTTTCCTTGTTCTCAAAAGGATAATGCCACTGAGCGTAAGGCATAGATCCTGAATCAAACCAAACATCAATAAGGTCGGACTCTCTCTTCATAGGCTCACCCTTACTCGACTTCAGAATAATCTCATCCACAACGTGCTTATGCAGATCGAAGGTGTTGTAATTCTCCTCCGACATGTTGCCAATCTCGAAATTCGCTAGAGGGTTCTTTGCCATCAGTCCCGCCTCAACAGCTTCCTGACATGCATTAGCCAGCTCCTCTACCGAACCAATGCATTTCTCCTCCGACCCGTCTTCTGTTCTCCAAATTGGTATTGGAATACCCCAAAATCTTGATCTGCTCAAATTCCAATCGTTAAGATTCTCCAGCCACTTGCCAAACCTTCCTGTTCCTGTACTCTTAGGTTTCCAGTTAATAGTCTTATTCAGCTCAGCCATTCTCTCCTTCTTAGCAGTAGCTCTCACGAACCACGAGTCCAATGGGAAATATAGGATAGGCTTATCTGTCCTCCAGCAGTGTGGATAACTGTGAGAATATTTCTCAACTTTAAAGGCAAGTCCCCTTGTCTTAAGATCGATAGCAATTTCTATGTCAACCGACTTCTCCGGTGCTTCACCATCATTGTAATACTCATTCTTTACGAATCTCCCTGCTAGTGGCCCATAACCCTCCAGCAGACGCCCGCCCATATCAACAAGCGGAATCCCGTTTCCGTTCCCATCATCAACAAGCATAGGGGGCACTCCAGCAGCCTTAGCAACCAAGGCGTCATCCGCACCAAACGTCGGCGCAGTATGCACAATACCTGTTCCGTCCTCAGTCGTCACGAAATCCCCCGGGATAACCCTAAATGCCTCCTCCAACGAGTCCATCGGCTGAGCCCAATCAATAAGCTGAGCATAGCGAATTCCCACTAGGTCCGTTCCTTTCAACCTGCCCACCACTTCGTATTCAGGCGCCTTTTTGTCAAATTGCTTAGCAATTAGCGCTTCAGCGAGCACAACGATACATGGCTCGTTTGTGTACCTGTTAGTGGTCTTCACTACGGCATAATCGATCTTAGGACCGACTGTAAGTGCCGTGTTAGACGGCAGTGTCCAAGGTGTTGTCGTCCAAGCAAGAAGGTCCACCGGTGTTAACGCATCCTCCTCAGAGAGGCCATTACAGAAAGTTCGAATTTTCTGAGAACCCTTTTCTTTAGCCCTGAACTGGGCAACTATGGTAGTGTCTTTAACGTCACGGTAAGTTCCTGGCTGATTTAGCTCGTGTGAGCTAAGGCCGGTTCCTGCCATGGGGCTGTAAGGCTGAATTGTGTATCCCTTGTAAATGAGGTCTTTTTTGTAGAGCTCAGAAAGTAGCCACCAAACAGATTCAATGTACTTGTTTTCATAGGTAATGTAGGGTGAATCCATATCTACCCAGTAGCCCATTTTATGAGTGAGGTCATTCCAAACCCCAGTGTACTTCATCACTGCCTTTCTACAAGCATTGTTGTACTCTCCGACAGAAATTTTAGTGCCTATATCCTCCTTTGTAATCCCCAGCTCTTTCTCCACGCCTAATTCAACTGGAAGTCCGTGAGTGTCCCATCCTGCCTTTCTTTCTACGCGCTTACCATTAAGCGTAGAAAAACGACAAAAAATATCCTTAATCGCACGACCCATAACGTGGTGTATACCTGGCATACCATTAGCTGATGGGGGTCCTTCGTAAAAGACGTACGGATTATCCGCAGGGCGCATATCAATGCTCGCCTTAAACGTATTTTCCTTCTCCCAAACGTCCAACATTTCAGTCGCTAAACTCGATAGATTAAGCGCTCCTCTTTCAGGGAATCCTTTTGCCATAGCGCGAAGATACTTATACCCTACTGAGTTTAAGCATATTTGTCATGCCAGCATCTTTAATTGGCATCGATGCCATATGCACAACAAAATCCTTATCCTTCACCTTCCCGTCTTTAAAAAGGATGTACTTGATATCCGCAATGGTGTGATCCGTACTAACCATCTTAGAATAATGTATGGCTTCTACGCCCCAAACTAGGCTCATTTGGTTTAAAACCTGCGTATTAGATGTAAACATAAATATGTGAGCCTTAGGTCTTTGCGAGCTAACCTGCATAGCTGTATACCCAGAGAAAGACATGGTAACAATTGCAGCTGCTTTAGTCCTTCTAGCAAGCCTACAAGCGTTGTAACAGATTGAATCCGTTATGAATCTATCATCATCAGGATTGTATGGCGGTCGTTCATTGAAGGCTTTATCGTTGTTTGCCTCCATCTTTTTAATGATTTGACACATAGCCTGCACTGCGTGAACAGGGAACTTACCTACGCTCGTCTCGGCTGATAGCATTACTGCATCCGCTCCATCGAGAACGGCCGTCGCCACATCGTTGACCTCAGCCCTAGTTGGAGTAGAGTTTTCAATCATAGACTCCATCATTTGGGTTGCCACAATAACTGGCTTAGAGGCAGAAAGACATTTCTCAATAATCGTCTTTTGAATCAGCGGCACCTCTTCCATAGGTATCTCAACGCCCAAATCTCCTCTTGCAATCATCACTGCATCTGTTACATCGATAATTTCATCAAGTGATGCCACAGCTTCAGGCTTTTCAATTTTCGCAACAATTTTTGTGTGCTTCTGCTCAGCATTGATAGCCCTTCTTAATACAGCAATATCCTCAGGGTTTCTAACAAAAGACAGGCCTATCCAGTCTACATTATTTTCTAAAGCAAAGGCCAAATCAACCTCGTCCTTCTTAGTAACACACGGCAACGAAATTTGTGTCTCTGGCAGGTTTAATCCTTTTCTCGGTTTTAAAATTCCGCCAAAAATCACCTTGCACACTACCTCAGATTTATTGTCTGTAGAAACAACTTCAAGGCGGAGCTTCCCATCGTCTAAAAGTACTTGTTCGCCAGGTGTAACATCCTTGGCAAAGCTTTCGTAATTAGTGTAAACCGTTCCGTTAGAGCCTTCTTCATCGCCTACTTTGATAATAAGATCAGATCCAGCTACAAGCTGCATTTCTCCACCTGTAATTTCTCCGACTCTTAGCTTAGGACCTTGTAAATCAACTAGAATAGCTGTGTGAGACCCCAGCTCTTCATCTAATTTTCTAATATTTTCAATAGTCTTTTTATGCGTAGGGTGATCTCCATGAGAGGCATTTATTCTCAATACATTCATGCCAGCAAGAAGCAACTGCTCAAGCATCTCTAACGACGAAGTAGCAGGCCCTATAGTGGCAATTATTTTTGTGTGTTTCGTAGGAAACAGTGATGGTTTAGTGATACTCATATTTTATCTAACTCAAACATTGCATCTAAAGCTGTTGACTTTTCAGGGTCAACAGTGGTTACTAAAGTAACAAGGTTTGATTTTCTAATCGTTTTTATTATTTCCAAATCCTCAGCATACCCTTTCCTAACTCTAATTATATAGTCAAACGAAGCGGCGTTTACATCAAGAATGCCATCTGGAACTCTATTTAAAATTACAGCTATATCAAGTCCCAACTCGTTGTCTAAATGCCTGTGGACTATATGCTTAGAGGTCCCTGATTTAGAATATCCCTCTACCATTCTATCATATCTCAGATTCCAACTAAACAATCTGTTTAATTCGAAGCTAAGTCTGTGACTTCCGACGTGCGATCCCACCCCATATAGGTCGAAGTCGCATTCAATTTCCCAATCGAGTTGAAACTTTGGCATTATACGAATATAGCCTATTCTGCGTTCTCCTGTTTTTCAAAGACTGTCTTCCAGCCTCTTCTAGCAGAATCGTGCTCAGCAATTTTCTTAGACCTTCCTGATCCCAGACCTATCCTCTCACCATCAGCTAATACTTCAACCTCATACTTACCCTCACCTGATTCATGATATTCGCGTACTACAACGAATTTCAATTCTTTCTTTTCAACTTGAGCCCAATGGTGTAGCTTGCTTTTAAAGTCAGTGGTTTCGTGTATTCTTTGGTCTATCCCATGAGTTTTAAGAAGCCTTACAACTGCTTTATAGGTTTTCTCATAGCCATGATCCTTGTATATCGCGCCAACAATCGCCTCAAGGGCATTACCCACCATATTACTCCTGATATCATCACGGCGCATTTTTACATCGAGAAGCTCCTCTAAACCTATGGCCTTTCCAATTCTGTTAAGGTTTTTGCGATTTACAATACGAGATTTTCTTTGGGTTAAAAGTCCTTCTTGCGCTTCAAGGTCAGATTTGTATAGATAGTTAGCTACGCATAAATCTAGCACTGCATCTCCTAAATACTCAAGTCTTTCATTACTTCTCTTCCCCGTTGTATCCCCATCAATTGCAGAAGAATGCCTTATCGCTTCATTGTATAATGAGCGCTCCCCAATTTTTAAATGAAAATGATCTTCTAACAGCGCATCAATCCCTTCAGTGCGATTGCCTCGCCTGAAAAGTCGATTTAACAGACCCATACAGATTAACAGAATTTCTTAAACAACACAGATGCGTTGTGACCTCCAAAACCGAAGGTGTTAGAAAGTGCCGCGCCTACTTCTCTTTTGCAGGCTGTATTAAAGGTGAAATCTAGATTAGGATCTAGAACCTCGTCAGTGTGTTCGAAATTAATCGTTGGTGGGACTACGTTATGCTTAATAGCAAGAATACTTGCCATCGCTTCAATAGCTCCTGCTGCACCTAGAAGATGACCAGTCATAGACTTAGTTGACGAAATATTCAGGTTATAAGCATTGTCGCCAAACACCTTTTGGATTGCTTGTGATTCAGCAACATCGCCAAGAGGAGTTGATGTGCCATGAACGTTTACATAATCAACTTCTTCAGGCTTCATACCCGCATCATCAAGAGTTGCAAGCATAACGTTCATAGCTCCTAGTCCTTCTGGATGTGGTGCTGTAATGTGATGAGCATCTGCACTCATTCCTCCACCTACCATTTCACAATAGATCTCAGATCCTCTAGCTTGAGCGTGTTCTAGAGATTCTAGAACGATAGCTCCTGCTCCCTCACCTAGAACAAATCCATCCCTAGTCTTATCGAAAGGTCTAGATGCCTTTTCAGGCTCATCATTTCTAGTAGAAAGCGCTTTAAGTGCGTTGAAGCCGCCTATACCACCTTCTGTTACTGCTGCTTCAGACCCACCACTTACAATCACATCTGCTTTACCTAATCTAATTAGGTTAAATGCATCGATGATGGCGTGAGTAGAACTTGCACAAGCACTTACAGTTGCGTAGTTAGGGCCTCTAAATCCGTTGCGAATGCTGATATGTCCGGCTGCAATGTCCGGAATCATCATAGGAATGAAGAAGGGTGAAAAGCGTGGTGTCCCATCTCCTTGATAGAAGTTTTTCGCTTCATCCATAAAAGATTGGAATCCTCCAACACCTGATCCCCAAATAACTCCCGCTCTATCAGGGTTAATACGAGTTAATCCACTCTCATCTTCTACCTCAATTCCTTCAGCGACAATTCCAGCATCAGAGATTGCTTGCATAGAACTAACCACGGCGTATTGCGTGAATAAATCCATCCTTCTAGCATCTCTACGATGGAGAAAGTCTTGAACGTCAAAGCCTTTAACTTCACACGCAAACTTGGTTTTGAAATCTGTGGTATCAAATCGAGTAATCGGAGCTGCTCCACTTACACCCTGGACCAAATTATCCCAGTATGTTTTAGGATCATTACCTAGTGGCGTTATCGCCCCTAGTCCGGTTACAACTACTCGCTTAAGCTGCATAGTTAGGTTAGTACCCTAAACGACTTACTTAGTCGCGTCCTCAATGTGCTTGATAGCCTCACCAACTGTGCTGATGTTCTCAGCCTGATCGTCTGGAATAGCTATGTTGAATTCTTTCTCGAACTCCATAATAAGTTCAACAGTGTCGAGAGAATCGGCACCTAGGTCATTTGTGAAGCTTGCCTCTGGCGTCACTTCTCCTACATCTACTCCTAGCTTATCTACGATGATAGCTGTTACTTTTTCACTGATATTAGACATGGTCTTAGTATTCAATTTGGGGCAAAATTAGGCCAAACAGATAGCATACAACATTTTTAAAGCTAAAGTTTTACCCAAAACCGTCTTGAGGATTGCTAAACACCTCATTTTCAAGGGGGTTAAAGAACAAAAAATTACTTAATATTCTTTGAGAATGTCTTCTAAAGGCTTTCTGTAGATGTCGGGAACTTCACATCCTTCTGCGGGATACCCAAACGGAATATTTAGGTAAGCACGTTCGTTATCAGGCCTTTTTAAAATCTCAGCAAGGAATTTCATTGGAGAAGGTGTGTGGGTGAGTGCAACTAGGCCGACTTCATGGAGGGCTGTTAAAAGCATGCCCACGGATATCCCTACGCTTTCGTTAACGTAGTAATTTGTGGTTTTACCTTCTTCAGTTTTGCCATACGCGTGTTTGAAGACAATGATCAGGCCGGGAGCTTCTTCGATGAAAGGCTTAATATGGTCAGTACCAAACGGTTTTAAGTCCTCGAGCCATTCCTCGGACATTCTTCCATGGTAGTTAATGTATTCTTCTTGTTCTGCCGCTATCCTGATTTGGCGTCTAATTTCGGGATCGGTAACAAGGCAGAATGTCCATGGTTGCTTGTGTGAACCTGACGGAGCGGTGCCGGCAATTTGGATACATTTGCGAACTACATCAAGAGGAACTGGAGTTGGCGAAAATTCTCGAACTGAGCGCCTACTCTGCATCTTTTCTAACATGGAATCGATGCGCTGAGACATTTGGCACTCAGTATATCTCATAGGATTGTAAGACTTAAAACTCATCTTCTAAATCGTATTTCGCATCCTCTGCATAAGCTTTGAAGCGTAGACAAAATCATTGAGAGTAGAAGATGACGACGTCATCATATCTGCATTATTTCCTGACCAGGCAACTTCTCCTTGGTGGATGAAGTGAATTGTATCAGAAGCCTCAATAACACTATTCATGTCATGTGAAATAACTACCGTTGTCATTCCATACTCCTTAGTAAGATCTAAAATTAGGTTATCTATTATTATGGCAGTTTGAGGGTCTAGGCCTGAATTGGGCTCGTCGCAAAACAAGTATTGAGGATTCATAGAAATAGCTCTTGCTATACCTACCCTCTTCTGCATACCACCGCTTAACTCAGCTGGGAGTTTATGTTCTGATCCCGTTAGCTCTACTCTATTAAGACAGTGTAGAACCCTAGCTTTCATTTCTTCAAGGGGCATTTCACTGAACATCTTTAAAGGAAACATTACGTTCTCCTCAACAGTCATGGAATCGAAAAGAGCCGATCCTTGGAAAAGCATGCCTATTTCCTTTCTAATTTCCTTCCTCTGTTTAAGATTCATCGCAGTGAAATTCCTGCCGTCAAATAAGACATTCCCAGAATCAGGTTCAAGAAGGCCAACTGTGCATTTAGTCATAACACTCTTTCCTGAGCCAGATCTACCGATAACAAAGTTCACTTTGCCTTTTTCGAATTGAGCGCTAACATCCTTAAGGACGGTTTGGTCTCCAAACGATTTAGATATGTTTACTAATTCTATCAAAGCTGACTTTTAGAGAAGGATTTGGGTTAGAACTAGGTTAGTAATCATGATTATGACTGCAGAATAAACAACAGCCTTAGTGCTAGATCTAGCTACATCAAGTGCGCCCCCTTCAGTGTGATATCCGTGGTAAGCTGACACTGACGTCATGATTAAAGCAAATACGCTTGTCTTTAAAAGTGCGTAAACAACAGAGTATGACTCAAAGTCTAATTGGATGCCCTCCTGATACTCGGCCATCGAACACACTTTCGTTACAAAGGCGATACCTGCTCCAGATGCTACTCCCAGGAACATACTCATCACAACTAGTATGGGTATGCAGAAAAGGCCTGCTATAATCTTAGGAAGCACTAGATATCCTGAACTATTCACACCCATTATCTCCAGAGCATCTATTTGTTCAGTTACCCTCATTGTTCCTAGTTGCGAGGCAATGTTGGACCCAACTTTCCCAGCAAGGATAATGGGAATAAGGGTAGGCGAAAACTCTAAAATCATCGTCTGCCTCACAGTAAAGCCAATTATATATGCAGGATACCAACCAGATACTTGGTGTGCTGTCTGCAAGCACATAACTGCTCCCATAAAGGTTGCTAGTAGCACTACAATTCCTAAACTGTCTATCCCTATTATGCCCATTTCTTTTACGAGCATTTTGTAGAACATGTTCCATTTATCTGGACCACGCAATACTGACCTAATAAATTTCGTATATCTACCGATATGGAATATGGCCCTCATAATTGCTAAGGTACAAGCTAACTATCCCTAACTTCACCCCATGAAACAACGTTTTGTAACATTACTATTGTTATCCTTTTTCTTATGCGCACTTTTTGCAAGCTGTACTTCAGGAAAAGGATGTGAAACATGCGACGCCTATAATCAATTAGATATTCTAGTAAATGAGTAAACAAGGTGAGACTTTTGCTGTAATTATGGCTGGAGGAGTAGGCACTAGGTTTTGGCCTATGTCCCGTACTTCTAAGCCCAAACAATTTCTAGACATCCTAGGAACAGGTCAGTCATTGATTAAAATGACTTTTGACCGTCTTACAGCCTCAGTACCACCACAGAATATTTTAATCGTAACTAATGAAAGTTATAGATCAGATGTTGAACAGCATCTGCCTGAACTCCCCGCAGAAAATATTTTAGGAGAACCTTGTATGAGGAACACAGCTCCTTGTATTGCTTATGCTAATTCGGTAATTTCATCAAGGACTTCTTACCCAAGTAACACCTCAATTATAGTATCGCCTTCTGATCACCTTATTACAAATGAAGGTGAGTTTAACAGGGTTCTTAACCAAGCTTTTAATGTAGCCGTAAAAAGTTCTAGTATTGTGACAATAGGCATCACGCCTTCTAGACCAGACACTGGTTACGGTTATATCAAGCACTCTAATTCTGATGTCATCGAATTCACAGAAAAGCCTGATGCAGAAACTGCAAAAGGGTTTTTAAAGTCTGGCGATTACTGTTGGAATAGCGGAATATTTGTTTGGTCTTTAGAAACTATCAATGAAGCATTCAGCACTCACCTCCCTCAAATGTTCGAAGCCTTCAAAGCTCTTGACAATATCGAGGCGGTATACGAGGCAGCAGAGAATATCAGCATAGACTATGGGGTACTAGAAAAGGCTTCTAATGTCAAAGTGATTCCAGCTGAGTTTGGATGGTCTGATTTAGGCACTTGGACATCACTTGCTAACCATTTAGAAAACGACACAGAAGGGAATGGTGTGGTAAGTGCAGAACTTGTCGCAACTGATTCAAAGGGCAATATTATTGTTGCTCCTGAAGGGAAAGTTGTGGCAATCAAAGGCATGGACAACTTTATAGTTGTCGATACTAAAGACGCACTGCTTATTTGTCCTAAAACGGACGAACAGTGGGTAAAGAAATTAGTCGGGGATCTACCTTCCAATCATATCTGAGGGAACTACCCAAGCATCGTATTCTTCCTCAGTCAAGTATCCTAAAGAAAGTGCTGCAGCTTTAAGTGTTGTGCCTTCAGTGTGAGCTTTATTGGCAATTTCAGCGCTCTTGTAATATCCAATCTTAGTGTTAAGAGCAGTTACAAGCATCAAGCTGTTATCTACAAGTTCATTGATGCGAGCTTCATTTGCCTTGATTCCGTCTACACAGTTTACAGCAAATGAAACAGCTCCTTCTCCAATTAGTCTAGCTGATTCAAGGATGTTCTTTGCCATCATAGGCTTGAATACATTTAGCTCGTAATGACCTTGAGCACCTGCAACAGCTACAGCCATATCATTACCCATTACCTGAGCACAAACCATCGTTAGAGCTTCGCATTGAGTTGGGTTAACTTTACCTGGCATAATCGAAGATCCTGGCTCGTTAGCTGGAAGCTGAAGCTCACCTATTCCTGAACGAGGTCCAGAACCCATCATTCTAATATCGTTTGCAATCTTATTAAGTGAAACAGCTAGTTGAC
>NZRP01000013.1 GCA_002693775.1 Crocinitomicaceae bacterium | reverse complement strand
TTCTTAAAACATTAGAGGAGCCACCTGCACACGCGGTGTTCATTCTTGCGACGACTGAAAAGCATAAGATTCTTCCAACGATACTATCTCGTTGCCAAATTTTCGACTTCCACAGAATCACCGTTTCTGCTATGGTTGATCACCTTAACGGAATAGCTGAGAAGGAAGGAGTGATTGCATCAGAACAGGGGCTTCATGTAATAGCTGCAAAAGCTGACGGAGCACTAAGGGACTCTCTCAGTATGTTCGATCAATTAGTTGCCTTTGCTGGAAAGAATTTGACATATGAGATTGTAACTGATCAGCTGCACGTTCTCGATCATGATACATATTTCGAAGTTGTAGATTTTGCATTATGTGCTAATATCCCAGACACTTTATTGCTGTTCGATAATGTTTTAGCTCGAGGGTTTGACGCTCATCATTTCTTAACAGGCCTTGGTTCTCACCTAAGAAATCTAATGGTTTGTAGAGATGAGAAAACACTCAAACTATTTGATGCAACACCAGAAGTAAAAGGAAAGTACTCAGAGCAAGCTGCAAAAGCAGACCTTTACTTTGTTGTAGGTGCATTAGATGTGGTAAACGAGGCAGATACCCAGTATAGGACATCTCAGCATCAGCGACTCTTAGTTGAACTTGTTCTGATGAAAATATGTTCTCTGCAATCAGCGGAGAAAAAAAAAACTGACGACTTAATTGCCCCGCCTGGTTATGTGGTATCACCTGCTCCCGCACCTACACCTGCGCCAGTGGCTGCACCTAAGCCCTCGCCAGTATTAGAATCTACTCCCGCGCCTACACCTGAACCTGAGCCCGTTCACGTTGCGCCAGCCCCAACGCCAGCTCCACCTACCCCTAAAGCAACTCCACTTGCGCCGTCGCCTAAGGCGAAGGTTAAGCCTACTGGATTACTTAGGAAGAAAGGGGTAAATCTTGCTGGTAAATCGGCAGCTATGGCCAAATCTAATGAAAGCAAGTCTTCATCAAATGAACAAATTTTAGACCCTGCTTGGACAGAAAAGCCAACGGATGATGCGGTAAAAGATGCGTTGAATTTGTTCGTTGAAGCCCAAAGAAAAGCTGATAGAATCAGTCTAGTCGCATCGCTCACAATGTGTGAAGTAAAGCTTGAAGGAAACACAGTTAGGTGTGAAGTGAAAAACGCTCTTCAAGAGGAGCAGTTAAATAGTGAACGAGCTGGATTATTGTTTCATTTGAGAAAGCATACCAAGTGTGCAACTCTCGAATTGTCTGTTAAAACAGAAGAGCCAGAGGATGGAAATGAGGGGCCTAAAATTTTCTTAACAGACAAGGAGAGATATCTTGAAATGGCTAAAAAAAACCCTGCGCTCGATGATCTGAGGAAGAGACTGGACTTGGATTTGGCATAAAAAAGAATGCGAATTGATAAGTATATATGGGCAATTCGCGTGGCTAAAACTAGATCGCTAGCAAGTTCATTATGCAGAGAGGGGAAGGTTGAGGTGGATGGTAAAAAGGTGAAGTCTGCTAAGATCTTAAAAGAAGGTGAGGTTGTTGTAGTTAGGAAGGGACCGATTTTCTACAGCTATAAGGTGCTGAAGTTTCCTAAAAGCAGAGTGGGAGCAGCGCTTGTGGCTGAGTATATGGTAGATGTGACTCCACAGGAGCAGTTGGAAAAAAAAGAGATGATAAGGCTTGCAGACGTTGATAGGCCTAAGGGTCTTGGTAGGCCTACAAAAAGAGACAGGCGCGATTTAACTAAAGCTTTTAAGGATGGATGGAGTTAAGGTTGTTGCTTCTGAAGCGTTGCAGGAGGTTAGGTTCAAAGTATTATGGCCTCATTTGTCGTCAGCTGAGGAGGCTGTGATTGATATTGATAAGAGTGATGGAGCTGTGCATTTGGCGAGTTATCTGGATGGAGAAGTAGTGGGAGTAGCATCTTTATTTAACCAACAATGCGAGAGATATCCAGATGTTTTTCCAAAAAAAAATGCATACAGGCTTAGAGCAATGGGAGTATTGGATAGTGTTAGGGGTAGTGGAGTTGGAGCCCAAATCATTAATAGAGCAGTCCAACTGCTTAAAGAAAAAGAAGTGGAAGTTCTCTGGTGTGACGCGCGAGAAGTGGCTTGGGGATTTTATCTAAAACAGGGATTTAAATTCGCTGAAGATTGTGATGGCTACGAATGTGAAGCTTATGAAGTAAGCAACGTAGGACTGCATAAGATGATGTACTTTTACATCACCTAAAAAACAAGAAGATTATGCCTAAGATTTCGTCTATCGGAAATGCTATGCCTAGCAGTCCTATTAGGAAATTAATGCCCTTTGCTAATCGTGCAAAAGCAGAAGGGAAAACTGTTATTCACTTAAATATTGGTCAGCCAGATATTGCTACACCAGAAATAGCTTTAAGTGAATTGCGTGCTGATACAAGAACTGTTGTAGAGTATAGCCCTTCAGAAGGGTATGCTAGCTATAGAGATGGTTTGTCTAAGTATTACTGCTCTGTGGGGATAGATGTTAGTTCTGATGAAATTGTTGTTACTACAGGCGGTTCTGAGGCTCTTGTTTTTGGGTTTATGTCGTGCATGGATCCAGGTGATGAGGTGATTATTCCTGAGCCTTTTTACGCAAACTATAGAGGATTTGCACAGATGGCTGGGGTGAAAATTGTTCCTGTTACAGCTAGGATAGAAGATGGTTTTGAGCTTCCGCCAATTTCTGATTTTGAAGCATTAATTACTCCTAAAACAAAGGGGATTTTAATTTGCAATCCAGGCAATCCTACTGGTAAAGTATATGCTCCGGGGGCGCTTGATAGTTTGGCCTCTATTGTGAAAAAGCACGACTTGTACTTGTTCTCAGATGAGGTGTACAGAGAGTTTTGTTATGATGGTCAAACCGCTAAGTCTGTAATGCAGTTAGACGGCATTGAACACAATGTTGTTCTGATCGATTCTGTGTCTAAAAGGTACAGCATGTGTGGAGCAAGGGTAGGTGCGTTAGTGACTAAGAATAAGGAGCTGAAGGATACTGTGATGAAGTTTGCTATGACTAGGTTGTCGCCTCCAACATTTGGTCAAATTGCTTCTGAAGCAGCCCTTAAAGCCTCTGTAGAATACTTTGAAGATGTAAGATCTAGATATGTGAAAAGACGTGACCTGATGGTTAATGGTCTTAATGCTATTCCTGGTGTTACTTGTCCTAAACCTGGAGGGGCTTTCTATGCAGTTTGTAAATTGCCCATAGATAGTAGCGATAAATTCTGCCAGTGGATGTTAGAGCATTTCTCTCACGAAAATCACACCGTTATGATGGCCCCTGCCTCAGGATTCTATGCTTCAGGAGGAGGAGAGGATGAAGTGAGGATAGCATACGTATTAGATCTTCCGCTTCTCGAGAAAGCGTTAAAATGCATAGAGCTTGCAATTGAGCAATATCCAGGTAGGATATAGATAGGATGTCTATTTTGACCTAAATTCATTCTAAATTCATTACCATGAAAAGATTGATGCCCGCATTTTTATTGTGCTCATTGTTGAGCGTTGTTTCATTTGCTCAGGACACCACTTGGGTCCAAACCTTTACTTGGGAAGAGCAGAACAACCCAGAAACTTCTTACGATAGTCCAGGAAAGAGGTGGTTTCAATTCCCATCTTCTGATAATAATCAGGAATACAGAAAGGTGCTTATGTATTACAACCTGAAGTGCTTTGAAGATGGTACTGCTGGAAATTTGGGATATGCGTGTGGAGAGTGGGATTACCTCACCTACAACTATCTTTTTGATCACACAGGGCAACTTGATTCCACAGAACAGACGCACCCAAATTATAAGATAAACAATCAGGATTTTGAGACAGCTAACATTGTGTATGAACCAGTAGGAGGGGTTCCTCAGAACACTTTAGTAAGTGAATATTCACGTGTAATTCAAGAGTTTGATGGCAGTGAAAATGTTGCTATTGTTGATGGAGCTACTTCTGTAAATGAATTATTTGAAGGCTCATTTAATCGCAGAGTTCAGATGATTTACACGGCGGATGAACTTTTAGAAATGGGAGTAATCGCTGGTGAACCTATTGAAGAAATAAGACTTGGAAGCATGGGCTTTAGTCATGGAATGGCTTCTCTGAGATATCAGTTTACTGAGGATTCTGTAGTTACAGATCCTGTCTTAAAGGGGTGGATTGATTTGTATCAGTTCATAACTGATTTTTCAATGGACGTGGCAATGGGGCTTGAGAATTCTATTAATTGGGATGGGGAGTCAAATATTTTATTCGATTTAGCCATTGAAAATTCAGGGTCCATTTTCTGTAATGCTACTACTGCTCCAGAAAAAGTGATAGCAATTGATCCTCAGGGAAGGTTTGCTAATCTTGATGGAGGTGATAATATTGAAGTGCTTGCAAGTGCGTTGCAAGATTTGAATAGTGAGGTGACGGTTGAGGTTTGGATAAAAGGGGATGTTTCTCTTCCTTTTAACACAACAGTTTTTGAAGGTGTTAATTCCTCAGGTTCCAGAGAACTCAATACGCATATTCCATGGAGTAATTCCAGAGTTTATTGGGATGCTGGATACGATGGAGGATATGATAGAATTGACCAGTGGTGTGAAGAAGCTGAGCTTGAAGGAGGTTGGAATCACTGGGCATTTGTTAAGAATGCTACTGAGGGCACTATGAGCATTGTGAGGAATGGTGATGTTTGGCATACAGGAACAGATAAGGATAATTTATTTGGCGAAATCACAAGGTTCTTCATCGGTTCTTCAGTGTGGAATTCTAACCATTATAAAGGAGGTATAGAAGACTTCAGAATTTGGGGTGAGGCCTTAGATGCTGATGCAGTAAAGGAGTGGATGTACGCTTCTGATGTTAGCGCTCATCCATCAGTCGCCAACCTACTTGCGACATTTGATTTTGATGGAGTAAACGGGACGTTTGAAAACGACATTGAGGGCTCTCCTTATGGGGGGTATTACCATGGAAATGCAGGCCGAGTTTCTCACGATGTTAGAGATGCATTCCAAAATCCGTTTGTACCAGGGGGTGAGCTTAGTTTAAGGCCTGCTCTCGAATTTGTGCAAGGTGGATTAGTTGCTGAATACGATGAGTTCGAAACCGTTGAGGAGCTAGTAGAGGTGCCGCCAGTAAGTGTGGTCGAGTATGCTGTCAATGGTAATTCGGTGAACTGGACTAGTATTGAGTACGGATACCCAGCTAATCTTGAGGTAGTGACTGTAAACCAAATCGGTGATACGCTCTCTTCGTACTTTATCGAAGGAGACGCTGTGTTTTACGATAACACTGTTGATTTGGAATACTACAGCGAACCTTATAACGAGGTTGATAGGTACGAGATTGGCAGGTTTATAACGCCTTATGGAATTAACCTTACTTTAGGTCCTGATGGTTGGACTTGGATTTATGATGTTACTGATTACTTGCCTCTTTTGAGGGATTCTGTTGAGCTAGAGGCTGGAAACTGGCAAGAGCTCCTCGATCTGAAATTCGCATTTATTCACGGAACTCCGCCAAGGGACGTAAAGAGGGTTGAGAGGTTTTGGAATGGAACATATTACCTGAATAATTGGGATGATGTTGTTTTGCCATATACTTACATTGTTGAAGATGGTGAGGAGATGTTCAAGCTTGTGACAAGAGCATCTGGTCATGGGTTTGGAACAGGTAATAATTGTGCTGAATTCTGCTATAACACCCATTCTGTAAAGGTTGATGGAATTGAGCATTGGAGTTGGGAGATAATGCAGGAGTGTGCTGATAACCCACTCTATCCACAAGGAGGTACGTGGATTTATGATAGGGCTGCATGGTGTCCAGGAGATAAGGTTACTCAGCAGGATTTGGAGCTGACAGGATTTGTTGGAGATGAGTTTGAAGTTGAGTACGATATCACTTATGATCCTTATGGTAATTATAGGATGGAAGCCCAAATCATTTCCTATGGACCTCCCAATATGATGTATGACGTAGAGTTGATGGATATACTCGCTCCTAATAATAGAAAGGTGCTTTCAAGGTGGAACCCTGTTTGCGAGAATCCAGTTGTGCTTATCAGGAACAATGGGTCAGAGCCAGTGAGCTCGTTTACCTTTCACTATGGTGTAGAAGGTGATGAACTTCAGACTTACACTTTTACTTCTGATGAACCACTTGAATTCCTTGAAGAATTAGAGGTAAACCTTCCATACGATGGACCTACATATACTATTGGTGGAGAAGATGATCTGCTTACATTCATGGTTTCTGTGACCCTAGCTGAAAATTACGATCAAGAAGTGAATAATGGTTTAGGTTATTCTCAATTCCACAGGCCTCCAACATGGGCGTATAATGATTTTGATGATAATAGGATAATTGTTTGGGTTAAAACAAATAACGTAGCATCAGAGACATCAGCTGAGATAAGAAATAGCAATGAAGAGGTAATTTGGTCTAGAAACTACACTGAAGCAAACACTCAGCACAGGGACACTTTGGAGCTCAATGAAGGGTGCTATAGATTCAACGTTCTAGATTCGGGAGATGACGGATTAAACTTCTGGGCAAACAATGATGGCGGTGGATATGCACGCATCAAGAAGGTCGCAGGAGGAAATTTCTATACAATTGAAGAGGACTTTGGTAAATACATTAGTCAAGCATTCAGATTTGAAACTGACTTGGTATCAGATATAGAAGAAGTAGAGATAGGAGAAGAGTCTATAGAGAGAGATGTCAGAATATTCCCTAACCCTACTAACTCTAATTTCAAGGTAAGCCTTGATAATTGGGAAGGTGAAGTTCGCTGGGAATTGAGAAATTCAATAGGTTCTTTAGTGTTTGCTGGAGAATTTATATCGGGAGAAGGGTATCTGTTAAGCGTGGATATGACTAGTCTGTCAAATGGAATTTACTCATTGTCTGTGTATCAGGGTACTGAAAACATCATCCGCTGGGTGGTAAAAGACTAAATATGGAAGTTATCCCCCAAAAATTAGAGGGGTTGTTGATGATTTTATGTGTTTTTTGTGTCTCTACCCCCTAAAAACGGGTTTACTTTTGCTGTTGTAATTATTTTTTCTGCCCCAACACCCAAAAAACATTCAACATGAGTCTTAATCGCCAACAGGTTATGCACGACGTCCTAGAGCGTGTACCTAAACTTCCAACGCGACCAGAAAACAAAATCTCTGCTTACTACGGAGAGAATGTGTTCAACAAGTTCGTAATGCGTTCTTACCTTCCAGATGAAGCTTACAAGGGAATCCTTAAGGCTATGGAAGATGGTACTCCAGTTGATAGAAAAGTTGCAGACCAAACTGCAACGGCGATGAAGGAGTGGGCAATTTCACGTGGAGCAACACACTACACTCATTGGTTTCAGCCATTAACTGGTTCTACAGCAGAGAAGCACGATAGCTTTATCGCCCCAACAAGCGATGGTAGAGCAATTGAAAAATTTGACGGTTCACTTCTTGTTCAGCAAGAGCCAGATGCATCGTCGTTTCCTAACGGAGGCATCAGAAATACTTTCGAAGCTCGAGGATATACGCTATGGGATCCAACATCTCCTGCATTTGTTATGGGAGAGACTTTATGTATTCCAACAATCTTTATTAGCTACACGGGATTTGCACTAGATAATAAGACGCCACTTCTCAAAGCTCTTTCTGCAGTCGATACTGCTGCAACATCTGTTTGCCAATACTTTGATAAGAACATCACTAAAGTAAATGCTTCTCTAGGATGGGAGCAGGAGTACTTCTTAGTTGATAAGGCGCTTTACGCAGCTCGTCCTGACCTTGCGATGACTGGTCGTGCACTTTTTGGTGCTCAGCCTGCTAAAGGGCAGCAACTAGATGATCACTACTTTGGTTCTATTCCTCAAAGAGTGAGTGCGTTTATGAAGGATTTTGAGCTTGAGGCTCACAAGTTGGGTATACCTGTTACAACTCGCCACAATGAAGTTGCTCCAAATCAGTTTGAGGTAGCGCCAGTATATGAGGAGGCAAACCTTGCGAACGACCACAACCTTCTTTTGATGGAACTTCTTGAAATCGTTGCTCAAAAGCACGACTTCAGAGTTCTTCTTCATGAAAAACCCTTCCCAGGATTAAATGGTTCAGGAAAGCACAATAACTGGTCTCTTGGAACTAACACTGGAGTTAACCTTTTAAAGCCAGGAACTAACCCTAAGACTAACCTTCGGTTCCTTACTTTCTTCGTTAACACATTAGCTGCACTTCACACTCACGCTGATATCGTTCGAGCTTCATTTGCTGGAGTAGGAAACGATCATAGACTTGGTGCAAACGAAGCGCCTCCTGCAATTGTTTCGGCATTTATCGGTAGCCAGTTAAGTCAACTTCTTGATGATCTTGAAAAGCACATCAAGGCTGGAAAGCTAACACCAGCAGATAAAACTGCACTTAAACTTGAGATAGGTAGAATTCCGGAAGCACTTCTAGATAATACTGATAGAAATAGAACTTCACCGTTTGCTTTCACTGGTAATAAGTTTGAGCTAAGAGCAGTTGGTTCTACTGCAAACTGTGCAGTTCCAATGACAGTTCTAAACACAATTGTTGCTGAGCAATTAAATAAGTTTAAAGCTTCAGTTGACGCTAGAATCAACAAGGGTGATGGAAAAGATGAGGCTATTCTTAAGGAGCTTCAAGTTCTAATTAAGCAGAGTAAGGCCATCAGATTTGAAGGGAACGGATATGGCGATGAGTGGGTGAAAGAAGCAAAGAAGCGTGGTCTTTCTAACATGAGAACCTCTCCTGAAGCATTGAGTGTTTGGGGTAGAAAAGAGGTTATTTCTCTGTTTGAAGATCTTAAAGTGCTTAAGCCGGAGGAACTAGCTGCTCGTAGAGAAATTGAGTACGAGAAGTACATGATGAAGCGTCAAATTGAAGCTTCTGTTGCGATTGATTTGGCCCAAAACACAATTATGCCAGTTGCAATCAACTACCAGAATTTTCTATTGGAAAATATTATGGGAATTGAAGAGGTATTTAGCAAGTCAGGTGGTAAAATGGTTGTGCCGCAAAGAGCCCTTCTTGTTAAGGTGTCAGATGTGGTTAGTGAACTGTACTCTAGCTTAAATAAATTAAGGGTTGAGATGGATAAGGCAAATGCCCTAAAGTCTCATCAAAAGCAAGCGGAAGCATACGGTAAAGTTGTAACTCCACTTATTGAAGAATTAGGAGAGTCATGTACTGCTTTAGAGGGTATGATTGATAACGAATTGTGGCCAATTCCTAAGTTTACTGAGCTACTTTTTACACGTTAATTTGAAATTGACTTCGGTTGAATGCCGGATTTTCAGTATTTTCGACAATTGTAAAACAAACGAAATCGGAATGCATAATTACCTGCAAGCAATCCTGACACGTGTTACCGTGTCTTTCCTAATTGTAATCGGCGCTTCTGCTGGCGCCTTTTCTCAACAACTTTTCGAAGAAGCTGATCAGCTTTTTAATCGTCGCGGATATCACGAGGCGTCTAGTGATTATGTAGCTGCTTACGGAAAAGAAAAGAATATTGAAAACAAGGCATATATCGCTTTCCAAGCTGGAGAGTGTTTCCGTCTTCTTCATAATCACGATGAGGCACTGGAGTGGTATGATAAGGCTATTGGTCTAAAGTATTTTAAAGTGAATTCTAAGATTTATCTTCTTTATGGAGATGTGTTGAGAGATCAGGAGAAGTTCTATGATGCTATGGAATGGTACGAGAAGTATGGGAAACTTGGAGATAGATTAACTGCTGATGCTCGTATAGAAACTGTAGAGATTGGTGCTCTTTCTATAGATGAGCCACCAAGTAGGTACATTGTTGAGCCTATGTACACTCTTAATTCACCATCATATGACTTTGCTCCTATGTATGCGTCGAAGAACAACAGCACTCTGATTTTCGCATCTTCAAGAGAAAGTTCTGAGGGTACAGATGAGGACCCAATTACTGGAGAATCTTTTATGGATCTATTCAAGACGTCTCAAGACAATAAGGGAAGATGGAGTGAGCCTGAGCCTCTTGGAAATACAATTTGTTCTGAGAGCAACGAGGGTTCTGTAGCATTCGATAAGAAATTCAAGACTATGTACTTTACTCGTTGTGTAGACAATGGAGGGTCTAATCTTGCTTGTGATATATACTACGCTCCTGTAGTTGGAAATAATCATGGTGCTTCACAACCTTTATTCTTAGTTAATAGAGATGAAGATGATACCACGCAGGTAGGTCACCCAGCCATATCTCCTGATGGAAGGGTAATGGTGTTTGCTTCAGACCTTGCAGGAGGTTTTGGAGGTAAAGATCTTTGGTACTCAAAGTTTGATAAAAACACTGATTCTTGGGGAGCTCCTGAGAATTTAGGTGCTGGAATTAATACTCCTGAAAATGATATGTTCCCAACATTTCGTAAAGACGGTTCACTATACTTCTCATCAATGGGACATGGTGGTTTAGGTGGATTTGATATTTGTAAAGCTGAGGTTAGAGAAGGAGATATGGCTTTTGCTGAAGTAGAAATTCTTCCTTACCCGCTAAACTCATCAAGCGATGATATGGGACTTGTTTTCCAAGGAATGACTAATTCAGGAGTATTCTCTTCTAACCGTCCAGGTGGTAAAGGCCAAGACGATTTATACAGCTTCCGCCTACCTCCAATGGAGTTCTGCTATAAAGCATATGTATACGATTATGATACAGGTATGCCAGTTGCTGGAGCAGACATTACTCTTGAAAGCTCAGAAGGTGAAGTAAATACTTATACTACTGATGGTGATGGGTTTTTAGGCCTTTGTGAAGGTGAGATTGGCGAGGGTATTTCATACAACGTAGAAGTAAAGAATGAAGGTTTTATTGGAACTGGAGATAGATTCTCTAGTATTGGCCTTACTGAGTCTACAACTTTCGCTAGAGAGTATTTCTTAAAGGAAATTATTCTTGAGAAGGAGTACGATATGCCTCTAGTTCTTTACCCTTTAAATTCAGCGGATCTATTAATTGATGAAACTGTAAATTCAGCAGATTCATTGAACTACCTTGTTGACCTACTTACTCTTAATGAAAATCTAGTTGTTCAATTAGAATCTCACACTGATAGCAGAGGTACTTCTGCTTCAAACTTAGAGTTAAGCCAAAGAAGAGCAGAGACTTGTGTTAATTTCCTTGTAGGAAAGGGAATTTCTTCAGATAGATTAATCGCTGTTGGTCACGGAGAGGACATCCTTAAGATTTCGGATGCTCAGATAGCTGCCTTGCCTGAAGAGGCCAGAGATGCTGCTCACGGAGAAAATAGACGTACTGTGTTTAAGATTGTAAGATTCGATTACGTACCCTTAGATAGTAAATAAGTGTCAGACGCTTCACGTTATGCTGCACGCGGTGTTAGTGCCGATAAAGAAGATGTCCATTCAGCCATTAAGAATGTAGACAAGGGGTTATTTCCTAAGGCTTTTTGTAAGATTATTCCAGACTACTTAACAGGTAGTTCAGATCACTGCGTGGTAATGCATGCAGATGGTGCTGGAACAAAATCTTCACTTGCATATATGTACTGGAAAGAGACTGGAGATGTTAGTGTATGGAAAGGTATTGCTCAGGATGCTCTAATTATGAACGTTGATGATTTGATCTGCGTTGGAGCTACTGGTCCCATGCTTGTTTCATCAACAATTGGGAGGAATAAACACCTAATTCCAGGAGAAGTGATTTCAGCAATTATTAATGGTACTGAGGAATTGCTTGCTGAATTGAGAGAGGAGGGTATTGATATCATTTCTACTGGAGGAGAGACAGCAGACGTTGGTGATCTTGTTAGAACCATCATTGTCGACTCAACTGTTGTAGCTCGAATGAAGCGCGAGGAAGTAATCGACAACGCAAACATCAGCAGTGGTGATGTAGTTGTAGGTCTATCAAGCTTTGGTCAGGCTAAGTACGAAAAATCGTACAACGGCGGTATGGGTTCAAATGGACTTACTTCAGCACGCCACGATATGTTCAACAAGTCTCTTGCTTCAAAATTCCCAGAGAGTTTTGACCCAGGGACTAATGATGATTTCATTTACACAGGTAACAAGAATTTAACTGACGCTGTTGAAGGCACTCCATTAGATGCTGGTCTCCTAGTGTTGAGTCCAACTAGAACTTACGCACCCATTATCCGTGAATTCTTAAAGGATTGGAGGTCTTCTGTAAATGGTATGGTTCATTGCTCAGGCGGAGCCCAAACCAAGGTTCTCCACTTCGTAAACGACATCCACGTCGTTAAGGACAACCTATTCCCAACTCCACCGCTTTTCCGCGAAATCCAAGAAGCTTCTGGCACATCTTGGGAGGAAATGTACAAGGTATTTAACATGGGACATAGGCTAGAAGTTTATACAAATGAAGAAGCTGCAAATGCTCTTATAGAGATTGCAAATTCGTTTGGCGTTGAAGCCCAGATCATTGGAAGATGTTACTCGTCATCACCTGCTAAAGTGACTATCAAAGACGAACACGGGGAATTCGAATACTCGCACTAATCCATATAGTTAGCACTAAAACAATATCGTGGAGGAACTACTATCAAAACTAGAGGCAATAGGCATCAGGTTTCGCGAGGTAGAGAAATCCATTGGTGATCCGGAATTAATAGCGGATAATAAGGCTTACCGCGATGCAATGCGCGAGTACAGAAGGCTTGAGCCCATTGCTAACCATGCGTCTTTATGCAGAGGGGTTTGGGATGATTATATGCAGGCAAAAGAATGGGCGTCTTCTGATGACGATGAATTCAGGCAGATGGGGAAGGATGAAATCCCGGTTTTGCAAGAAAAAATCGAAGAACTTAGTCAGCAAGCAAGGGAGATGCTTCTTCCGCGAGATGAGGCTGATGATAGAGATGTAGTGTTAGAAGTTAGAGCTGGAACAGGAGGTGATGAAGCTGCAATTTTCGCAGGAGAGCTACTCCGAATGTACCTGCGTCACGTCGAGTCAAAAGGTTGGAAGCACACCATGGTAAGCTCCTCTGAAGGTACAGCTGGCGGATTTAAGGAAGCAGTTGCTCGACTTAGCGGTGACGGAGTATATGGCTGGCTTAAATTTGAATCTGGCGTGCACCGTGTACAAAGAGTTCCAGCAACAGAGTCTCAAGGGCGTGTTCACACTTCTGCTGCAACAATTGCAATTCTTCCTATTGCTGAAGACGTAGATGTTGAATTAAAAATATCTGACCTACGCCGTGATACCTTCAGAGCGAGTGGCGCTGGTGGGCAACACGTAAATAAAACTGAAAGCGCAGTTCGTCTAACTCACATTCCAACAGGTATAGTTGTAGAATGCCAAGACGGTAGATCTCAGCACGCAAACCTAGAACACGCGATGGAAGTAATGAGAACTAAACTTTTCGAACAAGAGCGTGCTAAGCAGGAAGAAGAGAGGTCTGAAAACAGAAAGAAATTAGTGTCTACAGGTGATAGGTCTGCAAAAATCAGAACTTACAACTTCCCTCAAGGTCGTGTAACTGACCACAGAATAGGCTTTACCTCTCATGCTTTACCTGCAATTATTGGCGGAGATTTGACAGAGGTCATAGAAGCGTTGCATCTTGCAGAAAAAATAGAATTGCTCAAGAATCTTTAATCATGGACCGCAAAGCATTATATCAAGCAATACTACATAAGCAATCTTATTTGTGTGTTGGTTTGGACCCAGATCCAGCAAAAATACCATTATGTTTTGGTGAAGGATCCCTAGCGGTTGAAGCATTTTGCAAAGCAATAATAGATTCTACAAAGCATGTGGCTGTTGCATATAAACCAAACCTTGCATTCTTCGAACCCTATGGTCCAGAAGGTCTTGAAGTCCTCGAGAAAATAGTTGCTTACATCCCGTCTGACATCCTAGTAATTGCAGATGCTAAAAGGGGCGACATAGGTAATACTGCTGCTAAATACGCTACAGCCATCTTTGACACACTTGGAGCCGATGCCATAACAGTTGCTCCATATATGGGAGCAGATTCAGTAACTCCCTTTACTGATAGGTCTGACAAATGGACAATCCTGTTAGCACTAACTTCTAACCCAGGGGCAGATGATTTTGAATTTCACGGCACTCCGCCACTTTTCGAACGCGTCATAACAAAAGCTTTAGCCTGGGGAACGCCTGAAAACCTTATGTTTGTTGTCGGAGCAACTCGCCCAGAACTTTTAGCTCGCGTAAGAGAACTTGCGCCAGACTCATTCCTTCTAGTGCCAGGCGTAGGCGCCCAAGGTGGATCCATAGAAGACGTTGCCAAACACTGTCTCAACTCTCAATGCGGACTCCTAGTAAATTCTTCGAGAGGAATCATCTATGCCGGTGCATCTGAAACTTCAATTGAATCAGCAATGGCTAAAACTTGCTCAGCAGCAGAATCGTTAGCAACTCAAATGTCAGCTACCCTTCAGAAGTAGAGTACAGGGAAACGATTATAATCGATTTCAGAATATTTAGGTCACTCGTACAGTTGTTCGTATTTTAGAGCGTGCTATATAAGTTCAAAGCCTTTACTAGATTTTATCTGTCTCTCGTTCTATTGTTGACGGTTGTTATTATTGGTAGTATTGGTTATAAATGCATAGATCCTGAATTCTCTTGGATTGAAGCATTTTACATGACAGTAATTACAATTTCTACTGTTGGATTTAGAGAGGTGCATGATCTAAGTCCTGGAGGAATGATTTTTACTTCATTCTTGATTATTTCAAGTATTGGAACTGTTGCATATTCAATTTCAGCACTCACGACTTACTTTGTAGACGGTGAGTATCGTAACACCTTTAAAGCAGCTCGTTTGAAAAAGGAAATAGGAAAACTTAAAAATCACGTTATCGTTTGTGGTTATGGACGTGTAGGTGAAATGGCCGTAAGTGAATTAAATGATCACGATACTACTGTTGTTATCATTGAAAATGATGAATCTCGTTGCGACTTGCTAAGGCAAAATGGTGTTTTGGTAATTAAAGGTGATGCAACAAGAGATGAGAATCTTGAGAAAGCAGGAATCACCACAGCTAAATCTTTAATATCAACATTGCCAGTAGATTCTGAAAATCTATATGTAATCCTCAGTGCTAGAGAAAAGAATTCTGAAATGCTTTTAATCAGCAGAGCTTCTCAAATGAACTCTGTACATAAGCTTAGAGTAGCTGGAGCAGATAATGTAATTATGCCAGATAAGGTAGGAGGAGCTCATATGGCATCTCTTGTGGCTATGCCTGATGTTGTAGAATTTCTAGATCACATTAGTATACAGGGGTCTGACTCTATTAACCTCGAGGAAATATGTATGGAACAGCTTCCTAAAAACATGAAAAAATCAAAGCTTGGTGAAATTATTGAGCATAACAGAGTGGGAGTCAATGTTGTTGGATTGAAAAGGTCTAACGGTGAATATGAAATCAATCCAGGTGCTGAAACAGAATTAGATGGAGCGTGTAAATTGTTTGTATTAGGCACCTCAGAGCAAATCAGAGCTCTAAACCGCATGATTAAACATGCACAACCTCAACCTTAATTAATAAACACATTTTCTAGTGATGTACAATAAGTTTTTTGGATTCTTAGTAGCATTTTTATT
>NZRP01000012.1 GCA_002693775.1 Crocinitomicaceae bacterium | reverse complement strand
ATATCTATTTGAGATTTACACTAGAAATTTCGAATCGAGCAATTTGATATTCTGTTTAAATGGAGGTAATGTTGATCCACCTACGGTTTTTAATGATATAGGTGATTGGGTACATCGCATTGTAGGGGGAGAATTAAATGACAGAATTAAATACGTGAATTATAGAGGTCATTCACCTCTTTTAATTGTACATACTTGGTTTAACAAAGACATTAATGTTAATTCTGATTCAGAAGCTTTGATGAAAAGTAGATTTGGAGTTAACTGCGTAGATCAATTCCATCAAAACAACCAAACTTGGTTTGAAGAATGGTTAAAACCGGAAGAGCCATTTAAGAGCATGTACTTACTAAGAGATTTTGCCTATAGTACAGAGTCATATACTCATGATGAAAATGGAATTGAATTAGAATATATTAATCCTGAGTTTTTAGAAATGGCAAAGCAATCTTTTCTAAATAGTAGAGGGGCAAAATATTTTGAAGACCCGGAACAAACATGGGAAACTTCTACAGCACCAAGGGAAGATGGTTCTGAGAATATTATTTCATATTTAAATGAAGCATCCAATACATCTGGTATTGAGGTAAATGCGTCTAATATTATGTCGAAAGTTCAAGAAGTCCTGGTGGAACATCTTGGAAGATTTGTCGAATCTACTGAGGCTAATGAATTATTGAATTCTGCAAAACAGAAACACGCTAATCTTAATAATGAGTTAGAGCAATTGTTTTTAAATGCAACTGGAGAAATAATAGTTGATGTTCAAGAAAGTTTGTCAATTGATGAAAAATTAATTAAAAATGTATATAGCAATATTAATCTAACAACTGATGTCCCTGAAGAAGAATTAATTAGTCGGTTTTTGTTATTCCATCCAGATTTGAATGAGACTCAATCTTTAAATGATAGAATTGAAGTAATGGAAAGAGATTTTAATACAAACAGAGAAGGTGTATTAGATTCTATGGAAAAAATTGGTCTTAATCTTATGAAGCTATTCCCAAGTGAAAGAGTAGGTAATGTAAATAGTATTATAGACCAGATGATGAACGATGTTAAAGAAGTAAAGTTTTCAGCAAATGGCGATATAAAGTCTAACATGTATAGCTTAAATATTAAGCGAGAAGTTGTAGATTCTTTTGTTGAGGAGATTAAAAATGGTATAGACAACAGACGATTATGTGAGAAAATTACTTCAGACATTGTAAATAATACAGAAACAAGCGTATACAATCAGTTTGATATTAATTATGTAAGTAAAGTGTTTGTAAAATGGTGGAATGAATATATGTTCAATCTAGATGATAGATTTTACAGTGATGATGACTTACAATTTGTAAAAATCAGAGATTTTAGAAAGCCTAATTCTGAAGAACTTTTAGTTGACATTGAAGAAGCGCTTGGTCATGAAAGAATGGTAGATTTCTCGGTGTTGAGTAACCAAGCTAGTGTTAAAAGATTCAATACATGGATGGAAAATTTACATGGATTATATCTAACAAACACTAAGCATCATGCTATTGATTTGGATTCAAATAATGAAATTGAAGCTATAGTAAATAATATTAGAGATCTTAATTTCAGTATCAATTGAAAGAAGTTTACAAAATAGAAAAAGTTAATTGGAGGTCTATATCCAATGATGTAGATATATCAATTAATAATGAGCTTCTTAACGAGGTTATGCAGGTAATAAATGTTGTGATTTTAGAAAATTCCGAATTAAGAAATTACTTTCTAACACCTGTTCTAAATGAGAATGATATTAGTTTCTGTACAGACTCGCAAGCTGAATTCAAGAGTTTAGATACAGTTACAAAAGAAGTAGATAAAGAAGTTAGATTTCAATTAAGGGATTGGACTGAAGAGTTTTTGAAAACACTAAATGAAGTTGAGGAAAATAATTTTTTCATCAAATCCTACTTAACTGATGCAGTTGATGCTAATAATATCAAAGTCTTTGTAGCTGAAAAGGAAGGAAATCTATCTTGGTCTTTTGCATGGGGTCATCAGTTTGCAAACAAACTAGTGAATTCAATGCCTCAAGCAGCTTCAAGGACTGTGAAATCTGGTAGTGTTAGTCCTAAAATTGATATGGTTTCTGTTGACAGTTCTATTAAAAGTCATAATGAAAACTTGGATACAAAACATGAAACTAAAATAGATGACATGAATAAAGAGAATTACAATTCTTACAATGAACAGAATTCTTTGAAGTCATTTACAATTAAAAACTGGAATTTGCTTGGTTGGTTTGTTGTAATACTCTTAGTTATTGGTTTAATTCATAGAATACTTTACTAATGACACAACTGAATCAAACCAACACGAATTTTCAAAGATTTAAATCAGACTATTGGTGGCTCTATTTAATTGTTCTACTGTTGGGTGTTATTCTTTCATTGCTATGGATTTTTTGTCATAGATGTGTAATCTGTGATAATACAATGTTAATTGAACAAATTGAAAGATTAGAGGAGCAAATTGACCAGAAAAGGGATGAAAGTACACCACCTGAGGAAATTCCTATCCCGCCACCACCAGAGACTCCTCCAAATTTGCCAGTTGTAGAAACAATTCCATGTAATCAAGTTACAACATTTAAAGGTGAGAAGATGTATGATGTCTCGTACAAAGTTGAATTAGGGAATGCTACTGGGACAACTCCTGTTCTATTCGATGCATCTAATGTTCCGGATAGATTTATTGTTTACTATGATAATAGAATAGTTATTGATACTGACTATATAGGTTCTAGGGACTTTAATTCTGGGGGTCCACAAAGAGGTCAATTTAATCTTTCAATAACAAATAAAATTGAACCTATTACAGGAAAGAAATATCCGGATAGATCTATTCCAAATACTGACTCATTTGGATATCCATATGTTAAAACTCCATCAGCGAACGCTGGTGAATTTTCTACAAGTTTTAATAAAAACAAAGCTGATGTAACAACAGCAATAGTCAGAGTTTTTGCTCCAACCGAAGATACATACTGGGAATTTTCGATGGGATGTCCTCCAAATTCAAACAATTAAATGGATCTAGCATGAATGAATTTTCTGTATATAAAGTATCTAAAGAATGGCAGTACAATCCAATAATTGTTAGTGATTTTCCCGCACATGAAAGAGAAACAAACTTTAGATCACAGCTTACTAGATGTAATGTAGATGATCGAATTTTCGCTCACTTTAATCGAAAAGAAAAATCAATTCACTGGTCTTCTGAATTTGAAAATTTAGTGCCTTATGAAACCTTAAGTAATAAAAATGAGATTTTAAAGAAATTTTATCGTGATAGAGATAAAATTTTAAAAAAATGCCCACCTTCTGGTGATTTTTATAGTTGGTTTGAGAAAATTTTTAGCAATGTGACAATCTATTCAAACGGTAAGGATTATTGTTTGATTTGGGGCATTGTTTTACGTGAAAATGAAAAGATTATTATTCCTCCTCCAGTTAAGATTAGTAGTGTTGCAGAACCAATTATACCGATCCCTAATGATTCAGATAATATAGTCTTAGGGTGTACTGACCCTAAGGCTTTAAACTATAATGCTGATGCTAATAAAGATGATGGTAGTTGTACATATGAAGTTGTCACACCTCCTCCTCCTCAGGTACAAGATAGCTATCCTTGGTGGTGGCTATTACTTCTTATTTTAACTGGATTCTTGTTCTTAATTGGTATTATTCTGTCTCTACTATATTGTTTGGCATTTTGTTGGAATTGCCCTGAAAATTCAGCCCTGAAAAATTTTAATCCAGTACATGGCGCTGTAGTTGAAAATCCTCGACCGGATATCTTGCCAGAAGATCCAAATGTGATACCACCTTATGATGATAATGATATTGAGTTAGATTCTCTTTTTGGCGGTTTTGTAATGACTGATGTTTTCAATATTGCAGATATGTCAGACAACGATTTTGCAAATTTTGTAGATGACGTTGAGATTATTTGCCCATCATCTCAATTTGAATATAGATATTGGGATAGTAATGAGGATAGTAAAAGATTGCAGTTAAAAATTATTGATGAGACAATTACATTTGATAGTTTAAAAATTTCTTTAAAAGAAAGGTTAGAAAGATATAATCCTCTTGTGTGGAAGGAAAGTTTATTCGCAACGGCGTCAAATCAATCCAACGATTTAGTTTGGAGTGAAGAAATTGATGAATTACCAATTGTAGATTATTGTAAACAAAACAATCTTTTGTTAGACAACCAAGCAAGTCATTTATATGAAATTGGATTTGACCAAATTTTTGATCAATATAAAGGTTCATCAAATATTAAGTTGGCAATTATTGATGATGGATTCGATTTAAATCATGAAGATTTTTCATCGAATTATAAGAATGAATATAATGTCCTTTCAAGAAATAAAAATGTGAATTCTAGTAATAATAGAAATCACGGTTCTCATGTTTCTGGATTAGCTTGTGCTAATGCAAATAATAATATTGGGACTATTGGAGTTGCAAGTGAATGCACTTTAATGCCTATTCAAATTCAAAATGACAATTCTAAGTTTTTGTCAAGTTCTTCTATTATTGATGCAATATTATACGCATATAATAATGATGCGGATGTAATAAACCTTTCTCTAGGTCTACCGTTTGGCGAAATTTTACATCATCATGGAATAATTAACTGTGGTATGGATTGTGAAAAATCTGATTTTGAATCGCAGCATGTAGTAGAAGCTCTAAATGAATATCAAAACAGTACAATTGATCAATCCTTATTTTGGTCATCTATTTACGAAAAACTTGAGCAGAAAAATATTATGATTATTTATGCTGCTGGGAATGACCCTCTTCCACTAGAGATAGAAGCTAATCATAAGTCAAGGTTTCCAATATATGTTTCAGCATCAAGTCCAGGTCATCAATCTATGGAAGAATGGACAGCGTATCCAGCTTCAAAAATTGACTCTTTGACGTGTGTTGCTGCTCCTGGTTATTGTGTGTTAAGCACTGTTCCTGATAACAATTATATTCGCATGCCAGGAACGAGTATGGCGGCGCCTATTGTTGCAGCATCTGTGGCATTGGTAAAATCAAACTATCCAGATATTTCAAATGATGAAATTAGAGAGGCATTTAAAAACTCTAATTTTAATTCAAACGACAAAGTTTCGTATTTATGGTTGCCTGCCATATTCGATTATCTTAACTTAAACCATTCAACTTCTTAATTTCATGTCAACTATTTTTAATAGAAATATCTTAAAACCATCGGCGTTGGTTGTTATGACTATTGCAATCATTATAGCATCAATTAGCGCATTTTTTGGGCTCTTATATTGTCTTAATGACCAATTGATTTTAGTGGGTGTTTTGTCGTTGTTATTAATACTATTCAATTACATCTCTATGATGAAGTTGTTAAGTAAACTTACTGAAGTTAGACCTAGTGTAATTAGTAAAATGTTTTGGCTTGTATCTGCTCTTTCTTCGACTTCAATTTTAATTTTCTTCTCCGGAATTTGTTGGAATTTTGAATTAAACCAAGTTCAGAGTATTTATAAATCTAACAATGAGAACATATCAGTATTAAATACCCATTTGGATAGATATGAGGAAATTAAAAGTGAATACTTAGAATTAACTGATGTATTACTAGCAGAGTATCTTTCTCAAAGTGCAACAAATATTACCAACTTAACAAAGCCTCCTTTTTCATTCACTGAATCATCAGTTAGAAATGTTTCTCCAGGTAGAATACACAGACTTTCTACGGATAAGATATATAATATTACTCAATCTTTAGAAAGCTGTGAGGGTAAAATCATTTTATCTTTTAGAGATGCTTCATCTCAATTAGAAAGCAATTATAAAAGTATAAATAGATTTGATATTGGCGAAGTCGGAAACTTTATTTGTAATTATCTAAGCAATGATTTAAATGATTTAAATGATTGCTTTAAAAACCACATTTCTAATGAGATAGATCCTCATGAAGGGTATACATCGATGTATGGAGATTTTGTTGATTGGAGTGACAAATCAGATGTATTAGTATCTAATAGTAATTGCTTTGAAGGTGTGTCAATTGACACTTTAATAAAAGAGAAGGACTATAAAGTATATGGATTAATGATAGTACTCTTCTTAGGTTTTTTATTTCCGTTGATGAATGTGAAACAACCAGTTATTAAAGGAAGATCTTAATCAAATTATAAATTATGCCATTAAATCCAAATCAAGCAAGTTCTTTGAGAAGAGGTGTGAATACACTTCCTATAACTGCATATATAAGGTTGTTAGATGAACAGCAAACACTGCCAGATGGTACTGAAATAACTATTGAAACATTTCAAGAGTGGGGTATGTCAGATGAGAGATTAAATAACATATCACCTGCGCCAACATTACCTGAAGAACCATCAGGACCTAATGATGATGATTTAGATGATGATTCTTGTGAAATGTTTGCTAGATATTCAACTATTCCAGATTTCATAAGATTTATTGATGAGAAGAAAATTCACTTAGATAAAATCAATGAATGTTTAGGAGTAGATGAAAATCATTTAGATGATATGAGGAAGTACATCAAAGTACCTAGGCCTCAAATTAATGAAGAAAAAAATCCGACGTTACCTACAAATTCCAGCGATATATATTTTATTGGGACTCCTAAGTCAGGTAAAACCTGTGTGATAGCAGCTGCATTAGAGCATATAAACAAATCAGGAAGATTAATTATTGATGGCCAACAAACAGTTAACAGGCATGGCGCTCAATATGTAGATTATTTAAGAAAATGCATGTCACTTAATTGTATGCCCATAAGTACTCAATCAGACATGACTACGTATATGTCTTTAAAACTTCTTGCTGACCCTTCTGACATAAAATCAGGGTTATATCATTGGAACTTTATAGAGATGGCTGGAGAGAGACTTAAAAATACGTATAATGGAGTTGAAGACGGTATTAATCCAAATGGTTGGTTCAATCAAAGCAAAAATAGAAAAGTAATAAATTTTGTGGTTGACTGTGATTATAATGAACACGAGATGTTACAAGATTCCGTTCTTAATACTGCTTTTTCGCAACTTAAAGAATGGGGTGTATTTAAGTTAACAGATGTGATTAACATCATCATTACTAAGATTGATATCCCAGATACTATGGACAGGAATGAATTTGCTGAACAAAAGGTATATAGAGATTTTGCAGGGTTGTATAATTCTCTTAAAAGAGAACAAATAACCTCTGGAATTTTTGGGAGAAAAAAAGAAAACTTTGCATTAAATATTATTCCAATATCAATAGGAAGTGATTTTGTTCTTAATGGAGCTTATATGAAGTCACCAGACAACACATTAATTGAAGAGTTTGTAAATAGTCTTCTATCATATACATACTACTGGTCATGAGTAAAATAGCCATAAAGTTTTGGGGTAGATTAAGCGGTTTCGAGCCTGATCTATTCAAACAATATAATACTGAAACAATACCAAATTTTGCTTCTAATTTATTTGAGTCAACTAAGTATGAGTCTAAGATTACTGAATTAAAATCTGGTGGAGTAATATATAGGGTAAATTCAGATAAAAATTGCTTAGCAGTTAGTGTTATTTCTACAGAAACATATGGAGCTAAATGGGGAGCTGGAAGAGAAGGAGCATTTTTAGCGTGTACTTATTTTGTGCCAAACAATGTTGATGTAAATACCGACTTATTTAAATCACTTAATAAGTCACTAGAGTCAGCAATAAATTTTATAGAGATTAACAATGGTGAGATACCTCTCTTGTCTCCAGATTTACAGCAGATGGTTAACGATGTTTCATCTAATGCAAGTCTTATATCGTCAAATAAAATTTATAATAAAGAAGCAGTTTCATTTAGTGATAAAACAGAGGTGTACTCTATTTCATATTCACAACTTAATGATGTTTTAAATTGTTTTGCAAACGTAGTATTTGAGGGTTCATTTTATTTGGTGGATTTTCATGACGAAAACAACGCTCATGTTAGAACAGCTAAATCATTCCAAGATTTAAAAAAGAGCCTAACTCCGGCACCAAAAATAAGAGGTTGTACAGATCCAAAAGCTCAAAATTATAATCCTAGAGCAAATGTTGAGGATGGGTCTTGTTTTTATCCTCCAAAACCAAAAATCCCATTTATTCAAATTGGTTTTGCATCGGTATTACTATTATCTGCAGGACTTATATTTTATGATTATTTCTCAGCAGATGAGAACGGTATACCTGGTGAATCCCCTAAAATAACAGATACAACGGGCGCACCAGAAGATACACCACCTGATACACCACCTGATACACCACCTGATACACCACCTGATACACCACCTGATACACCATCTGTGACACCACCTGTGACACCACCTGTGACACCACCTGTGACACCACCTGTGACACCACCTGT
>NZRP01000011.1 GCA_002693775.1 Crocinitomicaceae bacterium | reverse complement strand
TCGAATAAGAATCTTGTTGTCACTCTGAACGATGCAACAGGCCGAATCATTTCTATCGACAATTGGGTTAATATCTCTTCTGGAGTCCAAACCCTTGATGTCGCAAACTGCCGCCCTGGCATGTACACCTTAAATATCACTAATGGCACTCAAAGAATTGTCAGCCAAGTAGTGATTCAGTAAGAAAATCCCATCCTAAAAAGAATGCCTCAGTTCATTCTGGGGTTTTTTTACCCTTTTTATTATGCATGCATAGTAAATTTGAATTAAATTGCATACCCCTATTAATTAGAAATGAACAGAGAAGAAATTTTAGACTTCTACCTAAGGTGGTCTTGGGTTAAGCTAGCGAAAATTTATAATGCCGAGGCTGAACGCCGTGGTATTACTCTGTCTGTGGGCTATGCTCTACTTAGCATTGAGAAGGAAGGAACACCTAGCACCAAGCTAGGTCCCAGAATGGGAATGGAACCCACCTCTCTTTCCAGAACGTTAAAAGGCATGGAAGAAAAGGGACTTATCGAAAGACGTCCCGACCCTAACGATGGCAGGTCAGTTCGTGTATTCCTAACTAACAATGGAATAGACGCCAGAAGACAAGCTAGGGATTTAGTAGTGGGGATAAACAAGCGACTAGCATCTATGCTGGGAGACGACACAATTAAAGAATTAAATACGGGTCTCAGGAAACTGAACGCAATTCTTGAAGACCCTGAACATCTAACACCTATTAAATAATATGAGTGTACCTATTAAAAATCACGAAGTAAGACGAGTAGCGGTTCTTGGGTCTGGAGTTATGGGTTCAGCCATAGCTATTCATTTAGCCCAAACAGGATCTGAAGTACTTCTTCTCGACCTACCAGCAAAAGAAGGCCCAGTAAATTCTGTGACTGAAGGAGCATTAAAGGCGGCATTGAAATCAAAGCCCTCTCCTATTTATTCCAAGAGATTCGTGAACAGAATTGAGTGCGGAAACTTCGACGACGATCTTAAGCGTATTGCTGATTGCGATTGGATCATTGAGGTAATCGTAGAAAGACTCGATATAAAGCAAGGTCTTTTTGAAAAAGTTGAACTGCATAGAAAGCCTGGAACTCTCATCACTTCTAACACAAGTGGTATACCTATTAATCAGCTTAGCGAAGGAAGAAGCGAAGATTTCCAAAAGCATTTCTGTGGAACTCACTTTTTCAACCCTCCACGATACCTTCAACTCTTTGAAGTAATACCTGGCCCTAAGACAGAGCAAAGAGTTATTGACTTCTTTATGAGCTACGGTGTAACCATTCTTGGTAAGCAAAGCGTACTCTGTAAAGACACTCCAGCATTCATTGCTAACCGCGTTGGTGTGTTCGCAATCCAAGCTCTTTTCCATACCGTTAGCGATATGGGCATAAGTGTTGAAGCAGTAGATAAACTCACTGGCCCAGCGATGGGAAGACCTAAAAGTGCTACTTTCAGAACATGTGATGTTGTAGGTTTAGACACACTAGTTCACGTAGCAAACGGAGTGGCATCAAACTGCACTGATGACGAGCGTCATTCTTCATTTGCTGTACCATCGTACGTACAACACCTTTTAGATAACAAATGGCTTGGAAGTAAATCTGGCCAAGGATTCTACAAGAAAACGAAGGATGAAAACGGAATTAGAAAGATCCTAGTGTTTGACCTTGAGACTCTCGAATACAGAGACAAGAAAAAGATTAAGTACGCTACTCTTGATGCAGCAAAGCAAGTAGATAATCTAGACGCGAGAACTAAGCTCTTGTTCAATGGAAAAGACGAAGCTGGAGAATTCTACAGAACAGTCTTCACAGATATATTCTCATACGTAAGCTATCGTATCCCTGAGATTAGTGACGAGGTATACAGAATCGACGATGCTCTTAGAGCAGGGTTTGGCTGGGAGTACGGAGCTTTTGAAAGCTGGGACGCTGTCGGAGTAAAAGAAGCTGCAGAAATTGCCAAATCTCGAGGATACGAAGTAGCTCCTTGGATATACGAAATGCTAGAAAAAGGTTGCGATACTTTCTACAGAGTAGTAGATGGTAAACGTGAATGCTATGATCCTTCTTCTAAGGAATACAAGGTGATACCAGGCCAAGAAAACAGAATCAACATCGATTATATTTCTGACGATAAGATTCTTTGGTCTAATAGCGGTTCAACAATCAAGGACATAGGTGATGGAATCCTCAACATCGAGTTCCACACTAAGATGAACACCATTGGAGGAGAAGTTTTAATGGGACTAAACAAAGCCCTTGACCTAGCTGAAGCTGGTTACAGCGGACTTGTAGTGAGTAACAACGGTGCAAACTTTAGCGCTGGAGCTAATGTGGGCATGATCTTCATGCTTGCAGTAGAACAGGAATACGATGAGCTGAATGCAGCAATTATGTATTTCCAAAACACTATGATGAGACTTCGCTACAGCGGAGTTCCAGTAGTTGCAGCACCACACAACATGGCCTTGGGCGGTGGCTGCGAGCTCTGCTTGCATGCAGACAAAGTAATTGCACATGCTGAGACGTACATGGGTCTGGTGGAGTTTGGCGTAGGCCTAATACCTGGAGGAGGAGGAACTAAGGAATTTGTTTTGAGGCTTTCTGACTCTATGAATGAAGGTGATATTAGGATCAATGCTCTTCGCGAAAGTTTCCTAACTATAGGCCAAGCTAAGGTGTCAACATCTGCTTACGAAGCCTTTGAACTAGGCTACTTGGTGGAGGGAGTTGATGAGGTTTGTGTAAATAAAAAGGACCTTCTTGCTAGGGCCAAATCGGCTGCGCTAACCCTCGCTGATTCGGGCTACACTCAACCTATTGAAAGGAAAGATATTACTGTTGTTGGATCAGAAGGAATGGGAATTGTGTACGCTGGAGCAAGTGCGATGGCTGCAGGAAACTACATCTCTCAGCACGATCAATTAATATCTGAAAAGCTTGGTCGAGTGATGTGTGGTGGTGACTTAACAGCTAGACAGGAAGTAAGCGAGCGATACTTACTCGATTTGGAGAGAAGGGCATTTGTTGAACTCTGTACAGAGCGAAAAACTCTTGAGCGCATGCAGAGTCTAATTCAAAAAGGTAAAATCCTACGTAACTAATATTATCATGGACGCATATATAATTGGAGGATACCGTTCAGCGGTAGGAAAATCAGGAAAGGGGGCTTTTAGATTTATGAGGCCTGACGATATGGGTGAGCAAGTAATCAGACATCTTATGGCTGATTTCCCTCAACTGGATAAAGAAAAAATTGACGACGTTATCGTAGGTAACGCAACACCTGAAGCTGAGCAAGGCCTTAACATAGGCAGAATGGTTAGTCTCATGGGGCTTGATACTGAAAAAGTACCAGGGATGACCATCAACAGATACTGCTCTTCAGGTCTTGAATCAATCGCAATTGCAGCTTCTAAAATCCACTCTGGAATGGCTGATTGCATACTTGCTGGAGGTATTGAAACGATGTCTCCCATCCCTTTTGGAGGGTGGAGACTAGTACCCAACGCAAGAGTAGCTAAAGCTAACCCAGAATGGTATTGGGGTATGGGCCTTACAGCTGAAGCAGTAGCTAAGGAATTCAACGTAAGCCGTGAAGACCAAGACATCTTTGCAGCTGAATCTCATCACCGTGCAGCAGCAGCTATTGAAAGCGGACGCTTTGCCCCAGGCATAGCTCCTATCACTGTGGAAGAAACCTACCTTGATGAAAACCAGCGCACCCAAACTCGCAGCTACGTTGTAGACACTGACGAAGGAGTTCGCCCTGACACAACAGTAGAAAAGCTTTCTAAACTTCGCGCGGTTTTCGCAGAAGGAGGATCTGTTACTGCCGGTAACAGCTCTCAAACTTCTGACGGAGCTGCATTCGTCCTAGTCGTAAGTGAGAAGATGCTCAAGGAACTTAACGTAGAACCAATCGCGCGCTTCTGCGCTTACCACGTTAGCGGACTCGAGCCACGCATCATGGGCGTAGGCCCGATCCACGCTGTACCTAAGGTGCTCCACAGAGCAGGATTAACGGCAAACGACATAGACCTATACGAACTCAACGAGGCTTTCGCTTCTCAAAGCGTTGCAGTCACTCGTGAGCTAGGACTCGACACTAGCAAAGTAAATGTTAACGGCGGTGCCATCGCCCTGGGCCACCCTCTCGGCTGCACTGGCACCAAGCTATCAGTCCAACTTCTCGACGAGCTCCGAGCACGTAAAGGAAAATACGGAATCGTCACTATGTGTGTAGGAACGGGCCAGGGAGCAGCAGGTGTTTTTGAACTATTGAAATAACAGAATTATGGGTGATCTAAAATTAATTACTGGAGGAGACTTCTTGATCAAAGAAGTTAAGTGTGAAGATATCTTCACACCTGAGGAGTGGACGGAGGAGCATCTAATGATGCGCCAAACGGCAATAGACTTCGTAAATACTCGTGTTATCCCTAACCTCGATGCAATCGACGACATGCAAGAAGGTCTAATGCAATCACTTCTTGAAGAAGCAGGCGAACTTGGTCTTGTAGGTGCAGCCGTTCCAGAAGACCTTGGCGGAATGGGGCTCGACTTTAAGAGTTCAATGGTGGTAACAGAAGGAGTTGGCGGTGGGCATTCATTTGCAGTTAGCTACTCAGCTCACACAGGAATTGCGACCCTACCTATCCTTTACTACGGTAACGACGAGCAAAAGAAAAAGTACATCCCAGGCCTCGCTTCTGGCCAACTTAAGGGCTGCTACTGTCTTACAGAGCCTAGCTCCGGTTCGGACGCAAACAGTGCTAAATCTCGTGCAGTTCTGAGCGAAGACGGTAAGCACTACATCCTTAACGGTCAGAAGATGTGGATCACGAACGCAGGCTTTTCAGACATCCTTGTAGTCTTCGCTAAAATCGACGACGACGAAAATCTCAGCGCCTTCATTTTAGAAAAAGAGTACGCCGGAATCACTATGAATCCTGAGGAGAAGAAAATGGGTATTAAGGGTTCTTCAACTCGCCAAATCTTCTTCAACGACGTAAAAGTCCCAGTTGAAAATCTTCTTTACGAAAGAGGAAAGGGATTCAAGATTGCAGTAAACATCTTGAATGTTGGTCGTATTAAACTTGGAGGAGTAGTGCTTGGCGCAGCTAAGGAAGGTATTTCTTACGCAGTTAATTATGCTAACGAGAGAGAACAGTTTGGCCGTCCTATTTCTAAGTACGGAGCTATCCGTCACAAGCTTGGAGAAATGGCTATTCAGTCATACGCTCTTGAAAGCGCTGTTTACCGAGCAACTCAGAACATCGAAGACGCCATCTCTGCTTTAAAAGCTGACGGCATGGATCACGGTGAAGCAACGCTTAAGGGTATTGCATCATTTGCTCCAGAATGTGCAATGATGAAAATCCTAGGTTCTGAGGTGACTGACTACATATCTGATGAAGCAGTCCAAATTCTTGGAGGCATGGGGTACAGCGCAGAGACAAGAGCTGAGCGTGCATACAGGGATTCTCGAATCAACCGTATCTTCGAAGGGACTAACGAGATCAACAGAATGCTCACTGTTGACATGATTCTAAAGAAAGCCATGAAGGGTGAGATCGATCTTGTGACTCACGCGATGGCTGTGTCTGAAGAAATTATGGGTATCCCAGATTTCCAACCTCCTTCTAACGACGTATTTGAGCGCCACCTTGACTACATCAAGAAATTTAAAAAAGCAATTCTTATGGTAGCTGGTGCTGCTCAGAATCTCATGATGTCGCTTGCGAAAGAGCAGGAGATTATAATGGGCATTGCTGATATGGCAATTTGGACATACACTGCTGAATCAATTGTTTTGAGAGTACAGAAGCAACATAAGGCAAGCGGAGACTCTGCCATAGAACTTCCTCTTGAAATCATGCAGACATACGTTCACTCTGCTGCCGATAAAATCAATGTTGCAGGGCGCGACGCACTTATGGGATTCGCTGAAGGCGATGAGCTTAAGATGATGCTTATGGGTATGAAAAGATTCACTAAAGTTGAGCCATTCAACTGTAAGGAATCACGCCGTAAAGTTGCAGCCGAACTCATTGATAAAAATGAATACTGCTTTTAGTATTTTTACCTCATGGCAAAAAAGAACATCATCACTAAGGATTCAGAGAAGTTTCTAGAGAAATACCTGAACAATGCATCTCCAACAGGATTTGAGGCTGAGGGACAAAAACTTTGGCTAAACTACCTTCAACCATACATTGACGACTACTTCGTAGATACATACGGAACGGCAGTGGGTGTAATCAATCCTGAGGCGAAGTACAAGGTTGTTATTGAGGCACACGCTGATGAGATCAGCTGGTTTGTACATTACATCAACCCTCAAGGGTACATTTACCTTAGAAGAAATGGGGGGTCTGATCATCAGATTGCTCCTTCAAAGAGAGTAGTGATTCACACGAAGAAGGGACCTGTTACTGGATTGTTTGGCTGGCCCGCTATTCACACAAGACAGCCTGGGAAGGAGGAAACTCCTAAAGTGAAAAACATCTTCCTCGATGTTGGTGCTAAGAATAAAAAGGAAGTTGAGAAGATGGGGATTCACGTAGGTTGCGTTGTGACTTACCCGGATGAATTCATCAAGCTTAATAAAAAGTGGTACGTGGGAAGAGCTCTAGATAATAGAGCTGGAGGATTTATGATTGCGGAAGTGGCTAGACTTCTAAAGGAGAATAAAGTGAAATTGCCTTTTGGCCTATATATCACTAATTCTGTTCAAGAAGAAATAGGTCTTAGAGGCGCCCAAATGATTGCTGAGTGCATTAAGCCTGATGTAGCGATTGTGACAGATGTTTGCCATTGCACGCATACGCCTATGATCAATAAAATTGAGCAGGGAGATACGGCTGCGGGTAAAGGCCCTGCAGTGACTTATGGTCCTGCGGTTCAGAATAATCTACTTCAACGAATCATTGATACAGCTGAGAGCAACAAGATTGATTTCCAAAGGATGGCTGCATCTCGCTCGACGGGAACGGATACTGATGCTTTTGCTTATTCAAACAAGGGTGTACCAAGTGCGCTGATTTCGCTACCATTGCGCTACATGCACACAACCGTTGAGATGGTTCACAAGGATGATGTGGAAGGGTGCATTAAGCTGATCTACGAAACACTTCAGAACATTAAAGCTGGAGAAGACTTTAAATACCTATAAAATTTTCATGTTCTGGTTCGCCAAGAAGAGTGATAGTGCTCTTTAGACGAGTGATTTAATCGAATATAGTTTACGAATCGAGGGCTTCCTTACAGGAATTAGTTATCTCGTCGCAATCAGCTATGAGTAGGGTGTTGATAAGCTGATCACCCTCCATAGTAAACCTCGATGTGTCCTTTAGCCAGAGCATTTGCCCAGTTCCTAAAGGCCACAAACCCCGCCTCAGTTTCCGCAGATATTTCCTGCTTTCCAATTCTTAAAATCAGTAGTCCATAAAGAGCTATTAGCAATTGTTCAACTGGGTGACCAGCTGGAGCAGGTTGCTTCGCGCTTAATTCTTTTATCAATGGCTCAGCTACATCGTAGCTCTCCTTATATCTCAGGTTTTCAAGAGGACCTATGAGCATTTCATGAAGGTGAGCAAGCTCAACCATAGTTTCACTAACTGTAGAAACATGGCCTCCTTCTGTTTTCCCTTGGCTCCTCATATCAGCTGCAAGAGAAACTATCCACTCCTTTTCTTTTTCAGGATCTGTATCTGATGCTTGGGCTGTATCCTCTGCCCACTTTTCTAGAACAGACGGGTTAAATGCAGCTGCTCTAATCAGGTCTTCAACCTGCCATAGAAACAAAATGTACTCAACAATGTGAGCCTTCTTTTTTATATCTGCTACAATCATTTACTCCTCAGTTGCGTTTAGAGCTTCGAGTACTTCTGCTGTAATATCTAATGGTGCAGTTCCGTATAAAACGCCTTCACCACTTAATCCCCAATTTAAGATTAAATCGATATTATTTTCCTCAGCATAATTAGCGAGTTTAACATCAAGAAATTCTGCAACAGTTGTTTGCATTGTTTGCTCTTGGAAAATCACTTCCTGTTCCGCTGCAGCTTGTAGTTGCTGAAGAACCATCTCGAGTTCGTAAACTCGGGTTTGGGCTATCTGCATCTCATCCAGAGTAGCATTACCTGAATTAGCATAAGCGATTAGCTCTTGAGCCTCTTTCTGTAACGGTGCAGCTTGGGCCTTCAAAAGCGAATCAGCTTCCTGCACATTTTGCTGTAATGTAGCCTCTAACTCTTTGATAAGATTCAACCCAGTTTGGAGCGAATCACCCTGCACATAGCGAATCACTGAATTTTCAGTTTTAGAAAGTTTAGGCGATGGCTTAAACATCATAAAAGTTAATCCCGCAAGCCAAACCACTACAAATACTAATCCCAATAATTCTTTATTCATGACTTTAAATTTGATGTCAATTGTTCTCTCATATTCACAAATCTCAGAAGCACTTCTTCAGACATTGCAGATCCAAGTGATTTTACTTTCTCAAGGCTGTGTTTTTCCATATCGAATTTGAACATTTGCTCATACCTATCAAGCTCATATCTAAGCTGATATTTATCATTCCAACCAAGGATTGTAATCCTCATCAGACTATGCGGTATTTCTGCAATAATTCTCATCGATTTCCGGCGGCTAAGATAGAGACTCTATCGTCGTCCCATGCTCTCTTTAATTCTGGAATCTTAGGAGATGATGTGATTGCAACAGCTCTCGTCAGCATATGAACTATTCTATTATTTACCCGCATGTGACAAACCATTCTTTTAGGACATGCTCCCAATGAAGATTTGATATCTAATGCTGTCCTTCCCATTGCAACTTTAGATGCTCCCTTCTCTATGCCTTGCTTGATGAATTCTAGGAGCATCCTCTGATACATGAAATGCAGCTTGTTTTCTTCTTGCTTGAATCCAACAAAGAATGCCTCTGTTGTGTTAGGTGTTGCTATTCCGCATTGAAAACCTACTAGCTCTTCCTCCAAGTAATATGCTATGACAGGGAAATCATCTCCCCAATGCTTCTTTAATGTGATTAGGTCTTCCTTGTGTAATTGCCCCAGAGTGAATCCCGCCCTGTCGTAAACTTGCTTA
>NZRP01000010.1 GCA_002693775.1 Crocinitomicaceae bacterium | reverse complement strand
TAACTGTCTACACTCCCAACTCTTCATCTGGTCTGAAAAGACTTCCCTTTAGAAAGAAGTGGGACAGTGTATTTAAAGATTACTTAAAGGAACTAGATTTAGATAAACCAGTAATTTGCTGTGGTGATTTAAACGTTGCACATGCTCCAATAGACCTTGCAAGACCTAAGTCTAACTACAACAAAACCCCAGGTTACACTCAAGATGAAATTGATGGATTTTCATCGCTCATAAGCTCCGGGTTTACTGACACTTGGAGAGCAAAAAACCCTGAATGTGTGAAGTACAGTTGGTGGAGTTACAGAGGTGGAGCTAGAGAGAAAAATGTGGGCTGGAGGCTGGATTATATGATTGCTAGCGACAGAATACTAAGTAAGACATCAAACCCGCAGATTTTAAATGATGTATTTGGATCAGACCATTGCCCAGTTAGTTTGGATTTAAACCTCTAAACAGAGAACCAATTAAATGGGAAGGATTTGAGCAAGACAATTCTATTCCCGAATCTTCGGATGCTGCTAACACAATATGGGAGGTGAGACAGGAACACCTATTAGCACCTGGGCTGATGGATTACTTCAGTAGGTAGTCTAAATGATATTTTGTAAGTCCATCAATAGGCTTCTTAATCATATTACCTACTCTAATGCCCCTTTCCTCACATGCTTCTATAAGCTCATCACTAAAATAGTAAGCAATTGACCCAATAAAATGCACTGGCACTTGTTGCCAATTTGAAAAGCACTCAACATGTACTGAAAGAAAAGCATGAAAGCCATCTAAAAGCCACTGCTTTATCACTGGATTTGATTTATGCTTTCCAATAAACTTAGTAAAACTTGCTAGGTACACATTAGGATTTTCACTTTTGTAAACCCTCTTGTTCACCTCATTTACATGAACAGCCTTTTCACCAAATTCATTAATGAAATCATCACTGATTTCTACAGGAAGTTGATTGTAGAAAAAACCTTGCAAAAGCCGCTTGCCAAACCAACTTCCACTACCCTCATCTCCCAATATATAAGCAAGTGATGGAACTTCTTCAGAAGTCTTTTCCCCATCAAAATAACATGAGTTAGACCCTGTACCCAGAATACAAGTAATTGAAGGCTCTCCGCTCCAGGTTGAATATGCGGCGCCATCTAAATCGTGACCAACGTGAATTTCAGAATTCACAAGAACTCTAGAGAGTCCTTCTTTAATGATGGCACACATTTCTACGGAACTTGAACCAGCTCCGTAGAAATATGTCTTATCAACTTTTTCAGCGATTGCAATCATTGCCTCAACTCCTTTGAGTTCAGACTCAACTTTATCAGAACTGTGGAAATATGGGTTAAAACCCATGGTGCTAAACTGAGCTAACACCTCGCCATTTTTGTCTACAGCTACCCAATCAGCCTTAGTAGATCCGCTATCTGCAATGAGTATATTCATAACTTGAGTTACCTTTTAGATACGCTCTACTAGATCTGCTACTCTTGTGGCGTAACCAGCTTCATTATCGTACCAACCAAACACCTTCACAACGTTTCCGGAAACTCTAGTAAGCTCAGAGTCGAAAATACAGCTGTGTGAATCACCAACAATATCAGAACTAACGATAGGGTCTGTAGAGTATGAAAGCACACCTCTCATAGGCCCATCAGCCGCAGCTTTCATTGCAGCATTCACCTCCTCTACAGTAACTTCTCTATCAAGAACAACAGTTAAATCTGTAACTGACCCAGTTGGAGTTGGAACTCTTACTGCTAAACCGTCAAGCTTACCAGCTAACTCTGGAAGAACTAGACCTACTGCAACAGCAGCACCTGTAGAAGTTGGAATCATATTTACTGCAGCACCTCTTGAACGACGAAGGTCCTTGTGAGGAGCATCTTGCAGTCTCTGGTCAGCTGTATAAGCGTGAACAGTTGTAATGAATCCCTTTTGAATGCCAAAAGAGTCATTAAAAACCTTTGCCATAGGAGCGAGACAGTTTGTTGTACATGATGCATTTGAAACAATCTTATCCTCAGATGTTAGAATGTCGTCATTTACACCAAGTACTACAGTCTTAAGATCTCCTTTAGCTGGAGCACTAATCACAACCTTTTTAGCTCCTGCTGTTAAGTGAGCAGATGCCTTGTCAGAGTGAGTAAACACACCAGTAGATTCAACAACAACATCAACACTTAATTCTCCCCATGGAAGATCAGCTGGATTTCTCTCAGCAGACACATTGATTGTTTTCCCGTTCACAACGATATTTCCATCAACAACAGAAACTTCACCGTCAAACTTTCCGTGAACACTGTCGTACTTTAGTAGGTGAGCAAGCGTATTAACATCAGTAAGATCGTTAATAGCAACAATTTCAATATCGTTGCGGTTTTGCATGATGCGGAAAGCTAATCGTCCAATACGACCGAAACCGTTAATTGAAATGCGTTTTTTAGACATGGTTTTATTTAAAAAATATAATTCGATTTTGGAATGCAAATAAACGCCACAAAAGATTAATTCTTAAATTGCAGGTTATGAAAAACATGCAAGCTTTTTTTGGAATTCTACTCCTACTTCTTTCTTTCAATTCTTCAGCTCAAACTCAATGGGATATCGAGGGTACTATACTCAACGAATACGACCTAGTTACAGGCGTTTCCATCCCATGGGAAATTCTTTGGGGACCTGACGACATGATTTGGTGTACAACCAGACCTGGTGACGTACTTAGAATTAATCCTGAAACTGGATCTTACAATACCATTCTTGAACTGAACGTCTTTGGAGGAAATGGAGCTGAGCCAGGCCTTTTAGGAATGGTGCTACACCCTGACTGGGACAACACTCAAAAGGTTTACTTAGTTTATTGTCACGGAAGCAGTTGGTCTAATGCCGAGGAAAGACTCAGCGTTTTTGACTGGAATGGGACAAGCCTTGTTAACGAAGAAGTATTACTTACAGTAGACGCTGGCGGTATCCACAACGGCTCTAGACTACTAATTCTTCCAGACAACACATTACTAATGACTACTGGTGACATTGGTGATGGTGGCGATTCATCTCAGGACTTAGACCACCTAAATGGAAAAACATTAAGACTTAATCTTGACGGAAGCATTCCTGCAGACAATCCATTTGGTCCAAATAGCTACGTTTACTCTTGGGGTCACAGAAATAGCCAAGGCCTTTGTCTAGGACCAGGTGGTATTATTTACAGCTCTGAGCACGGCCAAAGTAATTGGGACGAGTTCAACATTATCGAGGCTGGAAGAAACTACGGATGGCCTGAAGTTGAAGGACCTTGCAATGGAAATGAGCAGTGGTTTTGTGATGAGTACAATGTAAAAGAACCATTAAGAGCTTGGGCTCCTTGTATTGCTGTAAACGGTATTGAATACTACAATCACCAAGCTATTCCAGCTTGGAACAACTGTGTTCTTCTATCAGTACTTGGAGGTCTTGGTGGACAATATGAAAGACTCAGCATCCTACATCTAAGCGAGGATGGGCAAGAAGTAGTTTCAGAGGATCAATACTTCTCTGAATTCAACCAAAGAATAAGAGACATTGCAGTAAATCCTAACACTGGAGCTATCTACCTAGCATTTAATGGACCACAGTACCCAGGTTATGGCCCTAACATTATTAAGGAATTCAGACCAGACGATTACGATTCTGTAGATGACATCTGTGAAGGTCACATCGATGTTAAGCTCTACCCTGTTCCAGCTAAGGACAACTTAAACATTGATGTTAGCGACGAGCTTATTGGAGGTTCTTACATTGTAGTAGATTACCATGGGAAAACTGTAATAGAAGGCAGTGTAAACAATTCTACTCATAGGCTAGACGTAAATAACCTAGCAAGAGGATCATATTACATTTTACTCCAGAACAAGGACACTAAGATTACTCGCACCTTCACACTTAACTAAATATGTTTAGACATTTTGCATCTACAGTATGCGCTCTACTTTTAAGTTGCTTTTCTATAGCCCAAACCTCATTAGATTCAGCTGAGGTCTCAGCCTACAGACTTTCTTGCCCTGAGAAACTTGTGCCTGGCGTTGTTTACTCCGTCGACTCAGCTCAACTAAATGCCTTTGCAAGTCCAGACATAAGCAGGGCCATTAACACCATTCCTGGAGTTAAAATGGAAACTCGTGGCGAAGGAGGTTCAAGAAGAATTCAAGTTAGAGGATCATCTCTTAGATCTAAGTATTCAATTAGAAATTCAATGCTGATTTTTGATGGCTTCATTTTAACTGAAGCTGACGGAAACTCACCTATTGAATGGCTAGACCCTTCGTTCATTTCTAATATCAACTTAGTCACCGGACCTGCAGCTGCTTCATATGGCGGGGCCTATGGTGGGGCATTTATAGTAGAGACGATAGAATCTAAGAACGACTACCCATCAACTAATTCATTAGTAAACTTATCTACAACAGGTAGAGAATTCAGTTTAACTGACTCAAACATCCCATATTCTATTAGAGCTACAAGCACTTATTCATCTAAATTCGATGGGGGTAATTTTTCCCTTAGTGGAATCTACAGCGAAAACAGTGGGTATAGAGATTGGGAATGGAATGAGAAAATTCAAGGCAATCTGAAAATAACCATCAATGATAATAAAGGTGGAAAACACACAGGCATCGCTGGCTATTATGAAGGAAGATGGGCTTTACCTGGAGCTATCTCAGAAGCAGACGCTTTAACATCTCCAACTTTTAGTCCAGGTGCGCAATACAATGCTCACGTAGACAGAACAAGAATAATGGCTGGCTACAAGTACGAAACAACTTTAAAAGGAGGCTCAAAGCTCACTTCATCCGTATTAGCAAGGACTACTCAAAAGACTAATCCATATGGCACAACCAACTTTTACAATGGCTATAAGGAAGAAGACGGTAGAGGCATTTCATTTCTCAGCTCTATCATAAAGCGAGTACACACATCTAACAATTACTCTATTGATGCTGAAGCAACTGTAATGCACATCAACGATAGCTACAACCTTAATGAGTGGGATTACGAAAGCAATGGAGTTGCATACAATCCTAGAGAGGATATTGACTTTAAAGCAAATTCATCTTTTGTTAGCACTAGCTTGATTTTCACCAACGTAGAAGAGTTTAGAGTTGAAGCCCAAATTGGTGTCAGTCACCGCAGAAGAGATATCAGTGGGTCAATCTTTGAATCTGGAATAGCTACACCTTACGACTCACTTTTTGACCCTAACCCTACCTACACAACTTTCCTTCCTAGGTTAGGATTCTCTTACTTATTGAACAACAAGAGCATATTATATTTCCAAGCTAGCTCAGGATTTAGCGACCCTACATCTTTTGAGTTAACAGAGCCTGCCTTTGACACAAACAACTCTCTAAAGAGTGAAAATGCAGGAGGAGTTGAATTGGGGATTAGATCTCAAATCACTGAAAAACTATTCTTAAATAGCACATTATACCATCAGGTTGTAAATGATGCAATCATGCAGTTTGCAGATTCTAATGACGTTCAACTTTATACGAATGTAAATGGAGGGCTAACAATGAGTGGTTTTGAGCAGGATCTGACATACAGAAATAATAACACTGTAATTAGAACTTATGCTGCTTTAACTCATAATGTGTTTGGCCCTGATTCTGACAACGATGGTGATTTCATACCCGGGACTCCACAGGTATCGTTTGGATCAACTGTTAGATATAATAGCGAAAGATATAATCTTGCGTTAGATTACAGACATATAGGTGAGACATATCTAATGAATGACAACACTGACGATGATGGTAACACTTATACACTTGATGCATACAACGTATTAGATATAAGTGTTGGCTCAGAGATTTACTACGATATGTATGTAGAAGTTGGAGTTAAAAACGTGCTAAACGCTAAGTACACTAACTGGGCTAACTTCAATGGTAAAGCTCTAAAATTCTTTAACCCAGCACCGCCTACAACGGCTTTTGTTACTCTAAGGAGATTATTCTAATTTCTACTCTTCTGTTTGCTGCTCTCCCCATTACAGAGTCGTTAGACTCCACAGGATCTGTGCTTCCTTTGCCAGAAGCTACAAGTCTATCTGAAGGGATTTGTCTTGCCTCTAAGAAAGCTTTTACAGACTCTGCCCTATCTACACTTAATGATATATTTGACGCATTAGAACCGACGTTATCAGTGTGCCCTATTATCTCGACAGAAGCTGACGAATTAGACTTCAACCAGTTTACAAGCCTTACAAGATCAGCTTGATAGCCATCTTCTAATTCAGAAGAACCTGTTTCAAATCCGATTGTGTTTAAATCAATCGATGCACCCATCTCAATTCTATCTAAACGTACCTCAACAAATTGATCCTCCAATCCACTCATTTGGAAATCAACTAACTTAAATAAATAACCACTTTTATCAACTTCGAAACTATATCTTCCTTCAGCAGGAAGAGGAAGAACAAATCCTTTATCTGTAGCAGAATTTACACTAGCAACTAGTTCTCCAGTGGTTGAGTTTAAGAGCAAAACTGTTGCCTGAATCATTTCTCCAGTAGCATTATCTACAACAGTACCATTAAGAACACCAACAGCATCAGGCTGAACCTCCTCCTTTAGTTTAACGCGCCAAATATCCAAATCTCCAGTGTTATTTTTATTATCAGAGGCATACAGCGCATACTTACCAGAAGGCTCTACAATTAGGCTATTTTCATCATCATGAGTATTTAGAGGGTAGCCCAAATTAATTGGCGTCCCCCACGTGTCATCATCTTGTAAAGTGGATACGAAAATATCTAAATTCCCCATACCCGGGTGCCCATTACTACTGAAGTATAATGTCTTTCCGTCAGGGTGAAGAAATGGCGACTCTTCTTCGAATGGAGTATTTATTTCACCTGGAAGTTTAAACGGTTTAGACCAACTTCCATCTTCAGTTCTATACGATCCAAACAGATCACTACCCATCCCCCTAATATGCCTAGCTCTTGCAAACACTAAGAAATTGCCGTCTGCAGAAAGAGTTGGCTGACTCTCCCACATTGAAGAGTTAGGTGATCCAAGGTTTTCACCTACAGACCATCTACCCTTTTTTACATTATATCTGCTTTCAAACAGATCGCAACTCCCCTTGCCTTCTCTTTCTCCATACCCAACTCCTAATGCTTCACATGCAGTAAATACAATTGTTGAACCATCTCCTGAAATAGTCGCAGCTCCTTCATTATATGGTGTATTTATGCCTGGAATTGGCTCTGCTTTTCTCCAGGAATTATTCCTGTTGCTCCACTTTGAAATGTAAAAATCCTCTTGATCTACACTAGCTCCAACAGGCTTAAATCTCCTGGTCATAATCATGACCTGATTGTCTAAACTCAAAGATGGATAATACTCTGGATACTCTGTATTTATTGTCTCATCCAGTTTATGAGAATCAACATCCTCATTCTCATTAGCTAACTGCTGTATAGAAAAATCTAAACCTTCTTTAACTCTCACATAATACTTACGTAGTGTTGTGTCGTTTACAAATTTGTTGAATGCTTTAGTTTCATTAAAGGACTCAATTGCAATCACACCTTCCTCATATCGACCTTCCCCCCAGCACAATTCCGCAAGCTCAAACCATCCTCTCAAGTATTTAGAATCATCTATTTCCAATCCTTTTTTTAGAACATCAATTGCAAAATGAGACTTATTCTCATCCCTTAAGATTTGGGCTCTCAAAAAATAAACGTCAGCATAATTAGGCGATTTGTTTTCAGCCTTATTTAGTTCTTGATAAGCAAGCTTAAAATCCTTCTGATTATAGGCTTCAACAGCTCTGTAAAAGGCTTTCTCAGCACCTTTTGATACTTGAGATTGAACTGAGATAAAGCCCCAACAAGCAAATAGAACAACTAATAATTTTTTCACAATACTAAAATAATATTTCTTTGCCACAATGAAAGTAGGCTTATTATCTGATACTCACAGTCACATTGATGAAAAGATTGTAAAACACCTTGATGGGTGTGATGAGATTTGGCATGCTGGAGATATTGGTGATTTAAAAGTTACAGATGAATTAGAAAAAATTGCGCCAATTAGAGCTGTATTTGGGAATATTGACAGCGCTGTAATAAGGGCTGAGTTTCCTCGAAATCTTCACTTTAACGTGATGGGGAAAAGAGTTTGGATTACTCATATTGGCGGTAGACCTCCGAGGTTTGCTCCTGGAATTTTGTCAAATCTAAAGGAAAAACGACCAGATTTATTTATTTGTGGCCATTCTCACATTTTAATTGCAAAGTGGTGTAATGAGTTTGGCGGAATACACTTAAACCCTGGAGCTGCAGGACTGTATGGAAATCATGCGGTAAGAACACTAATGCGGTTTGACTTAAAAGATAAAGGGATTGAAAATCTAGAAATTGTTGAAATCAAGAGAGAATTAAGCTTACAGTAGAAAAAAATGCTTATATTTGTATTGTCCTTATTTTGAGGATTTCGGGTATTTTGACTGAAAAGTTGATGTTGATCAAAGCCTGAAAATCACCATTTCCACAACGTATTTATTTACTTCTGATGTACGACATCATTGAACTAAATGGCAAGAAAGTTGCCGAACTAAGAGAAATAGCTACTAAACTCGATATAAAACGAGTAGATAAGCTCAAAAAACAAGATTTGGTCTATGCAATTCTAGATGAACAAGCTCTGAGACCACAAGAATCTAAATCTTCAAAACCTGCTAAATCAGATAGACAGAAAACTGTTCCTAAGAAAAGAGCAAAGGAAGAGACTACTGATAAAAAGGCTGACAAGAACCCTGAAGAGAAAAAGGAACGCAGAAATATGCGCGACCGAAGAGATAAGAGAAGAAAAGAAGAAACATTTGAAGAAAAAAAAGAAGCTGAATCAGATAATAAATCTGATAAGCGCGTCACAAAGCGTGACGACAAACGTGACGATAAGGGGGAAAGAGAGAATCGCAGAGACAACCGAAGAGATCGCAATGAAAGAGGCGAACGCAACGACAGAGGTGACCGTAACAACAGAAACCGAAACAACCAACGCAGGGATAAGCACGATAGATTTATTAGCGATCCTGAGGAACACGGTTACAACTTCGACAATCTAGTTGAAATAGAAGGAGTTTTAGAAGTTCAACAAGAAGGTCACGGAATATTAAGATCTGCTGACTACAACTACTTGAATTCTCCAGATGACGTTTATGTTTCGCCTAAGCAGATGAAGCAGTTCTCTATTCAAAATGGAGATACAGTTGTGGCAGGTATTCGTCCTCCAAGAATTGGAGAAAAATTCTACCCATTAATCAGTGTTAAATCAGTAAACGGTAGAACACTAGGGTGGATTAGAGATAGAGTTCCATTTAAGTATCTAACTCCACTATTTCCTCAAGAAAAGTTTAAACTAAGCAACTCAAGAAGTAATACTTCAATGAGACTTATGGACCTATTTTCTCCTATTGGAAAAGGCCAACGAGGTATGATTGTATCTCAACCTAAGACTGGTAAAACAACCCTGCTTAAGGATTTAGCTAACTCGATTTCTATTAATCACCCAGAGGTATACCTAATCATTCTATTGATTGATGAGAGACCTGAGGAGGTTACTGATATGAAGAGAAGCGTAAACGGTGAGGTAATTGCCTCTACTTTTGATGAACCAGCAGATAGACACGTGAGAATTGCAAACCTAGTTCTTGAGAAGGCGAAAAGAATGGTTGAATGTGGACATGATGT
>NZRP01000009.1 GCA_002693775.1 Crocinitomicaceae bacterium | reverse complement strand
CCTTCAAGAAGGCATCCTGCACTGCCCAGGTGCTGAAATTGGTAGACAGGCATGGTTGAGGGCCATGTGTCCGTTAGGGCGTGCGGGTTCGACTCCCGCTCTGGGCACGAAACCACGCAAAAAAGTGAGCACTCGGCACCACGAGGTACTCCAGCACGCTCTTACCTTTACTCCGTGCTGAAAAAATTCTTCCCCATACTAGAATGGCTACCTAACTACAAGCTAAGTAATCTTAAAGCTGATATTCCAGCCGGAATTACTGTGGGTATTATGTTGATTCCTCAGGGGATGGCCTATGCAATGATTGCGGGACTGCCGGTAGAGTTTGGCCTATATGCAGCCCTCATTCCGCAAGTGATTTACGCTCTAACTGGGACTTCAAGACATCTAGCTGTTGGTCCAGTTGCAATGGACTCACTTCTAGTGGCAGCTGGACTAACTACTATTTCAGTTACTGATCAAAAAGACTCCATAAGTATTGCAATTTTGCTTGCTTTTATGATGGGAATAATTCAGTTTACCCTGGGAATTTTAAGAGCTGGATTCCTTGTAAACTTTCTGTCAAAACCCATAATTAGCGGATTTACATCCGCTGCTGCAATTATAATTGCGGCAAACCAAATTTCAAATCTTACCAATGTAAAATACCTCAGAACAACTAGACTTCAGGACTTCACCGCTGAAGCAATAACTAACCTACCAAAAACACACACGCCTACCCTGGTAATAGGCGTAACAGCGATAGTAATAATAATCGCCCTCACAAAGCTTAAATCAAGAATCAAACTACCTAGCGCACTAATAGTTGTAACTCTGGGCACATTCTCCGTGTACTATTTCGATATGCAGATGATAGGCATAGATATAATAAGAGAAATCCCTTCAGGCCTACCGGAGTTCACACCGCCTAATATCTCTTCTCACGACATTTACCAGCTAATCCCCATTTCGCTAACTCTTGCACTTGTCGCATTCATGGAGGCCTACTCTATTTCAAAATCGATTGAAGAGAGATATGAATATGAGATTAACCCCAATCAAGAATTAAGAGCCTTAGGCCTTGCTAATATTTTTGGATCATTCTTCCAATCTTACCCAACAACAGGGGGTTTTTCTAGAACAGCAGTGAATGAACAAGCCGGAGCTTCAACTCCCATTTCATCCCTTATTGCAGCTTCGCTAATAGCAATAACACTACTGTTTTTCACCGAGCTATTCTTCTTCCTTCCAAAGACTGTGCTTGCGGCAATAATCATAACTGCAGTATTAAGACTAATCGATTTCAAGCTACCTATCTCACTTTTAAAGAGCCATAAAACAGAAGCTCTACTATTACTAGCAACCTTCCTAACGACATTATTTATAGGAATGGTAGAAGGAATTACAACAGGAATAATCCTATCAGTTGCAGGTCTAGTTTACAGGAAGATGAATCCACATTTCGCAGAACTATGTGAGCTTGGAGAATTAGATGGTGTCTATAGAAATAAAGCCAGGTTCCCTGAGGCTAAAATTAGAGAGGGTGTTCTAATCATCAGATTCGACGCCCCGCTAAACTTTGCAAACCACAAATTTCTGAAAGAATCAATAAAAACAGTTCTTGAAGACAGACCTCAAACTAAATCTGTAATTCTCTGCGCTGAATCAATCAGCTACATTGACGCATCTGGGATTTCAGCCTTAGAATCAATTATCAACGACATAGATAAATCTTCAATCGACTTCCGACTTGCTGCAGCAATTGGACCAGTAAGAGATGCCATAACTACTTCAAAGCTTATATCAAGAATTGGTGTAACTAAATGCTTTACAAGCATTAAAAATGCCTTAGAAGATTTGGACAATCCTGGTGCGATAAATGTTAACACAAATAAGATTGCTACACAGTCTGAGATAGGATAATAGGCCTAATTTTGCAGGAAATAAGTACGCTAAATGGAAATCAAGCAGATATATACAGGTTGTCTAGCCCAAGGCTCTTACTATATCAAATGTTGCGATGAAGCAGCTATCGTAGATCCGCTTCGAGAGGTTCAACAGTATATAGACATGGCTGAGAGGGATGGAGTGAAAATCAAGTACATTTTCGAGACTCACTTCCATGCAGATTTTGTTTCAGGACACTTGTCTTTAGCGGAAAAGACTGGAGCCCAAATCGTGTTTGGCCCTACAGCTGAAACTGGTTTCGATTCTCACATCGCAAAGGATGGAGAAAGATTCAAGATCGGGAAAGTAGAAATTGAAGCTCTACACACTCCCGGCCACACTATGGAGAGCACAACTTATCTCGTTCATGGTAAGCAAGGCGAGCCTCACGCTATTTTTTCTGGCGACACTATTTTCCTCGGCGACGTAGGCCGTCCAGACCTTGCTCAGAAAGCAACCTGCATGACTCAAGAAGATCTTGCTGGTATGTTATTCGACAGTATTCGCAATAAAATCCTTCCTCTTCCAGACAATGTAATCATCTACCCTGGCCACGGTGCAGGATCAGCATGCGGAAAGAACATGAGCAAAGAGACAGTTGGAACTCTAGGCCATGAAAAGCAATTCAACTACGCTTTAAGAGCAGATATGAGTAAGGAGGAATTCGTGAAAGAATTATGCGAAGGACTTCCTAAACCGCTTGAATACTTTGGGTTTAACATCGCTATGAACAAGCACGGCTACAAGTCTATTGACGAAGTAATCGAGTCTGGAACCAACATGCTTTCAGTTGATGAATTCATCCGTGCATCAAAAGACACTGACGCCTTAGTTTTAGATGTTCGTCACCAACGTGATTTCATACAGGGATTCATTCCTGGGTCAATATTTATAGGTCTATCAGGAACTTTTGCCCCTTGGGTAGGAGCATTACTTGTTGACGTAAAAATGCCATTGTTGCTTGTAGCAGACCCTGGCACAGAAAAGGAGGCTATAACAAGACTTGCAAGAGTAGGGTTTGACAACGTAATCGGCATCCTACAAGGAGGATTTGAAAGCTGGAAAGATTCTGGTAAGGGCATTGATACTATAGAAGCTATTGACGCTCCAACACTAGCAAACACTGTAAACTCAGACTCTAGAACACTAGTTGTTGACGTAAGAAGACCTGGAGAATACTCAGCTGAACACGTAGATGGAGCTATGCACTCTCCTCTTAGCTTTTTAGCTGATAACCTTTCTGATCTACCAAGCGAAAAATTCTACATGCACTGCGCTGGTGGTTACAGATCAGTAATTGCTAATTCAATTCTTAAAAAGAACGGAATTCACCATGCGGTTGAGGTCCTTGGCGGTTATAACGCGATTAAAAAAACTGACGCACCTAGAACAGATTGTGTTTGTCCTGACTCAGTATAATTAGTCTTTGTGTGAATTAGATCCATGGTTCATGATATTAGTCTGAACTCGGATACTCTCCTTGTGAACCTGCTCTAGAACTCTAAGGATGAACTCCTCGCTTAAACCTAACTCCTTAGACCAATTCATTCTAGACATCACTATTTCCTTCCACCTCTCAAGGTTAAGTACAGTCAATCCCTCCTGCTTCTTAAACTCTCCCATTAGTTTAGATATTTCCATCCTACCACTAAGTAGTTCCATTAATTGCTCGTCTATCGAATCCATCTTGATTCTAAGAGAGCTGAGATCTCTATCAGGTACTGAATCCTTATGATGGCTTGATCTGATCTCAAGAGCATTTATCAATGATACCAAATCATCAGGAGTAATCTGCTGAGATGCATCGCTAAGAGCATTTGAAGGGTTAGAGTGGGTCTCAATCATAAGGCCGTCCATACCGAGGTCCATTGCCTTTTGGGATACTGATTGCAGAAGATCGGTGTTGCCGCAAATGTGGCTGGGGTCGCAGAACAGGATGGTATCTGGCAGCTCTGCCTTCAAGCCTATTGGAAGCTCCCACATGGGGGCATTTCTGTATTTTTGCTGTGTGTAGTTAGAAAATCCACGGTGCAGAGCAGCCACTTCTCCCTTAGTTGAAGCTGAGAAACGCTCGATGGCGCCTAACCATAAGCCAAGGTCAGCGTGCATGGGGTTCTTTACCATTACTGGGACTGAGGTTCCCTTGAGTGCATCTGCTATGTTTTGGACTGAGAAGGGACTCACTGTCGTTCTTGCGCCTATCCACACAGCGTCTATGCCCGCTTTAAGTGCTAATTCTGCGTGTTCCGCATTTGCCACTTCTGTCATGACAGGAAGCCCTACTTCTGAGGCCACTTCTTTAAGCCAAATCATTCCGTTTTCCCCCACGCCCTCAAAGCTATTAGGCCTTGTTCTAGGCTTCCATAATCCGGCCCTAAAGTACTTAACATTAGGATTCTTCTTCAATTCTCGAGCGGTCTCAAGCACTTGATCCCTATTCTCAGCAGAACACGGTCCAGCAATCACAGTAGGCCTTTTATTTTCTAGATTAAAAGACATCCCCTACCCAAACGATTGTAGTTCAACAAGCTTCGAATACGCCCCTCCTTTAGCCATAAGCTCATCATGGCTTCCACTCTCAACAACTTTCCCCGCGTCAAGAAGCACGATTTTATCAGCCTTCCTTACAGTTGAAAGTCTATGAGCAATAACAAGAACTGTTCTTCCTTTCATTGCTGCATCAAGCGCTTCCTGAACTGCGTGTTCAGAAGCTGCGTCTAATGCTGAAGTTGCTTCATCTAAAATGAGAAGTGATGGGTCTCTGTAAAGAGCACGGGCTAGCGCGACTCTTTGTCTTTGGCCTCCGCTAAGTTTACCTCCACCATCTCCAACCATTGTATCCAAACCATCAGGCATTTCTTCTGCAAACTCCAAAACATGCGCCGCTTTAGATGATTCGAGAAGGCGAGTCATATCTGGATTAGGGTCTGAGAGAGCTATGTTAGATGCTATGCTATCATTAAATAGGATCGCGTCCTGAGTAACAACACCCAGAATAGACCTCCACTCATCAACCTTAATCGAGGCAAGGTCCACGCCATCAATTTCAATAACACCAGATGTAGGGTCGTCAAAACGAACTAGTAGGTTACTCAATGTTGTCTTACCAGAACCAGACGCACCCACCAAAGCAACTACTTCTCCTTTATTTATCTCTAGATCAACAACGTCTAGGACTAGAGAATCTGAGTAAGAATAACTCACCTGCTTCAAGATGATGTATTTTTCAATTCCAGTTATCCCTTCGACACCATCCTTCAAGATTTTAGAGCCCTTATCATCCTCAAACATCTCCTCAATTCTATCGAGTGACGCAACTCCTTTGCTCACTTTAAACCACCCATCGCTTAGAGCTCTTGCTGGGGGGATAATCTGAGAAAACACAACTAGATAACCTATAAACCAATCGCCCGTAAGACCTGTATCACCTGCAAGAACTATCTGTCCACCGTACCCCAGAAGAAGGGCCATTACAGCAAGAGAAATCACTTCACTCAATGGAGAACTCATGAACTGTCTTTGGAACATTTTGCGCATTGCTTTGAAATGCTCCTGGTTCCTCACTCTATACCTTTTTTCGAATTCTTTTCTAGATCCAAAGGCCTTGATGATCTTCATCCCAGAGAGAGTTTCCTCAAGTATGTTGCTCAAAGACCCCAGCTCCTCTTTACCTCTAAGAGCGGATTTCTTAAGTTTTTTAGCAACCCTACTTATAACAAGGCCGCTAACAGGAAGGAAAAGCATAGCAAACAAAGTCAGCTCCCAGCTCAATGCCAGTAATACGCCAAATGAAATGAAAATCATTAGTGGCGATTTGAACATCACCTCTATTGAACCAACTACACTGACCTCTACTTCGTGAAGATCAACAGTAAGTCTGCTCATCAAATCACCCTTCCTAGAATCAGTAAACCAGTTCATCTGCTTTCCGAGGATCTTCTTATAGGTGTTATTTCTCAAATCCCTACTTACTCCTGTTCTGATTGTAGCCAGGCTATACATAGCTAGGTAGGTAGTGAGGTTTTTAAGAATGGCCAGGACAACTACTGAACAGCAGATAACTGTTAATGCATTGAATTCTCCTACATCCTTTACAAAAAGATCAAACATCTCTCCTATCATCCCGGGCAAATCGTTAACTACAGAAGATTCGTTTGAAGCTCCGCCAAAAAGAATTCGCAAAAAGGGAACAACACTAAGGAAAGTAAAAAGCGAAAGCACTGCACCCAATGCATTTAAAAGCGCATTAGCCAGAAGATTCCAGCGATACGATTTAAGCAGTGGTAATAATACTTTGAGTCTTTTCAATTTCTACTAGAATTAAACTAGTGATGAAGAGTAACCAGTGTAAGATGAAGGGGTAATAGCCCTTAGCTCTTCTTTCACTGAGTCGCTAACGTCTAGATTGCCAATGAAATTGCTCATTGTCTCAGCTGTAATTGCTTCTCCTGTTCGAGTAAGAGTCTTTAATGCTTCGTAAGGCTTAGGGTAGCCCTCGCGGCGGAGTATAGTTTGGACTCCTTCACTAACAATCGCCCAATTTACTTCAAGCGCATCTTCGAAAGCAGCTTCATTTAAAAGGAGTTTACCCAGCCCCTTCTGCAGAGACTTAAGAGCAATAATTCCATGCCCTAGAGGCACTCCTACATTTCTTAAAACTGTCGAATCTGTCAGATCTCTCTGCATTCTAGAAATAGGTAGTTTTTCAGCAAAATGACTAAGAACGGCGTTAGCCATACCCAAGTTTCCCTCCGAATTTTCAAAGTCAATAGGATTCACCTTGTGAGGCATAGCAGAAGAACCAACTTCACCTTTAACGATTTTCTGTTTGAAATAATTGAGGCTTATGTAAGTCCAAATATCTCTGTCCAAATCAATCATTACAGTATGCGCTCTTCTAAGAGCGTCACACCAAGCTGCTAGGTGGTCGTAGTGTTCGATTTGGGTTGTAACCTTCGAGCGGTGAAGCCCCAAATTTCCTTCTACAAATGAATTACCAAAGCTTACCCAATCAACTTCAGGGTAAGCAACCTTGTGTGCATTGAATCCTCCTGTCGCACCGCCAAACTTAGCAGCATAAACAGAAGAGGCAATTGCATCTCTTTGGATTTGAAGCCTATCAACAAAAACCTTAAATTCCTTTCCTAAAGTAACCGGAGAAGCAGCCTGACCATGAGTTCTAGCTAGCATAGGCACAGACTTCCACTCTGTAGCAAGCTCCTGCAACTTTGCAAGAACCTGGTCTAAAAGCGGCAAATAAACATCATGAGTAGCCCTCTTCAACGAAAGAGGAATAGCGGTGTTATTCACATCTTGAGACGTTAGGCCAAAATGAACAAACTCACTCCACTTACCCAGACCCATCTTTTCCATCTCTTCTTTAATCCAGTACTCGACTGCCTTTACGTCGTGATTAGTAGTAGACTCCATCTCCTTGATTCTTGAAGCGTCTGCTTCAGAGAAATTGATAAACAGCCCTTTTAGATCAGAAATCTTATCCTGTGGGAAATCTGCCAACTGAGGAAGTGGAATACCAGCTAGATCTATAAAGTATCTAATCTCAACCTCTACTCTATGGCGAATAAGCCCTAACTCAGATAGTAGTGGGGCAAGAGGTTCAGTGTGTCTGCGGTAACGGCCATCAACTGGCGAAATAGCATTCAATGTAGAAAGAGGCATTAGTAAAATATTTCAAAACACAAAGGTACAAAGAGAGGCGCGGCCCACTACCTTCGTAACATGGAGCTTTACACTATTCACAACGGAAATTTTAAGTTAGACGGCGGTGCGATGTTTGGGGTAGTTCCTAAGAAGCTTTGGGAACGAACAAACCCTGCCGATTCTAACAATTTGTGTCCATGGGCAATGCGCTCGCTTTTAATAGAAAACGGCGACAAACTTATTCTCATCGATTGTGGCTTAGGCGACAAGCAAAACGAGAAATTTTTCAGTCACTACCACCCTCACGGTGATGATGCGCTTGAAAAAAGTTTGAAAACTGCCGGGTTTTCTAAGAACGATATTACTGATGTATTTCTGACTCACCTGCACTTTGATCATGTGGGAGGCGCCGTGGAGTGGAACGAAAATAGGGATGGGTACAGACCGGCGTTTAAGAATGCTACATTTTGGAGTAATAGACGCCATTGGAATTGGGCAACTGAGCCCAATGCTAGGGAACGCGCTAGTTTTCTTTCCGAAAACATAATACCACTTGAGGAGAGCGGACAGTTGAAGTTTATTGATGCTGCTGAGGATGCAAAGAGAATTGAAACTGGGCTGGGATTTGATGCATTCGTTGTTAATGGACATACCGACGCTCAGATGTGCCCCATAATTGAGTACAAGGACGAGACTTTAGTTTTCATGGCTGACCTACTACCTTCTATAGGCCACATTCCTATTCCTTATGTGATGGGTTACGACACTAGGCCCATTCTAACTTTAGACGAAAGAAAGCGCATTTTTACTGAGGCTGCTGATAAGGGATATCACCTGTTTTTGGAACACGATGCTGCTAATGAGGTTTGCACTTTACAGCACACTGAAAAAGGACCTAGGCTCGACAAAGTCATTTTATTGAAGGATATGTAAATGAAGGCTCTTCTGATTATAGCAAAGATTTTCCGTTAAGACCCTTAATAATCTTGCTAGCAAGAGCTGGTCCTTTGTAAACCATACAGCTATAGACTTGTACAAGACTTGCTCCAGCTTCTAGCTTTTCACGAGCAGCCTCTGTACCATCTATTCCTCCAACACCTATAATAGGGAAAGCTCCACCTGACTGTTCACTTAAGTAACGTACAACTTCAGTTGAACGTTTTCTTACAGGAGATCCACTCAAGCCTCCTGCTCCCATATCGTCAACAACTAAAGATTGAGTTGATAAGCCATCTCTACTGATTGTAGTGTTTGTTGCAATAACTCCGTCAACACCTACCGACTTAACTATGTCTACTATATCGTCTAGTTGATCGTTTTCCATATCGGGTGCAATCTTCAGAAAAATAGGTCTCTGAACTTTTTTAGTTTTATTCGCCTCAACGACTGATGAAAGAAGCGAAGTTAATGGTTCCTTATCCTGTAACTCCCTGAGTCCAGGAGTATTAGGAGAACTTACGTTAACTGTGAAATAATCTACATATGGATGCAAGGCCTCAAAACAAATAAGGTAATCGTCTACAGCTTTAGCATTAGGGGTTACTTTATTCTTTCCAATATTACCGCCTACAATTAGACCCTCAGGTTTGTTTTTTAATCTCTCAACTGCATCGTGAACTCCACCGTTATTAAAGCCCATCCTATTTATAAGCCCATTATCCGATGGAAGGCGAAATAATCTTGGCTGAGGATTACCATCCTGAGGAAGAGGAGTAAGAGTTCCTATTTCAACGTGCCCAAATCCAAGAACGCTTAATTCTCGAAGCCATCGTGCGTCTTTATCAAATCCAGCTGCAAGTCCAACGCAATTAGGAAATTTCAATCCGCATACATCTATAGCTTCAGTTTCCGTGCTTGAGTTAAAGTAACGCTTTAAGAGAAAATGCATTCCAGGAATGCGGATAGCTATGCTCAATAACCCCATTGCAAAGTAGTGTGCTTTCTCCGGAGACATTAGAAAAAACAGGGGCTTCAGGACTTTCCTATACATTACTACAAAGATAAGTACGGAAAATCTAAAGCACGCAAATTGTGAATAACCCTGTTAATAGCGCATACAAATTGCACTTACATAACCCTAAAAATCTCGTTTAACTTTGATTTTCAAGTATGAAAAACCTGGGATTACTTAACTGGCTTTCTAAACGAAAACTCACCGACGAACAGGTGGCAAACATTTTCGTGAACACATCTTTCGAGACTGTTGAGCTTGGTTGGCCAGAAGTATCATCACTCCTAAATGTGATGCCAGAGTTTGAAAAAGCCCCTGAATTAGATCCAGAAGATTACGGCAGATTCTTAATGATTTTGGTCGCAGCTAATCTTAGCCACGTACCTAAGCACTTTGCAAACGGCGTAGACAGATCCATCATCAAGCGTTGTGTTGCAAAATTTGCATTAGCTCTAGGTGTACCTAAGGACAAATTCGCAAAGAAGATAAAAGAGTTCAAAGCCTTTATGAAGGATGTGAATAAGCCTTCAAAAAACACAACAACGGCTATGACCAGAGCGGTGATCTACAAGTATGGTTTAATTGAATGTCAAGACGCATACTTTAGAGACATGAATGTCCCAAATCCAATAATTCAAAAAGCTTTACGCGACGTAATGGTAAACTTCATTTGGGATTGGGATGAAATCAGCGACAACTACAGAGTTGAAATCACGCCAGATGTAGTAGAAATCGCTAGCTAAGCAATCTATCTATATCCCTCTGCACGTCCATTTCCTTAATCGACGCTCTTTTGTCGTGCATCTTCTTACCCTTTGCAACTCTAAATTTAAGTTTGGCATATCCACTCTTAGAAATAAATAGCAGAGTTGGAACAAGAGTCACTCCCACATTCTTTAGCTTTTTATCAAGCTTTTTAATTTCTGTCTTAGTTAGTAGAAGTTTCCTCTGCCTGCGTGGCTTCTGCACGATATAGCCCGCGTTAGGATATTCAGCAATGTACATATTCATCACCCACATCTCCCCTTTCTCCATCTTGCAGTAAGCTTCAACTATACTTGCCTTACCGTTTCTAATGGATTTAATCTCACAACCATTTAATTGGATACCCGCAGTGTACTCATCTTCAAGAAAATAAGTAAACGAAGCCTTTTTATTCTTTATCTCCACGGACATATTGCGAAGGTAAGCTAACTTCGGATGATGATTTCAAGGGTAGAGGACAGACATTTATTCAAAATACCTAAAGTTGAATTACACTGCCATTTAGAGTTAGCGTATAGACCTAAGACATTAAAGTCTTGGGCTATTGAGGATGGAGATCTAAGCGCTGAAGCTACAGATGAGGATTTTAAGGCTCGATACATGGTCTTATCCCCCATGGCTGACCTTCCAACTGTACTTGCAAAGTTTCTAGTGACTAGGGATAGGCTTAAAACCCTTGAGAGAATAGAGCAATTAACCTTTGAGGCATGTGAGGACATGTATCTGATTTCAAATGTTAGAATCCTAGAACTTAGATATGCTCCCAGCTTCATCTTAGAAGTTTACCCAGAATTGGATGCAGACAAAATGCATGAGGCAATTATGATAGGATGCTCTAGAGCTGAAGCTAAATATCCCATGGCTGTAGGTTTAATATGCCTTTTGCAAAGAATCAAACCTGTCAAAGAAAATGAGTACTGGTGCGATTTTGCCATAGATAAAAAGGGAGAAATACTTGCTGTTGATTTGGCTGATGATGAAGTAAGCTATCCTCCTGATGTATTTAACGGGATTTTTATGAAGGCCAAATCCTCTGGGCTAGGCATCACTATTCACGCTGGAGAACCATCAGTACCAGAAGCCCTTAGAAACATTCTGGTATCAATAGAAAAGCTTGGAGCTGATAGAATTGGTCACGGAGTCCAAGCAATTAAAGACCCTAAGGTTATAGAGCTACTTAAAACAACAGGTATCCCGCTAGAGCTATGCCCTACATCAAATGTGCTAACTCAAGCAGTTCCAACAATAGAAGACCACCCATTAAAGAAGTTGATGAATCTAGGAGTTAAAACGACTATCAACAGCGATGATCCAGGAGTAATGGGGATTACTCTTATGCATGAATACCACAAGGCTCACCACATTTTAGGAATGTCATTAAAAGAACTTAAAACATGCAACCATTGGGCAGCGGAAGCGTCGTTTATTTGCAATGAGAAAAAGGCAAATGTTTGGCCTAAATAACATGAAATATCTTCTTCTTTCTTTAGCATCTTTTGCTCTTGTGTCTTTTGCTGTAGCCCAAACCCAAACCGTGGGCGTTTTCACCAACTCTGAAAATTCATTCGACGGATACACACTCTACGCGCCCATTCCAGGATTTGATTCATTCCTAATCAACAACTGTGGTGAGGTCGTAAATCAGTGGACAAGCGAGTACAGGATAGGCCTATCAGCATACTTACTTGAGGACGGTTCCCTTTTAAGAACAGGCCAGCTATCATCAGGCGCTATCCCAGCATTTTCAGGTGGAGGCACTGGAGGAAGAGTGGAGAGATTTAATTGGGAGGGAGAACTGGTTTGGCACATAGACTGGGCTGACGACACCAAGCACCATCACCACGATATTGAGATGATGCCTAATGGGAACATTCTACTTATCTCTTGGGAAAGTCATAGTTATGAGGAGGCAGTTTCTCTAGGCAAAAACACTAACAACACACAGAACCCAGTTTGGTGTTGCACAATTGTAGAGATTGAGCCAACGGGATCAGAGGGAGGAAATGTGGTTTGGTTTTGGAGCGCATGGGATCACATGGTTCAGGACACTGACCCTAACAAACCTAACTACGGCGTTATCTCTGAGAACCCACGCAAATTCAACATCAATTACACGAGCGGACAAGGACCTAACAACGGCGCAGGAAACTCGGATTGGATGCACTGTAATGCTGTTGACTACAACGCTGAACTAGACCAAATCGTTATCAGCTCTGCTAAATTCTGCGAGTTCTGGATAATAGACCACAGCCTTACTACTGAGGAAGCTGCAACTGAAGCTGGCGACCTGCTTTACCGATGGGGAAATCCTAGAACTTATAACAGAGGCACAGCAGCAGACCAAATGCTTTACCACCAACACGACTCATACTGGACAGAGGGTGGAGATATTATGGTCTACAACAATGGAAAGAACAGACCTGAGGGCGAGTACAGTACAGTGGAGATAATAACGACTCCTCTTTCAGAAGATCTCACCTACCCTATATCAGAAACTGAATCTTTCGCTCCGTCATCATACAGCTGGCGCTACCCAGAGGATTTTGACGCGAACTTTTACAGCCAAAACATAAGCGGAGCTCAAAGACTTTCTAATGGCAACACTCTTATTTGCGAAGGAGCAAAGGGACACATCTTTGAAGTGACTCCTGAGGAAGAAATGGTTTGGTCTTACATAAGTCCTATCACAGCGTTTGGCCCAACAGTTCAAGGCGAAGAACTTGGAAACACCTCAGTATTCAGAGCCTACAGATACGGCCCAGACTACCAAGCTTTCGCGGGAAGAGATATGACTCCAGGAGATATTATAGAATTAGATTCTTGGGACACAGGGTGTTCAACTGTAGAAGTTATAGCTCCATCCAACTTTACATACCCAAGCGTATATCCAAACCCTTCAAACTCTAGCTTCACAGTTTATACTGATCATGCAGGACTCGCAAGCATATACAACATTCAAGGTCAACTTGTTGAATGTATCAAGATTAATTCAGAACAGCAGGTTCAAGTGGGCGAAAAACTTCAAGCAGGGTATTACCTAGTTATATTCAAAGATTCAAACTCTGGACTTTCAACAGAATCTAGAATTGTAAAAATCTAACCTCTTCAATTTTTAGAAATGGCTGATTCAATCATTATCGAAAACACTGGTGCCGTAAGAATTATCACTCTAAACAGGCCTAAAGCATTTAATAGTTTTGACAGAGATATGGGTTCTGCATTCCAAACTGCTTTAGACGAAGCTGGAAGAGACGACAGCGTTAGATGCATAGTGATTAAAGGAGAAGGAAGGGCATTTTGCGCAGGCCAAGACTTAAAAGAGGCAACTGCTCCTGACGCTCCCAATTTCAAAATCATTGTAGAAGAGACATACAATCAAAGTATTAGAAGAATTTGCTCAATCAAAAAGCCCATCATTGCTGCTGTAAATGGTGTAGCCGCTGGAGCTGGAGCAAACATCGCTCTTTCTTGCGACTTAACAATCGCAGCTGAAAGCGCTTCATTTATTCAAGCTTTTTCTAAAATTGGACTTATTCCAGATAGTGGAGGCACTTACTGGCTTCCTCGTCTAATTGGAATGCAGAGGGCAAAAGCTATGGCTTTCTTTGGAAACAAAGTAAGCTCGGCAGAAGCTGAAGAAATGGGACTAATCTATAAGTCAGTAGCAGATGAGGATTTTGCTTCAGTAGTTGAAAAAACAGCAACTAAGCTATCTGGAATGCCTACTTTAGCCTTGGGCCTAACTAAGGCGGCCTTCCACGAAGGCTTGAACTCTGATCTTAATGAGCAACTAGCACGTGAATTAGATTACCAATTCATTGCTGCTGAGTCTGTCGATTACGCTGAAGGTGTTGCTTCGTTTTTAGAAAAGAGAGCACCAGAATTCAAGGGCAAATAATCAAGTACTAAGCCTGTAGAGACCTAAAATAGGTAACCGCGACTATTCCCGCGGTTTCTGTCCTCAACCTACTATCTCCAAGGCTGATTTCACGAGCGCCTTTTTCTAAAGCAAGCTCAACTTCCTTCTTGGTAAAATCACCTTCAGGGCCAATAGCGATAACCGCATCCTGCCCTTTTTCAAGACTACTCAACAGATGCTTCTTATCGCCGGCAATTGCTAGCATACAGTGAGCAATGTTTAGTCCTGAAGAGAATTCTGAGATGGCTTCAGCAAATGGTTTGGCACTAGAAAGCTCGGGTAAATAAGACCTACCACTTTGCTTCATAGCAGAGACTAGAATCTTTTTCCATCTCTCATACTTTTCCACCTTTCTCTCAGACCGACTAGTCCAAACCGGAACTATCCTATCCACCCCTACCTCAACCGCCTTCTCTAAAAACCATTCAAACCTATCTGTCTGCTTTGTAGGGCTAACTATCATTGTGAGCTTAGGAGAAGCCTCAGCCTCTTGAGTGATAGACTCAACTTCAACAGTGCAATTACGCTTGCCTACCTCAACAATTTTTGCATCAGCAGAACCGCCCACACCATCGATTAAATGGAATGAATCCCCTACCCTTGCTCTAACAACTTTGACAGCATGAAGCGCCTCGTCTTCAGGAAGCTCAAAGCGTCCCTTTTGAAGGCCTGGAACGTATAGAAGTCTCACTTAGCTTGCACTTACCGCAACACGAGGGCCTCCTGAACGCATAGCGTCTGTAGCAGTTTCGTTAAATTGTGAGAAGTTGGTCACGAATCTCTGCGCAAGATCCATTGCAGCAGCATCGTAAGCACTCTTATCAGCCCAAGTTTCACGTGGGTTTAACACATCAGATGGTACATCTTGACAAGAGTTAGGAACCTTTAGGCCAAACACCTCATCAATCCTCATATCATCTTCACTCAACTTACCCTCAAGGGCAGCAGTAATCATAGCACGAGTGTATCGCAGCTTCATTCTAGAACCTACACAGTAACCACCACCAGTCCAACCTGTATTCACAAGCCAAATCCTAGCACCATGCTTTTCAATTCGTTCACCAAGCATTTCCGCGTACTCCGTTGGAGCAAGTGGAAGGAAAGGTGCGCCAAAGCATGCAGAGAACGCCGTTTGTGGTTCAACTACTCCTACCTCTGTACCAGCAACCTTTGCAGTATATCCGCTAATAAAGTGAAACATCGCTTGGTTTGCGTCAAGTCTACTGATCGGAGGCAGTACACCAAATGCATCACAAGTCAGGAAGAAAACATCAGTTGGGTGACCACCCATTCCGTTTTCTACAGCTCCAGGGATGTGGTTAATAGGGTATGAAACACGAGTGTTAGGCGTAATGCTATCGTCCTCGTAGTTAGGCGTAACTCCGTCTTCCAGAAAGCCAATATTTTCTAGAAGAGCGCCATACTTAATTGCGTTAAAAATCTGAGGCTCGCTTTCAGGGCTAAGATCAATAGTCTTAGCGTAACATCCACCCTCCATATTAAACACACCATTATCTGACCATCCGTGCTCATCGTCACCAATTAGGTGACGAAGTGGATCGCTACTAAGAGTAGTTTTTCCTGTTCCGCTTAGCCCAAAGAATACAGCAACGTTTCCTTCCTTGCCCACATTTGATGAGCAGTGCATTGGAAGAACAGCGTGCACCTCAGGAAGCTCAAAGTTCATAACAGAGAACATTCCCTTCTTAATCTCACCAGTGTAGCCTGATCCAGCAACAATAATAACCTTACGAGTAAAGTCAATTGCGCTGACGTTAGCTTGTCTACAGCCGTGACGCTCAGGGTTTGCCTTAAAATCCGGCACACAGATAACTTGCCATGCGGGGTCAGAATTTTCAATCTGCTTAGCGCCAAAACGAAGGAACATATTATGTACGAAAAGGCAAGAGTAAGCCTTCTCAGAAATCACTCTTGTGTTAATGCGAGTTCCTGGATCAGCACCTACCGCACCGTCTCTAACATATACATTCTTACCTACTAGATAGTTTTGAGCGTCTTTTAAAAGACGGCCAAAGTCTTCGCTGGTAATGCTTTGGTTTATATCACCCCAATCTACTCTAGCAGTAGTCTTATCATCTCCAACGATAAATCTATCTTTAGGAGAACGACCTGTAAACTCACCTGTATTAATAGCTAAGGCACCAGTATCAGCTAGTTTGCCTTCTCCATTCAGGATGCATTCAGTGATTATAGTTGAGGGAGGAAGATTCCATTGCGCACTAGCTACTCCTTCAAGGCCAATCGCTTCAAGTGACGCGTTCTTAGGAGTAATACCTGTATGCTTCATGTGTTAGAGGAAATATGTTAAAAATTCCTGATGTAAAGATACACTTTACCCCCTAGCAACCACGTAAAATTGTTCACAACCTACTAACTTATGTTTTTATCTTTACTGCATGAGAAAATTTGAGACTCTATTAATGTGTATTGCTTTAATTGCAATTACTTCATGTTCAAACAAAAACGCTCCATCAGATGATGATGCTAGTAAAAATCCACTAGGAAGAGAAGTTACTGATGCAGAAAAGAGAGGAATGAGGCTGTTAAAAAGTCGTCAGGAATCTAAGAAAAACATGACGACAGACAAATCACAAAATAAAACCTCTGCTTATAGATATTTAATCTCATCTGATGAATATCCAATTTTTACTAACCTAGTAAAGAAATCTAGAATGAATAAGCATATTCATTCTGGAGATGTTACAGTACTTGCACCAGTAGATAGCGCATTCAACGACTATCCTAATTACAAGGACTTAATGCTACCTGGTAATGAAGAATTACTAGACGAATTTATCTCATACCATATTGTAGATGAATCTATGGAGTACAAGCAATTTTCTGATGGGGTTAATTGGACTGTTCACGCTGGCCCCACCCTCTCATTAACAAAAAAAGGAGGAATTCACTTTGGTAGCGCTCACGTTAGATCAGGTTCAATTGAAACTGACTTAGGGACAATTATTGGAATGGATGATTTGATCTACTACCCAGAATTCGAGAAATAATGTGCAAGGGGTTAGCTACACTTTGCATTTTCTTTATTCAATTATCTGTTTTTTACGGACAATGGGATTATGGCTTCAAAATGAGCGTTATCCCTGTTGTTACTGACGGAGACACTCTTGCAAATCCTTGGACTGGTGGGCTTACAGCTCCGCAATGGAGTCCAATTGATTTGGACTTTGATGGAGACGAAGATCTCTTCTGCTTTGATAGAGATGGGCACAGACTGCTAGCTTTTGAAAGAACTAGCGAAGGTGGTTGGCATTATAGACCAGAGTGGGTTGAAGGCTGGCCTGAAATAACAGAGTGGTGCTTGCTTCGAGATTTCAACTGTGATGGCAAACCAGACATTTTTACAAGCTATCAGAACTATATCTACGTATACCTGAACAACACAACTAACCCTCTTAATCCCGAGTTTGAGCCAGTTGCAACCCCATTAAATGCTTCATATGATTTTGGACAGGGGCCAGATATGCTCCCAGTTGTATGCTTAAGCCTTGATATTCCAGCAATTCAAGACTTAGATGGAGATGGAGATTTGGACATTATAACTTTTACTGAGACTTCTGCCACACTATACAAGTACGAAGGATTAAGCGCTTGTGGTTTAGAAATGGAATGCACTAACAGGTGCTACGGCATGCTTGCAGAAGCAATGGAAAACAACAACCTTTACATCGGTGAGGATTTCGATTGCGAATACAATGTTGCTGACCCAAGAAGTGATATGAGACACGCAGGAGGATCATTGACAGCCCTACAATTAGATGATAACGGACCACTTGATTTATTAATAGGTGACGTGACATACCCTAGTATAATAGGTGTAATTCTTGAGGACGCAGATGATGGGCAGGACAGTGCAATATTTACAGACTTCAATTTTCCATTAGAAACTAACGGAATAGAAGCTCTTGATTGCCAAAGATTTCCATCAGGCTATCATATAGACGTAGATGATGACGGAGCAAGAGACTTACTATTTAGCCCCAATACCTATTTGGAGATAGATGACGATGCTTGTGTGCACTACATGAGAAATATTGGGACAGACCTAGGTCCAGTCTGGAATTATGTAAGCTCTACATACATGCAAGACGGAATGATTGATATGGGACGAGGAGCATATCCTGTGCTTAAGGATGTAGATGGAGACTCTCTTATAGATCTAGTAGTCACAAATAAAGAAAACTACCAGGGCTTAGGAAGCACACCAACTAAGCTTCACATCTATAAAAACACAGGTACTGAAACTGATCCTGTTTTCACATTGCCAGACTCCCCTTCTGTTGATTTAAGCACATATGGAATTGAAAGTGCATTTCCTGCTGTCGGAGATGTTGATGGCGACGGTGACATCGATTTAATCATAGGTGACGAACTCGGATTATTACACTATTTCGAGAACAATGAAGGCGAAGGAAATTGGCCCTTATTTGAAGCCACAAGTCTATCTATTTCAGACGCTACTGACGAGACAATTGACGTGGGACAATTTGCAACTCCCCAGCTAGTAGACATCAATTCTGACGGCCTTCTTGATATGGTAATTGGAGAGAAAAATGGCATACTAAACCTCTACTTAAATTGCGGATCTTCAACCTCTCCAGAGTGGTGTAAGTATACTAGCGATGAATTTGGTTATGCTTGGGGTAATATTCACGTTACCAATGCTTTAGGTATTAATGGATACAGCACTCCTTCAATTACTCAAGATAGCTTAGGAACCCACATACTTGTCTCAAACGAAGTGGGTAGTGTGCAATACTTTGGGCTATTAGAAGATGACTTAAATCACGAGTATTCTGAAGAAACTGTAAACGTTCTGAATCACGTTTCAGGCTATAGGACCGCGAGCACTTTCAGCGACCTGAATGATGATGGAAAACTTGATTGTTTGATAGGACTTCAGAATGGTGGAATGCGCTGTTACATGGGTTCAGATTCTGTGACAATTGATGTGGTTGACAACCTTCAACCGGAGCCTATTAGCTTTAATATTTATCCTAATCCTGGAGGGTCTATTTTAAATTGGTCTTCTTCTCTAGAGGATTCTAAAGTTGAGATTTACACGACTACTGGAATTAAGATTTTAAGCACTTCTGACAAGGTGATTAACACAGAGGGATTTGCAAGCGGTATTTATCTTGTAGTCCAAACAAAAACGGGAAGCCCTCAAGGACCTCCCGCTCTATGGATGAAGTTAGATAACTAACTTAAGAATTCATTCCGTCTAGAACAGCTTTCACTTCTCTTACAGCCTTTTCGCTTTGAGAAAGAAGTTCGCGCTCTCCATCGTTTAAATCAAGTTCGATAACCTTCTCTACTCCGTTCTTACCAAGAATTACTGGAACTCCTAAGTACATATTAGAGATGCCGTACTCACCAGTCATCCATACACATGCTGGGAATACACGACGCTGATCCTTAACGATAGCTTCAACCATTTGGGCTGCAGCAGCTCCAGGAGCATACCATGCAGATGTGCCAAGTAGGTTAACGATCTCTCCTCCACCCTTCTTAGTACGCTCTACGATAGAGTTAAGAGTCTCAGAATCGATAAGCTCAGTTACAGGGATCCCGCCTACAGTAGTGTAACGTGGAAGTGGAACCATCGTATCACCGTGGCCGCCCATAAGAACAGCTTGGATATCCTTAGGGCTAACATTTAGTGCCTCTGCAAGGAATGAACGGTAACGAGCTGTGTCAAGAATACCTGCCATACCGATTACACGCTTAGAATCAACATTAGCGTTTAGGTATGCACAGTAAGTCATTACGTCAAGTGGGTTAGAAACAATTACAAGGATAGCGTTAGGGCTATGCTCCATAATTTGAGTCGTAACAGACTTTACGATACCTGCGTTAGTCGCTATAAGATCATCACGGCTCATACCAGGCTTGCGTGGAAGACCGGAAGTAATTACAACTACATCTGAATCAGCAGTCTTTGAGTAATCGTTAGTAGAACCTACAGTTCTAGTATCATACAGGTTAATTGGAGAAGTCTCCCAGATATCAAGTGCTTTACCTTCAGCAAAACCATCTTTAATATCCAGTAGAACTACTTCGTTCACAACCTCACGGGTTGCAAGAACATTTGCACAAGTGGCGCCTACGTTTCCAGCACCTACAACAGTAACTTTCATTTTAAGAAATTGGGATTAGGGAGTGCAAAAATACAGGCATAAGGACGGTTGCTGAAACAAATGAGTGCCTATTTTCGTATACAAACTAAGAATACATGAAAGCCGCTTTTTCTACTCTAAGTCTTTTTGCAGTTTTAACCACCCTAAACCTAGCTATTGCTCAACCTGGTAACCTACCAACAGCAAGAGGTTCTATGCCGTCAGGCGATGCTGGGGTTGAATACAATTTAGTTGATTCTAATGGGGAAAAGGACGGATTGTGGATTAGGGTTTGGCCTTCAGGAAGTCTCTACTACAAAGGAGAATTTGAAGCGGGAAAGCCTGTTGGCAAATTCCTTTACTTCTATGACACTGGGAAATTGATGTCATCAGTGGAGCATAAGGGCAAGACGATTGCATCTATCCACTACAGACCCAATGGCTCAGTCCAAGCCTCGGGGCATTACAATTCTGCGCCTGTTGGAGAGGAACCCATAAAGACTGGAAGCTGGGGCTACTACGACGAAACTTCTTTGCAAAGAAGATCTGAATCATACGTAGATGGCGTAATGAACGGCGAGTATTGGGTAAAAGACTACAAGGGCAAATTAGTTGAAGAAGGGACATTTAACATGGGCAAAAAGGACGGTAAATGGACGTCTTACTACGAAAGCGGGAAGATTAGCGAGGTAATAACCTATGCTTCAGGAGAATTACACGGTGAATTTTCTAGCTATCACCCAAATGGAAACGTAAGAATTTCTGGTGTATACAGCAATGGAAGTGAGGATGGATCATGGAAGACTTACCACGATACAGGCGAAATTGAGAAGATAATTAAATACTCAATGGGCACTAAGGTGAAGGATATTCTTATCAATGGTGTCTTCGAGGAGACTTTTCCTGACGGACGCTCTATGAGTGAGTACACATACAGGGATAAGCTGTTGGAGGGGCCATATAGGATTTGGTATGATTTGGGTGAATATGTGATTGAGCCCTTTATCGATGAGGAAACTGGTGAGCAGCTTCAAAGACAAGTTCTAGTTGGTACCCAAATCAAGGAAGAGGGCGAATATGTTAATGGAAAGCTTGACGGCCCTCGATACAAATACAGGGAGGACGGTAAAATTCTCAGTAAGGAGAATTATGACAACGGAGAGCTAGTCGAGTAGGCAATTTAGTAACCGTATTTATTATTCCAAACAGCTTTAAGATATTCGCGCATTGACTTTTCTCTGGGGTTGTTACCCGGGGTGTAAAGCGTATTTCCGCTTAATGATTCAGGCATGCATTCTTGAGAGCTGAAACCGCCACTTGAGTCGTGGTCGTACTGGTAGCCGTCTCCGTAGCCGAGTTGGCTCATGAGCTGAGTTGGTGCGTTCCTCAAATGATGAGGAACCTGCAGATCACCTGTTTCCCTTACTAATTGCTGAGCTTGGTTGATTGCCATGTACGAGGCATTACTCTTAGGGGAACTCGCTAGATAAACCGTACACTGCGAAAGCAATATCCTTGCCTCAGGCATTCCAATGCGCTCGGTAGCATGAAATGTAGATGTAGCGAGGACAAGGGCTGTAGGATTAGCATTTCCAACATCTTCAGAAGCTGCAATCAATAGCCTCCTTGCTATAAACTTGGGGTCCTCCCCTCCTTCTATCATTCTCGCCAAATAATACACAGCGGCATTGGGATCGCTTGCCCTTATGCTTTTAATAAAGGCACTAATTATATCGTAATGTGCTTCTCCGCCCTTATCGTAGCCTGCTGTAGTGGTTTGGATTATCTCCTGAACCCTATCGTTAGTAACCTCAACTTTTCCTTTAGGAACTGAAGCCACTACCATTTCAAGAATATTCAACAATCTCCTAGCGTCACCTCCGCTTGCACGCATCAAGGCCTCAGCTTCAACAATTTCAATTTTGCGCTTCTTCAGTACTACGTCCTCTGAAATTGCTTGGTCAATGAGTTGCAACATCTCATCGTGTGTGAGATGGTTGAGCACATAGATTTGGCATCTAGACCTAAGAGCTGGGATAACTTCAAAAGATGGGTTTTCAGTCGTAGCACCTATAAGCACAACTACACCCTGCTCAACTGCTCCTAGCAAACTATCCTGCTGTGATTTAGAAAATCTGTGTATCTCGTCGATAAACAAAATAGACTTGCCAGCGAACATCCCTCCAGATTTAGCTCTTGCAATGACCTCTCTTACCTCCTTGACACCGCTATTAATTGCAGAAAGCTGATGGAACGGAAGCTTTGCTTTATCCGCTAAAATCCTTGCAAGTGTAGTCTTTCCAACACCAGGAGGCCCCCAAAGTATCATGGAAGGGAGAGTCGCATTTTCTGCTGCCCTCTTAAGTATGGAATCAACACCGACTAAGTGGGTTTGGCCTAGGTATGAATCCAAACTTTTTGGCCTCATCCTTTCAGCTAAAGGGATATTATCGCTCATCAACTCCATCCATTAAACTTAGTGAATTTTCGATCGTGAAGCTCCACTCCTTTGGGCCTTGTATGTTTCCATCTTCTATGTGTCCAAAGCCAATCATGAGGAGCTTTTACTATCTCATCTTCAAGGATTCCAATACATTTATCAAGCACTTCTCCTTCTTCTACTTTAAATACTTCTTCCTCTACAAGGTGAAACTTCATGGTATACTTACCCGATTTGTCTCGAGTTATAGCTGAGTAAACAACAGCCGCGTTGAGTCTGAGTGCAATCTTCTCCATCCCAGAATAAAAAGGTGTCTCAACTCCTAAGAATTTAGTCCACCTTGCATTTTTAGCAACCCTGGGTCTTTGATCGAAGACTAGTGAGCAGAGAATGGGCTCATTATGTCCAGTCTCAAATAGTGACTTAAGCTCATTCATCTCAACTATTTCCATTCCCGTTTTACTACGAGACTTTTTAATAGCTATGTCAAACACTTTATTGTTCAACCTCTTGTAAATAGCGTAGGTTTTATGCTTGACAATATTTGGAAATACAACTGAAAATATCTCCCAATTTGCCATATGTCCTCCAACTAGAACAACACTTTTACCTTTTGAATACAACTCCTCTATCAACTCAAAATTCTCAAAACGAACTTGCATTACAGCTCTTCTTTTACTCACTGTGAACAGCTTCATCGACTCTAAAGCTAGTAGACTAAAATTTCTATAAATCTTGTATAAACTAACGTTTTCAGCCCCCACTCTATTCAAATTTCCCTTAACAACCCTTCTTCTATACCTAAACACATAGGTCATCCAGAACGCGAAAATCGAAGCATCAATCCTTATAGCCCACCAAGGCGCAAGACTACCAAGGTAAACTAACGCAAGTCCTATTTTAGAAAACACTGCCTTCATTTTCCAATTATTTCCAGTCCATCATATCCAGGATACACTCCATCGGGCAGTTCAGACTCTAGATCAGAATGAAGTCCCATCAAATGACTCATATGAGTCAAGTATGCTGTTTTCACTTTTAGCCTTTCTATTACTTCTAGGACCTCATTCAACTCAAAATGACTGTGATGCGAAAATTTCCTTAGAGCACTTATAACCAATACCTTCAACCCTTTGAGTTTATCAAAAGTTTCTTCACTTATGTAGTTCACATCAGTCAGATAGGCAAAATCTCCAATCCTAAACCCCAACACCTCCAATTCAGCATGCATAACAGGTAATGGAATCCACTCAACCCCTCCTAATTCAAATGGATCTCTATTAATATTAAGAATTCTCATTTTAGGGACTCCGCTAGTTACCGATGGATCAAAAGCATAGTGATAGTTTCTCAGCAAAGCCTTTTCTACGTCCTTGTTTGCGTAGATATCCATGGATTGATTTTGGAAATAGTTATAAGCTCTTATATCATCTAATCCTGCTAAATGATCCTTGTGCTCATGTGTAAACACAATAGCATCCAGACTCTTAACCTTATTTACTAGCATTTGCTGCCTAAAATCCGGACCTGTATCAATCACAACCGTTGTTGAACCTATTTCGATTTTTGCAGAAGTTCTAAGCCTTGAGTCCCTTGCGTCAACTGACGAACAAACTTCACATTCACAACCAATTACAGGGACTCCTTGAGATGTACCTGTTCCTAACAAGGTCACCCTCATATATTCTACCCCTAATTCGTGTATTTTTTTGTTCTTCACCCCACAAAGGTATCTTACCTTTGCTACTACGTGGACTCAGAACGCGTCATATTATCTGCAAAGCAGAAAGCACTCAGAATTAATCTGAATCCAGACCTCTATGGAACTTTTGCTGAAATTGGGGCCGGACAAGAGGTGGTGCGTCATTTTTTCCGAGCTGGAGGTGCGTCAGGAACTATCGCTAAAGCAATTAGTGCATACGATAAAGATTTCTCGGACGCTCTCTATGGAACTGAAGAAAAAGGTAGATACGTTTGCCAGAGTCGTGTTGAGAAAATGCTCAAGCACGAGTACAATCTTGTAGAAGATAGAATCAAGCGCGACAAGCATCCGTCTAAGCAGTTTTTTGTTTTTGCTAACACCGTTGCTACAATCAACTTTCATAAGACTAGCCAAGGCCATGGTTGGTTTGGTGTAAAATTTCAAACCTCATCTGACGCAGCCCCTTCTGAGGTTTTCCTTCACGCAAGACTTCACGAATCTGACGCTCTACGGCAACAAATGACTACTGGTCAGCTTGGAGTAAACCTCCTCTACGGATGCTTCTTCTTCCATAGCGAGCCTAAGGTTCTTTTAAAATCTCTTTACGACAATATTGAGAGCGATCATTTGGAAATCGACATGATCCAAATGAACGGCCCTGCATTTGAAGGTGTAGACAACAGAATCTTGTCACTTCAACTTGTTAAGCTGGGTATGACTGAAGCTGTAATCTTCACACCAGACGGAGTAAACAGACAAGCAGCTGACATACTATACAAGAAAAATATTCTTGCAATCAGAGGAAGCTTTCGCCCTGTTACTAAGGTTAACATTGATATGATAGCTAAGGGTCTGAAAAAGTTCCGCGAGGAGCCTAAAGTTGACCCTGACAACATTCAAGTACTTTTCGAGATAACATTGAACAACCTTAAGGGTGAAGGAGATATCGATGAACAAGATTTTTTAGACAGAGCTGATATTCTTTGCTCTATAGGCCAAACCGTTCTCATCTCTAGTTACCAGAAATACTTTAAACTCATCGAATTCTTCTCTAGACACACAAATAAAAGAATGGGTGTGATCATGGGAGCAGCTACTCTCACTGAAATCTTCAATGAGAGATATTATAGAGACCTTAATGGAGGGATTTTAGAAGCGTTTGGAATTTTATTCTCACGTGATTTAAAAATCCTCTTATACCCATGGAAAGATGAAGAGTCTAAAACTCTTTGGACAACTGACACTACTCCTATTCACCCTAGACTTCAACCACTCTACAACTACCTCATCTTTAATAAAAAGATTGTCGACATAGAAGACTACGATGAAAAAGTGTTGAGTATTTTCTCTACTGATGCATTCAGAATGATAAAATCAGGTGAAGGAAATTGGGAAAAACTAGTTCCTGATTTTGTAGATAGAATCATCAAAGAAAAATGTCTCTTTGGTTATTGCGGCATAAAACCAGAAGATAAAGAGAACACTGAGGATCCAGCTCTTGCTGCAGCACGTGCAATTGATCAACACTCAGAAAAAAAGTGATTTTTTTAAGCATTAAAAAAAGGGCTTCCAATCGAAAGCCCTTTTTTAAAATAAATAAATCTTTTAATTGTCTGTAGAAGTCTCCTCAGCTACAACTTATGCTTCAGTTACAACTTGTGCTTCAGTCTCAGAATTAGCTGCAGCTTCAAGAGCGTTATCAAACTCAACTTGTGAACCTACAACTAAATCTTGGAAATCTCTAGTACCTGTTCCAGCTGGAATCAAGTGACCAACGATTACATTTTCCTTAAGACCTAGAAGTTCATCACGTTTACCGCTAACAGCAGCTTCGTTCAATACTTTTGTTGTCTCTTGGAAAGATGCTGCAGAAACGAATGAACGAGTCTGAAGAGAAGCTCTTGTGATACCTTGTAGCAGAGGTCTAGATGTTGCTGGTATAGCATCTCTAGCTTCAGCTGGCTCAAGGTCACGACGTTTTAGAGACCCATTCTCATCACGTAAGCGACGAGCAGAAATCATTTGTCCTTCCTTAAGCTCCTCAGATCCACCAGCATTTTGAATTACTACCATTCCAAAAACTCTATTGTTTTCAGCAAGGAAGTCAGATTTCTCAACGTTCTGTTTCTCTAAGAAACGTGTATCACCAGAATCCTCAATTACAACCTTCTTCATCATTTGACGAACGATTACCTCAAAATGCTTGTCATTAATCTTTACACCCTGAAGACGGTATACATCTTGAATCTCGTTTACGATGTACTCTTGAACAGCTGTTGGACCTTTGATGTCAAGAATATCCTTAGGAGTAATTGCTCCATCAGATAATGGCATTCCAGCTCTAACAAAGTCATTATCCTGTACAAGAATATGCTTAGAAAGTGGAACCATGTACTTGTATTTATCTCCAACTCTTGATTCAACGACTACCTCTCTGTTACCACGCTTAATCTTACCGTATGAAACAATACCATCAACCTGAGATACAACTGCAGGGTTAGATGGGTTACGTGCTTCAAACAGCTCAGTAACACGAGGAAGACCACCTGTAATATCACCAGACTTACCAGCAATACGAGGAATCTTACAAAGAATCTGACCTAAAGAAGACACATCACCCTCTTTAACAGATATGTGAGCTCCTACAGGTAGAGAGTATGACTTAAGAATTTCTCCCTTCTTATCAAGGATAAGAATAGCAGGGTTCTTCTTCTTGTCTTTAGTTTCAGTAATGACGATCTCACGGAAACCAGTTTGTTCATCAAGCTCTTCTCTGTATGTAAGGCCTTCATCAATATGCTCAAACTTGATCTTACCAACAGCTTCAGAAATAATCGCGCTGTTATAAGGATCCCATTTACAAATAGATGTATTCTTCTTAATCTTATCACCTGAGTTTACGAATAGAATCGAACCGTATGGTAAAATTGTAGTAGAGAAAGCAACTCCAGTCTTAGGATCTAAAACCTTGAATTCTGAAGAACGAGAAACAATCACAGTCTCAGTTTCACCTTCAGCATTCTTACGCTCAACTGTTCTTAAATCTTCAATTTCAGCAACACCATCGAACTTAGTCTTAAATTCGTTTTCGTCTGAAATCTTAGATGCTGTACCACCAACGTGGAAAGTACGTAAAGTAAGTTGAGTCCCTGGCTCACCAATAGACTGAGCAGCAATTACACCCACAGCTTCACCTTTCTGTACCATTCTTGAAGTGGCTAGATTACGACCGTAACACTTTGCACAAATTCCACTTGGCGCTTCACAAGTAAGTACTGAACGCACTTCAACTTCATCAACACCAGCTTCTTCGATTTTCCTAGCAATTTCTGGAGTAATCTCTTCACCTTCAGCAGCAAGGATGTCACCTGACTTAGGATCAACAACATCGATTGCAGGAACACGACCATCAATTCTAGATCCAATTCCCTCAACGATTTCATCGTTTTTAGTAAGTGGAGTGACAACTACTCCTCTAAGTGTACCACAATCCTCAATCTTAACGATTACATCTTGTGCAACATCAACTAGACGACGAGTTAGGTAACCTGCATCTGCAGTCTTAAGTGCTGTATCGGCGAGACCTTTACGTGCACCGTGAGTTGAAATGAAATATTCAAGAATAGAAAGTCCCTCCTTAAAATTTGAAAGAATTGGATTTTCAATAATGTCTTGACCACCAGTAGCAGAAGACTTTTGAGGCTTAGCCATAAGACCACGCATACCAGATAACTGACGAATCTGCTCTTTAGATCCACGAGCACCAGAGTGCATCATCATGTAAATAGAGTTGAATCCTTGCTTATCTGTCTCAAGTCTATCCATAAGGATGTTTGTTAGACGAGAATTAGTATGAGTCCAAATATCAATAATCTGGTTGTAACGCTCATTGTTAGTGATAAGACCCATGTTATAGTTGTCCATCACTTCAGCAACTTCAGAAGTTGCCTTATTTACAAGCTTTTCCTTTTCAGGTGGGATAATTACATCGTTAAGGTTGAACGATAGTCCTCCCTTAAATGCCATTGTAAATCCAAGGTGCTTAATGTCATCTAAAAACTGTGAAGTTCTGGCAACACCTACGACCTCAAGTACTCTAGCAATAATGTCTCTTAGAGACTTCTTAGTAAGAAGCTCATTGATGTATCCTACCTCCTTTGGTACGTACTTGTTAAATAATACTCTACCACAAGTAGTGTCAATTAATGAAGCATTTCCATTGACATCAACGAAGCGCATCTTAATTGCAGCGTGAAGATCAAGTCTTCCCTCCTGGTGTGCAATACTAACTTCCTCAGGAGAGTAACAAACTGTTCCCTCACCCTTCACTACAAGTTCCTTAGAGCTAATACGCTCCTTGGTAATATAGTAAAGACCTAATACCATATCCTGAGATGGTACAGTAATAGGTGCGCCATTAGCAGGGTTAAGAATATTATGTGAAGCTAACATTAGAAGCTGAGCCTCTAATACAGCTGCGTGTCCTAATGGAAGGTGAACAGCCATTTGGTCACCATCGAAATCGGCGTTGAAGGCTGTACAAGCTAGCGGGTGTAGCTGAATCGCTTTACCCTCGATAAGCTTTGGCTGGAATGCTTGAATACCAAGACGGTGTAAAGTTGGTGCACGGTTTAATAGAACCGGATGCCCCTTCATTACATTTTCAAGTATATCCCAAACCACAGGATCTTTAGCATCAATAATCTTCTTTGCTGACTTTACTGTTTTAACGATACCACGCTCTAACATCTTTCTGATGATGAATGGCTTATATAGCTCAGCTGCCATATGCTTTGGCATACCACATTCATGCATCTTAAGAGTTGGTCCTACAACTATGACAGAACGTGCTGAATAATCAACACGCTTACCAAGAAGGTTCTGACGAAAACGACCCTGTTTACCCTTTAAACTATCACTTAAAGATTTAAGAGGTCTGTTAGATTCTGTCTTTACCGCACTTGATTTACGGCTGTTATCAAATAAGCTATCTACCGCTTCTTGAAGCATACGCTTCTCGTTTCTAAGGATCACCTCTGGCGCCTTAATCTCAACTAGTCTCTTAAGACGGTTGTTACGAATGATAACTCTACGGTATAGGTCGTTAAGGTCAGATGTAGCAAATCGTCCTCCATCAAGTGGAACAAGTGGACGAAGCTCTGGTGGAATTACAGGAACAACCTTAACAATCATCCACTCTGGACGATTCTCAATACGTTGCTGCGAATCACGCATATTCTCTACAACTTGAAGACGCTTAAGTGCTTCACTCTTACGTTGCTGAGAAGTTTCAGTATCTGCTTTATTACGTAATTCGTAAGAAAGTGACTCAAGATCAAGATTTGCTAAAAGATCGTGTACTGCTTCAGCACCCATCTTTGCAACAAATTTGTTTGGATCCTTATCATCTAAATATTGATTCTCCTTTGGAAGAGTATCAAGCACATCAAAGTACTCATCTTCTGTTAGAAAGTCATTTACTTGTAAAGGCTCACCTTCTGCATTTTTTGCGTTACCAGGGTTGATAACGGCATAACGCTCATAGTAAATAATTTGATCTAGCTTCTTTGACGGAAGTCCTAGTAAGTAACCAATTTTGTTAGGAAGACTCTTGAAGTACCAAATGTGAGCTACTGGCACAACTAAAGAAATGTGACCCATACGCTCACGACGTACTTTCTTTTCAGTTACCTCAACACCACAACGGTCACAAACGATACCCTTATAACGGATACGCTTATACTTACCACAGTGACATTCAAAATCCTTTACAGGACCAAATATTCTCTCACAGAACAAACCATCGCGCTCAGGCTTGTATGTTCTGTAGTTAATCGTTTCTGGCTTAAGCACCTCACCATGAGAGTCCTCAAGAATTGTCTCCGGAGACGATAACGAAATAGTAATTGTCGAGAAATCACTCGATTGTTGCTGGGGGTTCTTTTGTTGGAACATTTTCAGTTATATCTACGGTTAATCAATCTAATGAAACGCTTAGTCCAAGACCTTTAAGCTCGTGCATTAATACATTGAAAGACTCAGGAATTCCTGGCTTTGGCATAATGTCACCCTTAACGATTGCTTCGTAAGCTTTAGCACGTCCAACTACATCGTCAGACTTAACAGTCAAGATCTCTTGAAGAATATTTGCTGCACCGAATGCCTCTAGTGCCCAAACCTCCATCTCACCAAATCTCTGACCACCAAACTGTGCCTTTCCTCCAAGAGGCTGCTGTGTAATCAATGAGTATGGTCCAATAGAACGCGCGTGCATCTTATCATCAACCATGTGGCTTAGCTTGATCATGTAAATCACACCAACTGTAGCTGGTTGATCAAATCTCTCACCAGTTCCACCATCGTATAGGTAAGATACTCCGCACTCAGGAACACCTGCTTCAGTAGTTAAAGCGGTAATCTCATCAAGTGAAGCACCGTCGAAAATAGGAGTAGCGAACTTCATACCTAGCTTCTGACCTGCCCAACCTAGTACAGTTTCGTAAATCTGTCCAAGGTTCATTCGAGAAGGTACACCTAGTGGGTTAAGAACAATATCTACTGGAGTTCCATCCTCAAGGAATGGCATATCCTCCTGACGAACAATACGAGCAACAATACCCTTGTTACCGTGACGTCCAGCCATCTTATCTCCTACTTTAAGCTTACGTTTTTTAGCAACGTATACTTTAGCAAGCTTAACGATGCCGTTTGGAAGCTCATCACCTACTGTAACTTGAAATTTCTTACGACGGTATGAACCAAGAAGATCATTGTACTTCATAGTGTAATTGTGAATTACTCTATTTACAAGATCACTTAATTCGGCATCGCGTACCCAAGATTCAGAATTAATGATTAGGTAATCAAGGCTCAAAAGAATCTTCTGAGTGAACTTAACTCCCTTCTTCACCTGCTCTTCTTTATAGTAGTTGAAAACTCCTTGACTCACCTTACCAGCAACAAGCTTCATTAGCTTATCAACTAGTGCCTTCTTAAGCTCAGCTGCTTCCTTGTCAAAATCTATATCAATAGTCTCGATAATTGCCTTATCTGCAGCTTTAGCCTTACGATCTTTAACTGCTCTACTAAATAGCTTCTTATCAATTACAACACCTTGAGAAGATGGTGGCATCTTAAGTGACGCGTCCTTTACATCACCAGCCTTATCTCCAAAGATTGCTCTAAGTAGCTTTTCTTCTGGGCTAGGATCAGATTCTCCTTTAGGAGTAATCTTACCAATTAGGATATCTCCACCTTTTACATTCGCACCGATTCTAATAAGACCGTTTTCATCAAGGTTAGCTGTTGCATCCTCACTTACGTTAGGAATATCATTTGTTAACTCTTCAATTCCACGCTTAGTATCTCTTACTTCAAGAGTGTACTCATCAACATGAAGCGATGTAAACACGTCCTCTCTTACAACTCTTTCAGAGATTACAATCGCATCCTCAAAATTATAACCCTGCCATGGCATGAATGCCACTTTCATATTTTGTCCTAGAGCTAGTTCACCTTTCTGAGTACTGTATCCTTCTACAAGGATTTGCCCTTGAGTAACTTTATCTCCCTTCATCACCATAGGACGAAGGTTCATACAAGTACCTTGGTTTGTTCTAGCAAACTTAATAAGGTTGTAAACTTTCAAGTCGTCATCGAATGAAACAAGCTTATCCATTTCACTCATCTTATGACGAATGTGGATAACATCTGAATCAACGTATTCAACAACACCATCAGATTCAGCACGCATTAAGATTCTAGAATCTCTTGCAACTGCACCCTCAAGACCAGTTCCTACAATCGGAGAGTCCGGAATCATAAGTGGAACTGCCTGACGCATCATGTTAGATCCCATAAGCGCACGGTTTGCATCGTCGTGTTCAAGGAATGGAATAAGTGATGCTGCAATAGAAGCAATTTGGTTAGGCGCTACGTCCATGTATTGCAGGTCCTTAGGATTTGCAAGTGGGAAGTCACCTTGAAGTCTAGACTTAACTAAACTATCTGTAAAGTTCCCCTCAGCATCAATAGAAGCGTTTGCTTGAGCGATAATAGACTGAGCCTCATCTTCAGCAGATAAGTATATCACATCATCTGAGTTAGTAGCTGCCTTACCTTCTTCCACCTTTCTATATGGTGTTTCAATGAAACCTAAACGGTTAACCTTTGCGTATACACAAAGTGAAGAAATCAGACCAATGTTTGGTCCCTCAGGAGTCTCAATAGTACAAAGCCTTCCGTAGTGAGTGTAGTGTACATCACGAACCTCGAAACCTGCACGCTCTCTTGATAGACCACCAGGTCCTAGAGCTGAGATACGACGCTTATGAGTAACCTCACTTAAAGGGTTAGTCTGGTCCATAAATTGAGATAGCTGATTCGTACCGAAGAAGCTATTAATTACAGAACTAAGAGTCTTTGCATTAATAAGGTCAGTTGGAGTAAACACCTCGTTGTCACGTACGTTCATACGCTCACGAATAGTTCTAGCCATACGTGCTAGACCTACACCAAACTGAGAATAAAGCTGCTCACCAACAGTTCTAATACGACGGTTACTCAAGTGGTCGATATCATCTACATCAGCGTTTGAGTTTACAAGATCGATTAGGTACTTAATAATAAGTAGGATATCATCCTTTGTAAGAGTTCTTTCTTCTACCTCATCAGAAATACCAAGTTTTCTGTTGATTCTGAAACGACCTACCTCACCAAGGTCATATCTCATTTCTGAGAAGAATAGCTTATCAATTACTCCACGTGCAGTTTCCAAATCTGGTGGCTCTGCATTACGTAATTGACGATAGATGTACTCAACTGCCTCCTTCTCTGAGTTAGAGCTATCCTTTTGTAATGTGTTGTAAATGATTGCGTAATCACTTTGGTTTACGCTTTCCTTGTGAAGAATGATAGTCTTTGTACCACTCTCTAGAATCATTTCCATGTGCTCTTTCTCGAGAATGGTCTCTCGATCAAGAACTACTTCGTTTCTTTCGATAGACACTACCTCACCGGTATCCTCATCTACAAAATCTTCTACCCAAATTTTAAGAACACGTGCAGCAAGTCTACGACCAATTACACGCTTTAAGCCTGCTTTACTAACCTTAACCTCATCTGCAAGGTCAAAGATTTCAAGAATGTCCTTGTCTGTTTCGTATCCAATAGAACGAAGTAGAGTAGTAACAGGTAATTTCTTTTTTCTATCGATGTACGCATACATAACACCATTGATGTCAGTTGCGAATTCAATCCAAGAACCTTTGAATGGGATGATTCTAGCTGAGTACAGCTTAGTTCCATTAGCGTGTCTGCTTTGGCCAAAGAATACACCAGGAGAACGGTGAAGTTGGTTAACAATTACACGCTCTGCACCATTTATTACAAAAGACCCCTGTGGAGTCATGTAAGGAATTGTACCTAGATATACATCTTGTACAATTGTCTCAAAATCTTCGTGTTCTGGATCAGTGCAGTACAACTTAAGCTTAGATTTAAGTGGTACACTATAGGTTAGTCCTCTTTCGATACATTCAGCAATACTGTATCTAGGGGGATCAATAAAGTAATCAAGGAATTCCAGAACGAACTGATTTCTCGTATCAGTGATTGGGAAATTTTCGCTAAATACCTTAAAAAGTCCTTCTGACTCACGGTTCTCAGGCTTTGTTTCCAATTGGAAAAACTCCTGGAATGAGCGTAGTTGGATGTCAAGGAAATCCGGATGCTCTAGTGGTAGGTCCACTGAAGCAAAGCTCTTACGGATAGCTTGGGTGTTTGTATTGACCATAGACATGGAGGATGGGGTCAAATTAATTTCAGACAACAACAATACAGGTTCCAAAACCTATTTTACTAAACAGGTAAAAAGGGCTCATGGGCGGAGACCTGCTCTCCGCCCTGAACCTTAACAAGTCAGTGTTGTGCTATTACTTAAGCTCAACCTCTGCTCCTGCTTCTTCAAGTTGAGACTTAAGGCCTTCAGCCTCGTCTTTTGAAACGCCCTCCTTGAGTGGAGCTGGTGCAGAGTCAACAATGCCTTTAGCCTCTTTAAGGCCAAGACCTGTTAATTCTTTAACAAGTTTAACTACAGCAAGCTTTGATGCTCCAGCAGCTTTAAGAATTACGTCGAATTCCGACTTTTCTTCTCCACCACCTTCACCACCGCCTGCAGCGGGTCCTGCTACTGCTACTGCAGCTGCAGCTGGTTCGATACCGTGTTCCTCTTTAAGGATCTCAGCTAGTTCGTTTACTTCCTTTACAGTAAGGTTTACTAGCGACTCGGCCATTGCTTTTAAATCAGCCATTTTTATTTAATTTATTAGTTTTTTAGAATTTAATTATGTCAAGCTCAGCCACGTTCTTGTAGCGCCTTAACAAGACCAGATACGGTGTTACCACCTGAGTTCAACGCGCCAACAACATTCTTGATAGGAGACTGTAGAAGAGCAATAAGCTCAGCAACTAGTTCATCCTTAGACTTAATAGCTGTTAGTGCATCGATTTGATCATCACCTAGGTAAGTTGACTCTTCAACATACGCTGCTTTTAAAACAGGCATGTCGTTTTTCTTTCGGAACTCCTTGAGGAGTTTTGCAGGAGCATTTCCAACATTTCCAACAAGTAAAGCAGTTTGTCCAGAAAGTACTTCATACAGTTCACTGTAATCGGCTCCTTCAGAAGCATCCATAGCTCTGCGTAATAGCGTGTTTTTAACAACGCGCATACCTATGTCGTTTTTGTAGCAAGCTCGGCGCAACTGTGTTGTTGCCTCAGCATTCAGCCCAGTGGCATCAGTAAGGTACAATACAGAGTTATCCGCGAGCATCTGAGTCAGCTCTTTGATCTGTAGATCTTTTTCTTCGCGTGTCATGTTTGATGCTTTATACGGTTAAACCGCCGATTTATGTTCAACTTTAATACCAGGACCCATAGTAGAGCTAATTGTAACGCTCTTTATATAAGTACCTTTTGCTGAAGATGGCTTTAAACGAACAAGAGTTTGGATAAGCTCATTTGCGTTATCATGTAGTTTATCAGCGTCGAATGACACCTTACCTACTTGCGCATGAACAATACCAAACTTATCAACTTTAAAGTCAATCTTACCAGCTTTCACGTCAGTGACAGCCTTAGCCACATCCATAGTTACAGTACCCGATTTTGGGTTTGGCATGAGTCCACGTGGTCCGAGTACTCGGCCCAACGCACCTACTTTGCCCATAACTTGGGGAGTGGTAATAATTACATCCACATCGGTCCAACCTCCTTTGATCTTCGCAACGTATTCGTCTAATCCAACGTAGTCAGCACCAGCGTCCAATGCCTCCTGATCCTTGTCAGGTGGGCAAAGTACAAGTACTTTTACATCTTTACCAGTTCCATGAGGAAGGCTTACCGTGCCACGAACCATTTGGTTCGCTTTACGAGGATCTACGCCAAGACGTACAGCAAGGTCAACTGAAGCATCGAATTTAGTTGTCGAGCACTCCTTCACAAGTGAAGACGCTTCATTAAGCGAGTAGTGCTTTTCAGCATCGAATTTTTCAGCAAGCGCCTTTTGGTTCTTTGTTAATCGTCCCATTGTTTGCGATATTTAAGAAGATGGAAAATCTCCGATTACATTGATACCCATGCTTCGTGCTGTTCCAGCTACTACTTTCATAGCAGACTCAATAGAAAAGCAGTTCAGATCAGGCATCTTGTCTTCTGCAATTGCGCGGACTTGATCCCAGGTTACCTTACCAACCTTCTCTCTGTTAGATTCTGAAGAACCCTTCTTGAGTTTTGCAGCTTCCAATAATTGGACAGCAGCAGGTGGTGTCTTAATAATAAAGTCGAAAGATTTATCATTATAGACCGTGATAACCGCAGGAAGTACTTTACCAGCCTTATCTTGAGTTCTTGCATTGAATTGCTTACAAAAATCCATGATATTTACACCCTTAGCACCAAGTGCCGGTCCAACCGGAGGTGCTGGGTTGGCTGCTCCACCGCGTATTTGCAGTTTAATGAGTCCAGAAACTTCTTTAGCCATTTTTTATTTATAATGAACAGTTAGGATTCGCGCGAATGGGAAGCATTCAAAGGGCATGCGAACGTCTCTCACTGTCTGTTCCAGTTAATTATCTTTTTCTACTTGTAAATAGCCAAGCTCTACAGGTGTCTTACGCCCGAAAATCTTAACCATTACTTTTAATTTCTTTTTCTCTTCGTTTACTTCTTCGATATTACCGTGGAAACCATTGAATGGTCCATCAGTAACCTTAACCAATTCTCCAACTTTATATGGAATATTGATTTCTTCTTCTGCATCAGCCATTTCATCAACAACTCCTAAGATTCTATTAATCTCGTGTTGGCGAATTGGCATCGGATCACCTCTTTTCTCAGCTCCAAGGAAACCGATAACGTTTGTAACGTTTTTAACAAGGTGTGGTACCTCTCCTACAAGAGCAGCTTCAATATACACGTACCCAGGGAACAAGTTTCTTTCCTTACTTACCTTCTTACCATTACGGATTTGGAATATTTTCTCGATAGGAATAAGAACTTGCCCTACGTAGTCTTGCAAACCAGCTGCAGCGACTTCTGTTTCGATAGTCTCTTTAACTCGCTTTTCTTGACCACTTACGGCGCGAACTACATACCACTTTTTATCAATTTCACTCATGTTCTAAGAACTTATTGTGCTTCCTAGTTGATTAGAATAAATTGTTGAGATCGTATAAGAATCCAACAACACCTTGCCATTTAGATTCACTATTTACTCCAAAAGTCTTATCCATTGCAGCTACAACACCCGCAATAAGTAATGAAGCAACGAATACTAAAACGGAAGATTCCTGCAATGAACTCCAAGAAGGCCAAGTAACCTTCTGCAAAAGCTCGTTGTAAGATTCTTTAATATATGTTGTTAATTGAGACATATTTTTTGTTTTTGCACGGGCGGTAGGACTCGAACCCACAACCAATGGTTTTGGAGACCACTACTCTACCAATTGAGCTACACCCGTAGATACATGAAGAAGGAACCCTAAAAAAGAGCCCTTCTTCACGTTTACAATTAGGTGGTTAACTACCTTAATTCTTAACCAAGAATCTCAGTAACCTGACCAGCACCTACAGTACGTCCACCCTCACGGATAGCGAAACGTAGGCCCTTATCCATTGCTACAGGAGCAATCAACTCTACGTCGATTGTTACGTTATCCCCAGGCATAACCATCTCGCGGCCTGCTTCTAAAGAAATCTCACCTGTAACGTCAGTTGTACGGAAGTAGAACTGAGGACGGTATTTATTGTGGAATGGAGTGTGACGTCCACCTTCTT
>NZRP01000008.1 GCA_002693775.1 Crocinitomicaceae bacterium | reverse complement strand
TTTCGGGGTATAGCGTAGCCCGGTTATCGCGCCTGCTTTGGGAGCAGGAGGTCGCAGGTTCGAATCCTGCTACCCCGACACTTTTCTCCCCGAAAATCAACGATTTTCGGGAGTAACACACTGATTACCAAGCCCAAGAATATAAAATTTTAAATTATTTTTAAAAATAATTTTTTAGCCCCTTTTATCAGGTAATGGCACCAAAAAAAATGTGAAACGGTGCAGTTTTTGGTGCAGAAAATTATTAGCAAAAAATTTCTTCTAATAACAAACAAAGATAAAATGTATATTAGCATCTTAATTGAAATAAAATGTTTGAACAAGTATTTAAAAATATAGATAACTTATTATTTAAGGATGAAGGCTGTGATACAGAAATAGATTATGCAGAACAAATATCATGGATGTTGTTTTTAAAGTATTTAGATGATTTAGAAAAATCAAGAGAACTGGAATCGGAAATAAGTGGTAAAGAGTATAAATCTATTATTGATGAAGAACATAGATGGAGTTCATGGGCAGAACCATTAAAAGATGATGGATCTTCTGACTACAACAAAAAGTTAACAGGAGGTGACTTAATAGAATTTGTAAATGGAGATTTATGGGTTTACCTAAGGGGATTTATTAATAGCGAACCCAAAACAATACAACATAGGATTGGGGAAATTTTCACAGAATTAAAAAACGAGATTAAAAGTGGGTATACACTAAGAGAATGCATTGACTTAATTTCACAATTAAAATTTCAGAAATCAGAAGAAAAACATGAATTATCTGATCTTTATGAAGCTAGAATTAAAAACATGGGGAATGCCGGAAGAAGTGGAGGGCAGTATTACACGCCAAGACCTTTAATTAGAGCTCTTGTTAAGGTTATTGATCCTCAATTAGGAGAAACTATATATGACGGAGCATGTGGCTCAGCAGGTTTCCTTGTAGAGGCTTATAATCATTTAATGCTAGTAAAAGAAAAATATTCTGTTGATGAATTCAATACTGTACAAACCAAAACATTATTTGGAAAAGAGAAATCTCCATTAGCTTATTTGATTGGTATAATGAATATGATCCTCCATGGGATAGAAGAGCCAAATATTAGAAGGACTAACACTCTTGCTGAAAATATATTAGATATACAGGAAAAAGATAGATTTGATATAATACTTGCAAATCCTCCTTTTGGAGGTAAAGAAAGAGCAGAGGTAAAGCAAAACTTCCCTATACAATCAGCAGAAACCTCATATTTGTTTATGCAACATTTTATTAAATCTTTAAAAGCTGGGGGTAGAGCTGCTGTTGTAATTAAAAATACTGTATTGAGTAACGGAGATGCTTATAGTATAAGAAAATTATTACTTGAAAGTTGCAATTTATTTACGGTATTAGATTTGCCATCTAAAGTATTTGGTGCAGGAGTGAAAACAGTTGTTTTGTTTTTTGAAAAAGGTAGTCCTACAAAAGAAACTTGGTTTTATCAGTTAGACCCAGGAAGAAGTTTAGGGAAGACTAATCCTCTTAATGAAAAGGATTTAGCAGAATTCCTAGATCTTCAAAAAACAAAGCCTGAAACAGACAAGTCTTGGAACCTAAGTATAGATGATTTGAATGAAGACACTTATGATTTAAGCATTATAAATCCTAACCTGAAAGAAGAAGATCCTTTAAGAGAGCCAAAAGAAATATTAGCTGAAATGGAAAGTTTAGATTCTGAAACCAATTCTATTCTTAAATCAATTAAAGATTTGTTATGAGAGAAGATTGGGACAAGAAAACACTTGGAGAATTAGGTAAGGTGTGTATGTGCAAAAGAATTATGAAACATCAAACATCAACCGAAGGAGATATTCCTTTTTATAAAATTGGAACATTTGGCAAATCTCCAAATGCTTATATTGATAATGAAACATATTTAAGTTTCAAAGAAAAATATTCTTTTCCAAAAGTTGGCGATATATTAATTTCCGCTGCTGGTACAATAGGAAGACGAGTAATTTATGATGGAGAGCCCGCATATTTTCAAGACTCAAATATTGTTTGGATTGATAATAATAAAGATTTAGTTAGTAATGATTACCTCTATCACTTTTATGGATTTTGTAATTGGAATCCATCAAAAGGAGCTACCATATCCAGATTATACCATGCTGACCTTAGGAGAATAGAAATCCCTATTCCTCCAATCTCAGAACAAAAAGAAATTGTCTCCATTTTAGATGATGCTTTTGCATCCATTGACAAAGCCAAAGCTAATATTGAAAGAAATATTGAGAATGCTAAAGATCTATTTCAGAGTCAAAAAGAAACTTATATTCAACTATTATCTAAAGATCTTTCTTTAACCCCAATTACTGATGTTTGTGAAAAAATATTTGCTGGAGGTGATAAACCAAAAGATTATTTTTCTAAAACAAAAACAGATGAATGTCAAATTCCAATCATTTCGAACGGAGCAAAAAATGATGGTCTTTATGGGTTTACCAAAACACCTAAAGTAACGAAATCATCTATAACTGTAAGTGCAAGAGGAACAATAGGCTATACTGTATTTCGAAACTATCCTTTTGTCCCAATAGTTAGGTTAATAGTTTTAACCCCAAAGGATGATATCATTGCTCCAGAGTATTTAATGAGAGTTTTACAATCTCTTGATATTTTAAGGACAGGAAGCTCCATACCTCAACTTACTGTTCCGATGATAAAAACATACTCTATTCCTGTTCCTTCAATTGAAAAACAAACGGAATTAGTAGCTTCATTAAACCAATTAGAAAAACTTACTAAATCTTCAATTTCTATGTATGAAAAAGAATTAGAGAATTTAGAAGAACTCAAAAAATCAATTCTTCAAAAAGCATTCAGTGGAGAATTAGTAAAAGAAGAAACTTATGAAAAAATTTGAAGATAGAAACGAAGAACAAACCAAGTTTGATTTTATTACACCTGCTGTGTTAAAAAGTGGATGGAATACTTTAGAATATTCAAGAGTATTATTAGAATACCCAATAACAAAAGGTAAGTTAATTGGTGAAGGAAAAACAACTAAACCATTACAAGCAGATTATGTATTAAAATACAAGGAACATAATCTTGCTGTCATTGAAGCAAAAAGAGAATCATTACCATATACAGATGGACTTGAGCAAGTTAAGGACTATGCTAAAAAGTTAGAAATTCCTTTTGCATATGCTACAAATGGTCATAAAATAAGGGAGATAAATATGATAACTTCAGAAGTTCTGGATGTAGATGAATATCCTACACCGGATGAGTTATGGGGAAGAATTTATCCTAAAACAAATAATTGGCAAGATAATTTTTCCAAAATACCATTTAAGGACGTATGGGGAGATGGATATTTGAGATTCTATCAAGAATTAGCAATGAAGAAAGTATTAGAATCAGTAGCAGATGGTAATGATCGTATTTTGTTAACTATGGCAACTGGTACTGGTAAAACCAATACAGCCTTTCAAATATGTTGGAAATTATTCCATTCAAAATGGACAAAAGGTGGACAGCAAAACAGAACACCAAGAATCTTATTTTTAGCTGATAGGAATATTTTAGCTAACCAAGCATATCTGTCTTTTTTAAAAGGTTTTGAGGATGAAAAAGCATTAATAAGAATTAAGCCTGATGAGATCAAAAAGAGAGGTGAAGTTCCTAAACACGGCAGTATTTTCTTTACTATATATCAAACCTTTATGAGCGGAGAAGACGATTCTCCATATTTTGGAGAGTATCCAGAAGATTTTTTTGATTTTATAATTATTGACGAATGTCATAGAGGGGGAGCTAAAGATGAAAGTACATGGAGAAAAATCTTAGAATATTTCTCATCAGCAGTTCAGTTAGGATTAACAGCTACTCCAAAGAGAACTAACAACGCTGATACATATAAGTATTTTGGGGAGCCAGTTTATACATATTCACTAAAAGAAGGTATTGATGATGGTTTTTTAACTCCATACAGAGTTCAACGTTTTAGAACAAGTGAGGATGAATTTACAATAAAGAAAGGTGACAAGATTATTAAGGGCAAAGCAAATATTGGAGAAACTTTTACTGAGCAAGATTTCAATAATTCAAAGATTGATGTAAAGGAAAGAACAGAGAAAAGAGCAGATTTATTTCTTAACAATTCTCAAAAGAATGATAAAACTTTAATTTTTTGTTACACTCAAAAACATGCGGCAGATGTAAGAGATTATATTGATGTAAAGAAAAAGGTCATGGAGACTGACTATGTATGCAGAGTAACTGCTAATGACGGCAAGTTTGGAGATCAGCACTTAAAGGAATTTCAAGATAATGAAAAAACAATCCCTACTATTTTAACTACTTCTGAAAAACTTTCTACTGGCGTTGATGCAAGAAATGTAAGAAATGTTGTTTTTTTAAGGATGCCAAACAATATGATTGAGTTTAAACAGATTGTAGGAAGAGGAACAAGATTATATGAGGGGAAGGATTACTTTACAATTTATGATTTTGTTGGAGCTTCAGAATTATTTCAGGATCCTGAATGGGATGGAGAACCAATGGAAACAAACGCTCCAAAATCTAAGAAATCAACCATCCCAAAAACATCTTCAAATAAAAGAAAAACCGAGGAGATTGAAGTTGTTTTAGGATCAGGGAGAAAACAGAAGATTACCTATACTTTAGATACAAGTTTCTATTTAGCAGACGGAAGAGTAATTACTGCTCAAGAATTCACTGAAGTTCTATTTGGAGAACTACCAAATCTATTTAAAGATGAAAAAGAATTAAGAAGAATCTGGAGTGATATGGATACGCGAAAGAAGATATTAGATAAATTACATGATACAGGCTATGGTGGAGAACAATTTGTTAGGTTAAAAAAAATAATGGGATGTTCAGATTCTGATATTTATGATTTTCTTATTCATGTCAGATTTGACACCAAACCAATAGCAAGACATGAAAGGGTAGAAAAAGCAATCATAACTCTAAAAAATCAATACAATGAAACTCAATTAGATTTTATCGACTTTATTTTTAGTAAATATGAGGAAAGAGGAGTTAAAGAACTTTCAAAAGAAAACCTTAAAGATTTAATAGAAATGAAATATGGCGGGATGTTTGATATACCTAATGAAATAGGAGGAGTTAAAGGTGCTTTGGAATTGTATCAAATTTGCCAACAGGAACTTTATGCTGCATAATTATTTTAGAAAATAATACTTTTATTCTTAAATCAAATTATTTTCTTAAGTTTGGCTTAGTAGATTGGTTAGCGGTGCAGAAAGTGGTGCAGTTTTTAGTTCTGGATCTTGTTGTAATCTAGTGAAATGAGTGTGGGTTGTAATCCTGCTACCCCGACTTTTTTCTCCTTATAATTTTCATAAATTTTCTGTAAGTTTGTATATCAAAAAGATAAGAAATGGTAACAAAACAGACCATAGAAGAAATAATAGAAGATAAAAACATACATGCTATATACGGAGATGTCCTAGGGGATATAGCTGGTGATCTAGCGCAAGGAATCTATCAATCAAGAAATTCGGACGCTTTTAAAGGAGGAATAGTTGTATTTGAGATATCTAGAGAAGATCTTATAAATAATCGAGGATTCAACACTGGTGAATCTTGGAAAGAAATTGGTCATGTTAAATATGGTGATTGGGAAGGTCTAAAAAAAATAATAGGTGAAGAAGAAACTATTTTAGAAAAACAAGAAAGTGAGATATATATAAAAGAGTTGCTAACTGATTCTGGATATGAGCAAGAATCTTATGAAATTGGTCGTTCCTTGCTATATTGCGAGGGTCACTTTATATATTCAGGAGTTGGTAATACAGCGGATTGATTTATTTTTAAAAGTTTTTTCATATCAGAAATTCCAATTAATTTTTTAAGTTTGTATTAGTAGATTGATTAGAGGTGCTGAAGATAATGATATATATGATGTTTCTAATGAATGAAAAAGAAACTAAAGGCATACTTAGTAATAGTATTATATAATTTTTAATTTTTATATTCTGAAAAATACTAATTATGGATGAAAATAATATAGCAAAAGATATTAAAAGAGGTATTGAAATGGCATTTTCTTGGTTTAAGAAAAATAACCCTAGTTTAGAACAACATTGTGATGAAGATATCTTACAGAATTGGTATAATTTTATCGCTTTTTGTTATACTTTGGCTTGGGATGGAAGCATTGAGTCACAATTAAATAATTTAAGGAAATCTAATCAGGATTTTGATTTTGAAATTAGTTTATTAATGCAAAATGCAATTGAAGAAGCAGATACTTGGTGGCTTAGATATAATTGTGACCATCAAGAAGAAGCTTTTGAGTACGCGAGCGAAAATGGTTATGAAGAAGAAGCTGAAGACAAAGCATATTATGAGCTTGACGATGCTTATGAAAGAATAAGATTAGGTATTAACACTAAAAATTTTAAAGAATTAAGTAAATTTCAGATTTGATAGATAGGGTAAATAGGTGTTAGTTTGTAATCCTGCTACCCCACACTTTTCTTTTTATATTTCCCATAAATTTTCTGTATTATTGTATTAGGAAAAACTTATTACTACTGTTAAATTAAAATAAATACTATCGATGAACTTATCTAATATAAAATTTATGAGTTATATTGAAATTTATAATGAAGTAACGACCTCTTATAAGGAAAAATATGGGATTGATAAAATGAATGATTTATTAGATGAGATTATGAACTCTGATAAGATTTCAGAATTAATTCAGCAGAAAACATATAAAGGAGTATCCCCAAATGTTAAAGATTTCATTTATTGCTTGAATGGAATTCCTTTTTTTATACTTAAAAAAGATATAACATTAGCAACAGGAGCAATTATCGCTCTTGAAAGATGGAATTTAGAAATAAATCATCATTCTCATACAACAGGCAAATTATTACTAGACAATGATGAGCTTAAAATGTTAGCAGTATTTATACTCCAAGATTCAGACAATACAAAGTTTTCACTTCATCCATTATCTGCATTGGCAATTTTGATATTATCTTCGATACCAGTCTATTTAATATCATCACTTCTTAGTTTAACATTCTCTATAGATAATTGGAATTTATTTTCAAAAATTTTATTCTGGGGTTATTGGATTGTTTTTGGATATATGACAATACTCGACTATTTTATATATCCTCATTTTTTTGCAAGAAGTGTTCGATGTCACTATAAAGGAGTTTATTGGGAGAAATTTTTTAAAGAGAAACTATTGAACAATACGAATTAATTTTTTAAGTTTGTTTTAGTAGATTGATTAGCGGTGCAAAAAGCGGAGCAATTTTTAGTTTAGAATCTTGTTTTAATCATGTAAAAAGGGTGTAGGTTGTAATCCTGCTACCCCGACATTTTTCTCTCCTAAAATCACCGATTTTCAGCAGTAACACACTGATTACCAAGCCCAAGAACATAAAATTTTAAAGTTATTTTAGAAAATAATTTTTTACCCCCTTTTAAAATCATTAATTGAATCATATATCTACAGTGGTCAAGATCCAATAAGAGATGATGTGTTTAAGTGTTTAGATAATAGACCGAGTATCCTTCAGGCTAGAACAGTTGGAGAGCGTATTATTAATAGAATGAAAGAATTTGTTGATATTTATATTATGGGTATGTCTGCATAGATTTTTTATTTTTTAAAATAACTGATTACTCAGATAATGCAAAAGCGTAGCAATTTTTAGTTTTAAATATTTAAATTAGCAATTATAAACTCATAAATAATGAAAATATCGATTCACAATTATATTTACTTATCTTTACTTCCTATACTTATTTTAAAATTTAACATAGCTAATTGTCAAATTATTACTAGCTCTAATTTACCAATTGTTATTATAAATACTGGAGGAATAACTATTCCTGACGAACCAAAAATACCAGCAGGTTTTAAAATAATTAATAACGGTCCTGGTCTAATAAATCATATCAACGATTTTCCTAATCATTATGATGGATTCTGTGGAATAGAGACCAGAGGTAATTCTACTCAGGGTTTTCAAAAAAAAACTTATTCCATTGAATTATGGAATAGTGATGATGAGGATACTTCATCGTCACTTTTGGGGATGGGGAAGGAAGAAGACTGGATTCTTCATGCAATGGTCATAGATAAAAGTCAAGTAAGAATACCATTTAGTTTTTATGTATTTCAAAGAATGGGACATTATGCTTCGAATTGGCGTTATGTTGAATTAATTATTGATAATGATTATAGAGGTTTGTATATTTTATGTGAAAAAATAAAAAGAGATGACGACCGAGTTGATATTGCTAAGTTAGATGAGGATGATATTTACGGTGATTCACTTACAGGAGGATATATTTTAAGATTAGACTGGTTAGGATATTACTCTCAGGGGTTCTCTTCAAATTATAATTCACAGTCTGGGTATTATCCACTTTTTTATCAGTGGTATTACCCTAAAGCTGAAAATATTCAACAAGAGCAGGAGGATTATATTGCAGATTGGTTTAGCTATTTTGAAAGTGCAGTGTTTTCAAATGATTATCACAACAATTTGGGAATAAGATATACAGATTACATTAATTTAAACTCTTTTGTAGACTTTTTGATTATTAACGAAATAAGTAAAAATTCAGATGGTTACAAATTAAGTTCATACTTACATAAAAATAGAGATAAAAACGGAGGGAAGTTAAATATGGGCCCTATATGGGATTTTGATCAAACATATGGAGTTTCTGAAGTATGTTCTAATTATGACCCTACAGGATGGACTTATTTGCAAAATCAATCTGATTGTGAAGATTTAATGTCTATGCCAATGTGGTGGCAATCAATGATGCAAGATACTATATTCCAAAACAGATTAAAATGTAGGTGGCAGAATTTTAGAACAACTTTTTTGCATGAAGATTCTATTTTTAATTGGATTAATTCAGATACAGCATTAATTAGTGATGCGAAGAATAGAAATTTTACAAGGTGGCCACATATCGGTCAGCAGATATGGATTGAACCTAGTCCTATTCCACAATCATACTCTGAAGAAATTATAGTATTAAAACAATGGATTAGTAATCGTTTAGATTGGCTAGACTTAAACTTTCCCGGAAATTGTGATAATGACATAACTATCATAAAAGAACAAGTTGTAAAAAAAGAACTTTCTAAAGTAACAGACTTCTTAGGAAGAGAAACAAATCAAACAAATCAAACAAATCAACCCTTATTCTATATCTACGATGATGGATCAGTAGAGAAAAGAATACTCATAGAATAAAACAATAGATTATGTTAGTATCAGGAATATTAGGGATGTTAGGATTTATACTTTTAATCATTCTAATCTGTGTATTAATTTTTTAAGTTTGTTTTAGTAGATTGATTAGCGGTGCAAAAAGCGGAGCAATTTTTAGT
>NZRP01000007.1 GCA_002693775.1 Crocinitomicaceae bacterium | reverse complement strand
TACGTAAATAAATAACCGAGATAACAATAAACCCTTTCTCATGAAGAACATTTTCTTAATGACAGCTGCCCTTTTAATGGGCTTTGGAGCTAGCGCTAGCAACGTAGAGTTGGTAGTTGAGGCAGTTGACAACGGAGGTCAAGTACCTGGTAATACTTACCGTGTGTACGCAGTACTTCCATCAGCACAACACTCTTTGCACGCAATCTTTGCTGCTGAGGAGCACGTACTAAACGTAGCTACTACTGGATCTTTCTTCCAGCACCAGTACGGAAGCCACTCATCACTTGACGTGAACGAGGCTATCGTAGGACTTGAGCCTACTCTTGCTTTTGATAGCTGGGTAACAGTTGGAGCAGAGAACAACGAGAACAACAACCTTTGGACTATAGGTGTTGACTACTCTGAGTTCCTTAATGGAAACGAACTAACTGTAACTGACGGTGCATGGTTCGTAGTACCAACTGATGTTCAAGCTGCTGCTGCAGTAGGAAACAAAGTTCTTCTTATGCAACTTACTACTGACGGTACTGCTTCAGGTATCCTAAACGTACAAGGTCGTGACGGAGATGGTAACACTTGGAGAGCATACGATCTTACATTCTCTTCTGAGGATGCTCAAGTTTTCGGATGTACTGACTCTACCGCTGCTAACTACAACTCTGATGCTACTTACAACGACGGTACTTGTGAAGGTGAGGCTACAAACGGTCTTACTGGTATCGCTGCTGATACTGAGTGGAACATTTTCCCTAACCCAGTATTCGAGTCTACGTTCAGCATCCAGTTTGATTCTGAGCTAGTTCTTGGTGATGACAACATCATCGTTGAGGCTACAGACCTTAACGGTAAAGTTGTACTTTCTACTCAGTACAACCAAGAGAACGTAGTAGGAGGTAACCGCCTTGTTATCAAGCACGAGCTTGCTGCAGGTACTTACACTCTTTCTGCTAAGCACCGTGACTTCTCTTCTGCACAGAACTTCGTGGTAACTCGCTAAGTTTAGTACACTAGAAGAAAGTCTTTTAGATTTGAAAAGGGAACCTTAAGGTTCCCTTTTTTTATGTCTATAACTTCTTCTGTCCATCCTTCATTATCTTTCATGCATGAATCAAAACAGATCAAATTCTTTACTAAAGTTGACAATCACTCTACTTGCCATTTCATTGGTAATAGTGCTCCTGTCACCCAACGATAATGGTTCAGATAACGGGACTTGTAATATCATACCATCAGAAGTTGTTAGCGGCCCCATGATAGGACACACTGCTATGAGGTCTGTAGATGTATGGGTTCAGGTTGCAAACTCTTCAAGAGTGTCATTAAAGGTTTGGGCTGAAACTGAAAAAGGCGAAGAACCAGTTGAGTTTTACTCTGATGAGAATTACGTTGATTCTGAAACAGCCTATTCATCTACACTTCACGTAGGAGGTCTTGATCCTGGAACCACTTATAACGCTGTGACTATATCTAATGGAGTTGAGGTAGGAGATACCCTAGAGATAAATACTCAGGTTCTATGGGATTATAGAACTGATCCGCCAGCATTTAAAATGCTTGCAGGTAGCTGTGCATTTATAAACGATTCTATTTATGATAGACCCGGTACGCCATATGGAGGTGAATACGAAATCTTCGAATCTATGGCTGAGGAAGATCCAGACATGATGCTTTGGCTTGGTGATAATATTTACCTGAGAGAAGTAGATCTTCAGAGTTACTCTGGGTACTTATATAGGTATACTCACACAAGGTCTACACCTGAGATGCAAAATCTGCTGAAAGCTTGTCCTAATTATGCTATTTGGGATGATCACGATTTTGGACCAAATGATGCAGACAGAAACTGGATACATGGGGACTGGGCTAAGAAGTCGTTTGAGACGTTCTGGGCAAATCCTAGTTATGGTGCGCCAGCGGGGGCTGATAATGTAGGAACCGCTTTTAGATATAACGATGTTGAATTCTTCTTGTTAGATAATAGGTCTAATAGGGTTCATCATTACAATGAAACTCAGGATATTCAGGTTCTGGGTGAAGACCAAATAGATTGGCTTATCGCAGCGCTCAATAAGAGTTATGCTCCATTTAAAATTGTAGCAATAGGTGGTCAATTATTGTCAGATAATGCTAAGCATGAAAACATGGCAAGGTTTCCTGACAGACAAACTATAATTGATAGAATAGAGGAAGAACGAATCCATGGTGTTGTATTTCTTTCTGGAGATAGACACTGTACTGAGCTTAGTAGTTTAGAATTGGATAGGGGAGTCGTTATTCACGATTTAACTGTATCACCTCTTACTAGTTCTAGCTATAACAACACTGATGAGATTAATAATCTTAGAGTTGATGGAACAGTTGTAGCTGAGCGCAACTATGCTGAGCTTAATTTTTCTGGTCCTAGAAAGGATAGGGTGATGGAAATGGTTATCAAGAATGCTGAAGGAGAAGAGGTTTGGACTAAATCATTGAAAGCAAAGGATCTGTGAGTTCAATTAGAGATATAAGAACTGATTACACTAAAGGCACTCTATCTCCTGGGGATTTAAGTGATTGTCCTGGGGATCAATTGCGACTGTGGATTGAAGAGGCTGATAAGTGCGGTATTGTTGATGCAAATGCTTTTACTCTTTCTACAATGTCTACAGCTGGGTATCCTTCAGGGCGTGTAGTTCTTGCTAGAGAAGTAGATGCTAATGGAGTAGTTTTTTATACAAATAAGCAAAGTGCTAAAGGAGGGGAGTTGAGCGGGCTGTCTAAGGCGGGTGCTACGTTTTTTTGGTCTGCTTTGCAGAGGCAGGTTAGATTGACTGGAAAGGTTATAGAAATTTCTGATGAGGAATCTGATAGATATTTCGCGTCTAGGCCTAGGGCATCCCAAATTGGTGCTCACGCATCAGATCAGTCTCGAGAGATTTCTTCAAGAGAAGAACTTGAATTAAAGTTGAGCAATTTAGAAGCTCAATTTGATGGTGTAGATAAAATACCTAGGCCCAAGCACTGGGGAGGCTTTAGAATAAGCCTAGAGGAAGTGGAGTTTTGGCAAGGAAGAGCTTCAAGACTTCACGATAGAGTGAAGTATATAAAAGTGGGAGAAGGTTGGAAGAAGGTGATTCTTCAGCCCTAAGACTTTATTATTAGTCTACTCTTAAAACAAGACCCTTCAGGTAAGATCCCTCTGGGTGAAATGCACTAACTGGGTGGTCAGCTGGCTGATGCAGCCTATGAATTATTCTTACTGTTCTGTTTGCTTGAATAGAAGCTGCTATGATGGTGTCTGTAAATAGTTTGTTGTTTACAGCCTGTGAGCAAGAGAATGTAAACAGAATAGAGCCAGGCTTCATTGATTCGATAGCTCTAAGATTAATTCTTTTATATCCTTGAACTGCGGCGTGCTTAGCTGAAGCTCTTTTAGCAAAGGCAGGAGGGTCAAGAATAACTACATCGTAATCGCCTATTTCATCTTTTAAAAACTGTACGGCATCGGCATTAATAGACTTATGCTTAGATGCATCCATTGAGTTTAGCTCAACATTTTCCTCACAAACCTCAAGAGCTCTAGCAGAGCTGTCAAGACTGTGCACCTCAAGAGCACCTGCTTGCATTGCGTAAATAGAAAACCCTCCAGTATAGCTGAATACGTTTAAGACCTTCTTGCCCTTTGAATACTCGCCTAGAAGTTTTCTGTTCTCACGTTGGTCGATGAAGAAACCAGTTTTTTGGCCCTTTTCCCAATCGATTAAAAACTTATTTCCGTGTTCAAGTGCAAAGTGATTTTCAGGAAGTTTACCCCAAACAAGACCATCCTCAGTTTTTATACCACCGTGTTTTGCAAGCGACTTAGAACTCTTGTCATAAATAGCCTTTAGATCACTTCCTAATGCTCTTTCAAAGGCACTACACAGGTTTTTAATTACGGCATGCATTCCAGGAGTATGACATTGAATCACAAGTACTCCCGCGTAAAAATCAGAAATTAAACCAGGTAACCCGTCACCCTCAGCAAAGACAAGCCTACAGGTGTTGTTCTCCTCTGAGAACAATCCTAGATCTCGTCTAACTTGAACTGCTTGGTCAATTTTAGAATTCCACCAATCTTCCGTTGGCTTATCATCTCCAAAGGTTAATAATCTTACTGCAATCGAAGTCCCAGGTGAGTAATGCCCCCAGCCAAGAATCGCACCTTTATTAGCTGTAACACAAACCCAATCACCGGCTCCCGGTTTTCCATCTATGCTTTTAATAGCACCGCTAAAAACCCAAGGGTGCCTTCTAAGAATGCTTTCTTGCCTCTTAGGTTTGATCTTTATCGTACAGTAATTGTCGCCAGGAGTAATCATGACGCGAAACTAAGGAACAGTTTAGTCCCTTCAGTGCGTATTTGCTTTCTATCTAATAGAATTCTTAATAATCTAGCGACCTCAGATCTATTGCCAGCTCTGAATGACCTAATCACATTGTATGCATCAATACCTGGTGATTCTGTAATAAGAGTGATGATTTCACTTTCTACTCTGTGAGAGTCTAAAGTGCAGTTGTCACAAATTCCACACTCATCTGAGCTAGAGCTACTTTCAAAATAAGCTTCAATTTCTTTAGATCTGCAGGTTGATGATTTTGAAAAAGCTATCACTGAATCAAGCTTTTTGTCGGCATTTTTTCGCCTCATTAGCATACCCTTTTCATCAATGAGTAGCTTTTTAGCATCTACTCTTGCTTTAGCCCAAAACACCAATAATTCACCATTGTTAGGCATCCAATCTATACGTCCCTGAGCATCTAAAGAAACAAGCGCAGATTTTAAATCATCAACAGAGCATCCCAGTCTTTCACACCAGTTAATCAATGTGATATTAGTTTTTTCAGTAGGCGAGGTAGAGCTTCTCATGATGAGAGATGTTAGCCTATGCTTTAGTCCTTCGTCCTCATTTAATCTTCTATTTTTTCCTCCAAGCCAAACTACACTTCCATTTCCTTCATTCTGCTCAGATGTAGATATATACCCCGTTCTTTCTAAAGCAGTAATCGCAGATCTAAGAGATGAACGACTCAATTTGAGCTTAATCGCCACAGAGCTCAAGTCAATTTTAGTAGGTAATACAGGAATGTCTCCAATTGCTACTCGACCTGAATTTGCTAAATGCTGATACACTGCAGAGATGGTGTTTCTGCTTGGATACTTTATTCCAATTGCAGTTGAACTAGCATCGAAAAGTTCGTCATCTACAAATGCTATGCATTCAGAAAATAATCCATCTCTACCTGCTCTGCCTGCTTCTTGTACATATGCTTCAAGAGTATCGGGCATATTGTAGTGAAGAACCCAACGAACATCGCTTTTATCTATGCCCATGCCAAAAGCTGATGTGCATACCATGATTTCAGTTTTAGATTGCACCCAACTTCGCTGCCTCTTCTGCTTTTCATTTGAGCTTAATCCTGCGTGGAATGAACTGGCGTTAAGTCCTAATAACCGCAATCTTTCAGCAAATCGGTCAGCTTCTGAGCGTGTCCTAACATATAGCAATCCTGAGCAGTTATGGTGTTTTTCAGAAAGTCTCACAGCTTCATGCATTACCTCAACTGTAGGGTCGCCCCAAGTACAGACCTCATAAGAGAGATTCTCTCTTCTTGATGATGCTTTAAATACTTGAGGAGATTTTAATCCTAACTGCTTTGTTATATCTACTAATACTTCTTGAGTGGCAGTAGCTGTGTATGCTCCCCAGACAGCACGAGGGTAGATTTCTCTTAGAGCGGATATGTTTCTGAATTCAGGCCTGAAATCGTGCCCCCATTGAGAAATGCAGTGAGCCTCGTCTACGACAATAGTTCTAACATCAAGTCTATGAGCGCGAGCCTTAAAAATTGGATCTTTTATTCTTTCAGGTGAGAGGTATAAAAAGTTCAATTTCTCTAATGCAGCGTTTTCTATGACTCTGTCAATACCTGATCTACCTAGTGAACTAGAAAGTGATGCTGCCTTTAATCCAGATAGTTTGAGAGAACTTATTTGGTCCTCCATAAGAGCAATTAGAGGGGAGATTACCAAGCAAAGTCCACCTCTAACAACTGCAGGAAGCTGATAACACAAAGATTTACCGCCACCTGTTGGAAGAAGAGCCACTGTGTCATTGCTGTTTAACAATGAATTAACTGGGCCTTCTTGATGTTGGCGCAAGTTTTTATGCCCCCAATGTGATTGAAGAGCATTAAGTAGTATTGTCTTTGAGTCAGAGTTCAGCATCTTTGCACAAACCAAATATGATGAGGAACATAGTAGCAGGAAACTGGAAAAGCAATAAATCTATCAACGAGTCTCGTGAGTGGATGAGCGAAATGTCAAATCTTGAAGGTAGTATGCCTAAAGATGTTAGAGTAATTGTGGCACCTCCAGCACCGTATTTAGCTGCATTAGCTGAAGTAAAGCCGTCAAATGTGATTCTTGCGTCACAGACTGTAAGTGCAACTGGTTCAGGGGCTTACACTGGTGAGTTTACTGCTGATATGCTTACGTCATGTGGTGTTGAGTTTGCGCTGATTGGACACTCTGAAAGGAGGGGAGGTTATGGCGAGACTGATGAGGTTGTAGTTGATAAAATTTCGAGATGCATAGAAGCTGGATTAGGAGTGGTGCTATGTTGTGGCGAACCTCTTGAAGTAAGAGATAGTGGAGGGCATGAAGAAATGATTGCACGACAGCTTGATTCTGCTATGAATAATCTATCTGATGTTGATCCTTCAAAGTTTGTAATTGCATATGAGCCTATTTGGGCTATCGGAACTGGTAGGACAGCTACATCTGAGCAGGCTGGAGAGATGCATACTTTTATCAGGAGTTGGCTTTCAGATAAGTTCTCTCAGGAACGAGCAAACCAGATCAGCATCTTATACGGTGGAAGTTGTAAGCCATCTAATGCAGACGAGCTTTTTGCTAATGCTAATGTTGATGGTGGATTAATTGGAGGAGCTTCTCTTAAAACTGAGGATTTCTCACAGATTATCAAGGCTGCTTCTAAATGAGCAGAGAGTTTATAAGAGAGGATTATTTAAAGCTTGAAATAAAGCTTAACCCCGTACTTCCAGCTAGGGAGGTGGCTATTGCCTGGCTTTCTGAATTAGAATTTGAAGTTTTCGAGTCAACTGATTGGGGGCTTATTGCTCATACACCACTGCTAAATGTAAATCAAGAGCAACTTGATGAGGTGAAACAAAGGTTGGTGTTTTTAGTTGATGAAATTACCTGGGATCAAACTACAGTTGAAACTGAGAACTGGAATGCCAAATGGGAGGAAGAGTACGAGGCTGTTAACGTAGAAGGAAGAGCACTTGTTAGAGCTCCATTCCACACACCTCCAGCTCAGGGTTTAGACGTTGTGATAAAGCCTAACATGTCGTTTGGAACAGGACACCATGAGACTACATGGATGATGTTAAAGGCACTGCTTTCAATGAGTGTTGATGGAGCTAAAGTGCTTGATATGGGGTGCGGTACTGGGGTGCTGGCAATTGCAGCTAAAAAACTTGGAGCATCGAGTGTTCTTGCAATAGACATTGAAGAGGGAGCAGTGGAAAACACAGTAGAAAACGCATCTCTAAACTTCATATTGCCCGGTGAAGAGTTTATTGTTGACTGTGGTATCTCATCACTATTAACTAACAAATACACTACCCTAAACGACATCATTCTAGCAAACATAAATAGGAATGTATTAGTAGAAGATATGGGCGCATATGTCCAAGTATTATCTCCTGAAGGATTGATCGCATTTTCAGGTTTCTTCACAGGCGACGTTCCTCTTATGACTGAGCACATAGAATCACATGGCTTAGAGGTTGTTAAAGTGTTAGAAAGAGAGGGTTGGGCGTGTATAGTTTGTGGTAAAACTCAAGCATAATTTTCTTATAAGTCATGTATCTTAGGTCTTGATGAGTAGGCCTTTTTTTACATTTATAATCCTTTCAGTTTCAACTCTTTTTACAGTTGCTGTAGCCCAAACTGAAGAGAAAACTGACGAGATAATTTCTCCCACTGAATTTATTAAAGAAGTAAAGTCAGATTTAAGTAAAGCTGCTCCTTCTGAAGCTGAGTGGGTTGATGATGTATTCGCCCCGTTGTTTTTAAGTCCCTCATCTACTTGTTCTATCCAAGACACAGTTATTCTTACAGTTGAAAGACTAAGAAGTAAAAACATCAAACTCACTACAGGGGTAGTTGGGTATCTGCACGGAGTGCACGCTCACATTAGTTCAGATTCATTAGAAATCAGCAAATGGAATGGATGGCATTCTTCTATCAATTCTATGAATGAGAATAGGAAATGGTACAAGAAGCTAACTGCGTACCTCCAAATTTCCGAGAAGCTCTTCAACCAAAACATAATCGCAGATTCTCGCGCTTCACGCTGGCAACACGTCGGTGGCACAATGACCCTAGGCGTCGATTCACTACCCTACGTATCCTTTTCTGGCTCAACCCTTGTCTGCTACGCTAAAGGCGACAGCGCCACAATCAGAAACACCTCGGGCAAGTACTTCCCATCACGAGGGGTCTGGGAAGGAAATGGCGGCCAAGTCCACTGGGAAGGCACCACCTTCAACGACTCCACCAATTTTGCAGTCCTCTCAGACTACGACATCAAGCTCAACGGCAGCTCCTTTAAAGCCGGCCCAGTATCGTTCCACACAGATCTTTTCGATAAAGTCCTGACCGGCGACCTCACATTCAAAGTCAGCCGTTCTAAATCCCCTGAAGAAAAGATCTACCCTCGTTTCGAGTCAGATTCTGAAAAGCTATTCCTTGAAGATTTCTTCCCAAACATGGATTTCGAGGGAGGAATAGTTGTTAAAGGTTCTAGGCTTGATGGTACTGGCGTAGATGAAGGCAAGGGGCTATTAAAAATCTACCAGGAAGACACCCTTTTCATCAAGTGCTCACTAAATGAGATTATGTTTAGAAAGGATGGGTTTGGCTCAATCAATTCTGAGCTAGCAATCTATTTAGGGAATGACAGCATCTATCATCCGGGGCTAAGCGTTAGGTACGATAGACCCAGTAATAAGCTAATGTTTATTAGGACTGAGGACGGAATAGGCATGCAGCCATTTGTCGATTCTTATCACAATATTGACTTTCAAGTTGAAGCTATAACATGGCGAGTAGGGGATCCAACGATTAAAATAGGCTCTCTGCTTCAAGGAGGTAGAGGAGTTGGGATTTTTAGGTCAGTAGCCAATTTCGACAAACCGAGTTACGACAGCATGATGGGAATTGCTTCTATTCATCCGTTGTCAGAACTGAGGCATTTCATGAAAAATAGAGCTAGTAATAGTTTCTATGCTTCTGAGTATGCGAATCACTTACGACTTCCAGAGGCAACAGTGAAGTTCATGTTAATAGATCTTGCTTTAAATGGTTATGTCAGTTATGATGAGGAAGATGGTTGGTGTGAATGGCTGCCTAAGGCTGACACACACTTAAAGTGCAATAAGGGTAGATCAGATTATGATGTGATTGCATTTAGATCTGAAGTGGGTAATGGTGCTAATGCTGTACTTGCTTTAAATACTATGGCTCTTGAAATTGCTGGCATAAGAGCTTTTAGAGTTAGTGAAGCTC
>NZRP01000006.1 GCA_002693775.1 Crocinitomicaceae bacterium | reverse complement strand
CAAAGATTAAGCAGGACGTTAGTGATATTTTGATTCCTAGAGTTGTTGCTTCAATGAGCGAGAGGGTGCAAGCCTTATTTAAGGGTGATCATAAACTTCACGTAAACCCTACTGGAAAGTTTGTAATTGGTGGACCGCATGGTGATACTGGTTTGACAGGTAGAAAGATCATTGTAGATACTTACGGTGGTAAGGGTGCTCACGGAGGAGGAGCATTTAGTGGAAAAGATCCATCTAAGGTTGATAGATCTGCTGCTTATGCGACTAGACACGTTGCTAAGAATCTAGTTGCTGCTGGAGTTTGTGACGAGGTGCTGGTGCAAGTTGCATATGCTATTGGTGTAGCTGAACCTGTGGGTCTGTATGTTGAAACATATGGAACATCGAAGGTGGATATGACTGATGGAGAGATAGCGGAAAAGATTTGGTCTATATTCCCTATGACTCCTTATCAAATCGAGACCAGATTCAATTTAAGATCTCCTATCTACTCTGAGACATCTTCATATGGTCACATGGGAAGAAAGAGTGAGAAAGTTGTGAAGGTTTTTGAAGCCTTTACTGGGGGAGAAAAAGTTGAAGTCGAAGTAGAGTTATTCCCTTGGGAAAAGTTAGATAAGGTAGATCAGGTGAAATCTGTCTTCAATCTATAAGCCAGTATTTAGAACTTCAATGGGTAAGTAACTACCCTTCATTTTTTCGTAAACTTTTATTTTTAAGCTTTAGAGTTGTGAACCCTTTTGGGCTAAATACATTTTTCCATCTGTAAAACTAAAAAGTGATTTTATATGTTGAAAACGGTGAAGAGAAAATGTGTAAAAGGGTCAAAGAAATCTTAGATTTAAAACTGTAACTTGCTCCTCCGACCTCAAAATAAAATCTGCAGTTAAACATGAATAAAACCACCGACCGTTTATCAGGAAAGACCAGCTTTAAAACGAATTCTCCATTAGTACAACAAACTCCTGGTAAGATAGTTCCTCAAGCTGTTGATTTAGAGGAAGCGGTTCTAGGTGCATTAATGTTAGAGCAAAGTGCGGTAAATGCAGTGATTGATGTGTTAGGCTCTCACAGTTTTTATAAGCCAGCTCACCAAAAGATTTATGAGACTATTCAGCAGTTGTTTAATGACTCTGAGCCTATTGATCTTTTAACTGTTACGGAAGCTCTCAGGAAAGATGGGAATCTTGAATTTGTTGGTGGTGCATATGCAGTTGCTAATCTCACAACAAGAGTAGCTAGCACTGCAAACGTTGAGTTCCATGCTAGAATTATTTCTCAGAAATATATTCAAAGAGAACTTATTAGGGTAAGTAGCAATATCATAGAAAAAGCATTCGATGAGAAGACTGATGTTTTTGATTTGCTTGATGAGGCTGAGTCAGGATTGTTTGAAGTAGCGGAGGGTAATATTAGAAAGAGCTTTGAGTCAATGACGTCTGTTGTTAAGAAGGCAATTGATTACATTGATAAAGCAAGGAACAATGATAGTGGAGTAAGTGGTATTCCTTCAGGGTTTTCGGACCTTGATAAGGTGACAGGTGGATGGCAGAGGTCTGATATGATTGTACTCGCTGCAAGACCAGGTATGGGTAAGACAGCTTTCGTACTGACTATGTGTAGAAATGTTGCCGTGGATGAGAATATACCATGTGCAGTTTTCTCATTAGAGATGTCATCAGTACAGCTTGTTCATAGACTTATCTCTGCTGAAACAGAAATCAGTTCGGATAAATTCAGAAAGGGTACTCTTGAGGATTACGAATATCAACAACTTCATGATAGAATAGGAAAGCTTTCAAAAGCGCCTTTATTTATTGATGACACACCAGGATTGAATGTGTTTGAGCTTAGGGCAAAATGCAGAAGGATGAAGCAGCAACACGGTATACAACTTGTTGTTATCGATTACTTGCAGCTAATGTCAGGCGGTAGTTCGGGCGGTCCTAATGGCGGTAACAGAGAGCAGGAGATTTCTTCTATCTCTAGATCAATAAAGTCTATTGCTAAGGAGTTAGATATACCTATGATTGCTCTTTCGCAGCTTAGTCGTATGGTTGAGACTAGAGGTGGAGATAAAAGGCCCATGCTATCTGATCTTAGAGAGAGTGGTGCTATTGAGCAGGATGCTGACCTTGTGTCGTTTATTTACAGGCCAGAGTACTACGGGTTTACAGAGCATGAAGATGGTCTTGACACAAATGGTTTAGCTGAGTTCATCATCGCTAAGCATAGACACGGCGCTTTAGGAACGGTAAACATGAAGTTTATTTCGAGGCTAGCTAAGTTTGCGGACTACAATTCATTTACTAATAATGGATTTGATTCTATTAGCCCTAATACTGCCTTCGCTGATGGTGGGACAGTGATTATGGAGTCTAAGATGAATGATGACATTGACGAGGGCGGTTCTTCACCTTTCTAATCATGATTTTGTAGTATGGTTAGATTGAAAGCATTATTGATTTTTATTGGATTTGTTTGTGCTATGACTGCTCAGGCGTCGATGATTTTAATTCCCATGGATGAAACTCAGTCAAATCATTTGAAGGGCTATGGGATTGCGTTTTGGGCTCTTGAGCAGGAAGTGTCTGTAGATTGGTTATTAAACTATAGAGGAGGAAGTTTCTTATTGCCAAACCACTATAGTATAGAAAATGAGTGCATCATTAGGGGAGTGTCACATATTATGATAGCTGACGTTCAAGCTTCTCAAATTTTAGATGAGATTTCTCACCCTGAGGTAAATATGGAGGCAGTGAAGTTGGAAGTAGCTCCAAGGGTTGCTGTCTATAGTCCTGCGGGGAAATTGCCTTGGGATGACGCAGTTACACTCGTGCTTTCATATGCTGAAATCCCATATGATATTGTTTATGATAAGGAAGTGATAGACGGGGAGCTTTTAAAGTATGATTGGCTACATCTTCATCATGAGGATTTTACAGGGCAGTTTGGTAAATTCTATAGAGCATATAGATCTGCCACATGGTATCAGGAGGAAGTCGAATCCCAAAATTCTTCAGCACAGTTTATGGGATTTCAAAAGGTTAGTGAGATGAAGCGTGAGGTAGCTTTAGATATTAAGAATTTTGTTCTAGGTGGTGGATTCCTGTTTACAATGTGTTCAGGTACAGATTCGTTTGATATATCACTTTCAGCTTCAGAAGTTGACATTTGCGAGCCTATGTTTGACGGTGATCCAGCTGATCCAGTAGCTAATTCTAAATTGAATTTTGAAAATGGACTTGCTTTTTCCGATTATAATCTAGAAATGAATCCACTCGTATATGAGTTTTCAGAAATAGACGGAACACTTGATCACAGAGCAATCAAACCCATTAATGATTTCTTTACTCTGTTCGATTTCTCTGCTAAATGGGATGTTGTGCCTACTATGCTAACTCAGAGTCACGAGAGAGTTATTGCTGGTTTTATGGGCCAAACAACTTCATTCAGAAAGGAATTCATTAGATCAGATGTGACAATAATGGGTGATAATAGAAATCTACCAACGGCAAAGTATATCCATGGAGAATATGGTGCTGGTCAGTGGACATATTACGGCGGGCATGATCCAGAAGATTACCAACATATGGTAAATGACCCTCCAACTGATTTAAATCTTCACCCAAACTCTCCTGGATACAGATTGATTCTGAATAATATTCTCTTCCCTGCTGCAAAGAAGAAGGAAAGGAAGACTTAAAATATGGTTATACCATAGCGTGATTCACCATGAGGTGAATGCTAAATAAGTTGTTTTTTTCACTTTTATTTATAGTTGAAAACACGATGGGTCTCTTGCAGTTTAAAGCAATGTTTATTAACCCTAGTCCAGGCTGATCTTTTTCTAGAGATTCGCTCTTACATAATATTTCAACACTTCTTTTTCTTAGATCAGAAGTACTCCAGCTGTTTACTTCATTAATCTTGCTTTCAAGATAATCCGACATTTCATTGTCGATGAAGCTCCCGCATTTTAGAAGAAGGCCTTTATCTGAACACTCTAAAGTGATGTAGAAAAGAGTTTCTCCCTCAGCATCTATCCACCCGTGCTTTAAAATATTTTGGAGACATTCCTTAACAACGCTCTTTGCTCTTAGTAATTCAGCTCTGGGTGCACCACATTGAATTACAGAATTTTCTGTAAGAGTTGTAAGAGAATTTATAGTTCCTTCGTTTAACGGTCCAGCGAATGAAAGGAGTACGCCACCAAAGTCAACATCTTTATCAGAGCTCTCTTTTAAAAGTCCCTGAAGTTGCCTCAATATATAGGTTTGAGTGATAGATGGTGTTCTAGTCATGAGTTGTAAATTGCGACTAACAAGCAAAAATCCTAGATAAGTTCCAATAAACCTAAGACGAACAATCTATAAAACCAAATTTTTAACAGATACCTCTAATACATTTTTCCCTAAGTATTGGCTGTCCTTCCGGCGTTTTAATCATTAAATAAAAAGTCGGATGCATATAATTGAGGCTTCTGTCAAAATTTTTTCCACCAAGGAATGACTTCCAGACTTCTAGGGCAATTCTTTTTGTTGTGTGCCAAGCGTATGGATTAAACCCCATAGGTCTTGGGAACGAGTTTATCCAAAGATTCGCAGAAGCAAGATCTTTAATACTTATTGAGCTAGGAGAGAGAGTGTTGAGTGCAATAGACATAGCAAAAGATTTATTTACGATACAAATCAATTCACCCACTCCTCAATGTATTTACGGTGTGAAATTAAATATACTTTTTCGCAGCATTTTCTAATGTTTCAGCAAATTTATCTCTTAGCGTTGTTGGTTTTAAAAGCGTTAAATCTGATGAGAATCCCTGAAGCCATTGAAGTAATTCAAATGTGATGAGAACATTCATTTTTACAGTTGCGCTATCATCATTAAAGTCCAGTTTCAATGATGTATGGAGAGGTTGAGACTTTAGGTAGCTTGCAAGAAGTAAGCTGCATTTGAAGACTACCTCAACAGGAGGCGAGTCGTCTATAACAGTTATTCCAATTGCGTGTTTAAAGTACTCTTCAGAGTTGAATTTAACCTCTTTGTAAGTCCTTGAAGAATCAGTTTTAACACTTAGAATTCTGTCGCACCCAAATGTTCTTATGATGTCTCTTTCCGCATCCAATCCCAGTAAATACCATCTATTTCTATATTCTTTTAGAAGATATGGATTTAGGGTGTACGTCGATGAAGTGCTCTCTGAAAACTTTTGGTATTCCAGATCAACAATATACTTAGATTTGATAGCCTTCAGGAGGGGAGCAAGTTGATGTGAGCCTCTGGCGGATGGAGTTGATTCAAATTGCATAAATCTTTCTAAACCTGTAGTATCCAAATCAGGTGCAACACTTAGTCTGTCTGCGATTTTTCCAATAGCCTGGTCGAACTGCTGAAAAATTGGTAAATCCCTAAATTGAATCAGAGTATTTGCTGCAAATCTTATGGCGTCTAAGTCTTCATCATTAAGAGATATTTCATTGATGCTATACCCTTCTTCCTCATAGTAGTAACCTCGGTGATCTCTGTGATAAGCAAGAGGAGCGTAGTACCCAAGCTCGGACTCATTACGCATAGCCCAAATATCTTTTTCTATTGTCGAAATGCTTATGTTTTCACCATCACTTCCATAAAGAGCCTCTTCGCAAGCAGACCTCAAATCTTCCTTAGTTGGGAAGGGATTCAGGCTGTTGCTTATGCACCTGTCGATGATTCTGTATCTGAGTAAGGCGTATTTATTCGCTGGCATCTTGATACTTTTTCATTCCTGCAATTCCTCGTGGAACATATCTCAGGTCATGAGTTGTTGGCTTTCCATTAGAAGGATAAGACCTTCCAGTATTGTGAATGTGAAAGCAGTCTTTATACTGTCCCTTTCTGAGCTTTTCTCCATAGGCCAAATCAATCCATTTAGCACCATAAATAACAGAATTATCACCTCTAATATCTTTTATCTTGACGCCCAGCAAAATGCATTTATATCCCATCAATTGGAAGGGTCCCCAAGATGTCGCAAGGTTTTTCAATGCCTCATCACTAGCATCAGAGAGATGTGATCGAGTAACATTTTCATAATTAGTTCTCTTGCCATCCCTAACCTCCTGAAGTCTTTTAAATACGTGCTTCTCATACCTAGATCCAGCTGGTTTTTTTCCTCCACATTCAAGTCCTATCAATGACATAAGATAAGGATATGGAAGGTCAAATTCATTTGCCGCCCTTTTTACTTCTTCGCTGTAATTTTCTTCAGCATTACTAGAAGAGACAGAGTTTTTTATGGTGTCTTTAAGTATGTCAAAGTTGTCTTTGAAATAAATGTATCCTGCCATAAGACTTCCTAAAACAACTAGTGCTCCTATGAAATGTTGTACTCTTTTTTTCATAGAATTTATAGATATGATGCTAGCAAGGGTGTTAATATCCCATGTATATAATGAACAATTGGAATAAGAGCTAGAGCTGGAATAATGTCTAAGGTTTTAAACTTTTTAATCCCCATTAACTCTAAAGCTAATGCAATTAGAATAACTCCTCCTGTAGCAGTTATATCTTGTTTAAGAGCATCAGAAATACCATTGCCAATAGCGTAAAATCCTAGAGTAAGAGAACCCTGTATTACGAATACGCTCAATGCAGAGAATAATATTCCGCGGCCCAGTGCAAGAGCTAAAAAGAAAGAACTGAACAGGTCCATCAAGGATTTTACTTTGATTAGAGAATTGTCACCAGAAATCCCTTCTTCCATGCATCCGACAAGTGTCATGCCCCCGATGCAAAACAGCATAGTAGATTTGATGAAGGCGCCACCGTCTTTTTCGCCAAGTTTAGATGAGAATTTAGAAAATCTATCGTGGAGGCTGAGAGATTCGCCCAGTAGAGCTCCTAGGGTAAGTGCGATAAAGACGTTAATGTGTGCATTTATGTCCACTATCATCAGAATGCTCATGGCTATTGTGAAGAGGCCAAAAACTGTGACAATGTTGGTTTGGACTTTGGAAGAAGCCTTATTACCCATAAGTAAGCCAAGCGAGGAACCTACGGCTACGCAAATTGTATTAAAAATGGTTCCTGTTAATAGCATGCACACAAGTTACATTTGTGTAATTAAATAAAGAGGCTAAAAAAGTGGATTTTGAGTTAGAAGCAAAGGATAAGGGGTCAAGTGCTAGAGCAGGTACCTTAACTACTGATCATGGGGATATTAAGACACCCATTTTTATGCCGGTGGGAACGCTGGGTTCTGTGAAAGCAGTTTCTCAGACAGATTTAAGAGATGAAGTGGGCGCAGATATCATTTTGGGGAACTCCTATCACCTTTATCTAAGGCCAGGAATGGACACCATGAAGAAGGCAGGTGGGCTGCATAAATTTATGAATTGGGATGGTCCTATTTTAACGGATAGCGGAGGTTACCAGGTATATAGTCTTGCTCATAAAAGAAAACTAACAGAAGAGGGAGCTCATTTCAATAATCATATTAATGGAGATAAAATTTTATTTACTCCTGAGAATGTGATGGATATTCAGCGAACGATTGGGGCGGATATAATTATGGCATTCGACGAATGTCCTCCTTATCCGTGTACTAAAGAGTACGCTAAAACTTCAATGGGAAGAACACACCGTTGGCTTGATAGATGTGTAAATAGACTTGCTGAGACTGATTCATATTATGATCATAATCAAGAGTTGTTTCCAATTTTACAGGGCGGTGGATATAGGGATCTTAGGATTGAATCAGCTAATTATATTTCAAATGTTGAATCAGCGGGTTATGCTATTGGTGGATTGAGTGTTGGGGAACCCGCAGAAGAAATGTATGAAACTGCAGAGCTAGTTTGTGGAATTTTGCCAGAGGATAAACCCAGATATCTTATGGGTGTTGGTACCCCAGTTAATTTACTAGAAAACATTGCGCTGGGAGTAGATATGTTTGACTGTGTAATGCCTACAAGAAATGCAAGGACAGGAACTGTCTATACCTGGAATGGTGTAATGAATATCAAGAATAAAAAGTGGGAGCAAGATTTCTCAGCACTTGACCCGTCTGGATTTGCTACAGTGGACAAGATGTACAGCAAGTCTTACGTTAGGCATCTACTTAGGGCAAACGAAATCCTAGCGTTAAACATTTTAAGCTTACATAATCTGGTGTTTTATTTGGACTTGGTAAGAGAAGCAAGAAAACATATTGTAACTGGAGATTTTGCTACATGGAAGGAAAAGATGGTGGTTCAACTGAGCAACAAGCTTTAGACTTTTGAATAAACTAGACAGATATATAATCGGAAAATTTCTAAAGACCTTCTTCTTTATGTTGGGGGTGTTCTGTATAGTTGCTGTCGTATTTGATCTTGTAGAAAATATAGGTAGGCTGATGACTAATGAGGCGCCTTTTTGGTTCACAGTTAAATACTACATGGCCTTTTGCTTCTATTTTGCTAACCTGTTAGGAGGCTTCATAGTATTCTTGACTATAGTTTGGTTTACAAGTAGGCTAGCACAGCAGACTGAAATTGTAGCTATGCTTAGCGGTGGAATGTCTTTTCCAAGGTTACTGAGGCCTTACTTTATTGCCGCATCTATTTTGGTAGCGTTGTCGCTAATCTTAACTCACATTGTTGTCCCCATTGCAAATAAGGACAAGTTAGATTATGAAGTACAGTGGATGCATGTAAATTTCCATGTTAAAGACCAAAATCTATATCGAGAAGTCTCTCCTGGTACCATAGCTTACTTCAGAAGCATTACCTACAACAGAAATACAGGCTACAAATTTCAGTTAGATTCATGGGGCGAAAATGATAAATTGATTCAACGATTAGTTGCCGCAAAAGGCACATGGGTCGAGCAGGATAGTATTTGGCGTTTGATTAATGTTAATGTCAGAGAGTTTCATGAAGACGGATCAGAATCCTTTAAGTTTGTTAATCGCATTGACACTGTTCTTCCTATGCGATTAGAAGACTTCGCGCAGAGGAATGCCATAGTAAAAACTATGACAACTCACGAACTGAGTAAGCATATTGATCAGGTCAGAGCTAAAGGAGCTCCAGTGAGTAAACTCGTTCTTGAAAGGCATTCTAGAACCTCAACACCCTTTGCCATATTTGTTCTTACATTCATAGGAGTTGGCATAGCTTCACGTAAACAAAGAGGAGGGATAGGAGTTCATATTTTTGTAGCTGTATTGATAGGCTTTACATTTGTCTTTGCTTCCAGAATTATTACAGTTTATGCAGCTACTGCGCCAGTGCCAGCATGGTTTCCAAGCGGTATAGATGGAGTGCAATGCTTGGCAGCTTGGCTTCCAAATATCCTGTTTACACTTCTTGGATTATTTATCTACAAGAAAGCTCCTAAGTAGGCCTTCCACCCGCGCTTTTCAGCTTCTCCAACCCATTTGGTTTTACCTGGGTTTTTGCTAAATAGCCCAAACACAGCTGACCCACTTCCACTCATTTGTACATAGTCTGCACCAAGCTCAGTAATAAACTCTGTAACCTCATTAATCGCTGACACCTTACTCTTAACTGGTTCTTCAAAAGAATTGAAAATCAACAATTTAAGTTCGTTTAAAGGAGTTTTAGATAGCTTGTTGTAGGCTAAATCTCGACTTTCAGTATTGTTCTTATTAAACAGTGAAAACGATTCTTTTGTATTTATCCCTACGCCAGGATAAACTATTAAAATACTAGTTTCTTTGTGGCCCAAGTTAAAATCTGGCTCATTTAATATCTCACCTCTTCCAGTAACAAGAGCTGGTCTGTTTTTAATAAAGAAAGGGCAGTCACTACCAAGCTCAGCTGCAAACTCTTCTAGTTTATCATCACTAATGTTAATAGCGCACAAATCGTTAATCGCCTTTAGCATGAAAGCTCCATCTGAACTACCACCACCCAGACCAGCACCAGTTGGAATATTCTTTAGTAAAGTAGCTTTTATCTCAGGAAGCTCAAATTTACCCGCCATGATTTCATGAGCTTTTACGACAAGATTACTATCAAGATCACCATCAATCTTTATCCCCTCAAGAGTTAATGTTAGTTTTCCATTTACTCCATCTTCAACAGTGTGAACTTCTAGCACGTCACACCATCCTACTGGAATAAACAAGCTCTTTAATTCGTGAAACCCATCATCGCGTTTTCCTATAACTTGTAATCCTAGGTTGATTTTTGCGTTGGGGAAATAAATCACGACTTAGCAGTTTAAAGTTCAGTTCTTTTAATCGAAATATCCAAATCTCTTTAGCTTATTCTCGTCATTCCTCCAATCCTTATCGACCCTCACGTATAAATCTAGGAAAACCTTCTTATCAAGGAAGGCTTCAAGTTCTTTTCTAGAATCTGTTCCGACTCTTTTAATCATTCTTCCTCCAGAACCAATTACAATTTGCTTCTGAGAATCACGAGCAACTCGAATTTCAGCTCTTATAAGAGTAATATGTGGTTCGTCTTTGTATTCTTCAACTACGACTTCACAGCTGTAAGGTATCTCCTGCTTAAAGTGAGTTAATATTTTCTCCCTCACGATTTCAGAAACGAAGAATCTCATAGGCTTGTCAGTAAGCTCGTCTTTCGGGAAGAACGGTGGCTGAACTGGAAGATTTTCAACTATGATGTCAAGTATTGAATCAATGTTGAAATTGTGCAATGCACTTATTGGAGTAACTTCAGCATGAGGAATTTTCTCTTTCCAATAATGTACCCTATCCATAGCTTTTTCCTGATCACCCAAATCTACTTTATTGATTAAAATGATCACTGGAACCTTCATATTAGCAATCTTATCCAAGGTTGCTTCATGAGCAATGCAGTCCTCGAAGATGTCTGTAACAAGAAGCAGAATGTCTGCATCCTGAAGAGCTGTTTTCACAAACTTCATCATACCTTCTTGAAGCTTGTATGACGGATCAAGAACGCCAGGTGTATCGCTGTACACAATTTGGAATTCATATTCATTAACTATACCCATGATGCGGTGACGGGTAGTTTGGGCTTTCGAATTAATAATGCTCAATCTCTCGCCCACAAGCTTATTCATCAGCGTACTTTTCCCCACATTAGGAGACCCCACGATGTTTACGAAACCTGCTTTGTGTCCATCTGGGAAATCATTGCCTTTAGGTATTGGAGGCATCTCAGGATATTCTGCCCCAGTATTGTTTAGTTCTTCATACATCTTTGCTAGTGCAAAGGTACGGCTAAGAACCAGTTTGCTAGAGTTTCTCTTTGTTCATCAGTAAGTCTAGCTTCAGGGTGCATTAATTTATACGATCCTATTGGCATCCATCCCTTTTTTATGAATTCTGCGCTCTTCTTTTTCTTAGTAATTATTTCAGCCTCATCATAAGAACTCCATTCTGAGTAATTAATCTTGAAAGCACCTCTTCTGCTGTGACGTTTAATCCACCAGCTTACAGGTGCGATGTTGCTATACCAAGGGTAATTCGTTGAATTTGAGTGACAGTCATAACACGCGGCCTTCAATAATGTTCTCACATCTTCTGGAGCATTTGACATCACTAAGAGGTCGTTTTCAGGTCTAGTGTCCCTAGGAGTTTTGTCTATCGTTTTAAACTGAGCAAGTATAAAAAGGACTAATAGAGCTCTAACTATGTTCTTTCGAGTCAGATGTTTTTTCATGTGCTTAAGGTATGTTAATTAAGCACTACATTTATAATCCATCTGTTGGAAATTTCAACCTCACATTTTACATGTGGTAAATCCTAGTAAGGAAACTGGCCTGTGTAGTTTCCAGGGGGGGTATATCTAGCAACTACATAGGTTGCACCTTTTGCTGAGACTGCTACACCTATGCCTACTTCAGTGGTTTTATGCCAAATCATTTGAGTGTAATGACCTGTCTTACTGAATTTAGGCCCGCAACATTTTCTGTATTTATATTCACTTATTTCATCATACCAAACCTGACTTGCTTCGGCAAAAGGAAACACATGAGTTGCTGAGTACCAATATAGATTCTCACCGTGCGTTGTGACTTTACAGTGTTCAAACCTATTCGTTTTCGCGAGCTTCTTAGCATAGATTTCAGCTTCCATGGCTAATTCTTCTGACCATGTAAGAGCTTCTAATCCTAATTCTTCGCGAGCTTCATTGTGGATTTGAAGAGCAAGAGTGATGTCGTTGTTTTCTTCAGTTTGGGCTATGCCCTGAAGAGAAGACAGCAAGTAAATTGTTAGAATAAAATTGGATAACCTCATGTAAACAAGACGTTTCGATACTTTGTAATATTGTCTATTATTGTAATATGAGACTTTCTATATTCATAATCGCATTTGCTTTTCTTTTTTCATCACATGGGTTAGCTCAGAAAATAACTGAGAGAAATCTATTCACTCAGGTTAATGGTTTTTTTGAGGATTATACAGATTTGATAATTCAAAATGACTACTTCGAAAGAGATGGGAGAATGAATAATCCTATAGTACACATAAGCGTAGAGGAGATAGATTGGTTTGTGTTGAGCTTTGTGATTTTTGATAGAGATTTACTTTGCATTGGATCAGCAAATCAAAGCGTTGTAGATCCCAAGGATTTTTTAAGTAGTGGTGTGGGAGATAGTAGCGAGTGGTTTTATGAGGAAGATGATGATGGAGATTTAAGCTTTGTCTGCATTTTGTCAACTTCCCAGTATAGCAAGCCTAGAGATATGTCTGCTGTGGTTAATGCTAGGTTTGAAACCCTATTGAATGAGCTGGCTGATTATGGAGATTATGTTGATTCTTATGAAATGCAAGGGGTGCAAGACTCAACCCATACATATGATGATATGGGAGGATTTGGTGACCCTGAATCGGTTAAAAAATGTGCTGAAAGTATAGAAAAGGCACTTAAGGATTATCCATATGAAATGAGGTCAATGATTAGGCCATTTCAATACTGTCAGTGCATGAGTGATATGATAGTTGCAAATCCTGATTTGGTATATGGAACGGTAAATCCTACTAGCCCTGAAGGTCAAATGATGAATAGAAAGTGCTTTTCAGAATACTGCCCTGATTGTGAGGAGAACGGAGTGAGCTTTGAAGATGTTTTTGGTAGTATGTCGTCAGTTGACGCTCAAGCAAGTGCTAAAAAGGGATTCGTAAAAGGCTGTGTTAATATGATGGCTGAAGAAGATATGTATGAAATCGGATATGCTGAAATGGAGGAATTCTGCGAGTGCATGTACGATGAAATTTTACTTAAGGGCGATGGGGTATCACTTCAAGATTACTTCGACCCTAACAGCACAATATCAGTTGAAACGTCAGCAAACTGTATTCACGTATTGGGTGATTTTGATGAATTTACTTTTTGGAATGATAGAAGCGGTTTGTCAGGGTGCTATTCTAGGCAGTACATCCCAGTTGTAGAGATGAGTGGTGGCTACCACGTGAAGGTTACAATCGGAGGTGAGACTAAATACATGCTTATAGATAGCGGTGCCCATGAAATTCTCATCAATGAATACTGGGCTCAATCGTTACTTGAAAAAAACGCCTTTGTTGGTGGTGCACCAATAGGTTATGAACCATTTATCCTTGCAGATGGCTCAGAGATTTCAGTTCTAAAGTATATAGTAAGTTCATTATCAGTGGGAGATTGTACATACAGGAATTTTGTTGTGGGCGTTGTCCCAGAGGGAGGTATGTTGTTTGGAATGGGATTCTTAGGTCTGTTTGATTCTTGGGAGATTGATTCAAGAAATGAAGTTCTGATTTTAGATTAATTATTATTGTAACATGACATCTTCATTAATTCGATTTTCAATTCTAGCATACTGGTTATTCTTTTGGCTTTTCAATGTAATTGACAAACTCATAGGTGGTAGCATGTTCCTTTGGGTAGGTCGCGACAGGTTTGCGCAATTCCAAAAGTTCTTTGCATCTGCAGGTTTAGATTCGCCAGTTGTGGCAGATATAGCATTGATTATTGCCGCCAGCCTTGAGGTGTTTGCTTTAGTTTTTTTTACTGGAGCTCTGCTGAAGTTTATAGCCAATAAGGCGAATGAAGCTAGTTCGTGGTTCTTAGTTGGAGTTGTTTTCACTCTAATTACATTCACGCTTTTCTCTATAGGTGATCATATATTTGGTGATAGGTTTGAGCTGTTAGAGCACACTCTTTTTTGGTTTATCACTATAATATCCTTTGTCATTTATAACCAGTTAGAAAAGGTTGATGAAGAAGCAGTTGCAGTGCTTTCTAAAGGCCAAAAAATTAGTGCAACTGCTCTCATTCTACTTTTGGTAATGACCACAAGTGCTTCAATCTTCTCCTTCAACGAAACTGACTTTATTAAAAGAACTGAGGCCATTGAAGCTGTCCAAGTTGGTGATAATGAAAACCTCTTCAAGGTTAGCTTCCCATTTTTAGGTGGTAGTACAGTCTTCGAGGGTTCAATAAAACTGTTCCAGGATAAATTCCCGTATAAGAGGATAGTTCAGATTTATACTGTTCCCAAGCCTTTAAAATTGAAGAAGGCCGATAGTTTGATTTTTTACATTGTAACAGAGGATAAGAAATGAAGGAGAGAGGTGTTATAAGATTTGCAGTTCTTGTTTTCTGGACGTTCTTTTGGGGATTGAGCGTGGTAGATAAGATTATACCTGACGTGCATTATTTGTGGGTGGGTAAGGATTTCTTCGCTTTGTTTATTAAGTTTTTTGCTTCCTTGGGATTTGCGGATTCAATCTTTGCTACAATTGCTCTAGCGGGGATATCTGCTTTGGAGGTTTTAAACTTCGTGTTCTATTTATTTGCGATTTACAATTTCTTTAAGGGAGATTATCTACTTGTAAAGAAGTGGTTTTTCAGAGCTGTATTCTCCTCAATGACTTTATTTGCTCTTTTTTCAATTGGAGATCAGGTGTTTGGAGATAGGTTTCAGCTTTTAGAGCACGGATTGTTTTGGTTAGTGCTCATTGCATCGTGGGTAGTGTTTAAGTACGGCCTTGGAGAACGAGACTTTAGTATAGGTTGGAGTAAAGACTTAAAATTGGCTATTGCTATTGGTCTGATAATTACCCTTGGAGCATCATTTTCTATAAGAGACTTTTCTAAGACGACTTTTTCAAATGTTGATTCTCCAGTTTCATGGATCCAGGTAGAAGGAGTTGAAGGCTTGTATAAGTTTGACTTTCCATTTCTAGCAGATAAGCTAGTTTGGGAGAAAACGATTAATACATTTAAAGAGGAGAATCAGGATTTAAAGATTAATTACATCTATACAGGTCCTGGTGAGTTGAATTCAAAAAAGAAGACTCATATGCTTCTTTATGTCTTCACTGAAAAAAAGTAAATGGTAAACAGGAAAAACAAAAGAGCCAGCGTAAGCTGACTCTTGAGTTTTCTTAGTAGCGGGGGCAGGACTTGAACCTGCGACCTTCGGGTTATGAGCCCGACGAGCTACCAACTGCTCCACCCCGCGATGTGGGTTCCGCTTTGCTTGATGCTGGTCATAACCTCCAACGCTTAGCGGACGACAAATGTACGTTTATCTTCTGTATATACAACACAAAATAGATAGTTTTATTTAAAGAGAAGTTCTAACGACCTAGCAATACTAACACCCTCGGCATATCTTCAAGTCTTAAAGCAGGTATCTCTAACCCACGTAAATAACCTAACGTAACAGCAAGAGTTGAATGTCCCATAGCTTGCTGTAGGATAGATAGATTGTTTGTCCTCTTATAGATTTCTATAGCTCCAGTGTGCCTGAATGAATACAGAGTCTGTAGATCTTCTAGAACAGTAGATTGAGCTTTGTATCTGCTCCATAGAGTCTTGAAGTAATCCTTATTGATAAATCTAAATTTAATTTAGAGCTGAAGTTGATTTGGCTCTAAATACTTGATACTAATAAGATTTGATTTGTTGAGGAGGGTTACAGCTTGACACCATATCCAAGATATGCTCCAGTAATACTTAAGCCTATTCGAAATATTCTGTCCGGATTAGTCTTTCTGTATCCAATATTAGGTTGAGGATTTAGAAAGAAATAGTCATCATTTGGTTGGGGTTTGATTCTATAGCCAGATATAGCACCAACACCTACTTCTAAACCGTGTTTCTTGCCAATTACAATGTTGCTTGAAATAACTACAGTTGGAATACAAAGCCTTGAGCTTAATTGTTCATCATTACCACTTCCGTCTCCTACAAATAATATTCCCCCTGGTTCTCTCCATACACCAGCTGTACCTCTAGCATAAATTCTAATCATGGAGTATT
>NZRP01000005.1 GCA_002693775.1 Crocinitomicaceae bacterium | reverse complement strand
TGCTCTTGAAGCTGCAGGTTGTTTATTCAATGCACTTGGAGATATGGATTTAGGCGATGTAGACTTACGCGGATTAATGAACGAAGACTTCGAGGTTGACTTTGACGCTGAACTAAATGCTGAATTTGATGAAGCTATGGAAGAGCTAGATGCAGCAATAGGAGAATTTGACGAGGCGATGGAGGAGTTAGACAATGCTTTAGAAGACTTTGAGTGGTAAAATTCTAATGTAAATACGTTCCATCTGGTAAAACAGAAGGAAACTTATACTCTTCGCTTATAAGTAATTCATGAATCGCAGTATCGTGCTCCTTTAGTAACTCAGGGGTATGTAACTCCCATTCATGATTTATCTCGTCTGACCTATTGCTTTGAGCTCCAAGTAAAGATGTAAGAGCCCAATAAATGTACTCTGTTGCCATACAGTTGTACTCGCAAGTTGCATCATCATAGTGGTACCATGCTTGTTTTGGATATTCCTCAGGGATATCGACAAATTGACCTCCTCGCGCTATATCCATAGCATTACATAACTCAGTCCCTTTTTCTTCACCAAAAACCTCTGGATAAGCATACGCATATCCTGCGTGAGTAATTATATGTAGAACCTCTTCTAGAGCTGCATCAAACCTACCTGTCATACCATTTGTATGCCACTCAGCAATAGTTTCATCATTCCCTAAATCCTGGACAAGAACATTATCAGGTGGCGACATAAACATCAAATCACTCATATTATTCCACATAACCATGCATGCATTATTATCAAGCATCAAATCGTGAACTAGCGAGTTATCCACCTCCCCATCCTCATCATTATCCAGGTACTGAGCCATGATATTAGCCGCATGCAACAACCTTGAATCCTCTACCTTTTTCTTAGCATAAATAGGAATCTGAAAAACAACAACTTTTCTATTAAATCCACTAAATCCGTCATCATTGTTTTCTATAATTATAAAATTAGGATCATCACCAGGACTTATATCCTTATTACATGAGACAAAGCCAAAACAAGAAAAAAACAATAAGCTTAAAATTACTCTCATAAATCCAAATTACTACTTTTACAACAGACATGAAAAAAGCACTCAAATACATAAGCATAGGAGTTGTTATAATTCTCCTAGCATATTTAAGCATAGGATTATTACACCCAAGCATTGAATACACCAACTCAGTAGTAATAGACGCTACAGTTGAAGAAGTATTCGACGTATTCACTGACGAAAGCCTTGCTTCAGAATGGATGATAGGCTACAAAGGTTACGAAATTCTTGAAGGCGCCCCCCACGCACCTGGTTCTAAATTCTTGATGAAATTCGAGCATGTAATATTTAGAGACACAACTTATGATGTTGACTCACTCGTTTCTAAAGAAATTATTTTATCTCTTGAAAACCCTAAGCGAGATACTGTGATTTTTCAAGACACATTAATGCTATTACAAAAAACAGAATGTTTAGTTGATAATGTACAACCATTCGAATTCATTGAAACATTAACTGTATTCAAGGAAAATGAAGAATTCAGTTTCGATATGGTTACGGATATGTATACGGGCTCAGTAAAAGTAGAATTTGCAGGAAGCAATCCATGTACTGTTACTGCAACTACATCTAACACAGGTAGCAACATATTTTACAAGTCGCTTTTCTACCTTTCTGAAAGCATATTTGTAGAACAGTCTCAACTCAATTACGATTTACTTAAAGATTTAATTGAAAAAAGAGCCAAGAAATAAAAATCACTATTAACACATTAATAGTTGAGAACTAAATGGTGATAGACAACGCATACCCATTCAAGGAATTAGTTGTAGCTTCTTGTATAATTCTTAGCACAAATCTGAGAAACCACCTGTTATGAAATTATCATCTTACGTTCTACTTCTAAGCTTTTTTGTAATTGGATTTGCTTCATGTGACTTATGTCCAGGAGAAAGACCAGTGATTACATTTGAAAACGATGGGATTTGCAATTGCGACGTGACAATTTCTGAAGGTGATGTGAGACACGTTCTTGCAGGCCAAAGCATAGAGGTAACTCTTTACCCAGGCTCATATGATCTTAGCGCAAACTGCAACTCTGCAGCATACTTAAACGACCAACTTTCTCTTCTAAAGCAAATTGCTTGTGATCTTAATGCAGACTGGTCTGTTTCATTAGAACTAGTGTGCGGAGATGATCACATATTCACTGTAAACTAAAGAAAATTAGCTGAAGCTTTCAGCGTACCTATCAGCCACGTAATCACCAATAGCAAGTGACGCAGTCGCTGCTGGCGAAGGGGCATTCAACACGTGTATGCTTCTATCAGTGGTTTCAATTCTAAAATCATCACGAGTGTCGCCCTTAGTATTTAAAAGCATTGCTCTCACTCCTGACCTACCTGGCCTTAAGTCATCCATAGTTAGTGATGGGACAAGTCTTTGAAGAGTCTTTAAAAACAACCTTTTACTAAAGGCCCTTCTGTACTCGTTGATACCAAAAGACATATTGCTAAAGAACAATTTCCATGTACCTGAATATCCCAGAGCATCGAGAGTATCATTTAAATCAAAATCGGTCTTTCCGTATCCTTCCCTCTTAAAAGTAAATACAGCATTTGGCCCACACTCTATCTCCCCATTAGTCATCCTTGTAAAGTGAACACCTAAAAAAGGGAAGTCTGGATTAGGAACAGGATAAATCAAATTCTTAACCTTATGCTTAGCGTGATCCTCTAGCTCATAGTAGTCTCCTCTAAATCCAACAACTTTTTCCTTTAGCTTAACTCCATCCTTCTTTGCTAACCTGTCAGCTTGCAAACCACCACATACAATAAGTTTATCCGCTCTATACTTAGACTTATGAGTGATTACAATCGTCCCGGATCCATCAGTCTCAAAATCAAGCACCTCCTCACCTAAATTTACTTTGGACTTTTGCTGAATACCCTGAGCTACTTCAACCATTCTTTCAGTGGCTTCTCTAAAGTCAATTATGCCAGTACATGGCACCCAAAGCGCACCTACTCCCTTACACTCAGGCTCAATTTCCTTTAGCTTATCGACTCCTATCCTCTCTAAACCCTCAATCTCATTTTGCATTCCTACGGCATGAATTTTCTCAAGCCTAGTCAACTCGCTTTCGTCTGCAGCAACAACCACTTTTCCACAAACATCATGAGCCACATTGTATTCCTGAGCAAACTTTACAAGCTCTCTTCTTCCCTTCACGCAGTTCTTAGCCTTCAATGAATCTGGCTTATAGTAAAGACCGGAATGAATAACACCTGAATTATTCCCAGTTTGGTGATCAGCCAACTTATCCATCTTATCAATAAGAAGCATGACCTTATTGGGAAACCTCTTCTGCATCTTATAAAAGGTCGCAGCTCCAACGATTCCACCGCCAACAACGATTACATCATAATTATTCATCGCCCACAAAGGTAATCCCACCTCTTCACTTATCTTGCCCTTATGTTTCAAATTCTCAACAAAACTGGCGAAGAGAAAGTAAAGTGGGGTTGGGCTGTGTATGACTGGGCAAACAACGTTTACTCCTTAGTAATTACTACAGCAATATTCCCCATTTTCTATATTGGAATAACGTCAACAACTGATAAAGAGAATTGTGAAACATCTCACATTGTTGAGTTTTTTGGATGGGAATTCATAAATACAGAATTATCGAGCTACATACTAGCCCTTAGCTTTGTAGCAGTCATCATCTTAAGTCCACTTCTAAGCGGGATGGCTGATTTTGCGGGTAAGAAAAAACTATTCCTTAGATTATTCTGCTATACAGGTTCTGCAGGTTGTGTGGGGCTTTATTGGTTTGACCCAAACCACCTAGAACTTTCTATGATACCATTTTTCATGGCCAGTATTGGATTCTGGGGCAGTGTCGGGTTTTACAACGCATATCTGCCTGAAATTGCACCCAGAGAGGAACACGATAAACTCAGCGCAAGAGGATATGCAATGGGCTACTGGAGCTCACTAATAATACTTGTTATTTGTGCAGTTTTAATTACTGGTGTAGGCAAATATCTTGACTTCAAATTTTACATTGGCGCTGGTGTACATATGGAATTAGTGCAAACAATTACTAGATGTTGTTTTGTATTAGTTGGATTCTGGTGGTTTGGATTTGCACATATAACATTTAATGCACTACCAGAATCAGAAAAAAAGGACCTACCTACTGGCAATATTTTATTTCAAGGATTTAAGGAGTTAAGAGGCGTGGCAAGAGAACTGAAAGGCACAAAGCATTTGACTAGATATCTGTTTGCCTTCTTCATCATGAGTATGGCAATCCAAACCATCATGCTTATGGCTTCAAGTTTTGGAAAGAAGGTGATAAAACTTGAAACAACTGAGCTGATTATAATCATCTTCATTGTGAATCTATTGGCAATACCGGGAGCCTTTGGAGTGAGTGCATTGAGTAAGCGCATAGGCAACATTAGGGCATTAGTTGCATGCATAATTGGCTGGGCTGCTGTGTGCCTTGGGGCTTATTTCTTTGCTAAAGATGAAACTGACACGATAGGCTTTTATGCAGTCGCATGTGGAATTGGCTTTTTAATGGGGGGAACTCAAAGCTTGAACAGGGCGACCTACTCTAAAATCCTCCCTGACACAGACGACCCTGCTTCTTACTTTAGCTTCTATGAAATGTTAGAAAAGGGCGGACTAATTATTGGAATGTTTGGCTGGGGCTTCATTGAGGGCTTCACAGGAACTATGCACAATTCAGTTTTAGCAATGCTAGTACTATTCACATTAGCATACCTAGCAATGATGCTAGTACCCAAAGAATACCGAATCAAGGTAGACTACAAGTAAAACAACAAGCACTAAAAAGCCACCCCTAATGGAGGTGGCTTTTAAATTTTTAATGAACTTACAAGCTGACATTTACTTCAGTTCGAAAGTTACTCTCCTGTTTTGAGCTCTGCTGATTTCGCTATCGCGAGTGTTAGCAGGATCCATATTAGACATATCAGTTACAGTGATTCTTGCTGCTGCGATTCCTTCTGCCTCAAGCATTCTGCGAATCTGATCAGCTCTATTCTTTCCAATTCTTGAATATCTAGCGTTGACAGCTCCTTCTGATCTCTCATCATCGTCACTGTGACCTACGATATTTATGATCATATCTGGGTTAGATTTCATGATTTCAGCGATAGTGGCAACTGTTGCTTTACCTGCTCCAGTTGGAGTACGCTTAAGGAATGCGTAGTAAACAACACTAGCCTTTACTTTTTCAGCATCAGACATATCCTCCTCGATTACTGAAGAAGAACCGTATACAAGGTCCATATCTCTTTCATCAGCCTTAGAGCACTTACACTGAGACTTAGCTTGAATCTCAACGATGCTTACGTTATCGATGTAGTAGTAAGCGTGGTTAGCCTGAGCACCCGTCATTCCTGAAGGACGACTAACTTTTTCAATCTCCATGCTGTTTCTTCCGCCAAAGCATCCGATAAGAACGTACTCTTCTTCTCCAGTTCCAATGAAAGTTCCGCAGAACTTCTCCCATCCATCCATGTATTGAAATACCTTATTAGTCTTATGCTTGACATCAGCGTTTCTAATCATATCGCCGTTGTTAGGTTGCTCAATTTTTCTGTCGCTAATTACAACTCCGATTTCATTTACAGCGTAACGACTTAAATCAGCAAGGCTAATGTCAAAAGAGACACAGTACATCACATCTCTATCAAGTGGCTGTGGCAACTTTACCTCGAGGTAGTTGCGAGAAAGTTTCGGATCTTTAGAGTAAGCTCTAAAGCCTGCATAACATAGACCTTGAGCAGCTTCTTGCTTACCGTAGTTATTTACTGGGATTCCCACTTTATCACCCTTAGCACCTTCGCCGTAAACATCAGCTGGAACGGATGTAGCTGCGAACCAATCCATACCAAACTCTTCCATTTGGCCATAAGACTTAAGCTTCTTAATGTTAGTATCCTCGAATCCTCCGTTTGGAACAAGGTTTTCATCTTGAGCTTGAATGCTCAGAGCAAATGTTGCAATAAAAGTCGCAACTACAGCAGTGCGAAATAGGTTCTGAATTTTCATACTTGCAATTTAGCATAGATAATGCCAAACTCTTCCCAAACTCAGTTGAGAATCTTAAAGACAGTCTCTCTGAGTAACATTCCATCCGTCGTGGTTGCGTTCCCTTGCCCCTTCGATTTACGGTCAGCGGCCCTCAAGTAGCCAAAAATCCTAGCTAGCTTTGCCGGCGAATACATCCTAGCTGCTGATGCGTAATCCCTTACCGCATATGGACTGCACGCCATTGCTTTCGCGGCTACCCCTTGAGATTTATCTCTCAAACCGTGGTAGACAAATATCCTCGAGAAGTAGCTCAGCAAAATGGGCACAACCATCGCTATGGGATTGTTCTTGGGATTTGCTTCAAAGTGATTTACTATCCTCGATGCCTTGCTGACATTTTTAGTACCTAATGCTTTCTGAAGCTCAAACACATTGTACTCCTTACTTATTCCAATATGCTTCTCTACATCATCCGCGCTCACTTTATTACCGCCAAGAACAAGTTTCAGCTTAGTCAGCTCATTCCCCACCTTCCTCAAATCATTACCGAGGTAATCAGCAAGCATTTGGACTGCCTTAGCCTCCATCTGGAAACCTTCATCCTGCGCATACCCCTGAATCCATTGAGGAAGTTTATAATCCCTCACCTTCTCACTCAGAAACAGCACACCATTTTTACTCAGTGTCTTAACTGCCTTACTCCTACCATCAATTTTTTTATTCATATATGCGAAGACCAAAACAGTTGTACCAACCGGATTTTCAGCATATTTAGCCAACTTCTCTAGCTCATCCTTCCTTTTCCAGCACTTCAAATCCTGAGCCTCCTTCACCATCACAAGCTGCCTTTCAGCCATCATTGGAAACCTCCTCGCAGCAGCAAGTACGTCGCTCAACTCAACATCTCTCCCGTATAAAATCGTCTCATTAAAATCCTTAGAAGCCTCATCAACAACACCATCCTTTAAAGCCTTAGTAATTTCCTCAATAAAGAAGGGTTCCTCTCCGTGCAATAAGTAGATGGACGCAAACTTCCCCGCTTTCACTTCCCTAATAATCTGTCTATGCGCCATAACGCTAATTTATGCATAACTGCCTTTACTGCTACCTTTGCTTTATGTCAAGATTAGCAGATCTTCCTGAGCTCAACTTCCCACGTGCTACACTTTTTATAAGAAGCGCCAGCGAATACGATGAAATTCAGTGCTTAACGAGAAAGAAGTGGCTCAAACTGGAACCAGAAGAATGGGTACGCCAACACCTCATTCACTACCTCACGACCACTCTTGACTATCCTCTGAGCCTTATGGCAGTAGAGCATAAATTGACTTTGAACGGGTTGGAGAAGCGAGCGGATTTGGTCTGTTATAACAACAACGCTCAACCAGTTCTAATAGCGGAATGTAAGTCCCCAAATATGCAACTTTCGCAAGACACTCTTGATCAAGCAGCCCGCTACAATCTCGTACTTAACTGTCCTGTTTTACTCCTTACAAACGGCCTAAATCACTATGCATTAGCTACAGATATAAACTCACCAGTTGAGATCCTCAAATCAATCCCTCCATACAAACAGTAGTTATTCGTACTTTCGCACCATCAAATTTTAAGCATGAAAATTTCAGAAGTTCTAGCTATCTCGGGAAAACCCGGTTTATACAAGGTAATTGCATCATCTCAAAAAAACCTTGTTGTTGAATCTATGATCGACGGAAAGAGAACTAGCGTGCCTGGTTCTGCCCGCATAAGTAGTTTAGGAGATATTACGATGTATACTCATAATGACGATTTACCTCTTCGTGACATCCTTGAAAACATGCACAAGAAATTAAAAGGTGCTGAAGCTCCTAACCACAATAGCTCTACTCCTCAAGAGATCAAGGACTTTGTGGACTCAGTTGTTAAAGAACTTGACCACGACCGGATCTACACTAGCGACCTAAAGAAACTAGTTCAGTGGTACAACACTCTTCTAGCTAAGAACGCATTTCCATTCGAAAACGAAGAAGAAGTAGAAGAAGCAGCTACAGACGATAAAAAGCCTGTAGCTAAAGCTAAGCCTGTACCAAATACTTCTGCAAGGGCTACAAAGGCAAAAAAACCAACAAAATCAGCAGCAAAGTCATCTAAGGCAACAAAAACAGTTAAGAAGTAAGATGAATCACATTACTGTAATTGGCGCAGGCACAATGGGCAATGGCATTGCTCACGTTTTTGCTCAAAAAAACCATCCCGTTGTCCTTATCGACCGTTCTGAAGATGCTTTAAATATAGCTCTTTCTACTATTGATAAAAACCTTGCACGCCTAGTTGCAAAGGATCGCATTACTGAAGAAGTAAAGTCAAATACTCTTGCTAACATAACTACTACAACGGATTTGGTTTCAGCTGTATCAAATGCAGACATTGTAGTTGAAGCAGCTACAGAAAACGTAGACTTGAAGCTTAAGATATTTGAAGACATCGACAAGCATGCACCTGCAAACTGCATCCTTGCTACCAACACTTCATCTATCTCTATCACAAAAATTGCAGCAGCCACTTCTCGACCTGAGAAAGTAATAGGCATGCACTTCATGAACCCTGTACCTATAATGAAGCTAGTTGAGATTATCCGCGGATACCGCACAGATGATTCAACTTGCAAGGCAGTTATGGAGGCTAGCTCCGCACTAGGAAAAGTTCCAGTAGAAGTAAACGACTACCCCGGATTTGTTGCTAACCGTATTTTAATGCCAATGATAAACGAGGCAATTATAACCTTAAACGAGGGTGTTGCTGGAGTTGAGGAAATTGACACTGTTATGAAGCTAGGTATGGCTCACCCAATGGGTCCTCTTCAGCTTGCTGACTTTATTGGTTTAGATGTTTGCCTTAAAATCATGGAGGTTCTTCAAGATGGTTTAGGATCTTCTAAATACGCACCATGTCCACTACTAGTAAACATGGTAACAGCTGGTCGCCTAGGTGTTAAATCTGGCGAAGGTTTCTATTTACACACAAGAGGCTCTAAGGAACTACTCGTTTCTTCTTTCTTTAAATGAGATGCACTAAATTAGTTGTCGATGCAATCAACTCGACTAACTACTCAAGATCGAATTCACGAAATAATTTTCGAGGCGGACACTAAGCAAGGCAAGCTATTCGACGTCCTGTTGATGTGGGCAATACTACTCAGCGTAGCGGTAGTTTTCCTTGAGTCAGTTGATAGCATCAGTGAAAGATTCGCCCTAGAACTCCGCTGGGCCGAATACTTTTTCACTGCCATTTTCACCCTAGAGTACATCCTTAGGCTCTATTCGACTAAAAAATCGCTTAGCTACGCAACAAGCTTTTACGGAGTTATTGATCTTCTGAGCATTGCACCAACATTTATAGAAGTGCTTGTTCCAGGCGTTGCAAGTTTGAGAATCATCAGAATACTCAGGCTATTGAGGGTGTTCAGGGTGCTCAAGTTGGTTGGATTCATGAAGGAGGCCAGCTTCCTAAGAGATGCGCTCTGGGGAGCAAGGAGGAAAATCCTGGTTTTCATGTCGACAGTAGTTGTGCTGGTAACGATTCTGGGAACGATTGTTTATATAGTGGAGGGTGAGAATTCAGATTTTACGAGTATACCGAGGAGTGTTTATTGGGCCATAGTTACTGTTACAACTGTGGGTTATGGGGATATAGCTCCGCAAACACCAATAGGCCAAACCATCGCAAGTTTCATCATGCTTATCGGTTATGCAATTATTGCTGTACCCACAGGAATTGTTAGTGCTGAAATGGTAAAAGGACAGCAGAAAAAAGTAGCAGAAAACACACAAGTCTGTAGAACATGCAATGAGGACGAGCATGATGATGACGCAGTGTTCTGTAATAAGTGCGGAGAGAAACTTTAGGAAAAAGTTTTCTGCGTATTTTGGGCTTATGAAAAATCCAACAAGATTATTTGATTTTCCTAGATATCAGTTAGCTAACTGTCCGCAGGATGTAATGATGAGCATGCCTAACGCAGGCAAAAGAATCTCTTATTCAACTGCTGAATTTGTTTCAGAAATAGATAGAGTGGCTAGAGGTCTGATAGAAATGGGAATGGATGCTGGAGACAAGGTTGCACTCATTTCGCATAACAATAGATGCGAGTGGAATGTGATGGATCACGGCATTATGCAGGCCGGAGGCATTGACGTTCCGATTTATCCTACAATGACTGAGGCTGATTACAAGTATATATTGAATCACAGCGAATCGAAGTTTTGCTTTGTATCTAGCAAAGAGCTTTTAGATAAAGTAAATTGTGTGAAGGGCGAATGCCCAAACCTTCAAGGAGTATTCACCTTCGAAGATGTTGCTGGAGCTGATTCATGGAAGAAAGTTCTCGATGCTGGAGAAGGCGAAAATAAGGATGTATTAGAAGCTGAGCTCGTAAAAAGGCGTGATGCTATCAAGCCTGAAGAACTAGCTACTATAATATACACTTCGGGTACGACAGGTCTTCCTAAGGGAGTAATGCTTACTCACGATAATGTGTGCGGCAACGCCCTAGCAGCAGCTACAAGAGTTCCTCTAGAAGGAATTGATGGTGAGTTGAGAGTTCTTAGCTTCCTTCCGGTTTGCCACATCTTCGAAAGAATGCTCCACTACTTGTACATGTACATGGGGGCTAATATTTATTTTGGCGAGAGTCTTGAAACAATCAAGGAAGACCTCAACCACGCTCAACCAATTATGTTTACAGCTGTACCTAGACTTCTCGAGAAGTTCTTCGACGGCATTGTAGCTAAGGGGCGTGCAGCAGGCGGTGTGAAGAGCGCTATCTTCAACTGGGCTCTAGGCGTAGTTCTCGTGTGGGAACCTGAAAAAGAAAGCAGAGGGTTCTACGGCTTTAAACTGAAAATCGCCCGCAAACTAGTTTTCAGCAAAGTAAAAGACGCACTGGGTCTCAGCGGAATCAAGGCTGTTGCCTCAGGTTCGGCAGCCCTACAAGCCCGACTTGCACGCTTCTTCAATGGCGCAGGCATTCCAGTTCTTGAAGGCTATGGACTTACTGAGACATCACCGGTAGTAACTGTAAACACGGTGAACAGACCGGGCATGCTGAAAATAGGAACGGTAGGAAAAGTAATCGACGGCGTAGAGGTAAGCTTCTCTTCTGATAGTGAAATTCTTGTGAAAGGACCTAACGTAATGATAGGATACTACAAGGATGAAGAAAAGACAAACGAGGTGATTAAAGATGGCTGGTTCCACACTGGCGACAAAGGAGAGTTTGACTCAGAAGGCTTTCTAAAAATCACAGGTAGAAAGAAGGAAATTTTCAAGACTTCAGGAGGTAAATATGTTGCCCCTGCCCTTCTTGAAAACGCCCTAAAGGCTTCTCTATTTATTGAGCAGGTTATGGTTGTAGGTGAAAACCGTAAGCACCCATCAGCACTGGTTGCACCTGACCCAGGTGTAGTTCGAGAATGGTGCAAGAGACACAACCACCCTTACCCTGGAGATTCTAAAATTGCTGAGGATGAGGTGATCTTCAACCGCATCATGGACGAAGTAAACAAACTCATGGAACCATTCAATAAGTGGGAACAAGTGAAAGTGATTAAGATTATCCCTGAACCATTTTCTATTGAAGGCGGAGAACTAACTCCAACTCTAAAGCTCAAAAGAGACCCTATCAAAAAGAAGTACGGCTCTATAATCGATAGCATCTACGAGTAAAAGTTTACGAGCAATGATAGAGTGGCTAAACGGAATTGACGAAAGCCTTTTTCATTCACTAAACGGCACACTAACGTTTGCCGATACTTTTATGTGGTACGTTAGCCAGCCACTTGCTTCGCTTCCCCTCTATATTTTGATGATAGTAGGTATTTTAAGGAAGTACAAAAGCACTCCTTCGAGACTACTTATTTTACTTGGATTTATTGTTTGCGTGGGAATGACTGATTTGGTTTCAGCTAAAATCATGAAGCCACAAGTTGAAAGACTAAGACCCTCTCACAGAGAAGACTTCAAAGAATCCATTCACCTTTATAAAAAGAGCAATGGCGAGTTTTACAAAGGTGGCAAATACAGTTTCGTTAGCTCTCACGCTTCAAACCACATGGGTATAGCTGTTCTAATGGGAGCTCTTTTATGTGGTGGACTTGTTTGGGGGTGGTGTATGACAATCTTGATAGCTTGGGCTTTATTAATCGGATACAGCAGAATACACCTTGGTGTCCACTTCCCTGGCGACGTGTTATGCGGATCAATTTTAGGTGCTGGCATGGGCCTCACGGTTTATTGGATTCTTAATAAAAGACTACTCCTTCATACTTTAAGAATATCATGAACATTACTAACGCTATAGCTGTGTTTGTGGGCGGTGGGCTTGGCAGTTTAGCCCGCTGGCTTGTAGGCGGATTGATAGATCGAATCTCCGCAGGCACATCAGGTTACTCAGGGCTAATTAGCATAAGCGGAGTACTCACTGCAAACCTTTGCGCGACACTATTGCTTGCGTTACTCATCTACTCTCAAGGCACTAAACTCGAAAGCGATAGCGTCTGGATGGCTTTAATCGGTGTGGGCTTTTGCGGAGGTTTTTCAACGTTTAGCACATTCAGCATAGACACATTCAGATTGTTTGAACAAGGGAACACTTTTGCAGGCTTCCTGAACATAGCATTAAGCGTCTTATCTTGCCTTGCAGTAGCTTGGGCAGTTTATTCTGTTTATGCCAAATCATAATTTAGAATTCTACACCACATGGAGCTGATTTCCATCTTGCTTTTAGCAGTCCTTAATACTGGCGATATTGATAAATGTGCTGAAGCGCATGTACCCAATCCAATTTGTGCGACAGTGTCTCACAAAAGTGAACCCGCACTCATAGTTGGCATCACAATAGATCAAATGCGAGCTGATTTCCTGCACAGATTTGAAGATCATTTCTCAGATAGAGGGTTTAAAAGGCTTATAAACGACGGACACGTTTGCCTTAACCATCACTACGGATATTCTCCAACCTTCACTGGCCCTGGCCATGCAGCAATTTTCACAGGAACAACTCCATCAGTTAATGGAATCATTGCTAACGACTGGTACGACAGAGAATTAAAGAAGACTGTTTACTGCGCCTCAGACCCAGAAGCTAGTGGAGTAGGTAACGATGGAATTGACGGCATGGACGGCACGCCACTCATCTACAACACTGCTGGACAAATGTCCCCTCAAAGACTCCTCTGCAACACAATAGGAGATGAAATGAAACTAGCTACAATGGGAGCTAATGCTCCAAAAGTAATTGGGATAAGCATGAAGGATAGAGGTGCTATTCTGCCAGCAGGTCATTCAGCTGACGGAGCTTATTGGTTCTATGGAAAGGATAAGGGGCATTTTATTTCTAGCACCTACTATTTTAGAATGCTACCTGAATGGGTTAAGGATTTCAATAACAGCGGATTAGCAGAAGAGTACTGTAAAGAGGGTTGGACTAAAGCTCTTCCGGATGAAGCTTACTCTAATTGCGCTCCGGATAACAACCCATTTGAGGGTTCATTTAATGGAGAAGTTAGACCTACTTTCCCATACAACCTTAAAAATCTAAAAGCAGCAAACGGAGGTTACGATGTAATCAAAGCAACACCAGGAGGAAACAGCATGGTCGTTGATTTTGCCCTTGCTGCTATTGATGGAGAAGAGATGGGTAAAGGTGGAGCTTGTGATTTGCTAGCTATGAGCTTTTCAGCTACTGACTATGTTGGACACCGCTGCGGACCACATTCTCAAGAGATGCTCGATATGTACGTAAGATTAGACCGCGAGCTAGAAAGGTTTTTCAATAAACTTGATGAAAAAATTGGCGAAGGAAACTGGACTGTGTTTGTGACTTCAGATCATGGAGCTGCGGCTGTACCATCTCAATCGTCCGCAATGGGAATGCCTACTGATTATTGGAATCACGGAAACCTACAGGATAGATTGGAGGTGGAGTTGGATATAAGGTTTGGACCCAGGGATTGGGTGGAAAACATCAGCAATAATGCAATCTACTTGAATCGCTCAACTGTTCTTTCAGCTCCTGCCGCTCCTGCTATAATTAGAAGGTTTGTGGCTTCACTTTGTGTAGAGGAGAAAGGAGTGTTGATGGCGGTGGCTGAAGAAGATTTGGCTTCAAGAGCTTCTGTAGATCCAATTATTGAGAATCTTTATCGTGGACATTTGCAAGGTAAGAGTGGCGACATTCTTCTTGTGCTGAATCCTGGGTGGATGAAGTACGGCAGAACTGGCACGACTCATGGAAGTCCATTCCCTTACGACACACATGTTCCTTGTCTGTTTTATGGAAATGGAATTGAGCAGGGTGTTTCAACTAAACGCACCTACACTCGCGACATTGCTCCCACAATTTCTAGCCTTCTGAGCATTCCCTACCCTAACGGTACGACTGGATCCCCAATCTTCGATGCTCTGTCAAAATAATCCAAACTGATGGACACGATTTCGATTAATGTAAGAACATCTTCCAATGCTCCCGCTATTGAAATAGAAGCAGTTTTTCCTGAACCATCTGGCGATAGTAGCACTTGGGAAATGCAACTTCCATGTTGGAGACCAGGAAGGTATGAGCTAGGTAATTTCAGTCAATACATCACTAAAATGGTGGGCGTCATGGACAATGGCGATGAGTTGGTGCTGGATAAAACCACCCTTCATAGTTGGGAGGTTCCTGCAGGAGTGAGTAAAATTAGATATAGATTTTATGCGAATATCCTAAATGCGGGTTCGACATTCGTGCGTAGTGATTTGCAGTATGTAAATCCAGTGAATTGCATGGTTTACAGAGTGGGTTCTGAGCAGTTAGGGTATGAAATTACACTTGCTGATGTGCCTACCAAATGGATTTGTGCAACAGCTTCGCAAAAAGCTATTGAGAATGGCAAGTATGTGCTGAAATTCCGAAATATGCAGCACCTTATGGACACTCCTTGGATGGTTGCTGAGAAGCTTTGGCATGCAGAATACACCGTGAAGGATGAAGAGAAAGAAGTGGAATTCCATATTTGGTCTTACGGAATGGAGCTACCTAATTCTGAGAAATTTGTAGCTGATCACAAAGCTTTTTCTACAAGCCAAATCAGTTGCTTCAACACCTTCCCCTCCTCTCATTACCACTTCCTGTATCTACTCCCTCCTGACATCGAAGTAAGGCATGGAGTGGAACATGAGGACAGTACTGTAATTGCTCTTGGCCCTAAAGAAACCATTAATTCAGATTATGG
>NZRP01000004.1 GCA_002693775.1 Crocinitomicaceae bacterium | reverse complement strand
CATCAAAATCAAGGATTACAACGTTGATCTTTTGGTCAAGTTCAACTAACTCCTCCGGATGACCTACACGGCCCCAGCTCATGTCAGTAATATGAACAAGTCCGTCTACCCCACCAAGGTCAACGAACACTCCGTAAGAAGTAACGTTCTTAACTGTACCTTCAAGTACTTGACCTTTCTCAAGCCCCTTGATTATAAGACGCTTCTGCGCTTCAAGTTCTGCTTCAATAAGAGCCTTGTGAGATACAACAACGTTCTTAAACTCGTGGTTAATCTTAACAACCTTGAATTCCATTTGCTTTCCTACGTACTCATCGAAGTCACGGATAGGCTTAACATCAACTTGTGAACCTGGAAGGAATGCTTCTAAGCCAAACACGTCAACAATAAGTCCACCTTTTGTTCTACACTTAACAGTACCTTGAATGATTAGATCCTCATCCTTAGCTTCGTTAATCTTACCCCATGCCTCGTATACACGAGCAGTACGGTGACTAACAACAAGCTGACCGTTAGCATCTTCTTGCTTTTCAACAAATACAGCAACTGCATCTCCTGGCTTAAGGTCTGGGTTGTATCTGAACTCAGAAGCAGAGATGACACCCTCTGACTTATAGCCAATGTTTACAACGATTTCCTTCTTGCCAACAGTTATAACAGTACCAGAAACAACTTGCTTATCCTCGATTAGAGTAAGGTTAGCTTCGTAAAGGTTCTCAAGTCTTGCTCTTTCCTCTGCTGATATAGTGTCATCAGAATCATCGATCGCGTCCCAATCGAAATCACCCGATGGTACAGCAAGCTCGCGTGGTTCTGCAGGTTTAACTTCTTCTTCTTTAACTTGTGTAGCGTTCTCTTCAGCTACTGGTGCAGTGTCTTTAACTGCTTCAGCCTGAACTGCTTCATCAACTTTTGCGTCTTCTGCAGCTTCAGCTTTTTTAGCTTCGCTCATGCGATTCTATGTAATTGTATGATAAGCCTTAGTGAGGAAGGCTATCAGATTTTAATCAGTGGACAATCCTCACTGTTGCCCAAATCGAGGGCGCAAATATACTATTAGACGTAGTTAACTACAACTTATTCAATCACTAACTTAAGTGTCTCTCCGTTTTTAGACCTCAAAACATAAGTTCCTGGAGCAAAGTCCATTGTGTTAAATAGACCTGGCTGAAGTGTTGCAACCTTTCTGCCTGTTATGCCAGACACTTCCGTCACCTTGTTAATTCTAATGAATTCGCCACGATCAACGGGATTAGGGTAAGCATTCAGAGAATCAACATCTACCTGAGAAACGCTTGATGTACAAACATTACAGTACTCAGGCGTCGTAGTTCCAACTACGAATTCTCGCCAATCTCCGTATCCATCAGAATCCCGTCCCCAAGAATAATCAAGTGGAATTGCTCCAAAATGCACAGAATCTGCAATTGTAAAGCCATCAATTGAACGAAGAACTAAGGCTTCTCCGTCGCTGTTGAATTTAAAATTGGTGTGATTCCACCCTTCTGAGTTGTCTTCGTCAGCGAAAATTAGCACAAACTCACCTGGAGCTAAAGTCGTTGAATCAGGTACTCCTAATGGGAATTGATATTTAGTTGGCTGATTTAATCTGTCGGTAACGTAGTATCCGCCGAGGTCAACAGGAACCGTACCAGTGTTCATTATTTCAAACCAGTCTTCAGCTGCTCCTGTGAAGTCAGTGGTGTCAAGAAGGTTAGCACTTTGCAGTTCATTGATAACTACTGAACCAGGTGGGATAACGAACAGTGAGTTAGTTACTCGAGGCGTAGGGATGTTGAACCATTGTGATTCAGGAGAGCCGTCGACTTGTCGTCCCCAGCTAACGTCAACAGTGCCGGATTGGTAATTGTACGAAGCAGCCTCTAGGCCGTCTGGGCCAGTGAGAGTGATATCGGTAGCCGTGCTAGATGGAGTGAAGCCCATGTGGTGGCCACCTTCAGAGGGTTCACCGTCGAGCCACAGTAAAAGAAAGCCCTCCGCTTCTACCGTAAGATCGTAGGGAGCGTCTGAGGGTAAGGTGTAGGTCAAGCCTTCGGAGTTAGAAAGCGTGTAAGAGCTGAGGTTTACTTGGAAAGTGTTGGGGTTGTATACTTCGAGCCAAGAATCTGTTTCGAAAGACTCATCGACTAGATTCATCTCATTGTCGATGAGGATTTCATTGATGTAAAGAAGCGGAGTTGTTGGTGTTATGTAGGCGTTGTCGTCGTCAATGGTGTGTATGTCGAAGTACATCCATGAATCGCAGCCGTCGCACTCTCTGCCGTAGCTAACGTCGGTTTGTTGGGGTGGGAATACTATGGAGTCGATGATTGTAACACCGTCTTGTGCTGTTAGGTATATGCCTTCGCCGTCAGGTGATAGTTTGAAGTTAGCGTGGTCTTCCCCTTGTTCTTCGTCGTTATCAAGCCAAACCACCATATGCCCACCAGGCGTAATCGTAGTGATACCTGGATTAGTATTTGGGAACTGCCACTTAGTTAGGTTGTCTTCTCTGTCGCTCAGATAGTATCCAGCAAGGTTGAGTACGCCTCCTTCATGGTAAATTTCAACCCAATCATCAGATTCAAAGAAATCGTCAAATGCAGCAACTTGATTGCTGGCCATAATTTCGTTGATGTAGGTTTGGGCTTTAGCCTCAAGTCCATTATAAACTAATAAAATCAGTGCTAATAAGCTAATTCTTCCTTGCATAGTATAAAAATATATTCGAAAATTACTAAACCTTAGGTCTACTAGCATCCAAGTAAGTAATTTTACATGCAAATAAATATCAAACATGGCTCACGGCACATTCCAAGTACCTTATCCGGTAAACGAACCAGTATTATCATACGCTCCTGGATCTTCTGAAAGAGAAGAACTTCAGGCTATGTATAAAAAGATGTACTCTCAGGACCCTATTGACGTACCTATGTACATAGGCTCAGATGAAGTAAGAACTTCTGATAAGAGACCAATGTCTCCCCCACACGATCACAATAAATTCCTTGGGTACTTTAACTACGGAGATGCTTCTCACGTTGAAGCAGCAATTAATTCTGCTCTAGAGGCTAGAACTAAGTGGGCAGCATATTCTTACGTTGAAAGAGCAACAATCTTTTTAAAGGCAGCTGACTTAGTTGCTGGGAAATACAGAGCTAAACTGAATGCTTCAACTATGCTTGCACAGTCTAAGAACTGTTTCCAAGCTGAAATTGATGCTGCATGTGAGCTAAGTGATTTCTTGAGATTCAATGCATACTTTGGACAGCAGATCATGGAGATGCAGCCAGAGAGTGCTGACGGAATTTGGAATAGAACTGAATACAGAGCGCTTGAAGGTTTCGTATTTGCTGTTACTCCTTTCAACTTCACTGCAATCGCTGCAAACCTTCCTTCTTGCATGGCTCTTATGGGCAATGTTGTTGTGTGGAAGCCTGCAGATTCCCAGATCTACAGTGCACAGGTTCTTATGGAGATCTTCAAAGAAGCTGGTGTTCCTGATGGTGTAATCAACATGATCACAGTTGATGGACCTGTAGCAGGAGACGTTGTGTTTAACCACCCTGACTTCTCAGGCCTTCACTTCACTGGTTCGACTACTGTATTCCGCCACCTTTGGAAGACTATTGGGGAGAACATAGCTAAGTATAAGACTTACCCAAGAATCGTAGGTGAGACTGGAGGTAAGGATTTTGTAGTAGCTCACTCTAGCGCTAAAGTTGATGCTGTTGTTGCAGGACTTGTTAGAGGTGCGTTTGAGTTCCAAGGCCAAAAGTGCTCAGCAGCCTCACGAGCGTACATTGCAAGCGATATTTGGCCAGAGGTTAAAGAAAAGCTTGTAGCTGAAGTTGCAACTCTTAAGATGGGATCACCTGAAGACTTCTCGAATTTCGTAAACGCAGTTATCGATGCTCGTTCATTCGATAAAATCAGCTCTTACATCGATTACGCTAAAGGTCAAGATGATTGCGAGATTATTTGTGGTGGTAACTACGACAACTCTAAAGGCTACTTCGTTGAGCCTACAGTAATTGTAACATCCAACCCTAAATTCAGAACTATGGTTGAAGAGATCTTTGGCCCTGTTCTAACTATCTACGTGTACGACGCTAACAAGTTTGAAGAGACTCTGAAATTAGTTGACTCTACTAGTGAGTACGCTCTTACGGGTGCTGTATTTGCTCAAGACAGATACGCTATCAGTTTGGCTAAAGACGCATTAGAAAATGCAGCTGGAAACTTCTACTTAAATGACAAACCAACTGGAGCAGTTGTAGGCCAACAACCGTTTGGCGGAGCTAGAGGTTCTGGAACTAACGATAAAGCAGGATCTGCGCTTAACCTATTAAGATGGGTAAGCCCTAGAACTATTAAAGAAACACTGGTACCTGTAGAAGATTACAGATACCCGTTTCATAGCTAATCTACGTTAATCTTCAGTATTATATTGGAAGGCTGGGATTGTAGACATATCTACTTTCTCAGCCTTTCCTCCTTTTATCTTCTTGAATGCCTTAGCATATTCTTCTTTAAGAGATCCATCTTCATTAAGCCAAGCAGTTCTTACAATCAACTTCTCTTTCCTGCCCTTTCTTCCTACAGTTACAATTTCTCCAGTAACTGTTCTAAGACGGAAAGCAGCATTTAGTATGCTTGCCTTAGCATTTGCCTTTCTCTCGTCTGCAATTTTATGAAGAGCCATTGCATCGCTAATTAAATCATCATAGCTCAATGGCTTCTGACGTGTTCTCAATCTATTTGTGATGAATTTACCCCAAACACTCTTAGGCCCACGCTTTTTTGGCACTTCTCCCTTAGTTGTAAATGCAGAGGCCTTCTTTACAATTTTAATATTTGAAGTAGAGTGGATTGTTGAATTACCAACATTACCACCAAGTTTTTCTAGCATTGAATTAACGATGTTTAATTCGTTTTCTAGTCTGCTCTTTTCATTAGTATAGTAGGAAATAAACTTTTTAATTTCTTGCTGTGTGAATTTCACGTTTAACATTTCAATGTTTAATTTATTGCAAAAATAGCACTAGAAATACAAATAGTAAAATAGAGAGGGGAATTCCGGTTAGGAATTCCCCTCATATTTACGGTGTAAGCCGGATTCTGTTCTCCCGAAGGAGCTTCATCATTGATCTAATGCGACCTACCCTCTAGTTCGAACGAGTAGCTCTCAAACACTAGTTTACATGGTCTTGCAGCCCGCAAGGTTTACCAAAGCCAGCAAATCACTTTACTGCTGGTGAGCTCTTACCTCACCTTTTCACCCTTACCTGTGCTATAAAAGCCATCGGCGGTTTAAATCTCTTTAGCACTGTCTGTCATTCCACGTTTGGATAGCCTCCCTTTCGAGGAGTACGGTACTCTGAGCTGTCCGGACTTTCCTCCCCACAAAAGCGAGGCGATGAAGTCAACCGTAATGCAAATCTAATAATTACTTTTGCACCAATAGAAATTATGTACAAATACTATCTACTTCATAAGCCATTTGGCATGTTAAGTCAATTCACAAGAGAAGGTGGACATCAATCCCTTGCTGATGTGGATTTCGATTGGCCATCTGATGTGTATTCAGTTGGAAGACTTGATACGGATAGTGAAGGCTTACTTCTTCTAACTAACGACAGAAGATTAAACTCCGAGCTCTTGTCTCCTGAAAACGGACACCCTAGAACTTATCACGCTCAGGTAGAAGGAAGCCCTGAATACAGTGACATAAGAATTCTACAAAGCCCTATGAAACTAAAAGTGAAGGGGAAAATATTCATTACTAAGCCCTGTAAGGCATTAATACTAGATCCCCAACCAACTTATCCTGAAAGAGTTCCACCTATTAGAGTCAGAAAAAATGTCCTTGAAACATGGATATCACTCACTCTAACTGAAGGCAAGAACAGACAGGTTAGAAAGATGACAGCAATGGCAGGATTTCCAACTTTAAGATTAATAAGGCATAGCATTGGACCGTTTAAATTGAGAGGAATAGAGGCTGGTAGAGTTAGAGAATTAAGTGAGAGTGATATCAACAAACTACTACATCTTAGATAAAATGTAATAATTAAAAAGAATGATTAGAACTATTCTAGCTATTATCTACTCAGCTTTTTGGTGTGGGGCAGCAATTATAATCTTGCTTATTAAACCAAATAGCTCAGATTATGTGTTGATACAACTAGCCAAAAAGAACTGGTCAACACCAATGCTTAAATGGATAATTGGAGCTGATATTCAAGTAGAGTTTAGCCCTAAAGCACTTAAGCTTTTCAAATCGAATAAAGGAGCTGTAATAATGGCTAATCACTCTAGCTTTTTAGACATTGTTGCTTGCTTTGTATCCTCACCAACTCCCATTGTTTATTTGGCGAAAGCTAGCTTAAGAAAAGTCCCCTTGCTTGGAGGTGCCAATGCCAGAGTTGGAACTGTATTTGTAAACAGAGGAAATAAGACATCTGCATTTAATGCAATTAAAACACTTGTAAAAACAGTGAAGAGCGGAAGATCTGTGGTTGTGTTTCCCGAGGGAACTAGATCTAAAGATGGTAAGCTAAAACCATTTAAAAAGGGAGGCTTTCATTTAGCCGTTCAGGCTTCAGCTCCAGTTTTACCTGTACATATAAATGGAACGTACAAAAGACTTCCCCCAGGTAATTTTTCTATTAAAAAATTAAACTATCCTATCATAGTTAAATACGGAGATCCTATTGAATCTAATGATGTAGAAGAATTAAGGAATTTGACATACGATAGTATTAGCAAGCTGAGAGGATAATTCAAGCCCTTCTCTTATAGCCCTTTGAGCATCTGACCCTTTAGCAAGTTTAGCTCCACCAATTAAATGCACTTCCATTCCTTTAGCCACTAGTGGTTCAGCAAGAGGTGAAAATGAAAGTTGGCCAGCACAAACTATTACGTGATCAACAGGAATTACTACATCTCCTTTGTCACCATGAGTAATATGTAGGCCATCATCATCTATTTTTTTATAGCTAACTCCTCCAAGAGCTACTACTCCCCTGTTTCTCAAAGTTAGTCTATGAATCCAACCTGTGGTTTTTCCAAGTTTAGCACCAGGTTTGCCAGGACTTCTCTGAAGAAGGTGAACATTTCTTTCAGTCTTAACCCTCTCACTATCATTTAATCCACCACGATTTTCTAAACTAGAGTCAATTCCCCAGGATTTCTCAAATCCAGACTTATCGGAATCATGGGTAATGAAATCTGCCACATCGAATCCTATTCCTCCAGCGCCAATAATAGCAACATTTTTTCCGACCTGTACCCTTTCTTTCAGCACATCTAAATAAGTAACAACTTCAGGTCTATCAGAGCCCGGAATAATAAATGGTCTAGGTACTACACCTGAAGCAATAACAATATGCTTAAAGTTTTGTGTAGTTAGCATGGAAACAGTCACCTCCGTGTTGAGCTGAACGTCTACTCCCAAGGTTTTAAGTCTGTCTGAGAAATATCTGATTGTATGGTCAAATTCAGTTTTACCTGGGATCTTTTTAGCCAAGTTAAACTGGCCGCCTAACTCTGAAGCCTTCTCATAGAGAGTAACGCTAAATCCTAGAAGTGCTAATTCTGAAGCACAGCTCATTCCTGCAGGGCCACCGCCAACTACGGCTATGTTAATGTTGTTTGGTTTTAAAGGCGAGTCAAGATCAGCCCAAACACCTTCTTCACATGCCCTTGGATTAACTAAACACGATGCAATCTTCTGCTTAAAGACGTGATCTAAACAGGCTTGATTGCACCCAATACAGGTATTGATTTTCTCGGTTTCTCCTTCAAGACTTTTCTTCATAATGTTAGCATCTGCCAGGAAAGGTCTAGCCATAGAGATCATGTCTGAACATCCATCAGACAAAGCTTTCTCACAATCAACTGGGTCGTTAAACCTATTAGTGGTAATCAGTGGAATATTTACCTTTCCCATTAGCTTTTTAGTGACAAAGGCAAAGCCACCTCTTGGCACCATTGTAGCTATTGTGGGGATTCGAGCCTCATGCCAACCTATACCAGTATTTATCACATCAGCACCTGCTTCTTCAATCTTCTTAGCAAGAAGCTCAACCTCATTCCAATCACTACCCCCAGCGACAAGATCAAGCATACTAAGCCTGTACATAATGATGAAATCAGGTCCTAGTTCTTTTCTTATTTGAGATACAATTTCAATAGGGAATTTGATTCTATTCTCAATTGAACCTCCCCACTCATCTGTGCGTTTATTCGTTTCAGCAGCAATGAATTCATTTATTAAATAGCCCTCAGACCCCATGACCTCAACTCCATTGTAACCAGCTTTTTTAGCGAGTTTAGCTGATTTTACAAAGTCACGAATTGTCTTTTTTATACCTCGATTGCTTAACGCTCTAGGTTTGAATTTGCTGATGGGAGATTTAATTGCTGACGGAGCAACTGCAAGTGGTGTGTATGCATATCTACCAGCGTGAAGGATTTGCATTATGATTTTACTACCCTCCTTGTGAACAGCCTCAGTTATAAGCTTGTGCTTTCTAACATGCATGAAGTTGGTCATTCTAGAACCACCAATAACTGTAACTCCAGCTCTGTTAGGTGCAATTCCTCCTGTTACAATTAAACCTACTCCACCTCTAGCCCTCTGAGCATAAAAGTCTGCAAGCTTCTTATATCCTCCCCATTTCTCTTCAAGACCAGTGTGCATAGAGCCCATAATCACACGATTAGGCAAGATTGTATTACCAACCTTTATGTCTGAAAAAAGAAGAGGAAATCTACTCATGTTAGTTCTCAAGCAAGTCGTTATTCGAAGTCTCTAAATCTATCTACAAAGTCGTCACGCAGACCCATTCTTGATATTTGCATTTTAAGGCTTTGCTCTGAGTCTGGTTTATGAAGTCGTTTTTGGTCGTCCTTAAGCTTATTCCAAATCTCAATAAAGCCCAAATCATTCGTCTCAAACTTGAAATAAGTATCGTACTCAAAGTAATACCAATGGTTTTCGCTAATATGGAAATATATTCTCAACACATCTCTTTCACTATTGCGCTTAAGCTCAACTCTTCCAGGAATTGATCTAAATACCGATTTATCTCCCACAGTTGCAATTCCAATTCTAGAATCAGAGACAAAAGCATCTTCAAAACTGTCATAACTAAATTCTAAATCAGTTAGTACAAGAGTTTTATTGAGTTCCTTAGGCATCTTTTTAAAGTACCCATCCCTTGTTAGGCCCTCCATGTAAGTTTTAGCTTGATCAACTCCGACTAACTCTGTCATTGCATATTCGTAGTTATAGCTTACATCTACAGGAGTTGCTGAGGAAGCGTTTTTAAGCTGATGACTTAAGTAATCTACGAGTTTAGAATTCATATGAATGTCTAATGGAAGTGTACCTCTCATCTCAATTCGACCTGATTCTGTCACCCATGCATCTCCTATAAACTCATGGTCTATTACGTTGAAATTAAACGGCAAGGTTGTTCTTCCTGATGAATAAACTCCACAACCATTATCTGGCAATTCAGTTAAAGTTCCAGGCGTTTTAGGGTCGCTAAACTTGCTGTCAGAGCTAACGACATATCTATTCTTCTTCTTATCGTATCTAAGATTTCCCTCTGGCTTAAACACAGCTATGTCGCCTCTATCAGGCTTTTTAGTAAAAAACAGAGGGTACGCCTCGTAAGGGTTATCATCAGACATCATAATACCAGCATCTAAGTGAGCTTTTCCTTTCTCAACAATCAGGTCTGATACAGGAATTAAAATGTCTGCAGGGTCAATTACGTTTTTAAACTCAATCCATTCTCTATTGAAGTCCTCACAATTTATGCTCAACCTAACACCGCCTTCAAACTCTAGATGTTCTCTAGCACCTAAAAGAGTAACATCTCCAGTAAACTCGAAATATGGATCTAGATAGAATTCTTGTGATACTGGCACTTTTGCAAGAGCAACCGTCTGATAAGCCGAATCAACTTCAATAAGATCAAAGTAAATAGGCCATTCAACATTGTTTACGTCCTTGTAATTAGAGTGTGCTGAACCCCTGTATTCGTTTTTACCTCTAACATGCACAGTCGCATCATATAATCTGTGGAACTTGGTTCTAGTGTTAGTGTAAATCTCAGCCTTGTATAGAGGATCCATTTGGGCATCTCTTCTTACAACTACATTACCTGAATCAGGGATAACTTCAGCGTCTGCTGTATAAATCCTAGGGACATCACTACATTCAACAACGGCTGCCCCCACTTTGTAAAGCGCACTAGCACTAGCAAATGATAGCGAATCTTGATCAGGGTGAGTAGATGTGAAATTCTCGTAATTCTCTTCAGCGAGGGTGTTTTCTAATTGGATTTGGTCTAGGTCCATAAACCACCTAAACTTATCCATAGTACAGAGATATCTTATTGCAGGAAGCTCTATCTCTGTTACACCAACATGGCAGATGAAATCACCTATTCTTTCATCAAAATCAATATCAGCTTGTACATTATCCGTAGTAAATGCAAGGGCATTTAAATCATTCCCCATGATTTCAAAGTCTGCAACCTGAGCTGTCATACCCCTTTCTTTCATTACAAATAACTCTGAACTGATTTTAGCGTCTTCAAATGAAAATTCCCCATCAGCAGTCATTCCAGACGGATTTAAATGAGTCGCCCCCCTTAGAACTGCATCCTCTCCAAAGAATTTTAAATCCTCCTGAATAGTTCTAACATCAAGCATTTCAACATCTGAATGCAAAGCAAAATCAGTCACAGCAGCCTCTATAGCTGGAACATGATCCCAAATAGCCTCATTTACATATGAAGATGTTATGCCAAACGCTGAATCAGGCACCAGCACCATATCCTCGCCTGTTAAGTGAGATGATAGATAGTCGATAACACCAGTACCTTGGAGACCATTCATATCTAGTTTAACGTCTGCAGTTAAAGTCCCTAAGCCTTTATAAAGCGGAAACCCTTCTGGAGGACTAGTTGTTTCTAAGCCTAATGAAAAGTCGTCCATAAGCCTAAGGTCAACGTCTAAATCTGGAATAATTCCGCCTGCAAGAAGCTCGCCAGAGAACCTTACGTTATCCTTAACAAAGTTGTCAAGAGAGTCAATTTCAAATGGATCTAAGGCGTATCTAAATCTATTCCTGTGATATGCTCCTTTATGGATAGCGTGGCTATCGTAGTAAACATATGCAGGGCCAGTGCTTTCTAACACTGGATAATGAGGATATAAGTGTGACCTCCATCCTGAGCGGTTAGATGGGTCGTCGATTTTGAGAGTGCCTGTTATACCATCAATTGTGTTTCTGATAAGACGGGTTTTAGGTCTACCTGACGCGTTGAACTCTCCTTCAATCTCCGCTCTGATGTGCATTTTTTCAACTGAGTTGAGGTTGATTTGGAATGACGAGTAGTCAAATTCAAACTTGCTTCCTCTAAATTCAAACTTACCCGCTTTCACATCTCCTGCAAATGTGAAATCTCTATCCTCAGACATTGTGATGAGTCCGTCTTTAGGTGAGATAACAACATCCTGAGCTTCACTAACTCTAAAAGCTCTTATGCCAGCAATTTCAAGAGACATAGTGTTTAAAGCTAGCACAGCATTAGCACCATTACCCACTTCAGATCTAAATGCAATCACAT
>NZRP01000003.1 GCA_002693775.1 Crocinitomicaceae bacterium | reverse complement strand
GCTTCTTCAGTTGCTATGACTGGTCCCTGGTGGGGTTGGGATCCAGCAGCTGGCCCAGTAGCTTCAGATAATGGAGATGGAACATGGACATTTACTTTTGACCCAGCTCCAACAGATGATATGGAATATTTACTTGTTGTAGATGGTGTACAGGAAGATTTGGTAGCTGCAGGTTCAGCATCAGGTGATTGGTCATGTACACCCATCACTGATTACTGGTCATATGCAAACAGGTTATGGACAGTTGGATCAGGAGATGTTACTAATGTATACGGAACATGTGGTACAGAATGTCCTACAGAGGAGCCGGAGCCACAAACAGCTACTGTATATTTCTATGTTGACATGAATGGTTCAGAGTATCCGAATGCTGGATATGATAATGTTGTAGTCAATGGATCTTGGAATGGCTGGAACGGTTGGGGTGTAACGTTAGCTGATGCTGATGGAGACGGAATATTTACTGGAGGTCTAGAAATAGATGCTGGCACATCATTTGAATATGTTGTTGCTGTAACTGGCTCTGCAGACGGTTGGTCTGGTTGGGGTGTCCAATTTTCTGAAGGTTGTACAAATGCAAATGCAAGTGTAACAGCTGGTGAAGCAGGTTCAGTTACTGATTCATACTTCACAGTAGGCTGTTCTGAGGTATTGGGTTGTTTGGATATAAATGCATCAAACTACAATGCTGATGCTACTGAGCAAGGCTATGATCAATACGGAAATCTTCAGTGTGTATATGCATCTTGTGATGATGTGCCTGGTGATGGATGTATTTATGCTGATGGTTTTGGTTATTTCAATGATGAATTCGGGCCTGATTTATGTGTGACATATGGTGGAACTCCATGTGGAGGAGGTTGTGATGATATAGATAATGATGGAATTTGTGATGAAGAAGATTCATGTGTTGGTTCTCAAGCTTCAGGTGTTCGTTATATTGATGAAGTATTTAACTGTGTTGATGTAACTTCTAATGTTCTTTATGGTCAAAACGTAACAGTACTGCCATTACTCCAAGGAGCTCCTCCTTCTGCACAACCTTTAGTTTGTGATATTTATCAACCTGAAGGTGATACAGAGGAAAGCCGTCCGTTAATTATTTACATTCACACAGGTAATTTCCTTCCTCAGTACTTAAATGGTTCTGCTGTTGGAACAAAAACAGATAATGTAGCAGTTGAGCTATGTACTCGTTTTGCGCGTATGGGTTACGTTGTCGCTTCTATTGATTACCGTGCAGGTTGGAATCCACTTGCAGCGACTCAAGCAGATCGTACATACCAGTTAATTAATGCAGCTTATCGTGGCGTTCAGGATGCAAGAACAGCTGTTAGATACTTCCGTATGAATGCTGATGTAATGGGTAATGAATACAATATTGACCCGTCAAATATTGGTTACTTCGGAGAAGGTACAGGAGGATATGTTTCATACGCAGCTTCTACAATATCTGATTATAATGATATTATTTTAGATGATGCTGGTATGCCTATTGCTAAATTCTGGACAGGAACACCAGGTTCTGCAGATTACATTCCAATGGTAATTGAAGCTGTAAATGGTGACCCTGAAGCTAAGTTTGATGGCTATGCACCGGCAGGTGTATTTGGTCCAGATCCTGTTCAACTTTGTATTGGACAGTATCCTGATTACAGTTCTGACGTTCAGTTTCAGATGAATATGGGTGGAGCATTAGGTGATTTAAATTGGTTAGATCAAGGTGATGTACCTATGGTTTCTTTCCAATGTCCTCATGATCAATTCGCTCCATATACTACAGACGTTCTTGTAGTTCCCACAACCAATGAACTGGTTGTAGAGGTGAGTGGTGCATATGATGTACATGCTGAGATTAATGGATATCCTTCACCAAATAATAATTATTCATATCAGTCTGCGAACTTAACGGATGACCTTTCTTTAGAAGCTCTAAACAATGGTGGTTTTGATGGAATGTACCCAGTTTTAAATAACTATGTTAATGGAACTCCAACAGAACCATTTGACGGTGCTCCTTGGCAATGGTGGGATGTAGCAGCAGCTGAAGCATATGATGCGGCAAATGGAACTTCAATTGCAGCAACTCAGTTGACTCTTAACCCAACTATGAGTGAAGTTGAAGCGATGTACTGGATTGATGTTATTCAATCTTACACTGCTCCACGTTTAGCATTATCTTTTGGCATTGCTGATATAGGTCCTGGTTGTGTTGATGAAACTGCATGTAATTTTAATGCTCTTGCAACATCAGACGATGGTTCTTGTACGTATGCTGATGCAGGCTATGATTGTGAGGGTAATTCTCTAAACATCGAGGGTTGTACCAATGCATTTGCATGTGATTATAATCCTGCAGCTACAGTTGATACTGGCTGTACTTACTTATCAGGTGATGGTGTTCCAACTGGGACAGATAATGTTTGGTTAGTAGGTCTTACTGTAACTGGTACTACTTTTGAGCCGTTTGCTGGTGGTTGTGAAGCTGCTGGAGGAGTGAACCCAAATCTTAGTATAAACGGAGTGATTGTTGGTGATGGTTCAGCTCCTCTGACTTTAGCTGGAGTTACTGACCCAACTGGTCTTCTTGCAGAATTAGTTGCTCTTACATCAACCGTAGAATTTTCTGCATGTGGAGATAACATGACAGTTTCTGCTTTGGGTAATTTAATTCCAATGGTAGGTAATGGCCAATTCTGGATTTCACCGATTCCAGTTAATGAAGATGGTCAATATTTATGGGCTGGACCAATGATGAACTTTGATCTAGGGTGTGGTGACCCAACAGCATGTAACTTCTCTGGTAACCCATGTGAGTTAAGTGTTGCTTGTTCTTACCCTGGATGTACAGATTCTAGTGCTGCTAACTATGACGCAGGAGCAGGTTGTCCTGACAATGCTTCATGTATCTACTTAGGTTGTACAGATCCAACAGCGTTTAACTACGATGAAGGAGCTACTGACGACGATGGTACTTGTGTGCCTGTAATTGAAGGTTGTACTAATCCTAATTCCTCTAATTGGAACTCATCAGCTAACACTGACGATGGTTCTTGTGAAATTGAGGGCTGTATTTATGAAGAAGCAAATAACTACGATATCGATGCGAATAACGATGATGGATCTTGTGAGTTCTCTTTAGGCACTGGCTGTGTTGGTGACCTTAACGATGACGGTGTTGTTGCAACATCAGATCTTCTTGAGTTCCTTGCTGTCTTCGGACAGGAGTGTGAATAGTATCACATAAACTAATACGAAAAGGCCACCCAATGGGTGGCCTTTTTTGTAGTTAAAAAGGTTTTACATAATTTTTAAATTTTTTGGCCTAAGTGTCGTAATACAAGCAAATCATAACTTTTGTATATTTATACTCAGTAAATCATAGAACTCGTTTAACATGAAAAAGATATTTTCAGTTTTATTTATTGCATTTAGCTTGGTGACATTTGTATCAGCTCAAGAAGTTGCAAATGGTCCAGCGATAACACTAGATAAAACCATTCACGATTACGGAACGATTACTCAAGGTGCCAATGGCGCTTGTGAGTTTATAGTAACAAACTCAGGAACTGAGCCTCTGATAATTTCTAGATGTAAGGGTTCATGTGGGTGTACAGTTCCTAAGTGTGATAAGGATCCAATTATGCCTGGAGCAACTTCTGAAATCAGTGTGAAGTATGATACTAAGCGTATTGGACCTATTAATAAGTCGGTCACTATTACTTCTAATGCAACTAATGAACCTACTAAGGTTATTCGTATAAAGGGAAAAGTAGAGGCCAAGGATTTAGGTGCTTCAAGTGGAGTTCCTGTCAAGCAACCATCTAATGGAGCACCTACGAATAAGTAAGAGAGATAAACTTTTATATACAAAGCCGTCCCTCGGGGCGGCTTTGCTCGTTTAGTGAAGTACTTTTGCGCCATGGAAATTCCAGCTCAATACGACCCAAGGTCAACTGAAGATAAATGGTATTCATACTGGATGGATAACGGATATTTCAAATCCACTCCAGAGGATAGAGAACCGTACACCGTAGTTATTCCTCCTCCAAATGTGACGGGAGTCCTTCATATGGGGCATATGTTGAATAATACAATTCAGGATGTCCTGGTAAGAAGAGCAAGAATGAAGGGTAAAAATGCTTGCTGGGTTCCTGGAACAGACCACGCATCTATTGCAACAGAAGCAAAGGTTGTTAGAAAGCTAAGAGAAGAAGGAGTAAAGAAAAGTGATTTAAGTAGGGATGAGTTTTTAGGTCATGCTTGGGATTGGACTCATAAGCATGGAGGAATAATTCTCGATCAACTTAAAAAATTGGGTGCTAGTTGTGATTGGGATAGGACTCGTTTTACAATGGATGAGGGCTATTACGAAGGTGTAATTGATACGTTTATCAATTTCTACAACGAAGGCCTGATCTACAGAGGTGTTAGAATGGTAAACTGGGATCCAGTTGCTCTTACAGCTCTAAGTGATGAGGAAGTGATTCACAAGGAAGAGAACGGAAAGCTATACCACGTTAGATATAAGATCGTTGATAGCGATGAGTGGATTACTGTTGCTACCACAAGACCTGAAACAATACTAGGAGATACGGCTATCTGCGTACACCCAGATGATAGTAGATATACTAGCCTTCATGGTAAGAAAGCTATTATTCCTATCTGCAATAGAGAGGTCCCTATTATTCAAGATGATTACATCGATATCGAGTTTGGTACAGGTTGCTTGAAAGTGACTCCAGCTCACGATATCAATGACTACGAGTTGGGCATTAAACACGATCTTGAAGTAATCGACACCATTAGTGCGAATGGCACAATGAGTGAGCACGCCGGCCCGTATGAGGGCATGGATAGATTCGATGTGAGAAAGAAAATTGCTCAAGATCTAGACGAACTAGGAAACCTTGTAAAGATTGAAGAGTACACGAATAAGGTTGGTAGAAGTGAGAGAACTGATGCTGTAATCGAGCCAAGACTTTCACTACAGTGGTTTATGGCGATGGAGAAGCTAGCTAAGCCTGCTCTTGATCACGTAATGGATGATACGGTTCAGTTCCACCCAGCTAAGTTTAAGAATAGTTACAGGCACTGGATGGAAAACATCAAGGACTGGTGTGTAAGTAGACAGCTTTGGTGGGGTCATAGAATTCCCGCGTTTTACTACGGTGATGGCGATGATGATTTTGTTGTTGCAAAGACCATAGAAGAGGCTGTAGTAAAAGCAACTGAGAAGGCTGGAAGAGAAATTGCTCAAGCTGATCTTAAGCAGGATGAGGATGTAATGGATACTTGGTTCAGTTCATGGATTTGGCCTATTCAAGTGTTTGACGGATTACATAAGGAAGATGAGGTAAGCTATTATTACCCAACTAATGATCTTGTGACTGCTCCTGAGATTATGTTCTTCTGGGTGGCTAGGATGATTATGAGTGGATATCACTATAGAGATCTTCCTCCATTTAAAAACGTGTACTTCACGGGAATCGTAAGAGATGATAAGGGGAGGAAGATGAGTAAGAGTTTAGGGAATAGTCCTGATCCTATCGAGCTAATGGAGAAATATGGAGCTGATGGAGTTAGAGTGGGTATGCTACTTACTTCACCAGCAGGAAATGATCTTCCTTTTGATGAGAAGCTTTGTGAGACCGGAAGGAACTTCTCTAATAAGATTTGGAATGCGTTTAGGCTTGTTAAGGGCTGGGAAGTAGATGATAATAAGGATCAGCCTGAGTCTGCAATGCTTGCGGTAAAATGGCTTGAGAGTAGAATTAACACCGCGCTTGTTGAACTGGAGTCGCAGTATGGTGATTTCAGATTAAGTGAAGCATTGATGACTACATACAGGCTTGTATGGGAGGAATTCTGTAGCTGGTACTTGGAGCTTATTAAGCCTCCATATGGTGAGCCTATTGATAGCACGACACTTTCTGAGACACTTGCATTATTTGAAAAGCTTCTTAAGATTCTTCATCCGTTTATGCCATTCTTGTCTGAAGAGGTTTGGCATTGGATAGGAGAGAAGAGTGCTCCTGAGGATGCGCTAGTTGTTGCGACTTGGCCTGAGGTTGGAGAGGTTGATGAGGCCTTACTCGATGACTTTACTCTGCTTAAGGAGATTGTAGGAGGTGTAAGAAATGTGAGGAAGGATAATAATATCCCAAACAAGGAAAAACTCACCCTTCTTGTTCAAGCTGGCGAGGAATACCCATCTCACTTAGAATCTGCGATTCAACACCTAACAAATCTTGAAAAGGTTGAGCACGTAAGTGAAAAGGTTGATGGAGCTTTTGGGTTTATGGTTGGTAGACATAGATTCTACATCCCATTCTCAGCTGGCTTTGATGTAGAAACTGAAAAAGCCAAGATCCAAAAGGATCTTGACTATCAGTTAGGTTTCCTGAAAAGCGTACGAGGTAAACTATCTAACGATAGATTCGTTAGTGGTGCCCCTGAGGCTGTTGTTCAGAAAGAGCGCAACAAAGAAGCTGACGCTGTAGCAAAAATCGCTATCCTCGAAGAGAAGCTAGCAGATTTAGGTTAATCTTAGCTTTAGTGGTTAGCTAGGTAGTTGCTAACACCCTCGTCAGTAGCGTTCATAGCGTCCTTACCCTTGCTCCAGTTAGCAGGACAAACTTCGCCAACTGTTTCTACGTGGATAAGCGCGTCAAGAACTCTAATTGCCTCGTCTACATTTCTTCCAAGAGGAAGGTTGTTTACTAGCTGGTGCTGAACCACTCCATCTTTATCGATTAGGAAAAGACCTCTGTAAGCGATAAGCTCGTTGTCGCTAATTAGGTTACCCTCTTCATCATAGTCGTACATGCCTGTTAGCACGTCGTAGTTTGTAGAGATAGTCTTAGCTGTGTCAGCAACAAGTGGGTAAGTAATTCCCTGGATGCCACCATGATCTTTAGGCATTCTAAGGTATGCTGCGTGGCTCTCAGCTGTGTCTGTAGAACAACCAACAACTTGACATCCTCTAGCTTCGAATTCAGCTATTTTATCTTGGAAAGCGTGAAGCTCTGTAGGACAAACGAAAGTAAAATCCTTAGGGTAGAAAAATAGAATTACATACTTGTTGTCGATGTATTGCTCTAGTGAGAAGTCGCTAACGATGTTGTTTCCGTCAAGGACTGCTGCTGCTGAAAAGTTTGGCGCTTTTTGGCCTACTAATACTGCCATTTTAAAATCTATTTAATTGTTTAGTTATAGGTTCTGTTGAAGGAAGTCATTCACTTCGAAAATTCTCTTAGGCTTCAAAACAATCTTGCCTTCGCTATCTAATAAGAAATAAGTCGGTGTTGCTGTGATCTTGTAATCCTTTACAATAGGGCTACTCCATCCTTGAAGCTGGCTCACATTGATGTACTCCATACCCTGCGCTTCAATTACATCAGTCCAAGACTTTCTAGCCTGATCTATTGAAACACCGATAACTTCAAATCCAGCACTGTGCTTAACATTGTAAAGTGGAACAAGTACAGGTATTTCTTGTTCGCATTTGTGGCACCATGAAGCCCAAAACATCACAAGCGTATACTTATTCTTCTTCACCGTCTCGTAAAGATTCACCTTACCTCCATCAACTGATTCAATATTGAAGTTAGGTGGAGTCTTGCCTACTTGAAGGTTTACAATACCCTCAGCTCTCTGTTTAATCACATCACTAAGCTCTGCTCCACAATCTTCATCGTAGATGTAGTTGTCAAGAATGTAAAGACAAATGTCCTCTTTACCAGTGTTGTAAAAACCGTCAAGCATTGCGTAAAGCGCGCTTTCAAGAGTAACAGAGTTGGGCTCAAAGTGAGCTTTTACAATGTCAATACAAGCTAAGAATCTAGCATCTTCTCCCTTGCTGAACTTCACCATCATGCCCTGTATTCTATCGCTAATGGCCATGCTGTGAATCAAACTGTTATCAAGTGGATCGATGTCCTCAAAGTATCTCCCCTGTTCTGATGGGTACTTAGGGTTCTTCCAAGTCAAAAACTTTGCGAAGTAAGTTCCAGGATACTCGTCCATCATAGCGTGTTGCTTTTGAACAAGTTCCATTTCCTTATCCTTGATCTGCTGTTCAATCCTCTTTCTGTATGGGCTGTCTTTCATTCCCTTCCTAAGATTCTTGATCTCGTTCTTATTTTTATTCTCAGCACTCTGGTAAGCAAACCAAGCCTTATTTTCTCTAGAAGCTGGAGCTGTTTTAGAACCTGTTAATCTGCTAGATCTGAAATCTATCTTCACATCACTCTCATCTGGATTAAGAATGAAAGTACAGTTGTTGTTAGACTTTCCATTAAGAATCAACTCGTAAAAACCTCTACTAACCTCTATGTTTTTAAAGTTGTATACTCCACCTTCTATCACAGTGCTATCAATAAGGGTCTTATTTCTTGCCTCTGTTTGATATAAGTATAATTTAGCTCCAGGTGTAGTTGGAAGAGTTCCGTGAAGTCTGATGTTTCCCACCTTATCTCCTCGGTTCTGGTCGTTAATACCATCCTTGTACTTAGGCGAAATAGTTGTAGTCTGCTCTGAAGCAGATTCTACAGTCTTTACTTCAACTTTAGAAGCTTTAGAAATCTCCTCTTGAGCAGGAGCCTCACTATTTCCACATGAAGTAAGTACAAATAATAAGCTGCTGGCAATCCAAATCATGGTTCTCATATCTATGTTTTGCTTTAAAGCCCTGAATTGGGCGATTCCAAATGTACGAATAACAGACTTTTCTTATCGCCTCTTCTTATTGAAAGAACTGCGCTTCTTTCCGCTTGTATTCTTTCCACCTACAGAAGGTGTGTTACCCTTGAACTTAGGTCTTTTTTTCTTAGCGAAGCTTGATCCACCACCACTCGATGGGCCAAATGAGCTTCCTCTATAGCCATCATTTTTTGACGGGCCTTTGCCAAACCTTTTATTTCCTTTATTCGAAGAGCTAAATGACCTTTCGCCACCGGCATCACGGCGTCTCTCGCCGCCACCACCACCGTAGCCATGTCTTTCACCTCCGCCATCACGGCGTCTTTCGTCGCTACCACCACCGTAGCCACGTCTTTCAGCTCCGCCATCACGGCGTCTTTCGTCGCTACCACCACCGTAGCCACGTCTTTCACCTCCGCCATCACGGCGTCTCTCACCGCCGCCACTGCGTCTTGCACCTGTCTTTCTTCTGTCAGAGCGTCTTTTATTTCGGCTCTTTTTCATCGATTTGCCTGATGGCTTGTGATCCATGCCTACAGGTTCAAGCTCTAAAGAGAAAGGATGATTTTCTTCAATCTCTATTTCTTTACCTATTAGCTTTTGAATTCCTTTTAGGTGGTTTCTTTCAGAACCTTCATTACAGAATGAAATAGCTAGCCCTGATTTTCCAGCTCTACCAGTTCTTCCAATTCTGTGAACATAGCTTTCAGCTAGATTAGGCAATTCATAGTTAATAACTAGACTTAGTTCCTCAACATCGATACCTCGTGAAGCTATATCTGTTGCTACAAGAACCTGAACCTTTCCTTTTCTAAATCTATCTAATGCTCTTTCACGCTTGGGCTGCGACTTGTTTCCATGAATAGCCTCAGCTTTAATATTGTTGTTTCTTAAGTGTCTTTCAACCTTATCAGCGCCAAACTTTGTTCTCGTGAACACAAGGGTATTGTATACTTCAAGTTCATGGATTACATAAACAAGTAGGTCTTTCTTATCACTTTGACGGACTGAATAGATTTTTTGGTCAACAGTTTCAGCAGCAGAACTAACAGCATCAATTTGTACTCTTACTGGATCTTTAAGAATAGAATCTGTGAGCTTTACAATATCTGAAGGCATTGTGGCTGAGAAAAACAAAGTCTGTCTTTCTTCAGGACATTGCTTGATAACTTTCTTGATGTCTGGTAGGAAACCCATATCTAGCATGGTGTCCGCTTCGTCTAATACAAGAAATTCAATTGTATTTAGATTGATGAAGCCTTGATTGCATAAATCAAGGAGTCTTCCTGGAGTAGCAACTAAAATATCGACGCCTCTCCGAAGAGCATTTACTTGTCTGCTTTGGGCTACACCACCGTAAATTACGGTTGTTCTTAATCCTGACTGAGAACAGTAGTCGCGAAGATTTGTGTCAATCTGAGACGTAAGTTCTCTTGTTGGAGAAATTATAAGAGCCCTGATAGGTTTTTTATGTACCTTGTACTTTGGAGGAGTTTCGCTAAGCTTGTGTACAATGGGAAGAGCAAAGGCAGCAGTCTTACCAGTACCGGTTTGAGCGCATCCTAGAATATCCTTACCATCTAATATGTGGGGGATAGATTGTTTCTGAATAGGGGTGGGCGTTTCATAGCCAAGAGGTTGAATAGCTGAAAGAACAATTTCGTTCAACCCAAGATCTTTAAATGACATAAAGAGTATTTAAGCGTGCCTAGTCTTTAAAAACTTGCGTGCCGACTAAGGCTAAAGCACGCCTGCGATTTACGCGATGCAAAAGTACGTTATTCCTTTAAAAGTTAAACAGTTGCAGTAACAGTATCTTTTCTTCCAAGTTGGCGTAAGAACTTTCCGTGAAGTCTAAGAGCTCCAGTAAATGAAGTTCCAGAGTTGTATGGTAAGCCAAACTCTTCAGCAGTTTCTTTAACAATTTTAGAAATTGCCTTATAGTGTACGTGACAAATATTTGGGAACAAGTGATGCTCAATCTGGAAGTTTAAACCTCCACATAGGTATGTGAGAACTCTGTTGTTTGTCCCAAAGTTTGCTGAAGATAGCAATTGATGCTCTAATCTAGTGTTATCTAATTCAAGAGCGTCTTTAGTGCTTGAATTGTGGAATGCAATATGCTCTAGAATGTGGGCTGGCTGGAAGATAATAGCAAGCAGGAATCCAGCGACAAGATGCATAACTATCCATCCTAGTAGAATCGCCCACCATGATACACTACTAAAGATTAGTGGTAGGGCAAGAATATATGTGAAGTAAGCAATCTTAGTTCCAATCATGTGAAATAATAGACCCTTTGTAGTTCTTCCTGTTGTTTTAATAAGACCCTTCTTATGATATCTTGCAAGAGCAGCCCAATCCTTTGGAAGCATCCAGAAGAATGTCATCAAAGAATAAAACAACCAAGCATAAATGTATTGGTATTTATGAATCTTATAAAGGCGATTAGTAGGACTAAATCTTAAGATTTTTATAGGAGAAACGTCCTCATCAAGGCCCTCAATATTTGTGAAAGTATGGTGAAGAACATTGTGTTGAATCTTCCACATTTCAGCATTTCCACCAACCAAATCAAGTGTTCTTCCCATTATCGTGTTTATCCAAGATGAAGAGCTGTACGAATTGTGGTTTCCGTCGTGCATAATGTTTAGTCCTATTCCAGCTAGTCCTAGTCCCATTACTAATTCAGCAAACCAAAACCACATTCCACCTTCGATTACTCCAAAAGAGAAAAGTCCCCATGGAACAAAGTAAAGTGAAAGCATAATAAAACTTTTTAAGTACATGCTAGTACCACCGCCTTTATTATATCCATTATCAGAAAAATATGCTTCCACCCTTGCTTTAAGGGCCTTGCTGAAACCAGATTTGTCGCGAGAAAATTTTACTGCAGGTATTTTCATCAGTGCAAAACTACGGTAGATTAAGTCCTTCCCAACGCATCTATTGGGTCTAAAGTGGATGCCTTTCTTGCTGGGTAGTACCCGCTAGCAATAGAGGTAATCATACAAAGAGTTAGTCCCACTGCAATCCAGCCCCATGGAATAATAAATGGTGTTTCAAAAAATGAAGCAATTACATTCCCTAATCCCAGTCCCAATAAAATACCAACCGCTCCACCCATTTGACCAATTATTATAACTTCCACTAGAAATTGAGTTCTTATAGCTCTAGAACTTGCCCCTAGAGCCTTCCTTGTTCCTATTTCCCTAGTTCTTTCTGAAACACTAACCAGCATAATATTCATTAACCCTATGCCTGCTCCAAAAAGTGTAATTAGGCCAATAACTACTGCAGCTGCTGTTATTCCTGAGATTGCTGAAAGCATTGTTTCAACAAGGGCATTGCTTTGAGAAATTTCAAAAGAATTATCCTCTCCAGGGAAATCCCCCCTTACCATTCTAAAAGCTCCTGTTGCCTCGTCAATATAGGAGTCCATAAATTCAGAATCTGAAACAGTGCATGCGAGCATATAGCTTCTGTTTTTATCAGAGAATTGGCGTCTAGCTGCAGGAATAGGGATTAAGCACTGATTATCCTGAGATATTCCAAAACTTGAGCCACGCGACTCAAGAACACCTACAATGAAATACCTAGTGCCACCAAGTAATACGTCTTCTCCCACCGGTGATTCCCATTCTTTAAAAAGTTGGTCTTGAATTTTAGTTCCAATAACAATCATTTGTGCTCCAGCTTCAGCTTCAGCTTTAGATATGCCTCTGCCTGATAGTAGTGGTATGCCGCTAACATTTAGGTATTGCTCGTCTACACCTAATATTTGAACATTGGGATTAGTTCTTTCAGTCCCTCGACTAACTATGGCAGTCATGCTGGCGTTAATTGAAGCGCTTACATCAATTCCAGAATCCTCTAATTCCTTAGCAAATCGCTTTGCTTCCAAATAGTCAATAGGATCTTCTGGTGGTTTACGCCTACCATTTTGAATACCACCAGATCTTACAGGTGATATAGTAAAAGTGTTAGTTCCTAGTGAGGAAAATTCAAGTTTAATATTCTCTTTGAGAGACTCTGTTGCAGTTATCATAGCTATTAGAGCCATAATACCTACTCCAATAATTCCAACAGTTAAAGTGGTTCTCAATGCTTGCCCTTTTATTGAACGAACTGCCACCTTAATTTGTTCAAATAAAACTGAGCTCGACCACTTCATGCCCCGAAGGTAGTAACCTATCTTTGCACTCTGAAATTATATAGAAGAGATATGACTTTTGATATTGAAATGATCAAAGAGGTGTACGCGAAGTTTCCTGAGCGTGTAAAGGCAGCAAGAGAATTAGCTGGTCGACCTTTAACATTAGCTGAGAAGATTCTTAACGCTCACCTTTGGGATGGTAATCCAAACCAGGTTTACCAGAGAGGGGTTGATTATGTAGATTTTGCACCTGATAGGGTTGCCATGCAGGATGCTACAGCGCAAATGGCATTGCTTCAGTTCATGCAAGCTGGAAAGAAAAAGGTAGCAGTGCCTTCAACAGTTCACTGTGATCACCTTATTCAAGCAAAAGTTGAGGCGTCTTCTGATCTTCAAAATGCCATAAACCAAAACAATGAAGTCTACAACTTCCTTGAATCGGTTTCAAATAAATACGGTATCGGCTTTTGGAAGCCCGGAGCTGGTATCATCCACCAGGTAGTATTAGAGAACTACGCATTCCCTGGAGGAATGATGATAGGTACTGATTCACACACAGTAAATGCAGGTGGTCTTGGAATGGTCGCTGTAGGTGTTGGTGGAGCAGATGCTGTAGACGTTATGGCGGGCATGCCTTGGGAGCTTAAATTCCCTAAGCTTATCGGTATTAAACTTACTGGTAGATTAAGCGGTTGGTTAAGCGCTAAAGATGTAATTCTTAAGGTTGCTGGAATCGTTTCTGCTAAAGGAGGAACAGGATGTGTTGTTGAGTACTTCGGTGAAGGAGCTAAGAGTCTTTCATGTACTGGTAAGGGTACAATCTGTAATATGGGTGCAGAGATTGGTGCAACTACATCATTGTTTGGATTTGATGATAGCATGAGTCGTTACCTAAGAGCTACAGGAAGAGCAGATGTTGCAGATGCAGCTGATTTAATTGCTACACACCTAACTGGTGATGATGAGATATACTCAAACCCTGAGCAGTATTTCGACCAGGTTATTGAAATCAACCTTGATGAACTTGAACCACACTTGAATGGACCATTTACTCCGGATCTTGCTACTCCAGTTTCAGAGATGAAGGATGCTGCGCAGGAGAATGGTTGGCCTACAGCTATTGAGTACGGTCTAATCGGTTCTTGTACTAACTCTAGCTATGAGGACATCAGTCGTTCAGCTTCGATTGCAAAGCAAGCTGTTGAATTAGGAATTGAATCAAAGGGTACTTTAAATATTACTCCTGGATCTGAGCAGGTAAGATTCACTATTGAGCGAGACGGTCTAATCAATACATTCCAACAATTAGGTGCAAATGTTTTTGCAAACGCATGTGGACCTTGTATTGGTCAATGGGCAAGAAAGGGAGCTGAAAAGAAGGAGAAGAACTCGATTGTTCACTCATTTAATAGAAATTTCTCTAAGCGTGCTGATGGCAACCCCAACACTCACGCATTCGTTGCTTCACCTGAGCTTGTTACAGCAATTGCTATTGCGGGTGATTTGACTTTCAACCCTATTACTGATCCTCTTTACACTAAAGAAGGAAAGCAGGTTATGCTTGCTGAGCCAGTAGGAGAAGAACTTCCATCAAATGGATTTGATGTTGAAGATGCTGGTTACTTAGCTCCTGCAGAAGATGGTTCTGGAGTTGAGGTTGTTGTAGATGCATGTTCAGACAGACTTCAGTTGCTTTCTCCTTTCCCAGCCTGGGATGGAGGAAATATTGAAGGAGCTAAACTTTTAATTAAGGCTGAGGGTAAGTGTACAACTGATCACATTTCTATGGCAGGACCATGGTTGAGATTTAGAGGTCACCTTGATAACATCGCAAACAACACTCTCACTGGAGCAGTTAACGCTTTTAATGGTGAGTCTAACAACGTGAAGAATCAACTTAATGGTTCTTATGGTGAAGTTCCTGCAGTAGCAAGAGCATATAAATCGGCAGGAGTTGCTTCTGTTGTAGTTGGTGATGCTAACTACGGAGAGGGTTCTTCAAGAGAGCACGCAGCTATGCAGCCACGTCACCTAGGAGTTTACGCTGTAATTGTTAATTCATTTGCACGTATCCACGAGACTAACCTAAAGAAGCAGGGTATGCTAGGTCTTACATTCTCAAATGAAAATGATTACAATCTTATCCAGGAGGATGATATATTCAACTTTGTTGACCTATCTGATTTTTCCCCAGGTAAGCCATTAACTGTAGAAGTTGTTCACGCTGACGGTTCTGTTGACACAATTAAGTGTAACCACACTTACAACGAGCAGCAGATCGATTGGTACAGAGCAGGCTCAGCGTTAAACATGATTAAGGCACAAAACGCTTAATCAGTTTAGTAATATTAAAATGGAGGAGACTACTCAGGAACGATGGTGAACTCTCCGTTTAGAGTCTTTGACCCGTCTACTACAACGTTTGAAAGAGTGAGAGTGTGTATTGAATCACCAATGTTTACCTCAACTGTGCCTTCCGTCACGTCCCACATTTCATCTACAGGAATTTCAAGGTAGTTAGCTGTTAATACGTCAACAGCATCGCCAGAAGCAGAAGAGCCAGAATAAGTAAGCTCTACAGTTAGGCTTAGGTCTTCGCTTGGAGTGTGATTGATTTGTTCTTCCTCTGTTCTGTAATCAGCTACAATGTGGTATCTCCAAAAATCAGTATTTGAAGCATCTAGATTGAAACCAGCAGCTAACCTTATGTTTAAGTCTCTATTATTAAGCGTTAGAGTTCCACATTCACAGTCGAAAAGCTCGTTTTCAAATGATGCGCGCTTATTGCATCCAACAATTATAAATGATGCAATTGCTGATAGGTATAGAGTTCTTAATGTTTTCATGGTGAGCAAATATAATTGATTACAAAGGATATAAAAGATATGGAGTGCGAGCAGTTTTGAAATCTTCAATATCCTGTTGCCATAATTCTTCAATCTCTTCTGCTCTTAGGCCCTTCTCTATGCTTAGTCTTAAGGTGTTAGTGCCGGCAAGTTTATCGAAGAAACTAGTTGAGGTGAAAAAGCCGTCGAGGGTGCCGTTGTTGTGGCGGAACGTGTTTGCGTACCTGACGAGGATGCTTAGGTCCCAGGTGATGTTTGAGCAGCTGAAGTTTTCTCCTCTGCAGAGCTGGTTTTTATGCTTGGGGTTGGGGGCGGCGCCGGGAGTGGGAACGGGAGTGAAGGTGTAGTCGCCCGTAGGGTTGAGAGGGTAGCCGGCAATTTCGAACGGGGTAGGTGTTCCACGACCTATACTAACAATCGTGGGCTCGAAGAAGCATAGGGATGGGTATAGGGCTATGCTTTTATCTGAAGGGAGGTTGGGGCTTGGGGCAATGGGTAGGGAGTAAGAGGTGGAGTGGGTGTAGCCCTCGCACTTGATTACATATAGATTTGCTTTAATGTCATTTTTAAGCCACCCTTCACCGTTTGCCATTAATGCGATTTCTCCGAGGGTCATGCCGTGGATCACTGGGACAGGAGCGAGGCCTACGAAGGAGCTGTAGTCGGGGTTGAGCATGGGGCCTCTGACGTGATGGCCGTGAGGGTTGGGTCTGTCGAGGACTATTACTTCCATGTCGTTTTCAGCAGCAGCTTCCATAACAAGGAGGAGGGTGCTTAGATAGGTGTAGAACCTAGCGCCTACATCTTGAATGTCGTAGATGATGATGTCTACTCCTTCGAGACTTTCTTTAGATGGTTTGCGGTGTTTTCCGTGAAGTGAAAGGATGGGTAGGCCAGTTTTAGAATCAACTCCGTCTATGATGTGGGCTCCGTTTGCTTCCTTTCCCCTGAAGCCGTGTTCTGGGGCAAATGCTTTGATGATATCAACGTCAAGCGCGATGAGGGTGTCGACTAAATGCGTGGGTTTGCTATTAATGTCAGCTTGAAGGACAGAGGTGTGATTGCCAACTACTGCAACTGATTTGGACTTTAAAAGGGGAAGTATAGATTCAAGATTTTCATTGCCCAATGCGATGCGGTCAGATGTGGTTGGTGATTGAGCGCATGCTGAAAGAGTTGAGAGGAGGGCTATGGCAAATAAAAATCTCATTCTTTGATTCTAAGAGCAGTTGAAGGGTTGATGCTTAAGCTGTAAAGCGCAGGGAAGAACATTGCTATAACGCAACAAGTGAAAGCAATTATTTCTATAATAGCTATTAAGGACAAATCAATTTCAACAGGTACCTCGCTTATATAGTATGCAGCGGGATCGAGGGTGATAATGCCTGTGTAGGTTTGGGCTAGGCAGATAGCAAAACCTAGAATGTTTCCAGCTAAGAAACCTGTGAAAATTATCCTTGCTGAATAATTCACAAATGTCATCATCATAGTTGAATCTCTCATTCCCAGAGACTTCAGCATGCCTACCTCCGGCCTTTTTTCAAGTATGGTGATTAAGAGCGCGCTCACCATATTGATGATGCTGATTAAAATCATAAGGCAAATGATGACGATGACATTTATGTCAAGCATATCAAGCCAATTGAAAATGTCTCTGCTCTGACTTTTAATATTGAAAGTGCTAAGTCTGTTAGGAGTGTCATATGGAAGAGTCCCATAGATCTTGTTTTCTATCGAGTAGAGCTGTTCGATGTCGTCTATGAATATTTCATAGCCATTAGAAAAGAGAAGGTCTGATCCACTGCCCTGTTGAACCTCCCACGTTCCTGCTGTATAATTAAGATAAGCTGTGTCGGAAGAAGAAGTTCCTCCAGCTACCCACATAAAACTAGTAGATGTGTCTGTTTCTAAATTGGGATGGTGCGGTGTCCACCAGCCTGTTGGTTTTTCTCTCACTTCATTAAGTCCAATAACCTTGCCCAATGCTTTAGAGTCTTTCAGTTCAATTAAAGCTTGCACCCCAGATGAACTAGCTTTTTGGAGAAGTTCAGGCGTGACATAGACAAATTTTTCATCGTATTCAAGAAGTCCAGTGTCGTACAATCCGCAAACTTTTACAGACCTCTGCTTTACCTTTTCTCTGTTCTCAACTAGATAAATGCTGAGTCTGTCGCCTATTTCAACTTCAAGTCTATTTGAAAGTTCTTTTGAAAGTATGATATCAGCGTATTCTATTGGAAGAGAGCCATCAGTTAGTGCACCTGCTATCATAACTGTATCGCAAGTTCCTTTTATCGTTACTCCTTTTACTGTGTTTTTTGTTTCTAAAAGACCGGCTCCGATGTGAAGATTGCTGACTCTATCGACACCCTCTATCTGTAAAATTGAAGCTTTATGAGCTTCATCAATTATTACAGAAGGATTCTCTGGATTTTCAGGTACTAGTTGAATGTGAGCGTTGAAGCCAACTACTAAGTTTTTAATCTCAGATTGGAAGCCAGAAACTATTGCAGTTGAGATGATAATTAGTGCTATTCCCAGTGCTACACCTGCTGTAGCTATTCTTACAACTGGTCTTGCATAGGATTTGCTTGCCCCTTTAGTGGAGGCGCCCTTGCGCATTTTTCTTGCCAGTATACTGGAAATTCTCATCAGTTTGAAAGATACTAAATACTTACTTTTGAAGCATGAATAAAGCCAAGAACGTACACGAGAATATTTTAGGTGCTATTGGTAGCACTCCAATGATCAGGCTAAATAAAATCGTAGAGGATTTTCCTTGTGACGTCTACGCTAAAGTTGAGTACTTCAATCCTGGCAATAGCGTAAAGGATAGAATGGCTCTACAAATGGTAGAAGACGCTGAGGCTGAGGGTAAATTGAAGCCAGGTGGGACTATTATCGAGTGCACTTCAGGTAATACAGGAATGGGACTTGCTCTTGCAGCAATTGTAAAAGGGTATAAGCTTATCTGTACAACTAACTGTAAGCAAAGTAAGGAGAAGGTGGATATGCTGAGAGCTTTGGGGGCGACTGTTCATGTTTGTCCAACAGCTGTAGCGCCTGATCACCCTGAGAGCTACTACAGTGTGGCAGAAAAACTAGATAAGGAAATTGAAAATAGTTTCTGGTGTAATCAGTACGATAATCTTAGCAATGGGAAGGCGCATTACTTGAGCACAGGACCAGAGATTTGGGACCAGACAGATGGTAAGATTACTCATTTTATAGTGGGAGTAGGAACAGGAGGGACAATTTCAGGAGTTGGTAAATTTCTTAAGGAGAAAAATCCAAATATTAAAATTTGGGGAGTGGACTCGTACGGTTCAGTATTTAAAAAATACCTTGAGACTGGTGAGTTTGATGAGAATGAAATCTACAGCTATCTAACTGAAGGTATTGGTGAAGATATTCTACCTGAGAACGTGAAGTTTGATGTGATTGATCACTTTGAAAAAGTAACTGATAAGGATGGAGCACTTGCTGCTAGAGAGCTTGCAAGTAAGGAAGGTCTATTTCTGGGTTACTCTTGCGGATCAGCCATTCAGGGATTACGTCAGCTTAAGGACGAACTAAAGCCTGGCGATCTCCCTGTAGTTCTATTCCACGATCACGGGTCACGTTACGTAGCAAAAGTCTACAACGATGAGTGGATGCGCGAGCAAGGATTTATCGATTAATTGAGTAAATTGTCTTTCAGTCGGATCAATTGAAAAGATGTTAATTAGAGATTAACTCTAAAACTCCATGATCGTCTTTCTGATAATTGCAATGCACTGACCCAGTTGATCTTCTGTCATCACCAGTGGTGGAGCAAAACGGATGATGTTTCCGTGAGTAGGCTTGGCAAGTAGGCCGTTGTCCTTAAGTTTCACGCAAATATCCCAAGCAGTTGAAGATTCAGGCGTGTCGTTTATAACTATAGCATTTAGAAGGCCACGTCCGCGAACTAGAGAAATTAGTTCGGTGTCAGAGATTAAATTATTCATTGCAGAGCGAAATTTTTCACCTAACCTTCTTGCATTTTCTGCAAGCTTTTCGTCTCTAACAACTTCAAGTGCTGCAATTGCTACTTCTGCTGCTACCGGGTTTCCGCCAAATGTTGATCCATGTTGTCCTGGTTGAATTACTCTCATTACCGATTCGTCAGCTAGTACTGCTGATACTGGGTAGGCACCACCGCTAAGAGCTTTACCAAGAATCAATATATCTGCATGTCTGTTTATCTTTTTACGTTCGCAATTTGTTTTACATGAACAAGCGCCACATGTTCCCAAAAGTGATCCGGTGCGTGCAATTCCTGTTTGAACTTCGTCCGC
>NZRP01000002.1 GCA_002693775.1 Crocinitomicaceae bacterium | reverse complement strand
GGATGCCCTTGTTGGGCTGTTGCGTTAGTTGACATTATTTATTGATTATAGATTTTACTTAATTAGTGTTCCTTTAGAAATTTTCCTTGACGAAGTTCATCATCATGTTATAAAGGTGAAGTCTTGTATTTCCTCCGTAGATGCCGTGGTTTCTATCTGGGTAAGAGAAGAATTCAAATTGCTTGTTTGCTGCAACGAGTGCGTTAACCATTTCTAGAGAGTTTTGGTGGTGAACGTTGTCGTCACCAGTACCATGAATTAGAAGAAGTTTGCCTTCTAATTTTTCAGCATGGTTAACTGGGCTGTTGTCGTCGTATCCGCTTTCATTTTCCTGAGGAGTTTGCATGAAACGCTCAGTGTAGATAGAATCGTAGTATCTCCAGTTAGTTACTGGAGCAACTGAGATTCCTGCGCTGTATACGTCAGCTCCCTTAGTCATAGAAAGAAGAGTCATGAAACCGCCGTAGCTCCATCCCTGAATACCAATTCTGTTTTCATCAACAAGTGGATTTGATCCCATGAATTCAGCAAAGTCGATAAAGTCTTCAGTTTCTAGCTTGCCAAGCTCTTTGTATGTGCTATGTTCAAACTCTTTTCCTCTGCCTGGTGTACCTCGAGGGTCAACAGATGCTACAACATAGCCTTCTTGAGCTAGGAATTGATGCCACATTAGGCCAAACCCTCCCCAGCTATCCTCAACTGTATTAGCTCCAGGGCCGCCATAGATTGCAACATAAAGTGGGTATTCAACACCTGGCTCCATATTGTGCGGTGGAATCATCCAGCAGTTAAGTTCAACACCAGCATCATTAGTGAAGGTGAAGAAAGTCTTTTCAGAGTAGTTGTAGTCGTCTAGTTTAGTTCTAAGAGCTTTGTTGTCTACTATAGTTCTGATCACTTTACCTTTTCTGTCTCTAACTGTGTATACAGGAGGAGTGTTTGCATCACTGTGGTTGTGAATACTGTACGCATAGGTAGAAGAGAAGTTTGCACCGTGGTGGCCAGGCTTTTCATCTAGGTTGATGATGTTTCCTTCAAGGTCAGCTTTGTGTAGGTGGTGCTGAGTTGCGCCGTACATAGAAGAGCTGAAGTAAATGTAACCACGCTTGCTGTCGTAGCCTTTGAATTCAAGGACATCCCAGTCGCCATCTGTGATTTGGGTTGCTTCTCCGTTGTAGTCGAATTTGTAAATGTGGTTGTATCCATCTCTTTCGCTTGTCCATAGAAAGCTGTGGCCGTCTTCAAGGAAAATAAGATTGTCGTGGATGTCAATGTAGGTGTTGCAAGTTTCTTTGAAGATCTCAGTTGTACCCACTCTGTTGTTAGGGAATTCGCCCTCAGTTACTAGGAATCTTAAATCGTTTTGGTGACGATTCATAGTTAAGATGCAAAGTTTATCAGAGTCGTTAGTCCAAAAGAATCTTGGTATGTAGTGAGCACTTTTAGGTACAGCTACACCATGGTTGATTCCAGTGTTATTGTCGTAGATGTAAACTTCAACCTTAGAATTTTCTTCTCCAGCTTTAGGGTATTTGAAAGTGTAAAGTTCTGGGTAAAGCTCACCGTATGTAGGCATGTGGAATTCTCTCACTGCACTCTCGTCAAACTTGTAGTAAGCAAGCTTACTTCCGTCTTTAGACCACTTTAGTCCTCTGTCATCGCCAAACTCTTCCTCGTATACCCAGTCAGTGGCGCCGTTGATAATGTGGTTGAATAATCCGTCGTCTGTTACCTGCGTTTCAGTTCCTTCTAAAAGGTTAGCAATAAACACATTGTTGTCTCTTACAAATGCAACTTTATCAGCAGAAGGTGAGAAGGTAGCAAGTCTTTGCTTGCCCTTAGAGAAATCAGTTAAGGGCTTAGCTTCTTCGCAAGTTTTAGTGTCGTACACGTAGTAGTTAGCGAAGTATGAGTGTCTGTAAATGTTTTGAGTTTCGGTAGAAACTAAAATGAATCTCTCGTCTTCGCTGAAGGTGTAGTCTGAAATGGTTTGGCGTGCATCATCGAAAGCTTCAACGGAAGAAAAGATATCTCTAACCTTTTTTCCTGATTTGTAAGAAAATTCCTCAATAATTGAACCCTTCTGCGGGTCGAAATCCTGAGTGGTGTAGGTAGTGCCCTTAGCCATAGATCTGATGCCCCATACAGATTCAGCCCAAAATTCTCCTCCCCAAATCTTCTCATTTGAGTATTCTGATTGCGCTGAAATTGAACTACTTAACAAAAGCGTTGCAATAACACCCAGAGTAAGTGAATAAGTAAATTGTCTCATCGTTCTCAATGCGTTTATTTTTGACAGCGTACAAGATAGTAAGTCAGACATGCCTGAAAGCATTTATTCAGTTTTTTCTCATATTCTACCGGCAGATAGATTGCACGAAAGTGATGCCGTTTTAGATGTGCATTCTGTTGATGAAACGGAGGATTTGTGTTTTAGGCCTGGACTAGTCGCTGAACCGGTGTCAACCGAGGAGGTTAGCGAGTTGCTGAAATGTGCTCATAAGCACGGGATTCCTGTGACTGCTGCCGGGGCGCGGACCGGGCTTAGCGGAGGGGCGCTTGCTGTACGTGGAGGGCTCGCTCTTTCATTGAGGAGGATGGATAAAATCATTCAGATCGATGAAGTGAATCACCAGGCCGTTGTGGAGCCGGGTGTGATAACCGAGGTCTTGCAGAATGCCGCTGCCGAAAAAGATTTGTTCTATGCCGTGGACCCCGCGTCGAGGGGGACGTGCACTATTGGTGGGAATCTCGCTGAGAATAGTGGCGGGCCTAGGGCTGTTAAGTATGGGGTGACTAAGGATTGGGTGCTTAATCTCGAAGTTGTTTTAGCTGATGGATCGGTGATTGAAACTGGGGCGAATACTCTTAAGAATAGCACTGGGTATAATTTGACCGGTTTGATGGTTGGAAGTGAGGGGACTCTGGGGGTGATCACAAGGGCGACACTTAAGCTTTTACCGCTTCCGAAGTTTCAGGCTTTGATGTTTGTGCCTTTTGAGAGTGTAGATGATGCTTGTAGGGCTGTGAGTGCAGTATTTAGGGCTGGAGTTATGCCCAGCGCAATGGAGTTCATGGAGAGTGATGCGATGAGATTAGCCCAAACCTTCACTGGCAACTACGACATTGAGTTAGATGATAAACATTCAGCCTATTTGCTAGTTGAAGTTGATGGCTTTTCAGCTGAAGATCTAATGCCACAATGTGAGAAGATGTTGCCAGTATTAGAAAGTCATAATTGTGGTGAGATACTTTTTGCTAACTCTTCTGCAGAGCAGGAGAAACTTTGGTTTTTAAGAAGGAGGGTAGGTGAAGCAGTAAAGGCAGAGAGTGTATACAAGGAGGAGGATACTGTAGTGCCTAGAGGTTTGTTGCCACAGCTTATGAAGGTGGTTAAACGAATAGGAGGAGAGTATGAGTTTAGATCTATTTGCTACGGCCATGCAGGCGACGGAAACCTGCACATCAACATTTTGAAAGATTCAATGAGTGATGAGAAGTGGGACGAGGAGCTTCCAAAGGCTATATCAGAATTATTTGAAAAGGTTGTTGAGATGGGAGGGACTCTTAGCGGAGAACATGGTATAGGGCTTGTCCAAGCACCATATATGGGTATCGCTTGTTCGCCGGCTCAGTTAGGAGTTATGAAATCTATCAAAAAAGCTTTAGATCCTACAGGTATCTTGAATCCTGGAAAGATTTTCCCTGAGATTTAAATACCCTTTGTTCATATCCCAAACAATTTGAGGGTTGACCTTAACCGTTGGCCGAGTATTTTAGCCCAAATTAAAGTGTAACAATTATGGCACAAGATTTATTAAAAGGAAAGAAAGGCATCATTTTCGGTGCGTTAAACGATATGTCCATTGCATGGAAGGTAGCTGAACAAGCTGTAGCTCAAGGAGCTGAAATTGTTCTAACAAATGCACCTGTAGCGATGAGAATGGGGGCGATAAATGAACTTGCGGCGAAGTGTAATAACGCTCCTGTAATTCCTGCTGATGCAACTTCAGAAGAGGATCTTCAAAAACTTTTCGAAGGTGCCATGGAGCATTTTGGAGGAAAGATTGACTTCGTTCTTCACAGTATAGGAATGAGTCCCAACGTTAGAAAGGGTAAGCACTACACTGATATTAACTACAAGTTTCTTCAGACCACTCTCGACGTAAGTGCTATTTCTCTACATAAAACACTAGCGACAGCTAAAAATCTCGACGCACTTAACGAGTGGGGGTCAGTGGTTGCGCTATCATACATTGCTGCTCAACGAATCTTCCCTGACTACGGTGATATGGCTGACGCTAAGTCTCTCCTAGAATCAATCACTAGGTCATTTGGCTACCACTACGGCGTTGCAAAGAAAGTTCGAGTAAACACTATTTCTCAATCCCCTACAATAACAACGGCTGGCTCAGGAGTTAAAGGGTTTGATGAGTTTATAGCTTACTCGGAGTCAATGTCGCCACTAGGTAATGCTGACGCTCTTGCTTGTGCGGATTACTGTGTGATGATGTTTAGTGATTTAACTCGCTATGTTACTATGCAGAACCTTTTCCACGACGGTGGGTTCTCAAACACTGGAGTAAGCATGGAGGTGATCTCTAAGTTTGCCCCTGAAGAGTAGACTGTATTACGTCTTTTTCTTGGTCCCAGCCTCTAGCTGGACTGTACTCTCTACCGTAGAAAATTATCTGCAGATGGAGCTTGTTCCATTTGTCTTTTGGAAATAATCTTTTTGCGTCTTTTTCTGTTGTAGATACGTTTTTGCCAGAGGTTAGTCCCCAACGGGTCATAAGCCTATGTATATGGGTGTCAACCGGAAATGCGGGGATGTTAAAGGCCTGAGCCATTACAACGGAGGCTGTTTTATGACCTACCCCAGGTAGTTCCTCTAGCTTTTCGAAATCAGCAGGAACTTCACCATCGTACTTTTCAACCAGGATTTCTGATAGCCTGTGAATTGCTTTTGATTTCCTTGGTGAAAGCCCGCAAGGTTTTATGATTTCTCGAATTTCTTCAACGTCCTGCTTCATCATTGCTTCTGGCGTCGAAGCAAGCGCAAAAAGATCAGGTGTAACTGTATTCACTCTTTTGTCTGTGCATTGAGCTGAAAGTAGTACTGCTATTAATAGGGTATAAGCATCAGTATGGTCAAGAGGAATAGGTGTGGTAGGGTATATTTCCTCAAGAGTGCTTATTATAAAACCTATCTTTTCCTTCTTATTCATTTATTTCTAGAATATGGTCTGATTCAATTAAAATTGAACTGCTTTCAACTTTTTTAGAAATGAAGTCTATTAAATTTTCCTGATCATCGTAGAGTTCCATGAAAAGGGTTTGGTCTATAGAAATAGGTAGGTTCAAGCTGAATGTATCTGATTCCAAATACAAATAAGTAATGTCGTAATCGCACTCATAACCAATCCAGTTAAGCTTTAGTGGAGCTCCGCCTTGATTTACAATTAGCTTTTGCTGGATGTAGGAGTTAATAAGTGAGTCCCCTAAAGGAGTGGATTCTAGGTCAATTTTAAATTTGGATCCTTCTTTAGCTAGTGCAAATTCCAAATCATCAGTAAAGCTATTGATGGTTACTTGGAGGGTTTTAGTGCTTTCATTGTAGTGAGTTTTAGTTCTTGAAAAGTGAAAGTCATGAACAATTGCACCTATAAACAAACTTAATATGACGGTTCGAATCATGGGTTAAAGGTATATCTTTCGAGCATGGAGACAATGGATGTTTTTGAAAGTAATTCTGCAATTGAGTTGAGAAAGAGGCTGTCTGAAGCACAAAACATTGTGCTTACAGGTCATAGGTCGCCTGATGGAGACGCAGTAGGGTCATGTCTTGCTCTTTGGAATCACCTTAAAGAAAATGGGATTGAGTCTAAGGTTGTTTTGCCTGATGAATTTCCAGGTTTCTTAAACTGGATGAATGGAGTTGATTCAATAGTTCTACATTCCCAAAATGAGGAATTAGCTGAGCAGCTTATTGAAGAGGCGGACGTGCTTTTTGTGCTAGATTATAATTCAGCATCTAGAGTAGGTGCAATGCAGTATTCTCTTGAGAATTCAAAAGCATTTAAGGTTATGGTTGATCACCATCAACAACCTGTTGATTTTGTTGATTTGATGTTTTCTGATGAGTCTAGTTGTTCAACTGCTGAGATGGTTTATAGGTTAATTGAAAGATGGGGGGAAGAAGCTAATCTTTCAGTTAGAAGCGCTGGGTGTTTATACTGTGGAATTATGACTGATAGCGGGTCTTTTAGATTTCCTTCAGTTACTCCCAGGACTCATAAAATTGCAGCTGCACTTTGTGAAATTGGCATAGATCACAGTAAGATTCATAGATATGTTTATGATAATAACAGGGAGGGTCAGCTTAAGCTTATTGGGTATGCTTTAACTGAAAAACTTCAGGTTTTCCCTGAGCATAAGTCTGCTGTAATCTCTTTAAGCGCAGAAGAGCTAAAAAGTTTTGGCTATGTAAAAGGAGATACGGAGGGACTTGTAAACCAAGCTTTAAGTGTTGAGGGTGTAAATTTTGCTGCTTTCATACACGAGAGTGATGATAGGATTAAGATGAGTTTCAGGTCGGTTGGAGAGTTCAGTGTTAGAGATTTTTCAGCTAATCACTTTGGCGGTGGTGGACATCACAATGCAGCCGGAGGTTCTTCTACAGATTCTTTAGAAGAAGTAGTGAGCAAGATTATAAAATTGCTCCCTGAGTATTCTGGCAAGCTAAATTATATTGCAGATTGAAGAGGCTGTGCTACATAGTTGTTGTCTCTGTTTTCTTGAGCTCTTGTTGGGAAAACCCCAAACCAGGTAAATACGACACAGTTGCTTTAAAAGACCTTTTAATTGAGCAGAAGCTTAAACATCAAGATAGAGAACATGCATTTCTAGATTCAATTTCTAATTCGTGGGGTTGGCATGTAGAAAAGCTAACAGGTGGTATTCTTGTTGAAAGGTATCAGAGTGGTGAAGTTGCACCTATCTTAGATTTAGAAGTGTTACAAGTAAGTATAGCCTTGGTTAATGGGAATCACTGTTTTTCTAATGATTCTCTTTTGATTTCAAAGGGGTATTACGACGGAGCACTTGTTTTTGAAGAGCTTTCTAAAATCTTAAACCCTGGCGATAGTTGTAGGGCTTTAGTCCCATCTGAAATGGGCTTTGGAATAAAAGGTGTTCCTGGTGTAGTGCCACCAGGAGCAATGCTTGTTGTTGAGGCTAAGAAGTTAGCTCGTTAAGCAGGTTTTTTACAGCTTCGTCTAGCAAGGCATAGACATTTTCAAACCCTTCGTCACCTCCGTAATAAGGATCTGGGATATTTGTGCCATCTATCATCATTCTGATTTTCTGGCTCTCAGTTTCATCTATTGCAATGTTGTTTAGGTCTTTGAAGTTGGAGCTGTCCATTGCAAGAATTACGTCAAAATCATTGAAGTCGTAATGTCTAAACTGACGTGACCTTTGGTGGCTTATGTCGTGACCGTGGTCTCTCATTACTTCAACTGATCTGGGGTCAGGAGGGCTTCCAGCATGCATGCCTATTGTTCCTGCAGAATCTACAATTATATCCCTTTCATACATAGAGGAGTAGTGTTCTAGTAGACCGTGGCAAATGGGTGATCTACAAATGTTGCCCAGGCAAACGGCTAAGATTCTTATAGGTGCTTTTTCCATAGTTAAAATAAAAACGGGACCTCGTGTGGGTCCCGTTTAAGTTAGTGTATTGCAAGCTTTTTCTCTAGGTCTTCTAGATACTTTCTGAAGTGCTTGTCAGTTTCGCTGAGATTGTTAACCGTACGACAAGCGTGTAATACTGTCGCGTGGTCTTTTCCTCCGCAGTGTAGTCCAATGTTTGCAAGAGATGATTTAGTCATCTTCTTAGCGAAGTACATTGCAATCTGACGAGCCTGAACGATTTCTCTTTTTCTAGTCTTAGACTTAAGTAGCTCAATAGGTAGGTCGAAGTAATCACATACAACTTTCTGAATGTAATCAATGCTTACTTCTCTTGCAGTGTTCTTAACAAACTTGTCAATCATCTGACGGGCAAGGTCAAGCGTAATTGCTTTCTTGTTAAGACTACTCTGAGCAATAAGTGAGATTAATGCTCCTTCAAGTTCTCTTACGTTAGTTGTAATGCTGTATGCTAGGTATTCAACAACCTCACGAGGCATGTCAATTCCATCTGCATACATTTTCTTCTCTAGAATAGCCATTCTGGTTTCTAGTGAAGGGGTCTGTAGGTCTGCACTTAGTCCCCACTTAAAGCGGCTAAGAAGACGTTGTTCCATTCCTTGCATTTCTACTGGCGGCTTATCTGCAGTCAGTACAAGTTGTTTGCCTGTTTGGTGTAGGTGATTGAAGATGTGGAAGAATACATCCTGTGTTTTCTCCTTACCGCTGAAAAACTGTACGTCATCTATAATGAGTACGTCTATCATTTGGTAGAAGTGACTGAAGTCATTTACAGTGTTGTTTCTAACAGAATCAATAAACTGATGAGTGAATTTCTCTGAGGTAACATAGAGAACAGTCTTTTCAGGGTCTTGATTCTTAATCTCCAAACCGATAGCATGAGCAAGGTGGGTCTTACCTAAACCCACTCCACCATATATAAGTAGGGGGTTAAAGGCAGTTCCGCCAGGTTTATTAGCTACTGCAAATCCAGCAGAGCGCGCTAATCGGTTGCACTCACCTTCAACAAAACTGTCAAATGCGTAATTAGGGTTAAGGTTGGAATCAATCTTGAGCTTACGTAATCCAGGGATCACAAAAGGATTCTTGATTGGAGTAGGTTCTCCAACAACAGGCATGTTCACTGCAGGGTTTTTAGTTGCAGCTTGATGAGTTGTAGGAATTTTAACCGTGTATGGGTTAGCTTGATTTCCTTCCAAGCTATGTTCCATAATAATACTGTATTCCAATTTAGCATCCGATCCCAGTTCCTTTCGAACAGTTTTACGAAGAAGAGACACATAGTGCTCTTCAAGCCACTCGTAAAAGAATTGAGACGGTACTTGAATAGTTAAAACGCTATCTTCTAGTTTCACCGGTTTAATGGGTGCAAACCACGTCTTATAAGCTTGAGAGCTGATATTGTCGCTAATGACTTCCAGGCAGCGAGCCCAAACTTGATTGTGGTTTTGTTCCATAAATTCGATTTGATTATCGTGGTGGTTAGAGGAGTGCTAATTTTTTACAAAACATCTTTAAAAAAAAATGTTTTGGGTATTGTTTTTTCAGAAAGTTTGTTTTAAAAACTCCATTTAAGAGGTGGTATTTAAACTGTTTAATTTCTCCATTCCTTTAATCATGATATACGTCACTTATGAAACTCAGTCAGTTAAGTTCAATGTGGTCTGTTTTGAACTTTCAACTAATGAGGAAATTTGACATATCTACCTAACGAATGAATCAAAAATTTATTTGTGATAAGTCATGATTTTTCCAAGATTTAGTCTTCTTCTCAACAGTAATTTTATTTAATCGATTTGAATTACACATCTGGATATAGGGAAAGAGAGGGTGGAAAAGTGTTTTTTATCCACCATAGAGTTAGATACGCTGATACCGATAAGATGGATATGGTGTATCACGGTTCATATATCCCAATGCTTGAAGCTGGCAGAGTTGATACCTTAAGAGAGATAGGATGGGTGTATGAGCAGATGGAGAAAAACGGCATTCTTCTTCCCGTCGTAGATCTTAAACTTAAATACCTAGTTCCAGCTAGATACGATCAAGTTCTTAGAATAGAATCGCACGTATTAGAAAGGCCTACTGCTAGATTAAAATTTAGCTTCTCTATTTATCAGGAGGAAACTCGTCTTGTTCAAGCTGAAGTGTGTCTTGCCTTTGTCGATGAAGAATCTGGAAGCCCCACAAGGGCTCCTCAAGGGTTAATTGATAGCCTTGAAGAAAACGGCTTGATTCATCCTTAGAATTTATTCGTGAGTTAAAATATGGAGAGCCAACGTATATCCATGCACTATACCAAGTGGAGGCTATTGCCATAGCGCTTTTTTGAAAACGCAATTGAACCATGCCGTCTAATGAGTCAGCGTATTCTAATGCAAACTCCTTTGTAGGGATCAGCTCCAATGTTCTTCCTCTTGTCCTATATCCCAAATGTTTTGGCGCTCCCTTTCTTAGCCTTACAGCTTCTTCTTTTAAAAGTAACTCTTCAACTAAGGAGTGGCTGTCATTAATAATTTGCATAGACCAAACCTCTATATCTTCTATGTATTCCACCTAAATTCTCCTGGATATTCTTTGGTCTATAGTTAATTCATATACGTGAGTCTCCCAAAGTGAGTGAATCCTGGTTTGGCCTGAAAACTGCCCATTATATTTATAGGTGGTGGTATGTAGAGGTATATGTGCATCCCCTATGTAATACCCTAAGTCAGCAGCAACTTTTACAATGTGCTTGCATGAACCATTATCCAATGCAATCACAAATTACCTATATGTATCGGAAATCGCTTTAGGTAAAACTCAACATGTCGAGTTTAAGTCTAAATAGTATTTTTCAGCTTCTTCAGGAACAGTGTCTTTTATTCTATCGGCTGTAACTGAGTACTTGATAAACTCGGGTTCGTTGTGCTTAAAGAAGGGGAAAATGTCCTGAGGAATAATTGTGATTGCAACAGCTTGTAAATCTATATGCGCAGAAAACCCCCAGCTTGTAAAAAGCCAGGGGATTGTGGTAATGCTTATAAGTTTTAAAAGTCTATACTTTTTCAGCCACTTCATTTAATGGCACTAATATCCCGTCTTTAAGGATAGGAATAGCGCATACATTGTTAGGCGTAAGGCAGTAACTCACATCTGCATTTAGATCAAGAGCTCTAAGTCTTCTTCTGTGAGAAGAGGCTTTTAAATAAGCGAACATGTTTTCTTTAGCAGAGCGATAAATGAATTTTGCAGCAACTGAACTGTCTTCATCAGAAATAAATTGACCGCTTTGAATAAGCATGTCTGTAATTGCTCCTCCACAAATAGTGTCCTCAAGGTTGAATTTATCCTTCCATCCTGAAGCAAGAACAAGAACATCTCTCTTCTGCTCAACGAGCCAATTGCAAAGTGATGTAAGATTGTTAAGTGATCCTATTACAACGGTTTTCTTCTGCTCAGCAATTCTAATAGCCTTGGTGCCATTTGTTGTAGTTAATGCAACTGTCTTTCCCTTTAACTCTGGATTCATATATGAATAAGGAGAATTGCCTAGGTCAAACCCCTCTACTACAGCACCATTTCTTTCAGCAGCAACTATATAGCCTTCCTTTTGTAATTCCCTAGCTTCATCAAGTGTCGCTACTGGAATGATCCCTTTCACTCCGTGTTCAATTGCAGTACATATTGCTGAAGTAGCTCTAAGTACGTCAATTACAACAACAAGATCGAAACCCTCTTCGTATTGATGAAAATCACAAGGCGCGAAACACACCTCAACTCTGTTCTTATTTACGGAGTCTGACATTGTTGGTTTTTAAGGCTTATTTCAAAAAAGGGAATCCTACTACCTCAGCAGCAATTTCTTTATTCCTTATTTGGATAGAAAGTTCTGTTCCCTTTTTAGAATATGAGCTATTAATATAAGCCATACCTATTCCCATTCCTAATGTGGGGCTCATAGTTCCGCTTGTGATAACGCCTACAACTTCGCTCTTGGAGTTAACAACGCTATAACCACTTCTCGGAATTCCTCTTTCTAGAATCTTTAGGCCTACTAGCTTTCTTGATGGTCCATTTTCCTTTATCTCTTGAAGAAATTTGCAGTCAATAAATTCCTTTTTAAACTTCGTGATCCAGCCAAGACCAGCTTCTATGGTGTTGGTGGTTTCATCAATGTCATTTCCGTAAAGACAGAACCCCATTTCCATTCTCAATGTATCTCTTGCACCTAATCCGCAAGGAGTAACTCCGTTTGACAATAGAGCTTGCCAAATTTCAGATGCAGAATCATTGGACATATATATCTCATACCCACCAGCTCCTGTGTATCCAGTAGCTGAAACAATGCAATTGTGGCCTAGCACTTCTGTTTCAAAAAAAGTATAATACTTCAAATCGCCAGGGTCCTGATTTGCGATTAGAGGTCTGAGTTTTTCAGTAGCATTTGGTCCTTGAAGAGCAATAAGAGACCACTTGTCGCTTTCATCTTCAAGCTCAACATCATACCCTTTTTCGCTAGCTATAGAATTGATCCAATTCCAGTCTTTTTCTTTATTTCCAGCGTTTACAACCAGAAGGTAATATTGCTCTGACTTTCTGTACACAAGTAAATCATCTACAATACCTCCTTTACCGTTGGGCATACAGCTATATTGAATCTTTCCGTCAAAAAGAGCGGAAACATCATTAGACGTGATGTGTTGTAATAAATTGAGGGCGTCATTACCTTTTACAGTAAACTCACCCATGTGACTTACGTCAAACATTCCGACATCTTCACGTACAGCTTTATGCTCGTGATTTAATCCTGAGTAAGATACAGGCATAGAATAGCCTGAATAAGGAACCATTTTAGCTCCCAGTTTTTCGTGCTCTAAGAAGAGCGCTGTTTTAATAAGTTCAGACAATCTTAACTAGTTTTAGTTGAGCGGCAAAGATACATCTGTCCACCATCTTTTTGCCTCAGGACCACCATGGAATATGGCGTCTAAAATTGATCTACCACTTATAAACCCATTTCTGTCTTCAAACACTTGTGGGTAGTCCTTAAACTTAAACCCAGAAATTAGCTTCCCTTTAGGCCTGAAGTCGTGCTCGCTATGAGTGATGTATTGCTCGCTTTTGTTTAATGGGCTTAGCCCCAATTCTATTTCGACAAATTCAATGCTCTTTAAGTTGAATTCTAAAAGAGACTTGCCAGGTTGTCCATACTCATTAAATAATTCGATTAATGATTCTTCGAAATGCTCATAAAAAGGAGAGGAGCTGTAAGCAGTCCGGATGTTTTTTATCAAAAAAACAGAGTCCATTTCTTTTGTGAAAACTATGTCTTTAATTAATCTAGACTCAGCATTTCTTCGATGAACAGGTAAAGTGAAATCCCAAACTCCTCCAGAATTAGTCAGCAAAATCCTATTCCTTAAACTCTGCTTAATGTAGTTTTCATGCACCTCGATTAATGTGTCCTCAGACGAATAAGCAAGTTTATACCAGCTTAAAGGAGGGAAGGGGCACGCAGGAAGTATCAATTACTTTACAGATTTAAACATTCTATCCCAACGAATCTTTGATTCTCCATGTTGGGCCTCGTTTTGCTTACTAAACCAAATGTAAGAAGCTCTACCAACCACGTGGTCAAATGGAACAAACCCCCACATTCTAGAATCAGCTGAATTATGTCTATTATCACCCATCATCCAGTAGTAGTCTTGTTCGAATTTGTATTCAGTAGCTAGTACTCCGTCAATAAAAACCCCAGCATCATTTTCTTCAAAGTCGTGACCTTCATAAACTGAGATAACTCTTTTGTACAAGGCAATATTTCTTTCATTTAACTCAACTTGAGCTCCAGTGTTTGGAATGAAAATAGGTCCCATATTATCTGGTGTCCACTCATTAAACTCTTCGTTGTAAACATTTGGATACATAGATAGAGTTGCTTTTCTGTTCTCAGTACTCTTATTCTCAATGCTGACTGCAAGACCAGTTTTATTGAGTTTTTCAACCTCGCTGTTTGTTAGTAGAATTGTGTAGACCATACCCTCTTGTGAATCCATGCTTTTAAGAGAGTCAAGCTTAGTGAGGTTAAGTTCAGACTTAATACTATTAAAATCGTTTTTTGATTTCAGAATCACATCGTACATGAACTGAAGGTTTTCAGGATTGTCTATCGCAACTCCATCTATATATACTTGACGGTCAACAATTGAAATAGTGTCGCCTGGCAATCCAATGCACCTCTTTACATAGTTTTCCTTTTTGTCAATAGGAATTCCACCTTTAATTCCATAAGCTTTAGACCACCAAGTTCTTGAGGTAGCTAAGTATTTTTCAGGGTTGTCACAAAACTCTTTATATGGTGATGCCTGGATAGAATCATTGATTTGACCAGTTTTTTTTAGGTGTGAGTATGCCACACGTAAAGCACTGCTTTTAGGCTTGAATACTCCGTTTTTATTCTCTCCTCCATCTCTAAGTAGCTGGTAGTAATTATGTCCAGCGTAATATGGGTCAACAATAGCAGTATCTCCAGGAGGGTAGTTGAATACAACAGCATCACCACGCTCGATGTCTCTAAAGCCTGGAAGTCTTGTGTAAGGAAGTGTAAACCATGAAGTATAACTCGGGGTCATTGTTCCAGGAATCCTATTATGCACCAGTGGTATTGAAAAAGGTGTTTCAGGAAGCTTAGCCCCGTATGTAGTTTTATCAACGATTAGATAATCTCCCACAAGCATGCTTCCTTCCATAGAACCTGTTGGAATAGTAAATGTTTCCATGGCATAAGTTCTAAAGACACTGGCTACGATTACAGCCCAAAGAATTGCTTCACCCCATTCTCTTATTTGGCCTTTCTTCTTACCAGTCCAATCCCTTGGACCTAAATACTCATCATCACCCTGCGCAAGTTTAGCAATTGCAATCCAAGGCAGTACTCCAAAGAAGTATTGATCTTTTGTAGATCTTTTGCCAAATGCAATTCCAAGCTCTACGTGCATAATAGTCAGCATCAATAGATTGATGCCAGGAACTAGTAGGAATAGAGACCAATACCAAGGTCTTCCAGTAATTTTCAAAATGGCAATGGAGTTTAAAAACGGTACATATCCGTGCCATGCAGTACCCACTGATCTCCTGATTAGTTTGGGTATAAAAATCAAATGAACTAGGCATATCAAGCCTAGAAGTATCCATGGAATTAAGCTCATGTTATCTCTTTTATCATATCGTCCATTGTAAAGACTCCAGAAAGTCCTTTAGACTTAAGTTCTAATATCCAATTTGAAGCTTTTACAGCTCCAAGCGCAAAACCCATTCTTGATTTTGCATCGTGTTTAATTGAAATGCTATCTATTTCTGAATCCCAAACCAATTCGTGCATACCCACAATTTCACCCTCTCTAATGGAATCAACTTTTAGGAAAGAGTAGTCCCCTGAATTCTCAACTTTTGATTTCAGAGTGTTGGCTGTTCCGCTGGGTTTATCTAGTTTGTGTATGTGATGGGCTTCAGTTATTGATGGAGTGTAATCCTCAAATAACTTCATAGTCCTAGCCATTTCAGTTGCAAACACATTCATAAGGTGAACACCTATGCTGAAATTTGTAGCGTGAAATACAAGTCCATTTGTCTCATGAACCTTAGACTCAATCTCATCAAACCTACTATGCCAGCCTGTAGACCCCACTACTACAGGTAGCCCAGCATCTAGGCAATCGAGAATGTTTTTAGCAGCAGTTTCAGGAGTTGAACTTTCTAGAACAACATCTGAGTCAAGACCTTCAGCTGTCCACGCATCCTTACTAGTGATTTTTGAACTAAGATCACCTCCAGACTCAACCCAAGCTTCGCCCACAGCCCTGCCTAGTTTCCCGTATCCAATTATAGCAAGCTTCATCAAAAGTTCATTTTTAATCCAACTTGCCAAGGTGAACCTGCTTGTGGTGTTACTGAAAAACTGATATCGTCATTTGCATCAAAGAACCTTAAGTGTGCGTCCACATTAGCATCGATGATTTGAAGTAGGTAAATACCAACTAAGCTCAAATAGGAGAGGTCTCTATTTCTTCTGTATAAGTATGTGTTAGATTCCAATTGAGCCTTTGTATAAAGCACTCCGTTTTCATTTGTTAGAGTGCTATTTGTTAACGGGTCGTCGTCAGCTTCTAACATCCAAGCATTTTTATGTTCATGCATTAATGCTGTGTTTTCCTGTATATAGTATACACTAGCTGTCATCGCTCCTAGAACTATCGGAGCTTTCCAGTATTTATTATTTATTATTTGGCCAGATCCAGGTACGCAGGCTGCCCAAGTAGTTGTTGTTCTTACTCTCTTTGGGCTCTTAGAAAGCTCAGAAGATTCGTGTTGAGCAATTAAAAAACTTGGCGCTACAACTAAGATCGCAATAGCAAAACGCTTCAAATATATGTTTAGCTTAGTCATTGTTTTCAAGCAACCATAGGAATTTTTCAAGCTCAGACTCGTTCTTATACTTGATTTCAATAATCCCAGATGTTGTAGATTCTTTTTTTAATTTAACTCGCTGATTAAAACGGTTGTTAATAGAATCTATTGCTCTAATCTCCTCGTCATTATGAGCAATGACAGCCTTCTTTACATGTTTTTTCTTTTTCGCCTTTCTGCTAAGATCTTCTACAGCCCTAACACTTAGACCTTGATCTTTTATTAGATTGAATAAGAGAAGTTGTTGCTTAGAGTTTTTGTGCAGGGAAAGAAGTGCCTTTGCGTGACCTTGAGTTAATTTCTTTTGTACAAGTGCAATCTTTATCTCCTCTGGTAGCTCAAGGTATCTCAGTTGGTTAGTTACAGAAGATCTACTTTTACCAACAATTTTACCTATTGCCTCATCAGTTAAATTGCATTCATTTTTAAGTCTTTTGTACGAAGTGGCAACTTCTATTGGATGCAGATCTTCTCGCTGAACATTTTCCACTAGAGCCATTTCTAATAGCCTCTGGTCGTCAGCCTCTCTTATATAGGCAGGGAGCATTTCTAAACCAGCTATTTGACTTGCTCTAAATCTTCTTTCACCCGAAATAATTTGATATTTCAGAGCGCTAAGCTTCCTTACAGTGATTGGTTGAATAATTCCTAAGTCCTTTATGCTTAAGGCCAGACTTTTTATGTCTTCATCATAAAAAAGCTGTCTAGGCTGATCCTTGTTAGGTTCAATTTGGCCAATAGGAATCATTGCAATATCTCCAGCCATTTGCGCTACAATTTTAGGCGAATTAGCAAGTGAAGGATCTGATGATTTCTCAGCAATTTTTCGGAATAGAGAGTTGTCTTTTATACCAGCTCCTGTATGAGATTGGTTCTGAAAAGAAGGCATATCTGTTAGCCCCTTTCCTAATCCTCGATTTCCTTTAGAGTAAGACATGTATCTATTATCCTAGTAGGTCGGTTAGGAATTTTTCTTCGTCTCTAAGTTGAGTTAATTTATTCTTCTGCAATACCTCTCTTGCTAGATTTAAGTAGTTAACTGACCCTTTGCAGGTTGCGTCATGTGTAATGATGGATTCGCCGTGAGATGGCGCTTCGCCTAGTCTAGTATTTCTGTGAATTACAGTGTCTAAAACAAGGTCTTGGAAGTGAACCCTAACCTCGTCTACAACTTGGTTAGCGAGTCTCAGTCTAGTGTCGTACATAGTTAAAAGAATGCCTTCTATACAAAGTTTAGGGTTTAGTCCACCCTGTACAATTTTCACGGTATTTAAAAGCTTGCCCAAGCCTTCAAGAGCAAAATACTCACATTGTACTGGGATCATTACTGAATCTGCTGCAGTTAATGCATTTAATGTAACTATGCCTAGGGATGGGGCGCAGTCAATTACAATGAAATCGTATTGGTCTTTTATTGAGGCTAATTCCTTTTGTAATTTCAACTCCCTTTGTTCAGCTTCAACAAGATCAATTTCAGCACCTATTAAATCTAGGTTTGCTGGAAGAATATCTAAGTTGGGTGAAGTGGTAGGTATGATAGCAGAGTTTATATCTGCACGAGAGGTTAAAACCTCATATGTGCCTACTTCGCTTGTGTATGGGTCAATTCCCACACCACTTGTAGCATTAGCCTGAGGGTCAGAATCTACAAGAAGTGTTTTGTATTCAAGAACTCCTAAACAAGCGCTAAGGTTTATTGCAGTAGTAGTTTTACCTACACCGCCTTTCTGGTTAGCAATAGCTATAATTTTTCCCATTTTCTATAATTGATTAGACATAGTTAGACCCTATGCTAAGATAGAATTGAGAATGCAGATTTATCCGCAAAGTTTTACACACCTAAGATCCTATAGAATAAGACTATGAGCTATAAAGAAGTTGGAATCCTGTGGATAAATAGAGGTTTATAGGTCGTCGAAATCTACGTCGTCCTCTGACTCGTCAGTGTTGTTGGTGCTTGCGTCAACACTTACTTCCTCCCCAGCATCTTTGCCTGAATCATCATCACCTTCTTCAGATGCTCTTTCAGCAATAGGGTCTCTGTAGTTTCCAGAAGCCATAAGCTCTTTTATTTTATCTGTAGCGTCGATAAATCCGTCCTCAAACTTTTCGAAATCTTCACGGTATAGAAATAGTTTGTGCTTTTGATAGTGGACGTTGCCATCATTATCGAAATTTCTCTTAGACTCTGTTATAGTCATGTAGAGATCTTTACCTCTTGTTTCTTTTACATCGAAAAAATAAGTGCGCTTACCCGCTCTTACACGAACTGAGTACAATTCCTCTCTGTTCTCGTTTCCGTAATCTGACATCTTCTTGTACTTTTTATTTTTAGATGGTCTAAGTTAATCAAAAAAATCACCTGCATAAGAATACACTTCCTGTTTTTGATTTCGGATAACCTACTTGGTCGATCCATATAGCTTCCCAAACGTACATGCCATCAGGGCAGAAGTGAATTCCATTTGAACTCTTTTGGCCTAACCAAGGAGTCTCAGTATCAGTTGTTTCCCATATTAGCTCCCCCCAGCGATTAAAGATTCTCAGATTATATGCATCTACTCCAAGGCAAATCGGAAGCCAGACATCGTTAATCCCATCATTATTGGGAGTAAAAGAATTAGGTGCGTAAAATACGGAGCCACTTATGCTGACATCACCTATTGCTGTGTTAGTGCAACCGGCTTCGTTAATAACGGTTTGGGTTATTGTGAAAATTCCTCCGTTTGAGTATATATAGGTGCCGTTACAATCTTGCATAGATCCACCATCACCAAAGTTATAATAACAATCCACATTGTCATCACCCAGGTTGGTTACATTGACAATAGGAGTTAGAATGTCAACTTGGTTAGGGTCTACATCGAAGGCTGCAAATGGAATAGGATAAGTTGATACAAGGTCTTCTTGTAACATATTTAACTCCTGAATGCAGAAGCCTCCAGTTGTCATTTCTAGACTTACGTCAAAATCGCCTGACTGAAGGTATTGGTGTACTGCGTCAACAGCGTTGGAAGTTGTGCCATCGCCAAAGTCCCATAAATAAGTAGTGGTAGTTGATGTAGAGCTTGCATTTGTAAAGCTAACCTGATGTGGAGGACATCCTTCAAGAGGGCCAGCAGTAAAGTTGATTGTAGGGTCTTCTATAGCTTCAACTTGCTCTGTGTACTGTTGAGAGCATCCATCAAGTCCAGGTACCTCTGCGTATAATGTAACGTTATAAATACCAGGTTCAGCGTAAACCAGGTTAGTTACATTTGGTCCAAACGTATTTGCGCTGACTGTAGCTCCACCAAAATCCCACGTATAAACAGTGCTCTCATCAATTGATGCTGTTCCAGTCATAGAAAAACTATGAGTAGAAAAGCAGTCAGGATCTGGTACTGGAAATTCTGGTTGAAGGAGGTAGTAAATATCAACAGTTGCTGTTGTAGTGTTTGGGCATGTGAAAGGCGCAAAAGCTGTAAGGGTTACAGTGTATGAACCAGAGTCTGCGTATGTGAATTCAGGCTCAAATTCCATAGAGGAATCTCCACCCCAAGGAGTTCCAAAGTCCCATAAATATGTCTCAGCGTTAACGGAATTGTTTTCAAAGTTGAAAGTGAGGCCTTCGCAAAACCCAGTTTGGTCTTCTATTGAAGCAAGAGGTTCCTCTGGAGCAGTGTAATCAAAACTAGTTTCAGCAATACATCCATGATTGTTCACGGTTAGATTCACCGTCCAGTTGTCGGCATTGTTAAAGTTGATGTTCCCAGGCGATTGAATGCTTCCTGTGTTAGGCGTTGCATTAGTGAAATCCCAAAAGTAATCAGCCTCATTATTGATGTTTCCAGTTACTTGAAAGTCAAAGATCTCATTGTCATTCACACAATCGAAGTCTGTAATTTCAATTATGGGGTCAAGAGGTTCGAACACGTCAAATATTTGCTGAGAAGTGTCAGCGCATGGCCATGTTGGATTTGCAATCAGAGTAACTATATATGTGCCGGTGTCAGGAAATGTGAACGATGGTTCGTAATCAGTGCTTACATCAGTATCAGTTCCATCAACGCCAAAGTCCCATAAATAGTCATCAGCATTTACTGAGTTGTTTTCGAATGAAAGAGTCTCCCCTATGCATAGTTGTTCAGGCTGTTGAGGCGTAACCGCAGAAACAATATTTGCATCGCACATTACAACGTTAAACTGAAAGTCTCTAAGTGTCCTCCCTAAGTAAACTCCATCCCTGTATTCTTCAACGCAAATACCCATTGCATACTGACCTGGCATTGTGGGAGTACCAGTAATAAACCCAGTTACAGGATCTATTTCGAAAGCAGGGTCTGAAGCAATTGGATATCCTGCTGAGTAGCCTGTCTCATATGGTACAGGTATATAAGGTGGGTTAGATGGCGGATTGGGCATAGGATCATTTGCTGTACCTCCATCAAAAGGAGCGCAGAAAGAATAAACTAGCTCATCGCCATCAGGGTCATTAGCTGCATGGTCGAAGAAAAACTCAAAGTTTGCACAAAGAGCAACCGGAGGGAACTCTTGGAAAACAGGAGATGAGTTGAATACATTGCCTATATCTGTTGTTCCTGGAATAGTTACTGCTGATGTCATGCCAGGATTATCAGCCCCACCAAAATTTTGAAGGTTTGTAATTGTCGGGTTTCTGCAGCATCTCTGCCAAACAATTGCATATCCAAATGTTCCTGGAAGAGACAAAGTGATGGTATAGGTTGCTTCTTCAACGCACAAGTCTGACGGTGGAGTGCCACAGGGGTTAGTCATAATAACTGGAACATTCTGTACAGTGCTATTATTAAGAAACACATTATACTCATCTATAAAAGAATTGTTCTGCATATTAAAGACTCCCAGAACTATCTGATCGTCAAAATCTGTCCCCTGTGTGTTTGCAGGTCCACACTCCCTATAAACCTTAAGCGTTATCTGGTAATTATCATTACCCATATATGTGTAATACATATCGCTACCTATTAGGTGTGTAGCTGATGCTTCAAAACTGAACATCAATATGAATAATAATATCAGATAAAAAGTTCTCACGAGTTAAAGGTAGGTTATATTCACGCCGTGGAAAAAGAGGAAGTACTAGAAACCCAAACGTCATTTTTTGATTTAGAGTTGCATCCGGACCTTGAAGATGGTCTTGAGGCAATGGGGTTTCAAACTCCCACACCTATTCAAGCAGCAGCTATACCACACATTCTTTCCAAGAAGGATTTACTAGGCATAGCCCAAACCGGAACCGGTAAAACTGCTGCGTTTCTACTTCCCACAATGGATAGAATACTTGATACACCCGATAACGGAAAGGTCAAGGCTTTAGTTGTTGTTCCAACAAGAGAGCTGGCTATGCAGATAGACCAGGCTACGGAAGGTTTTGGTTATTACACTGGAGTTTCTAGTCTGGCTATTTATGGTGGTGGAACTGGAAAGGAATTCTCACGCGAGAAGAAAGCTCTTGAACAAGGTGCAGATATTGTGATAGTAACTCCTGGAAGGATGTTGTCTCATTTAAATTTGGGCTATGTAGATTTAAGTGAATTAGAATTTCTGATCCTAGATGAGGCAGATAGAATGCTTGACATGGGGTTCCATCAGGATATCATGCGTATTTCATCTCATTGTAAAAAAGGCAGGCAGACCCTGCTCTTTAGCGCTACAATGCCTGAGAAGATGAGGCGCCTAGCTCATGACCTACTAAACGACCCAGTTACTGTTCAACTTGCGCTAAGTAAACCGGCAGCTAACGTAAAGCAAAGTGCATACGTTGTTTTCGAGCACCAAAAAGATGAAGTCCTAGTCAACATATTAAGAAAGAAGAATGTTGAAAGTGGAATCATATTTACTTCGAGAAAGAAAACGGTAAACCAAGTTGTTCGTGCACTAAGAAAAGCCGGCCTTAAATGTGGTAAGATTTCGTCCGACCTTAAACAAGAGGAAAGAGAAGATGTAATGCTAGGTTTCCGTCAGAAGAAAATTCCACTCTTAGTTGCCACAGACGTTGTTTCACGAGGTATCGACATCGACAGTATTGAGATCGTAATTAACTATGACGTACCTCCAAATGAAGAGGATTACGTTCACAGAATTGGAAGAACTGCAAGAGCTTCAAGGAAGGGTGAGGCCTTTACACTTATCGTTCCAGACGATATGCAACGGTTTGGCAGGATAGAAAAATTAATTGAAAAAACAGTTGATAAGCTAGACCTTCCTGAAACGGTTGGAGATGGTCCTAAATACGACCCATCAAACGTTAAACGCAGGGGGGGCTTTAAAAATCGAAGGTCTAACAAGCAGTCCTGTGGTAAAAAGAAACCAAGAGGTAAGTATGGAAAAAAGCGATAATCGATTTGTCAGAGGTGTTATGTTTTTTCGGATATTTATAATACACAAACAAAACTATCATGCGATTTGCTACAATAATTACCATGCTAATCTTCTCAATTCAAGGCTTTGCACAGATTGAGAAGTCTGAATATTTATTGAAGTCTACAACTTCTTCTTCAGGCTCAACTTCAGAATTGATTTTGGATGGAAACAACGTTATTGTTCAGCAATCAATTGGTCAATCATCTCCCATCGGAGTTGCTCTGACATCTAAAGCTGAGGTGTTACAGGGGTTTATTCAGCCTTCTATACTTTCTAAAATTCTTTCTCCAAATGTTCCTCAGATACTTAAGGCATCGTTCTTTCCCAATCCATTTGTAAACAATCTCTATTTAGAGTTAGATGAAATACCTAGTTCTAATGTGATTATAACTGCATTTGACATAACTGGTACAGTTGTTTATTCAGAATCATTACCATCTAATAACAGAATCAAACTTGAACCAATACAACTTAAAACTGGATATTACTTCTTCAAGGTTGAATGCGACGGCATGCAACGCATTGAAAAAATTCTAAAAACACACTAATGAAGAATTATAAACTTTTCATCTTCGCTTTATTCCTAAGCTCAACTTTATCGGCGCAGCAGATTTACTCTGAGATTGCAAATAGCACTACAAATTTTGAATTTTTAAATTCAGATGGAGTAGCTTATAGTTCTTTTCATGCTGAGAGCAACAATTCCATATCAATAGGATATAACCATAAATTGCAGAAGCAGAATGGGTTATCAGCATACGCTGGGTTGAGCTATGCAGGATTTTCCGCAATAGGGTCTGACACAACTTATAATAACTATACTAGTTATTCTTTGAATTATGCTCAGTTGAATTTTGGCCTAGAGAAGCAAGTTGATGAATTGCTAGATGGAGATGTAAAATTCTATGTCAAGGGGCATGTGTCAACTGGAATTATGGTAAATGGATCCCAAACTTTGAACTCAAATGTATATGATGTAAAAGGTCATGAAGATTTCGGATCAATTCTTTTAAGTGGATTAGTAGGGGGGAAGGTTAGTCTAGGAATTAGTGATCGTTCATCTATGTATACACAGTTTATGTACGGAATAAACGATCCTATTCCTGTTGATCGAACTGCAGATATTGAAAGAGTTAGAATGACATCAGCTATTTTGTCATTAGGTGTTGTTGTTAATCTAATTACGAAGTGATCATGAGAAATTTACTTACTACTACTATTCTTTGCTTAACTGCAACTGTTGCTTTATCTCAAACCGCTGGCATTAACTATCAAGCAATTATTCTTGATCCTCAAGCTCAAGAATTACCTGGTTTTAATTCAGAAAACAATCCATTAGTTAATAAGGTAATTGATTTGAGGTTCTACATCTTTAATAATGAAGGAGTTCAAGAGTTTTCTGAGTACCATAATGTTATTACAGATAGATATGGAATGGTTAATCTATTAATAGGATCTGGTGATCCCTTTGAGATGATGGAGTTTAGCAATATTGTTTGGGATGGTACATCTAAGACTTTAGAAGTTTATATCGACTTCAATGGAGATGGGGAATACGTGATGCTTTCAACTCAAATTCTTTCATACCTACCTCATCCACTGGATTCTTCAATACTTGATTCTATACAAGCTGATATTGATATAAACGAAGCTGATTCAGACGCGGTTGATGCTATGATTCAAGAGGCTATCGATGATAACACTGCTGCAGATATTGCTGAGTCTGAAGCAGGAACGACAGCTGACAACGCACTTCAGGGAGCAATCGATGCTAATACAGCTAATGATATCGCTGAATCAGAAGCAGGAACTGCAGCTGATGTTGATCTTCAAGCTTCCATTGATGCTAACACAGCTGATGATGTTGCAGAATCGATTTCTGGAGCTGAGGCAGACGCTGCTCTTCAAGCTTTCATTGACGCAAATGGAATAGCTGATGAAGATGAAAGTGTAGCAGGAGATTTAGCAGATGCTGCTTTACAGGCAGCTATTGATGCCAACGCTGAGGCTGATGAAGATGAAAGCGAAGCTGGAACTCAGGTTGACATAGCTCTTCAAGATGCAATTGACGTAAACACAGCTAATGACGAAGCCGAGTCTGATGCTGGAGATATGGCGGATGCATTAATTCAGGCGGATGTTGACGCTAACGAAGCTGACTCTGATTTTGCTGATTTGACAATGCAAGCAGCTTTAGATGCAAATGCTATTGCAGATGAGCAGGAATCTATTGATGGTGCTGCTGCAGATAATGCTTTAATGAGCGCTATAGATGCAAATACTGCTGCTGATTTATCAGAGTCAATTGCTGGTGCAGAAACAGATGCAAATATTCAAGCTGATGTTGATGCAAATGAGGTTGCTTCAGTTGCAGCTGATCTAAATATTCAAGCTGATG